>JAIXPD010000081.1 GCA_027486405.1 Azospirillum sp. | reverse complement strand
GGCGGGCCGCCGGATTGGGCGGCTGGGCGAACAGCAGCACGCGCAGGTCATCGACCTCCCGTTCCGCGTCGATCAGCAGCGTGCGCGACACGGCGGGGTTGGCGACGGAGGTGGCCGGGATCGCGCTCGCCACCTCCGACAGCAGGGCGGCCAGGGCGTTGCCCGCCGCGCCGTTCAACGCGTCGGGGTAGTGGGCCAGTTCGACCAGGATCGGCAGGCCGTCGGTCACGGCATCGGTTTGGTTGCGTTCAGCCATGGCCCACCTCACACGCTGGCCAGATCGAGCGGGATTTGGACGTATTTGCCGTCCGGCGCGCGCTGGTAGACCCGCAGGTATTGGGCCTTGCCCGCCACCTCCAACGCGTCGTCAATCGCGGCCATGGCCGCTTTCCACAGCGGATGGTCGATGACCAGGCGCTTGAGCCGCACCAACTCGGCAACACGGACCCCGTCCTGGTCGCCCAGACCGAACGCGGCGTTGATCAGGGCGCGGACTTCGTCACCCGCATCGGCGGCGGCCAACCATTCGTTCAGCGCCGTCTTGGCCGTCACGATCTTGGAGTTGACGGTCAGACGTTCCTGAACGGCGATCACGACCTTGAAGGCCCGGTCGTAGCTGACGAAGGTCACGTTTCCAGCCTTGCCGCCCGCTTTGACACCATGAGCCGCCGCCAAGGTGTCAATCAGCGCCTGCGCTTCGCTGAACGACAGCGCCTTGAGCCGGGCCAGCGTCATGGACGTTGACAGGGCGGCGGTGACGACCGTGCGGACGAACTCATCCTCCAGAAAGCGATGGGGCTTGACCATGCTCTCCAGCGTCAACGTCTCGTCTTCGTCGCGCCAGTAGACCTTGCCATTCAACACCTCGACGCTGGCTTTGGCGGCGGGCAACTCGGCCAACGCCGCAAAGGCGGCGGCGGTCTTGACGATCTCCGCGTCGGACAGCCCGCCCACCAGAGGCCCATGGCGGCGGATGATGCTCAACATCGCGTGCAGATGCTTGGCCAGCGTCGGCGCGCCCGACGGCAGGGGGAGCAATGGCGCTTGGAAGGGGAAAACAGGGGATTGGGCGGTCATGAAACTTACCTCTTGGGGGAGTGGGTGACGGTCCCGCCGATGGCGAGACGCAAAGGGTGAAGGGCGACCGGCGGGGCCGCCGGACGAGTGAAGATTGGAAAGCGGTCGGCGGGTGCCGGAACCGGCGGTCGGCGGGGCGGTGGCAGACCGAACGCGCCGAACAGGGCCGAGGCGATGGCGGCGGCGCTGGTCACGGGCTGACCCGACGCGGCGGCGGCGGATCGGCCAGGGCCATCGGCAGATCGGCGCACCGCCAGTGATCCGCGCGCCCGTCCTTCGCCGGGGCGATCAGGGCGGCGGACAGGGCACCCGTCACCGGGTCCGCGAGCAGGCATTGACGCCAATCGCCCCCACAGGCCCGCACCGTCTCCACCCGCCGCGTCACGGTGTGACCGGCGGACGGCCCGCTGGACGGGATGTCGATCTCGACGATCCCGCCCGGCGGTGGGACGATCCGGGCACTCATGCGGCGTTCCCCCCGTGCGGCACGGCCATCCGGCGGGCGGCCTGGAAGTCGATCACGCCGTCGGGGACCGCGCGGGCGGCGGCGGGCACCGTCAGGGCTTCCAGCCGGTCGGCTTGCTCCGCCAGGGCGGTCAACAGGCCGATCACGCCCTCGGCCTGCCGCGCATCCAGGAAGACCTGACCGTCGAACATCCCGGCCCGGCGCGAAAACACCTCTTTCAACGCTTTCAGATCGTCGCTCAACATGATGGGGTTTCCCCGCTGTCGGTGTTGTGGGGGCAGCGTTGGCACGCCTGCCAAAGGCGGAAACTCTGTGTGGAGCCGGTCGGCAGGGGGCGGTTGCGGTTGCTGGCGCAGTCTTGGGCGGTGATGGTCACGCCCAGATGGGGGCATTCGACCCCGCCAAACCGCTCCATCACCCGTTGCGCCAGCCGGTCGAGACGCCCCTCGTACCGGCCCGCCAGCGCCATCGACACGGCGGGGCGGGAGTAATCCAGGGCGCGCGCGGCGGCGGTGATGCTGCTGGCGGTCACACGGTCCCGCAGCAGCGCCATGGCCTGGTCGATCTCCGCCGGGGTCACGCGTCACCGCCCGACCCGCAGGCGTATTCGACCTTGGTGTTCTGGTCGTAGATGACCCGTGAGCCTCGGCGATACAGCGGCATCAGCGGACCGGTGTCGCGCACCACCGAGTAGCGTTTCGGACAGTTTGCGTGCGCCCGGCGCAACTCGGTCAGGTAGCCAGCCTGCGCCAGCATGCGCAGGTAGACTTGAGCGTTTCCGCGTGCGTTTTGTTCATCGCCGGTTGTGGCCAGCAACAGCAGGTCATCCAGCGTGAATTTCTGCTTGATGCGGATGGCCCGCCACAGCCGCGCGCGCAGACAGTTACGGACGCCGCGCGGCTGGGCAAACGGTCCTTTCGGGCCGGAAGCCAACTCGACACCGCTGTCGCGCAAGGCCACACCTTCGGGCGTGATCTCGTAACACCCACGCTCACGACGGACGATCAAGCCACGGTCGATCAACAGCTTCGCGGTCCCAGAGAGGTGACGGCGGAGCAATCCGGTGGTGGCGGCAATGTCTTCCAAGCTGGTGCAGCGCCCGGCCTCGGCCAAAGCCGCCAGCACAGCGTTTTGCGCCGTTGCGTTTCCAGCCATCGCCGTCACTCCCGAACCAGGACAGGACGCCCAGACGCCCGGTCGTTCAGCAGGACCTGACCGGCCATCGCCGCCGCCGTCACCGCCCCGGAGTTGCGTCGGCCAAAGCGTTCAATCGCCCGGATGCCCTCCTTCAACTCGCGGGCGAAGCCGCCGCAGGACCGATGCAGTGTGTCCATCAGGCAGTCGGCCACCGCGACTTCGCACAGCCCATCGACCAAGGCGCGGCTGTCTTCGGCGGTCAGCGGGCGAAATTCACAGAATTGGCCCACCCGGCTGCCGATTTGACGGTAACGCGTCAGACTGGCCCGGACGCGGTCCATCCCGACCAGCACGAACGGGATTTCCAGCATGTCCGACAGGTCGCGCAGGGTTTCCAGGCAATCGGTGCGCCGCGCGATGTGGTCGATTTCGTCCACGACAACGGCAAAGGTGCTGCCCTCCTGCGACGCCAGCCGCGACCGCGCGGCCAGGGCTTCCAGGCTTTGCCGGTACAGCTTTTCAAAGCTGTAGGCCGGGGCGATGGACAGCTCCGCCAGCAGCTCGCGCAGCATCCAGGACGGCGTCCAGCCTTGCTTGGCGCGCAGGAACACCAACCCCTGTTGCGTGGCCCACCACTGGACGGTCTCGGTCTTGCCCAGACCGGGCAGCCCATCGACCACCATCAGGCAGGCTTCGACCGCGCCACGGTCCTGCAAGGCCGACACGCCGGACAGAAACCGCATCGTGTTGGACGTTTTGACGAATTTGTTACGCATGGTTGATCTCTTTGCGTTGCGCTGCGATGCGGGCCAGGGCGTCCAGATCGACCCCCTCGACGGTCAGCAGCATGCGGAAGGATGGGCGGCGCAGTTGTTCGACCAAGAACCGACGGTCGTCGTCGGTGGCCGCCTGCGGATGGTCGATCAGCCAGCGCGACCACGACAGATCATCGGCAAAGCGCGGACGGTCTTCGGGGGCGGGCGCAGGCGGGGCGGCGGTGGGCGGTTCCAGCGCCGCATAAAGGACGGTGGCGGCTTCGATCTGGTCCGGCGTCAGGGGGGCCTCGGCGGACAGGTTCAGGACCGGGCCGGTCCCCGCCGCCTCCACCCGAATGTCGTCGATCTGCCGTTGACGCAGCGCGATCTGACCGGCGGCGCGCTTCTGGCGGCCATGCTCGACCTTGCTGGCCGGTTGATAGGGGGTGATGTTGCCGTCGCGGTCGGCCACAGCGATCAGGCGACCGGACAGGGTCCGCACCCACACCTTGGACCCATCGTGAATGTCGTAACCGACCAGCACGTCGTCGCCATGATGCTGTTCCAGCGTCGCGCTGAAATAGCGGCCCCAGGGCAGCGAGACTTCGCCACGGTTGGTGCGGCGGCGCTCGTAAGGGCGGAACAGGTCGTCGGCCTCGCTGGCCGACACCGTCATCGGCTCCCACCCCCGCTCACGCCAGGATTGCAGGCATTCCAGCGGCGTCATGTGACGCATGTCGCCGGTTTGGCCGTCGCGGACCTTGGGCAGCGCGCGGTGGGGGCGGTTGTTGTAACCGTCCACTTCACGGCGCAGCAGGTCCAACCCGTCCTGCCAGGACGTCAGCAACGGCGACGCGCCGCGCTCCTTCAGGTCCCGTTCAACCAGCTTTTCGATCCGCTTGCCCGCTTCGCGGTCCATGTCGCGGCCCGTGTAGGTGGGCAGCGTCTTGGCCGCGCGACGCCACAGCGATTGGTTGGGCCGCTCGATCAGGCCGCGCGCCTGCGCCCGGCCCGGTTCGGCGCGTTCGTGCAGGCAGCCAAGCCGCGCGTAATAGCCGGTCAGCTCATCGGACACGAGGCCGTTGACGAAGCCGGAGCCGTTGTCGGTGTAGAGGATGGCGAACAGGCCGACGTTGGTCACGGCGTGGCGCAGCGCGTCCATCACCACATCGGTGCTTTCCGCCCGGCCCGCCGACCAGCCGATCACGCAGCGCGTGGCGGCGTCCACCACGGCCATGACTTCGGGCTGGAACGGCTTGCCCGTGATCGGGTGCGCCCATTTCGCCCGGAACGTGTGACCGTCGGCGACCACCACGTCCAACGGTTCCAGCGCCGACGTGTCGCGGCGGCGGAACGCCTTCAGCGCCAGCAGGGCGCGCGGCCCCAGACGGCCCCGGTGCCGGTCCTGGACCGCCACCTTGTTCATCCAATGTCGGGCCGTCGTCTTCGGTGGGACCGTGACCCCGGACGGCAGATGCGCGGGCAGTTGCTCCAGGCAGGCGGCCAACGTCGGCTTTTGCGGGCTGCGGTACAGCTTCAGCAGCGGGGCCAGCCATGCCGGGATCGCGGCAAGGGGCTTGGCTTCGCGCGGCACCAGCCCGGCCAGGCCGTCGGCGGCGCGGGCGCGGTGCCAACGCAGAACGGTTTCCACCGACAGCGTGCGGTTGCCTTCACCCTTTCGGGACCGGGCGTTGGCCACGGGCACCAGCGGCAGCAACGCGGGCGACAGGGCGCTGGTGCGCGCTCCGTCCACCACCAGCGTGATGGCGGCGGTGACGCTCTTTCCACCCAGCGCCTGAAGGCGATCCACCTCGGCCAGCACAGCGGCGCGGGCGTCCCGCGTCCGGCGCTGCCACTCGGCCAGCTTGGCCGGTTCCGTCGCCGGGGCGGTGGTGGGCAGCCCGCCGGACACGGGGGCGGCGATGGAACGGCCAGCGTCGGCCACCCCGTCAACCTCGGTGATCTCCAGCAATTTTCTGACGGCGGGCACACCCTTTTTGACGGCGTCCATCAGCGCTTCGCGCAGCGGGGCGGGCCAGCCGAGAATGGGGTACTCGACGCCACCCCCTTGACCAGAGCGCGGTCGGGTCGGCCAAGCGTTGCGCCGGGCAAAGCGGATCATCCCGGACTTTGTTTCTGGCACAGCAATAAACGGATGAAGGCTTGCGATTTCAGCCGCCGTCAGTGCGTCACGCATGGCGGCCACCCAGACGGGCCAGCCGCCGCTTTTCCGCCAGCGCTTCGGCCACCAGACGATCCTGTTCGGCCATTTTCGCGGCGATCACCGCCTGGCCGATCAGGACCATGGCCCCCACCAGCTCGGCGATCTGCGTCAGCAACTCATAGCTGCCGGTCGCTTCGACAAAGGCCGGGAGCCATTGCAGCGGAAAGCGGTGGCCTTGATGGCTGTCCGCCGTCATGGCGTTCAGCATGTCGCGGGTGATCCGCTCACCAGTCAGGTCGGACATACGCGCGGCCACATCCTCGCGGCTGCGGCCCCGCTCAATGCGGGCTTGATCCAGCCCATAGGCAACCAGACCGGCGACCCGAGTCGCGCAACCCAGGCTCCCAGGCAGCGCCGCCGGGGGACGGGGCAAGGCATGGTAAGCCTCGCCCGGCAGCATACTGAACTGTGCAGGGTGTTCACTGGTGGGCGCAAAACGACGACGGCGTGTCATGGCGCGGCACTCCCAGAAAAAACGGGCATGGGCGAACCGCCGAACGCGTCACATGGCAACAAATGGTGGCAGCGTTGCTGCGTAGCGAAAATCGGCTGACTCATGTCTATGCGGCCTCCCGACCTTTGACATTGCGCGGCTTCGCCGTGGTGGTACGTTTGCGCTGTGATCGCAGGCGGCAGCCGCTGGCGTCATAGCGCTCGGAAAAGAGTGCCTGGACAGGCAGGTGGAGGCTCTCGGCAACCGCCCGTTCCAGCCGCTCAGACGATCCGTGCGTGATGGCGTCGCTAACTGCCGCCACCGATACATCCTGCTCGGCAGCCAAGGCTGTCAGGCTGGACCCGGCGACACGCAGTTGGAACACGATCCACGCCCCGCGAATGCGGGGTTTGTTTGGAACGTTTGAGCTTAATGTTTCAAGTTCCATGGCTGAAACATGGCTCAAAACGACTGTATCGGCAAGAGCAATTTTGCGGTCACTGTTCATTTTTTCTAAATTCGGAGGGTGCTGCTCAAAATGTCTTTCGCTCCAACAGCTTATCTGAACGGTGACGCGTCACAGTTCGAGCAAGCGCGTGGTCACGGTTCCCGCAATGAACAGTGACCATCAGACAATCGCGGATAGACTTTCTGAGCTAGCTCACGAAGCTGGGAACGTGTCCGCATTAGCTCGAATTTGCTCAATGCATCAACGCACCATGGCCGGATGGGTGGCGGGCGATAGGGAACCGAAAATTAGTGATGCCGCTAAAATTGCTTCGCGGATGGGGGTTCGTTTGGAGTGGCTCGCAACAGGAGCGGAGCCAAAACGAATTTCCGAAGTCGCACCAACCGGCGCGCACCCTCAGTTAAGTGATGATATTAAGAGTAATCAGCCGTTACCACTGCTGCCAGAGTTATTGAAGGCCACAATTCTTGGAATGGAAATGGCAATTAATAGGGCAGGCGCAACACTTTCGGCAAATTCACGCGCGCTGGCAATTTTAACCCTCTATGACATCTCTTATCGCCGATACATGACCCGAAAGGCTGGCGGAGAACCTGTAGACTTGGAGAAGGACATTGATGCCGCTGCCTTGTCTCCAGATGGAATGGCCTTGCTAAAGCTCATCAAGGAAAAGGATCGCGACCAGTTTTGATGCGATTTCTGACGAAAGTCGGCACAATCCACGGTTAAAAATTACTGGGTTGAAATAATAATACGCGCGCAATGATCGCTCATTGCGCGTTAACTATTGTTCATCTACTGTCATGTGCGCTTTCCGCGTGCATACCCCCGTATGCACAGGGCGGCGCGCCGGGGGTGCCCGCCCCCGGACGCCCGAACGTCGGACTGGCCCGACGAACGCTTTGCCCCGTCCGCCAAGGGCGGCAGGCAAAGGATAGCATGGAGCGTGCCAGAAGTGCCTGGGGACAATTCGCTAACAAGCACAGTTGAAGAAAGCATGTCTGTGCTCTCGCGTTTTTTGAGTGAAGGGGAATCCGATGACGGTCCAGTTATTTTCAGCGCAAATTCATTCCATCAAGGGGGGAGTGATGACGTACAAGCCAAAGAACGTTTGAATTGCATTTCGCGAAATCGACGTTTCTCTGTCGCAAATTGGTTGGCAAATAGCCTGAGAACACGGGACTGACATGGATATTCGCTCACTGACCAGAGCCTTGCCCGCAGCCGTACTGTTGCTGGTAGCCCCCCTTCAAAGCGCGCGAGCTGATTGGCAATTCACGCGCTGGGGGATGACGGTTGAGGATGCGATATCTGCTGCTGACAAGAAATCCATTCCGCTGGAAAGGTTTTCTACCCTTGAAACTGATAAAAAAGGAAACACCCCACGGCTCTTGGTTAAAAGACAACGCCTGTTTGGCGGTGACTTTTCAGTCACTCTATACTTTGGACCGAGAAACAACACCCTAATAAAGGTCACGCTCTGCACAGCCGACCCATCATCATTTGGCGATTACGAACGGCGGCAAATTTTGGAAGAACTTGAGCGGGCATTCGGGCGACCGTCCCGCCTTGACCATCTGCGCGAAATGACTGTTGGGGTTTGGGCTGATCGTGAACGAAACAACGCTATTACAGCCACTCTGCCCCTCCCAGACCCCGACACCTTGGTGGCACCAGTCGGATGTCTGACATACGAACCCCTTGTGGCCGCAAGAGTACCGACTGATTTCTGATTGCGCCCTTGAAGCAGATCGGTGCGGAATGCGTCAAAGCAAACGCAAATTTTTCCACTCTCCACTCATTTCCACCAAATCCACGTCAAACCGTCCCCGCCCCCCAATCTCACCCAACCCATTGTCCCAACACATGTTTCCCCATTTTCCTCCCACCCCCTTTCCCGTCAAACCAACTACCCCCCTACAGTTGACGCCGATTCCGGGCCTGCCCCCGACCCTGGCCAGCCGCCCGAGCGGCTGCGCCTTCCGACCGCGCTGCGCCTTGTCCGTCCCGGACTGCGCCGCCGATCCACCATGGTTGAACCGGGACGGCGGCGGCGCGGTGCGCTGCGTCCATCCGGGTCGGGCGGTGGCGGCATGATCGGCGCGCTGGCCGAGTTGCGCGGGGTGTCGCGCGCCTTCGCCGTTCCCGGGCGGCGTGGCGCGGTCCTGCACGCCGTGGACGGCGTCGATTTGGCGATCCACCGTGGCGAGCTGGTCGGGCTGGTCGGCGAATCCGGTTGCGGGAAATCGACCGTCGCGCGGATTTTGGCGGGGGTTCTGCCCCCCAGCGCCGGAACCCTGCGCCTGGACGGCCGCGCCCTCGACAGCCTGACGGCGGCGGAGGCGCGGGCGGCGTTGCTGCGGGTGCAGATGGTCTTCCAGAATCCCCACGCCAGCCTCAACCCGCGCTTCACCGTCGAGGAGATCGTCGGCGAGGCGGCGCGGTTCCATCGGCTGGTTCCACCCGCCGCCCTGGCCGATCATGTCGCCGCGCAGATGCTGCGGGTCGGGCTTGATCCGTCCCTGCGGCACAGCCATCCGCACCGCTTCAGCGGCGGCCAGCGCCAGCGCGTCGGCATCGCCCGCGCCCTGGCGGTCAAGCCGGACATTCTGGTCTGCGACGAGCCGGTGACGGCGCTGGACGTCTCCGTGCGCGCCGGGATCCTCAACCTGTTCCTGGATTTGCGGGATCAGGCCGATCTGGCGATCCTGTTCATCAGCCATGACCTGTCGGTGGTCGGGCACATCTGCGACCGGGTGATGGTCATGTATCTCGGGCGGATCGTGGAGGAGGGGCCGGTGGACGCCCTGTTCGAGACCCCGCGCCACCCCTACACGCGGGCGCTGCTCGCCGACGCGCGCCGCCCATCCTCGTCAGCCGCCCGCCCGCCGCCGATCCGGGGCGAGGCTCCGGCCCTGTCCGACCGACCGTCGGGATGCCATTTCCACCCGCGTTGCCCCATCGCCACGCCGGACTGCGCGGCGCGCGCGCCGGTTTTGCGCGCCATTGGGCCGGGTCGCCGGGTCGCCTGCCATCATGACGGCGATGACGGCGATGACGGTTCCATCGCCTGACGCGAGTGGTCACACAGCATGACCGCCCGCGCCAGCCGCGTCACGCCGGGTAGGCGTCGATGGGGTCGCCCTTGATCGCCAGTGACGGGCGGCCATCGACGCCGACCGGCACGTCGCCGCGCAAAGTGATGCGGTAGAGTTGCCGGTCGAAATCCAGGCTGAAGATGTCGCGGGGGGCCAGATGCGCCGTCGTCCGGTTGTCCCAAAAGGCGACGCTGCCCGGATGCCAGCGGAACCGCACGGTGTATTCGGGCCGGGTCACATGCTCGAACAGCAGTTCCAAAAGCTGCTGGCTCTCGCGCGGCGTCAGGCCGGTGATCCGCTTCAGGAAGGACGGGCTGACGAACAGCACGCGCTCCCCGGTTTCGGGAATGACGCGGACCAGCGGATGCTCGCTGACCAGCGGACGGGCGGCGTTCTTCTGGACGAAGCCGTCGGTCGCCTGTTGCCCCTCCGGCGGCGAGAATTGGTGGACGCCGCGCAGGGTGTCGACGAAGCCGCGCAAGGTTTCCGACAGGCCGTTGTAGGCCTCGGCCAGATTGGTCCACAGCGTGTCGCCGCCATAGGGCGGAATCACGACACCGCGCAGGATGGAAGCCGCCGGCGGATTGACCGCCGCCGTGACGTCCGAATGCCAGCCGGTCCAGGGGCGGACCAGCAGATCGCCGGTGTGGCGGTCGGCCAGCCGGTCGCGGGCGACCGCATAAACTTGGGGATGCCCCTCGACAAAGCCATAGACCGGGTGGCCGATGGTCGGCGCGCCGAAGGCGCTGGCGAAGGCGACATGCTCCGCGTGGCTCAAGGGCTGGTCGCGGAAGAACACCACCTTCCAGCTCTGCAACGCCGCGCGGATCTCCGCGACCACGGCGGGGGCGAGCGGTTGGCGCAGGTCCACCCCGTCGATCTCGGCGCCGATGTGGCCGGTCAGGGGATGCACGCCGATGCGCTGGGGAACCAGGGCGGAAACGTCGGTGCTCATGTCATGCCTCGTCGGGTCGGAAACGCCCTCGCCACGCAGGGTATGGGCCATGAAAGAAATGGAAGGGCGTCCGATCCTCAGACCGGATCCCAAGCGAACACGTCGGACACCCGGTCGAGCGGCACCAGCGACGGGCGAAGCGCCGGAAGCAGATGGTCGGCCAGCGTCTCCACCGACCACCCCTCCCCCCGATGCAGGGCACGCAGGGGGCGCGGTTGGCTCATCAGGAAAATCTCGTTGCGGCGCACCGCGAAGATCTGGCCGCTGACCTCGCGCGCGGCGTCGCTCGCCAGAAAGACGACGAGCGGCGCGATCGTGTCGGCGGTCATGCTCTGGCGGCGCTGGGCACGCAGGCGCTGCTCCTCCGTCGCCACCGGCACCGTGTCGCCCATGCGCGTCGCAGCCGACGGCGACACGCAGTTGGACCGCACGCCGAACGCCTTCATGTCCAGCGCGATGGCTTTCGACAGCCCGACCACGCCAAGCTTGGCCGCCATGTAATTGGCTTGGCCGAGATTGCCGATCAGCGCCGAATTCGACGTCATGTGGACGTAGGCACCGGATTGCTGTTGGCGGAAATGCGGCGCGGCGGCGCGGGCGACGTTGAAGCCGCCCTTCAGATGAACGCCCAGCACCGCGTCGAAATCCGCCTCCGTCATTTTGTGGAACATGCCGTCGCGCAGGATGCCCGCGTTGTTCACCACCGCGTCGATCCGCCCGAACTGGTCCAGCGCCGTTTCGACGATGCGGTGGGCACCGGTCCAATCGGCGACGCTGTCGGCGTTGGCCACCGCCTCGCCGCCCGCCGCGCGGATCAGGCGCACGACCTCGTCGGCGGGGGATTCGCCGCTGTCCGCCCCATTCACCGAGACGCCCAGGTCGTTCACCACGACCCGCGCGCCATGACGGGCGAATTCCAGCGCGATTTCGCGCCCGATGCCGCGCCCGGCCCCCGTCACCACCACCGCCTTGCCCGCCAGCATGTTCTTTTCCCCCGTCATTCGCCGAGCCGCCCGACGATGGCGACGCTGCACACATTCTGGTGCGGCGCACCGCCCAGATTATGGGTCAGCCCCAAGCGGACGTCGGGGCGCTGGCGCGGGCCGGCGCGGCCCAGCAGTTGCAAATACAGCTCGTACACCATCCGCAGGCCCGAGGCGCCGATGGGGTGGCCAAAGCATTTCAGCCCGCCGTCGATCTGGCAGGGCAGCGCGCCGTCGGCGTCGAACACCCCGTCCAGCGCGTCGCGCACCGCCCCACCCTCCCGTGACAGGCCGAGATCCTCCATCGTCACCAGCTCGGTGATGGAAAAGCAGTCATGAACCTCGGTCAGGCTGAGGTCGCGGCGCGGGTCGGCGACCCCAGCCTCGGCGTAGGCGCGGCGGGCGGCGATCCGCGCGGTCACGACGTGGCTGCCGTCCCACGCGCCAAAGCCCGATTCCGCGCCGTTCGACACCGCCAGTTGCAGCGCCTTGACGCTGACGGCGTTCCGCTTGCCCAGGCCCCGCGCGATGTCCGGCGTGGTGACGATGGCGCAGGCCGCCCCGTCGCTGACGCCGCAGCAATCGAACAGGCCGAGCGGTTCGGCCACCATGGGCGCGTCCAACGCCGCCTGTTCGGTGATGGGTTTGCGCAGATGCGCCTTGGGGTTTTTCGCCCCGTTGGCGTGGCTCTTGACCGAGACATGGGCCATGGCCCGCTTCAGATCCGCGCGGGCGACGCCGTGGCGGGCGCGGTAGGCTTCGGCCAGTTGCGCGAAGGAGCCGGGCGCCGTGTAGGATGGCCACCACAGCGCGTTGAGGCTGCCACGCGCCCGCTGCGGCAACCCGCCATAGCCGGTGTCCTTCAGCTTTTCCACCCCCAGCGCCAGCGCGACGTCGCAGGCCCCCGAGGCGACGGCGTAGACCGCGCCGCGCAGAGCCTCGGTGCCGCTGGCGCAAAAATTCTCCACCCGCGTCACCGGGATGTAGGGCAGCCGCAGCGTCGTCGCCAGCGGGATGCCGCCGCGCCCGACATGCAGATCCTCGTTGGCGGTGGCGAGCCACGCCGCTTGGATGTCCTTGGTCGCCAAACCGGAATCGGCCAGCGCCTCGGCGTAGGCCTCGGCCATCAGATCCTCGGCGCCGTCGTTCCAGCGTTCGCCGAAGCGGGTGCAGCCCATGCCGACGATGGCGACCTTGTCGCGGATTCCCGTCGCCATCGCCTCAACCCTCTCCGCCGCGCAGCGGCGCGGCTTTCCAGAAATAGCGGCGGAAATCCCGGCGCGGGTCATAATCCTTGACGCGGAACACCATGCGCAGCGGCGCGCCGACCGACAGGTCGCCGGGATCGACGTCGGCGTAACCCGCCAGCAGCCGCCCGCCCGCCTCGAACTGGATCAGCCCATAATGGGCGGGCGGCGACGGACAATAGGTCAGGTGATCGGCGGTCCAGGTGACGACGCGCGCCGGATCGTCGGCCAGCCGGACATCCTCCTGCGCGTCCCAGGCGTTGCAATCGGGGTTGACGCAGACCCGCGCCTTGGGAAATTGCCGCGTCCCGCAGGCGGCGCAGCGCCCGCCGACCAGCCCCAGCAGCATGTCCCGCTTGCGGTGCAGCACCGTCAGCGGGGTTTGCAGATCCAGCTCGGCCCGCATCCCTTCGTCGCGCTCGACGCTGCCGGTCAGGGCGGCGAAACGGCCATAGCCGGTCTCCACCCGCCCGGCGGCCAGCGCCGTTTCCACGACAGCGCCGGTTCCAGCCGCCCCGGTGGCGCGGAAGACCAGCGCGTCGGCCCCCTGCCCAAACCCGATGACGAGGATCAGATCCCCCGCCCGCGCCTGCTCCAATGCGTGGGCCAGCATCAGCAACGGGTGCGCCGCGCCGCTGTGGCCGACGCGGGAGTCCAGCCCGTCGCGCACGGCGGAGGCCGGAATTCCCAACTGTTCGGCCAAGGTCGCGGCGACGCGCGGCTGGCCGGGGGGCAGGATGAGATGGGCGACCTCAGCGGCGGACACCCCGGAATCCTCCAGGGCGGCGCGCGCCGCGCGGGGGGCGATGGTCAACCACCCCTCGTCGCGGATCCAACGATCCTCCCAGGCGTAATCATGAAGGGCGGTCGAGGCCCGGTAATGATCGACGAAATCGACGGTCAGCGTCGCGCCGCCGAGAAACTCCGCCAAAAGATTGTCACGCCCCAGGGCGAAGGCCGCCGCCGCGTCGCCATAGGTGGCCTCCTGCGGCGAGGCGGCCTTGGCCCGGCGGCTTTCCGCCGCGACGATCAGCAGCCCGGCGCTCCGCCCGCGCAACCCCGCCAGCAGCGCCGAGCTTCCCGCCCGCAGAGAGCCGGTGACGTCGAGCGTCGCCACCCTCTCCCCCAGGCCAAGCGCCGCCGCGACAATCCCAGCGTTCTGCCGGTCGGCGAAGGGCAGACTGGTGGACGCGAGGGTCAGCGCCGCGATCGCCCTCCGTTCAACCGGCTGCCCGGCCAACGCGCCCCGCGCGGCGGCGACCGCCATGGTCACGGAATCCTCGTCCCAATCGGCGAAGCTGCGCTGCCCCTTGGCCAGCGCCTTCAAGCCCTTGTGGCTCCAGCCATGCTGGTCGAGCAGCGCCCGACGGTCGAGCCGCAGGCGCGGAACGTGAACGCCAAAGCCGGTGACGCCGAACTGCTCTCTCGTACCGTCACGCGACACCAAGCACCTCCGCTTCGTCATCCCCGCGAAGGCGGGGATCCAGGCTTCCCCACCGGGCCAGCCTGGAACAGTCTGGATCCCCGCCTTCGCGGGGATGACGGGCCTGTGTGCCGGAGGTCTCTCTCCGGGGCATCACACAGCGCCAAGATGAACGGCGACCCGCCGGTTGGTGAAAACCGGCGCGCCCGTCTCATCGCGTCCGTCAAGATCCTGGACCAGCAGGACCAGCGGGCCGGAGCGGCCCTCCTTCACGTCCACGGCGGTCAGGGTCAGGCGGCAGGTCAGCTGGTCGCCCGCGACGATGGGGCGATGCAGGCGAAAGCCCTGTTCGCCCGCCCGAACGCGGCTGCGGTCAAGCCGCGCCATCCAGGGCGGATCGCCCGGAACGCGGAAGCTCGCCGGAAAGGTGGGCGAGGCGACCAGCCCGCGATGACCGGCGGCGCGCGCCGCGTCCTCATCGTGGCGGATCGGGTTGCGGTCGCCCAGCGCGTCGGCGAAGCGGCGGATGGCACCCTTTTCAACTTCGACGATGAAGGGTGGGCAGGCGTGGCCGACGAGGTCCGCCAGCGCGGACCGCTCAAGAGGCTGGGGCATCGGCGCGCCTCCATTGGCTGATCTCGCGGCCCAGGATCTCGCTCGCCAGCATGTTGCGGTGGATCTGCAAGGTCCCGCCATAGATCGAGCCGCCGCGCGTCTCGGCGTAGCGGCGGGCCAGCGGGTAATCCTTCATGTAGCCGTTGGCCCCGGCGATCTGGATGGCGTCGTCGCAGATGCGCTTGGCGGCTTCCGCCACGAACAGCTTGGCGATGGAGGTTTCATCGCGGGCGGGAAGGCCGGTTCCGCCATCAGCGTCGGCGTTGGCCGCCGCGCGCCAGACCAGCAGGGTCGCCGCGTCCAACCGCACCCGCATGTCGGCCAGCATCCATTGGATGCCCTGGAAGTCGGAAATCGTCCGGTTGAACTGCCGCCGCTGTTGGGCGTAGTCGAGCGCGAAGCGGTAGGAGAAAGCGGCGTTGCCCAGCATACGGGCGATGCTGCCCAGCCGTTCGGCGTTGTAGACGCTGATGAGCTTGCCGAACGCCTCGCCATCCAACAGCACCAGATCGCGCGGCACCCGGCAATCGTCGAAATACAGCTCGAACTGCGACTCGTCGGCCATGTTCAGCGCGCCGGGGCTGTGGCTGAAACCGGGGGAATCGTGCGGCACGATCACCGCGCCGATGTCCCGCGCCTTGCCGCTGCGCCCGAACCGGCAATAGACGACGGTGAATTCGGTGTGTTGGACGAAGCTGACGAACTGCTTGCGCCCGTTCAGCACGACATGGTCGCCGTCGATCTCCGCCCGCGTGGTCATCGCGGTGGCGGCGCTGCCCGCGTCCGGTTCGGTGATGCCGATGGCGACGCCAAGTTCCCCCTTGGCGACGCCGGTCAGGAAGCGGCGTTTCTGCGCCTCGGTCCCATGATGGCGGATCGCCCCGATGGCCCCGGTGGAGGAGCGGTGCGCCAGCGCGCCCAATTCCGGCGCTTCCTCCTGCAAGGTCTGGATCACCAGCAACGCGTCGAGCAGCGGCAACCCGACGCCGCCATACGCCTCGCCGATGTCGAGACCGAGCAGCCCATGCTCGGCCATCGCCGCGCGCAGGCGGCGCACGCCCGCGACGCTGTGGTCGGCGGTCAGCGGCAACAGCTTGCCCCGGGCGATGCCGCGCGCCGCGTCGATCAAGTCCCGTTGGCGGGGGGAGAGTTGGAAATCCATGACGCTTACGCCGGATCCAGCGTGGCGAGGATGTCGCCGACCGACACGACCTGCCCCTCCGCCACCGCCAGACGCAGCGTGCCAGCCTGCGGGGCCGAAACCTCGATCTCCAGCTTCATGGATTCCAGGATCATCAGAATGTCCCCGGCGCCGACCTGAGCGCCCGCGTCGGCGGTGATCTGCCAGACGGTCCCAGCGACGGCGGACGGAATGTCGATGCGGCTCATGCCTGATGCTCTCCGATTTCGGCCAGAAGGCCCGTGTGGACCCGGCCCGCTTGAAAGGCTGGCGAGGCCAGCGCCCGGCGCAGCGCCGGAATGTTGCTGTGAACGCCCGCCACCGCGAAACCGGCCAAGGCCGCGTCCAACCGGGCGATGGCCTGCGCCCGCGTGTCGCCATGGGCGATCACCTTGGCGAGCAGGCTGTCGTAATGGGGCGTGACCGCGTTGCCCTCGGCGAAACCCGTCTCGATCCGAACGCCCGGCCCGGCGGGCGGGCGGAACACCTCCAGCACGCCGGTGGAGGGCAGAAAGCGGTCGGGATCCTCGGCGCAGACGCGGGCCTCGATGGCGTGGCCGGTCGCGGCAATGGTTGTGGGCAGCAGGTCGGCCAACCGCTCCCCGGCGGCGATGCGGATCTGCGTCGCGACAAGGTCGACGCCGGTGATCGCCTCGGTCACGCCATGCTCGACCTGAAGGCGGGTGTTCATCTCGATGAAACGGAAATTCCCATCGGCGTCGAGCAGGGTTTCCACCGTGCCGATGCTGTCGTAACCGATGTCGGCCAGCACCGCCGCGACCCGCCCCGTCAGCGCATCAAGCGCGGCGCGGTCGATGGCCGGGGCCGGTCCCTCCTCGATCAGCTTCTGGTGGCGGCGTTGCAGCGAACAATCGCGCTCGAACAGGGTGCGGACGGTGCCATGGCGGTCGGCGACGATCTGAAGCTCGATGTGGCGCGGGCGCTCGACCAGCCGTTCCAGATAGATGGCGTCGTTGCCGAAGGCGCGGCGCACGGTGGAGCGCGCGCGCCGGGCGGCGGCGGCCAACTCGCCCGCGTGCCGCACCACCACCATGCCGATGCCGCCGCCGCCCAACGCGGGCTTGACGATCAGCGGGTAGCCGACACGCTCGGCCTCCAGGAACAGCGCCGCGTCGTCGTCGCCCAACGGCTCGCTGCCGCCGCCGACGGCGAGGCCGTGACGGGCCATCAAGGCGCGGGCGCGCGGCTTGTGCCCCATCCGAGCGATCCAGGAGGGCGACGGGCCGATGAAGCGCCCGATCTCCAGTTCCACCCGCTCGGCGAAGGCCGGATCCTCGGCCAGGAAGCCATAGCCGGGATGCACGGCGTCCGCCCCGACCGACCGCGCCGCCTCGATCACCGCGTCGCGGTTCAGATAGCTGGCGGCGGCGGGAGCCGGACCGACGCGCACCGCCTCGTCGGCCTCGGCCAGATAGGGGGCGTCGGCGTCAGCGTCGGAATAAAGCGCCACCGACCGGATGCCCAGCCCCCGCAGCGCCCGGATGACGCGCGCGGCGGCGGCCCGGCGGTTGGCGACGACGACCTTGTGGACCATGCCCTGAACAACCCTTCGCAAGGACGAATGAATGATGCAATTGCATTAAGGCACGAGGTTTTTTGAAAATCAACCGGCGAAGTAGAGATTGACACTCCAATTTGTGAAACGCAAATTGGATCGATTGATGCGGGATCGAACGGACGTCACCATGGACCAGCGGACCATCGAGGAGCTTGAGACCAAACGGGCGGCGGCCCGCGCCATGGGGGGCGAGGCGGCCATCGCCCGCCACCACGCGCGCGGCAAGCTGACCGCCCGGGAACGGATCGACCGGCTGCTCGACCCGGGATCCTTTCAGGAACTTGGCGCCCTCGCCCGCAGCCAGCACCCCGATTTCACCGACCGCACCCCCGCCGACGGGGTGGTGGCCGGTTGGGGCACGGTGGAGGGCCGCGTCGTCTATGTGACGTCGGAGGACGCGACGGTCCTGGCCGGCACGCGCGGGCGGGTCGGCGACGCCAAGGTCTCGCGCGTCCGCAGCCTGGCCTTGGAACACCGCAAGCCCTTCATCGCGCTCAGCGAAGCCGGGGCGGCGCGCTTTCAAGAGGCGAGCGGCGCGGTGGCCGCCGGAATCGGCAACCGCTTCCGCGAACATTTCGCCCTGTCCGGCAAAATCCCGCAGGTGGCGGCGATCCTCGGGGCCTGCTTCGGCGGGCCGTCCTTCACCGCCGCGCAATCGGATTTCGTCACCATCGCCAAGGGCCAAGGCGTGCTCGGCATGTCCGGCCCGCTCATCGTGAAGGTCGGCATCGGGCGCGAAGTGACGGCGGACGAGATCGGCGGCGCGGTCAAATCGGTTGAACAGACCGGCCAAGCCGACCATGCCGGGGACAGCGACGCCGATTGCCTCGACGCCATCCGCGCCTTCCTGTCCTATTTCCCGTCCAGCGCCTGGGATCTTCCCCCGCTGGTCGCCCCGGTCGCGGCGGCGGCGGACAGCGCCGAAGGACGGGCCAAGCTGACCGCCCTGGTTCCCGACAACCACCGGCGCGGCTACGACATGCACGCGCTGCTCGGGCTGCTGGTCGATGGCGGTTCCTATTTCCAATACCGTCCGGGCTACGCCGACAACCTCATCACCGCCTGGACGCGGATCGAAGGCCGGGTGGTGGGCGTGCTGGCCAGCAACCCGCTGGTTCTCGCCGGGGCGCTGAACGACCGCGCGGCGATCAAGGCCCGGAAGTTCATCGCGATCTGCGACGCCTTCCACATCCCGCTGGTTTTCCTGTCGGATTGCCCCGGCTTCATCGTCGGCCCCGACATCGAGAATCAGCGCATGGTGTCGCTGGCCGGGCGGCTGCTCAACACCCTGATCGCCGCCAGCGTTCCCATCGTCACCGTGGCTCTGCGCAAGGCGATCGGGCTGGCCTATCTGGCGCTGGGCGGCAAGACGATGGAGCCGGACGCGCTGGTCGCTTGGCCCGCCGCCCGCTTCAACGTCATGGGACCGGCGGCGGGGGTGGAGATCATCCACGGCAAGCGCATCGCCGCCTCCCCCGACCCCGCCGCGCTGCGCGCCGAACTGCTCCAGCAGGCCGAGGAGGAGTCCAGCGCCTACCGCGCCGCCGAGATGGGGCTGATCGACGACATCATCGCCCCGCACGAGACGCGCGGCGTCATCGCCGGGGTTCTGGCCCGCGCGCAGGCCCGGCAAAGCCCCGGCTTCAAGCACCGGATCGACCCATGACGACGACGGGGCTGGACGAGAAGGGGTGGGACGAGGAGACCGACGTCATCGTCGTCGGCTTCGGCGGGGCGGGTGCCGCCGCCGCCATCGCCGCGCGGGAGGGCGGAGCCGAGGTTCTGGTTCTGGAGAAGATGCCCGATCCCGGCGGCCTGACCATCGTGTCGGCGGGCGGCCTGCGCGTCGCCTTCGACCGCGAGGCCGCCCTGTCCTATCTGGAGGCGACCTGCGCCGGTCGCACCCCGCGCGCGCATCTGGAGGTGCTGGCCGACGGCATGGTCGCCGCGCCGGAATGGCTGCGGGACCTCGCCGAACCGTTGGGGGCGACCGTCACCGTGACGCCCTCGCCCGGCAACTACCCGCTGCCCGGTTTCGAGGCGCTGGGCTACGCCGCCATCACCGCCGTTCCGGGGCTGGAGCGCCCGCCGCACGCCGCCTCCGCCTTGACCGACGGCGGACGGCTGTTCCATGTGTTGGAGCAAACCGCGCGGCGCCGGGGCGTTCGCGTCCTCACCGGCGCGCCGGTTCGCCGCCTGCTGACCGGGGGCCTGTTGACCGGAGAAGACCGCGCGATCACCGGCGTGATCGCCGAGATCGCAGGCCGAACCGTCCGCATCCGCGCCCGGCGCGGCGTCGTTCTGGCCTGCGGCGGGTTCGAGGCGGGGGAGACGCTGAAGCGCGACCATTTCCAGGCGACCCCCGTGCTGGCCGGGTCCTTCCTCGGCAACAGCGGCGACGGAATCGCCATGGCCCAGGATGTCGGGGCGGCACTCTGGCACATGTGGCACTATCACGGCCCCTACGGCCTGCGGCACAGCGACCCGGACTATCCCTATGCCTTCTATCTCAAGGCGTTGCCGATGTGGACCCCCGGCCCGGCGGCCCATCTGTCGGCCCTGGGCCTGCCCGCCGGGGCGAAAAAGGAACCCGCGCGGGTCGCCTGGATCCTGCTGGACCAGACCGGGCGGCGCTTCATGGACGAATACCCGCCCTACCCCGGCGACACCGGCATCCGCCCGCTCGACGCCTTTGATCCCAAGACCCAGAGCTTCCCCCGCATCCCCGCCCATCTGATTTTCGACGAGAACGGACGGCGGCTCTACCCCATCGGGCGCTCCATCGCCAACGGGCGCGCGCCAGTCCATGTCTGGAGCGCCGACAACCGGCGCGAGGTCGAGCTGGGCATCCTGCGGCGCGCCGACAGCCTCGCCGAATTGGCCGCGCAAACCGGGATCCCGGAAGCCACGCTGACCGACAGCCTGGACCGCTGGAACGCCGCCTGCCAGGCGGGCCACGACCCCGACCATGGCCGCCGCCCCGACAGCCTGCTGCCCATCGACACCCCGCCCTATTACCACGCCGAAGCCTGGCCCATCGTCATCAACACCCAGGGCGGGCCGGTCCACGACCCGCGCCAGCGCGTGCTGACGCCCTTTGGCGAGCCGATCCCCCGGCTGTTCGCCGCCGGGGAGTTGGGCAGCGTCTTCGGCCATCTTTATCTCAGCGGCGGCAATCTGGTGGAAAGCCTGGTCGGCGGGCGGATCGCCG
This sequence comes from Azospirillum sp., assembly GCA_027486405.1. Lineage (GTDB taxonomy): Bacteria > Pseudomonadota > Alphaproteobacteria > Azospirillales > Azospirillaceae > Azospirillum. The sequence goes on along the minus strand of JAIXPD010000081.1, from coordinate 28,899 downwards.
GGCGGGAGGCCGCCGCCCTCGCCCCGTTGGAGGCGGCATGAACGACTTTGTCGGCAAGACCTACGGCCAATCCCTCGACCGGATCGCCGAGCGCTTCGCGGAGCGGGAAGCCCTGGTTTTCCAGGGCCGCCGCTGGACCTACGCGCAGGTCCACGCCGAGGTGAACGCCGCCGCCGACCGGCTCGCCACGCTGGACCTGCCCCCCGGCGCCCATGTGGCGCTGTGGTTGCCCAACCGCCCGGAGTTCCTGTGGTTCTGGCTGGGGGCGGCGCAAAGCGGGCTGGTCGCCGTGGTGCTGAACACCCGGCTGGCCCGTGCGGAGGCCGCCTATCAGATCCGGCAATCCCGCGCCCAGGCGCTGATCGTTCCGGGGGCCGGGGCCTTTCGCGATTTCCTGGCCGATGTGGCGGCGGGCGGTCCCTTCCCCGATCTGCGCCACCTCATCGCGCTCGACCCGCCGGGGCCGGAGCATGCCGACGCGCTCGACTGGTCGCGCCCACCGGACCAGCCCCTGCCGCCCGCCCCGCGCGCGACCGATCCCACGGCGCCCTGCGCGCTGGCCTACAGCTCCGGCACCACGGCGTTGCCCAAGGGAATCCTGTTGACCCACGCGCTGTGCCGCAAGGCGTTCGACGGCGCGGTGCGGATGGGCGTCGGGCCGGAGGACCGGCAATATCTGGGCGTGCCGCTGTTCGGCATCATGGCGATGGTCAACGGGATCCTCACCCTGTGGACACGGGGCGGCACCATCCTTCTGGAGGAACGCTTCGACGCCAGCCGCTGCCTGTCGCTTCTGGTGGAGGAGCGCGTCACCGGCATTCTGCTGGTCCCCGCCATGGTCAAGGCGTTGCTGGAGCACCCGGATTTCGCCCACACGCGCCATTCCCTGCGCTTTGGCGGCACCGTCACCCGCGACCCGGCGGAGCTTGAGACGGTCATCAGCCGCCTTGGCGTGCGGGAGTTGGTCAACAGCTACGGCATGACCGAAACCGGCGGCGTCGCCGTCCGCACCTGGCATCACGCCACGCTGGAGGAACGGTTGCGGGTTCAGGGCCGTCCCCTGCCCGGCGTGGAGATCCGCATCGGCGACCCGGACACCGGCCATCCCCTGGGCGATGAGGCGGAGGGCGAGATCCAGGCGCGCGGCTATTGCGTCACGCCCGGCTATTTCGACAAGCCGGAGGAAACCCGCGCCGCCTTCGCCGCCGACGGCTGGTTCCGCACCGGCGACCGGGGGCGGCTGGACCCCGACGGCAACCTGATCTTTCTGGGCCGCCTGAAGGACGGCTACAAACACAAGGGCTTCAACGTCTCCACCGCCGAGGTCGAGCACGCCATCGCCCAGCACCCGGCGGTGGCCGAGGTCAAGGTGATCGGCCTGCCCCACCCGACCGACGGCGAGGTCGGGGCCGCCTTCATCGTCGTGCGATCCCCCCTCGACGCGGCGGCGCTGGACGCGTTTCTGCTCCCGCGTCTGAGCGGCTACAAACGCCCGGCGCATCTCTTCACGCTGGACAGCCTGCCGACCACCGCCGGAACCGGGAAAATCCAGACCTCAGCCCTGAAGGCGTGGGCGCTGGATCGGTTGGGCCTCGCCGGGGACGGCGCGCCATGAGCCGCGACCACGACGCCACCGACAACGCCGGGCTGACGGTGACGCCCTTTCAATCCTTCCTGGGTTGGCGGGTCCTGCGCTGGGAGGCCGGGCTGTGCGAGTTGGTTCTCGATCTTCGAACCGCAGCATCTGAATCGCACCGGCGTCGTCCATGGCGGGGTGGTGATGGCCCTGCTCGACACCGCCAGCGGGCTGGCCGCCGGACACCGGACGGACGCGACGCAACCCCAGCCCACCGTGACCATCTCCCTGACCTGCAACTTCATCGCATCGGCCACCACAGGGCGGCTGACCGCGCTGGGTCGGGTCGAAGGCGGCGGCGGTCGGGTGCTGTCCACCTCGGCCAGCCTGCGCGACGGGGATGGGCGGTTGCTGGCCACGGCGGTCGGCAGCTTCCGCCGCTTCGCCACGCCGCGCGGCGAAACCGCGCTCACACCACGGTGAACAAGCGGCGGCGGCGCGCGCCCGACAGATGCGCCAGATTGTCCAGGCTGTGGCGCAGTTCCTCCGCCGTGGCGTTGCCGTTCACCGACACGCGCACCGCGCGGGGAATCGCGTCGCCCACGGCGAAATTGTCGGCGGGAACCACCAGAACGCCGTCCTCCCGCGCCGCGCCCGCGAAATCGCGGGCGGTCCAACTCTCCGGCAGGGTCAGCCACAGGTGAAAGGCGGCGGGGTGGCCGCTGAAGGGAAGGCCGCGCAAGGCCGTCTGCGCGATGGCGTAGCGGTCGGCCATCACCGCGCGGTAGGCGGCGATGACACGCTCGGCGGTTCCATCCTCCACCATCACCGACAGGACTTCCCCGGCGAAGGGCGGCATGGCGAGGTCGGTCAGATGGGCCGTGTCCTCGATCCGCTCCAGCAGGTCGGGGTCCGCCGCCAGCACGCCGACCCGCAGCGCCGGGCTGATGCATTTGGCCGGGCTGGCGATGAAAATCACGCGCTCCGGGGCCAACGCGGCGATGGGGGCCGGACGCTCCTCCAGCGCGGCGGCGGCGGTGTCGTCCTCGATGACCGTCAGGTCGAAGGCGCGGGCCGCCGCCGCGACCGCCTGCCGCCGCTCCATCGGCAGACGCGCCGTCGTCGGGTTGTGCAGCGAGGGCTGCGTGAAGAGCAGCCGGGCGCGCGTCTCACGGGCCAGCCGCTCCAACGCGCCGGGATCCAGCCCGTCGCCGTCCATCGGCACGCCGATCAACCGCAGGCCCAGCAGTTCCGCCATCGTCTTGACGCCGGAATAGGTGATGGCCTCGGTCAACACGGCGTCGCCGGGGTTGGTCAACGCCTTCAACGCCAAAAAGGTCGCGTGCTGCGCGCCGGTCGTCACCATCACCCGATCCGCTGGAATCTCCAGGCCGAAGCGCCGCAGCCAGCGCGCCGCAGCCTCGCGGTGCGGACGATGGCCCGCGACCGGCGGGTAACGGTGCATCGGCAGGCGCGCCACCCGCGCCGCCGCCTCGGCGAAGACCGGGGCGAGCATTCCGTCCAGACCGGGCACGGGCTGGCGGAAGCAACTGAGATCGACCATGCGCGCCGCCAACCGGGCCGGAGGCGGCGGTTCCACCGGGACGGCGACGGCGACCAAGGGCACCGCCACGGTCAACCGGGGCGGAAGGCTGGGGAGAAGCGTGGGGACGCCCCTCCCCTCCGGCACCCGCCCGCCCTTGCCCTCAACCTCGCGCACAAAGGTTCCGCGCCCGACCTCGCCGGTGACGAGGCCGCGTTCGCGGGCGATGGCGTAGCCTCGGTTGACCGTGCCGGCGGTGATGCCCAGCGCCCCCGCCAACCAGCGTTGCGGCGGCAAGCGGAATCCCGGCGGCAATTCCCCGGTGGCGATGGCCGTTTCGATGGCGGCGGCGAGCGCCAGATAGAGCGGGCCGTCCGTCCGCCCCAGAACCGGCACCCACGGCGCGTCCAGCGCCCCATCCGGGGCGTCCGGCGGGGTCTGGCGATGGTCCGGCTTCAACAGCATGGGGGCAAACCTCACAAAACGGCGACGCCGCATCCTAGCAGCGGGGAACCCGGGGGGCCAATGCAATTCCAGCGCGCAAAACGTCAAAACGACGCAATCCACCCGGAAAATCGATGCAATATCCCTACCATGATTGTCCGCTTGCCACGACAAAAATGAGCTTGCACTCATTGCTTCAAATGCAACACATTCTATTCATCAGATAGGAATTTGCAGATTTCACTGTGAAAACTGCGGCGCTCTGGCCCGCCGGGCCGACGACGCGCCGGACGACGATCAAGACCACAAGCAACCGGACACGGCAGGGGATCGGCATGGCCTTCTTCACATCGCAGCTTTTCAACCGGCGCTCGCTCGCCAAATCCCTGGCGGGGGCCGGGGTCGGCGCGCTGATGGCCCTGTCGGCGCTGCCGGGCATGGCCCTGGCCGCCCCGGACAAACCGGCGGTGGACCGCGACACCGTGGTCGTCGGGCTGGAAAAGGAATTCCAGAATCTCGACGGTCTGGTCGCGGTCAGCGGCGAATCCCTGCGCTACGGCTGGCAAATCTACGACACGCTCTATGGCTTCGACGTGAAGGGCAAGCTGGTCCCACGTCTGGCCACCGGGGTGGAGATTTCGGCGGACGGACTGACCTACACCTACACACTGCGCGGCGGCGTCACCTTTCACGACGGCAGCCCCTTCACCGCCGCCGACGTGAAGGCGTCGATCGAACACATCCTGAAGCCGGAGAACAAAAGCACCCGGCGGCCCTATTTCGCGCCCATCGTCGCGTCGGTGGAAACGCCCGATCCGCTGACGGCGGTCATCAAGCTGAAGGTGCCGGACGGTGCCTTCGCCAACAAGATCGCCGGGTACCTCTACATCATCCCCGGTGCCCACGTCGCGAGCCTGCCTTCAGCCGAAGCCTTCGCCCAGGCACCGCTGTCGCTCGGGCCGTACCGGATCAAGGATTACAAGGTCGGCCAGAATCTGGTTCTGGAGCGCTATGAAGGGTATTGGGGCGAAAAGCCCGCGATCAAAACCCTGATCTTCAAGGTCATCCCGGAACCGAGCAGCCGCGTCAACGCCCTGCTGACCGGCGAAATCGACCTCGCCGTCGTCGTGCCGCTGCCCGATTACGAACGGCTGAAGAAGGAACCGGGGTTGGACGTGGTCGCCAACCCGGTGGCCTCGCCGCTCTATGTCCGCATCTACACCAACCGCCCCGACCTGCCGGTCGCCAAGCGCGAGGTTCGGCAGGCCCTGAGCTACGCCATCGACACCAAGGCGATCATCAAGGGCGTGCTGCACGGCGTCGGCGAACCGCTGGCGACCTTCGTGTCAAAGCATTACCCCTATGGCTCCGACCCCGATCTGAAGCCCTACCCCTACGACCCGAAAAAGGCGAAGGAGCTGCTGGCCAAGGCGGGCTATCCCAACGGCTTCGACACCCGGCTTTACAGCGGCACCGACCAGCCCAAGGAAGTGGCCGAGGCGCTGGCCGCCTATTGGGCGCAGATCGGCGTGAAGACCGACATCCAGCGCGTCGATTACGCGTCGTGGGGGCGGCTGAACAACACGCACAAGACCGACCCGATGACCGTGTCGCAATTCACCAACGCCATCTACGACCCGATCCACCCGGTGGGCGGCGCCTTCGCCAAGGAGGGCAGTTGGTCGGACTATGACAACGCCGAGGTGGAAGCCCTGCTGGACGAGGTCAACCGCACCACCGACACCGAAAAGCGCGGCGCCCTTTTCAAGAAGGTCGGCAAAATCCTGAACGAGGACGCCGCCGCCATCTTCATTTCCGAACTCTATTACGTGTTCGGCAAGAAGAAGAGCCTGGATTGGGAAATCCAGCAAGGCTCCGGTTTCCTCAGCTTCCGCAAAGTCGGCTGGAAGTGAAGACCGGCACGGCGTTGCGTTCCCTCCACAATCGTCATCCCCGCGAAGGCGGGGATCCAGGCTTATCCCACGCGATCCGCTTGGAACACTCTGGATTCCCGCCTTCGCGGGAATGACGGGGCGGATGAGTGGACGTCACGCCGTGGATGGCGATCAAGGGCAGGAACACAAGCGAAAGGCGCATCCCATGCAATGGCACGACAAAACCTTCGCGCAGGCGCTCGATTGGGCGGCGGACGCGCACGGCGACCGTGTGGCGGCCAAGGCGGGCGGCACCGCGCTGACCTACGCGCGCTTGGCGGCGCGGGCCAAGGATCTGGCGCGCGGCCTGCTGGCGCTCGGCGTCGCCAAGGACGACAAGGTGGCGCTGTGGATGCCCGACGGGCTGGATTGGCTGGTCGCCCGCTGGGCGGTCCCCTTGATCGGCGCGGTCCTGGTGCCGATCAACACGCGCTTTCGCAACGCCGATCTCCGCTACGCGCTGGAGCAATCGGACAGCGTCGCGCTGATCCTGGCCCCGGGTTTCCGTTCGGTCTCTTATTTCGACATTCTGGAGCATTCCGTCCCCGATTGGCGCAGCCAGCCGCGCGGGAATTGGCGGACCGACGCCTTCCCACGGCTGCGCCTGACGCTGTGCGCCGGGGACGAGGTTCCCGCCAGCGCCCTGTCCCTGTCGGCCATCGAGGCGGAGGGGGCGGCGCTGCGCCGGACCGACGACGCGCTCGACCGCGCCGCCGGATCGGTGCGCGCGGACGATGTGGCGCAAATCCTTTACACCTCCGGCACGACCTCGTTTCCCAAGGGGGCGATGGTCGCGCACGGGCCGCTGTTGCAAAACAACTGGCACGCCATCGACCGCTACGACTTCACCCCCCAGGACCGTTATCTGCTGACCGTGCCGCTGTTCAGCGCGACCGGAACCTCGGTCACGCTGACGCTGTTCCTGGCCGGGGCGACGCTGGTCATCCAGGACCAATACGAGGTTGAAGAGTTCTGCCGCATCATCGAGCGGGAGCGGATCACCGCCAGCTTTTTCGTCGAACCCATCGTGCAGGACATCAAGGCGACCCGCGCGCACGAGCGTTACGACCTGTCCAGCCTGCGCACCGGCAGCGGCGTGCCGCTGGGGCCGCAATCGATCCGCTGGGTGATTGAAACGCTGGGCGTGTCGCAATGGGTCAGCGTCTACGGCCTGTCGGAAACCAGCAACGCCGCCACCCGCAACCGCTGGGACGATCCCATCGAAACGCGGATCGCCACCGTCGGCCAACCCACCCCGGGCGTGAGCGTCCGCATCGTCAGCCTTGACGACGGCGCGCCGCTGCCCCCCGGCCAGGACGGTGAAATCCTGCTGAAGGGCTACACCATCACCAAGGGCTATTACCGAAAGCCCGAGGAAACCGCCAAGGCCATCGACGCCGACGGCTGGCTCCGCACCGGCGACCTCGGCGCGTTGACCGAGGATGGCCGCCTGATCTTTCGGGGCCGCATCAAGGAGATGATCAAGCCCGGCGGCCACAACGTCGCCGCGCTGGAGATCGAGGAGTTTCTGAAGACCTTCCCCGGCGTGCGCGAGGCGGTGATCGTCGGCGTCCCCAACACGCGGTTCGGCGAGGTTCCCTACGCCTTCGTGGAGGCGGAACCGGGCCAGACGGTCGATCCCGCCGCCCTGCTGCGCTTCTGCAAGGACAACATCGCCGGGTACAAGATCCCGCGCCACATCGCCTTCGTCGATTCCTGGCCGCGCACCAGCACCGGGAAAACCCAGCGTCTGGCCTTGCGCGACCGGGCGGTCGCCGCCGTCGCCCGCGCCCCGGAGGTGGCCGATGCTTAGCTACATCCTGCGTCGGCTGGGTGCCGGTCTGGCGACCGTTCTGCTGATGACGGTCATCATCTTCGTCATCGTCCGTTTGGTCGGCGACCCCGCGCATCTGATGCTGCCGCCCGAAGCGACCGAGGCCGACCGCGACCTGTTCCGCCAACAGTTGGGCACCGCCGACCCGCTGTTCACGCAGTATCTGCGCTTTCTCGGCGGCCTGATCCAGGGCGATCTCGGCAGGTCGTTCCGCTACGGCGTTCCCGCGCTGGGCATCGTGCTGGAACGGCTCGGCCCCAGCCTGTACCTGACCGGGGTGGCCATGGCCTTCGCCGTCGGGCTTGGGGTGCCGCTGGGCATTCTGTCGGCGGTGCGGCCGGGGGGAATCGCCGATCAGGCCGGGCGGTTGTTCGCGGTGCTGGGCCAGTCGGCGCCGCCCTTTTTCTTCGCCCTGCTGTTCATCCGCTTCTTCGCGGTGGAACTGCATTGGCTGCCGACCGGCGGCTATGGCGGCTTCACCCATGTGCTGCTGCCCGCGCTGGCGCTCGGCTGGTATTCGGCGGCGGGGTTGATGCGGCTGACCCAGGCCAACATGGCCGAGGCGTTGAACGCCGAATACATCAAGATGGCGCGCATCAAGGGCCTGCCCGAACATGTCGTGATCCTGAAGCACGCGCTGACCAACGCGGCGTTGCCGGTCATCACCTTCGCCGCGTCGCAGTTCGGCATTCTGCTGGGCGGCGCGGTGTCGATCGAGGCCGTCTTCTCCTGGCCCGGCTTCGGCAAGCTGATCGTCGATGCGATTTCCCAGCTCGACTACACCGTCGTTCAGGCGGCGGTGGTGGTGTCGGCGGCGCTGTTCATCGTCATCAACCTGGTCGTCGATCTGCTCTACGCCTTCATCGATCCGAGGATCCGCTATGGTCGCTGACGCCCTGTCCCGGACGGAGCCGGTCACGTCCGCGCCCCGCCGCCTGCCCTCGTTGCGCGGGCTGTTGCGCCGCGCCCGGCTGGCGCTGGCCGTGTCGATTTTGACCATCGTGGTGGGCGGCGCGCTGCTCGCCCCCTGGGTCGCGCCCTTCGATCCCAACGCCATGGATCTGGGTGCCTCCCTTCAGCCGCCCTCGGTCGAGCATTGGTTCGGCACCGACCAGTTGGGCCGCGACGTGTTCAGCCGCGCCATCGTCGGCGGGCGATTGTCGCTGCTGATCGCGCTGGCGGTGGTGACGCTGGCCGGAAGTTCGGGCACGCTGCTGGGCATCGTCGCGGGGTATCGCGGCGGCTGGATCGACGGCCTCATCATGCGGGTGGCCGACATCCAATACGCGCTGCCGCCGGTGATCCTGGCCATGGTGATGGTCGGCGCCATCGGCCCCAGCACCACCAACATCGTCGCCGTCATCACGCTGGCCAACTGGGCGCGCTTCGCCCGGGTCATCCGCGCCGAAGCGTTGAGCCTGCGCCACCGCGATTTCGTGCTGCTGGCGCGGTTGGCCGGCGCCTCGCACCTGCGCGTCGTTCTGGTCCACATCCTGCCGAACGTCCGCAACACGCTGCTGGTGCTGCTGACGCTGGATCTCGGCCTCATCATCATTCTGGAGGCGACCTTGAGCTTTCTCGGTCTAGGCATCCAGCCGCCGGATCCGTCCTGGGGAACCATGATCGCCGACGGGCGCGGTTATCTGGAGCGCGCCTGGTGGACCTCGATCCTGCCGGGCTGCGTGCTGATGTTGACCGTTCTGGCCGCCAACCTGCTGGGCGATTCCCTGCGCGGCGACGGCGGGGCGGAGGACGCGCGATGACGGAAATCCTGCGCGTCGAGAACCTGACCACCCGCCTGTCGGCCCGCGACGGTTCGGCGGCGGCGGTGGACGGGGTCAGCTTTTCGGTCCATGCCGGGCGCACGCTGGGGCTGGTCGGCGAATCCGGGTCGGGGAAGAGCCTGACCTGCCTGTCGATCCTGCGCCTGCTGCCGCCGTCGCTGTCCCAGGCTGGCGGGTCGGTGTGGTTCAAGGGCGAAAATCTGTTCGACAAATCCCCGCGCGCCATGACGGCGATCCGGGGCGGCCAGATCGGCATGATCCTTCAGGATCCGATGACCTCGATCAACCCGCTGTTCACCATCGGCAATCAGGTGGGCGAGGTGTTCCGCCACCATCGCGGCGTGTCGGGTCGGCGCAATCTGTGGGCCAAGGCGGTGGAGACTCTGCGCCGCGTCCACATCCCGGCGGCGGAGGAGCGGGTCGGCAGCTACCCCCACCAGTTCAGCGGCGGGATGCGCCAGCGCATCGCCATCGGCATGAACGTCGGTTGCGAACCCGATCTGCTGATCGCCGACGAGCCGACCACCGCGCTGGACGTCACCATCCGCCTGCAAATCCTGTCGCTGCTGCGCGAGATCCAGACGGCGCGCGCCATGGCGATGATCCTGGTGACGCATGATTTGCATCTGGTGTCGCGCTTCTGCGACGAGGTGGCGGTGATGTATGGCGGCCGCATCGTCGAGCGTGGCCCGGTCGCCCGAATCTTCCAGAATCCCGCCCACCCCTACACCAAGGGGCTGATCGGCGCCGTGCCGAAGATCGCGCGGCACGCCGAACGGCTGGCCGTCATCCCCGGTCAACCGCCACTGGCGGGGGAGCATGGCGCGGGGTGCCGCTTCGCGCCGCGCTGCGCCAAGGCGCAACCACGCTGCTTCGCGCAATACCCCGACGACCGCCGTTTCGAGGATGACCGGCGCGCCGTCGCCTGCTGGGATCCGGAAGGGTTGCCGTCATGACCGCCGCGTCCAACGCCTTCATCGAAATCAGCGGACTGACCAAGACCTATCAAGTCCGCCCCCGCTTCTTCGCCCGTTCCCGCCCGCTGGCGGCGGTGGCGGGCGTGTCCTTCACGGTGGAGGAGGGGGGAACCTTCGGTCTGGTCGGCGAATCCGGGTCCGGCAAATCGACCATCGCCAAGATGCTGATGGGCGCCGAACTCCAGAGCGGCGGCGACATCCGCATCGCCGACCGCCGGTTCGGCTCCCGCCTGTCGGCGGCGGACGACGCGTGGCGCCGCCGCGCCCTGCAACCCGTGTTGCAGGACCCGACCAGCGCCCTGAACCCACGCCTGCGCGTCGCGTCCATCGTCGCCGAACCGATGCGGGTCCAGCGCAGCCAGCCCGACGACGCCGCTTACGAGCGCCGCGTGATCGAATTGCTGGAAAAGGTCGGTTTGACCGCGTCGCACGCCCGCCGCCGCCCGTCCGAACTCAGCGGCGGCCAGCGCCAGCGCGTCGCCATCGCCCGCGCCCTGGCGCTGGAGCCGCGCGTGCTGGTGCTGGACGAGCCGGTGTCGGCGCTCGACGTGTCGATCCAGGCGCAGGTGCTCAATCTGCTGAAGGATTTGCAGGCCGAGCTGAAGCTGACCTACCTGCTGATCTCCCACGATCTGGCCGTGGTCGCCTACATGAGCAGCCGCATCGGCGTGCTCTATCTCGGCCAGTTCATGGAGATCGGCGACAAGGCGGACGTCATCGCCCGCCCGGCCCATCCCTACACCCAAGCCCTGATCGCCGCGTCGGAACCCGAACACGCCGCCAGCCTCGACCGGGTGATGGGGGAAATCCCCTCCCCGCTCGCCCCGCCGCCCGGCTGCCCGTTTCACCCGCGCTGCCAACAGGCGGTCGCGCGCTGCCGCGTGGACAAGCCGCTGTTGCGCCCCATCGGCCCCAACCATCAGGTCGCCTGCCACCTTGCGGGCTGACCGCCATTTCATCCCAAACGTCCCGCCCAAACATCCTGGAGACCCATCATGGCCGACCCACAGGCCGTCCCCGACAGCCCGACCTTGCGCGCGCTGGATCGTCACGCCACCACCGTCTTCCGCGAACGCGGCGCCGCCTATGAACGGGACAACGCCATGCCGGTGGAGAATCTGAAGGATCTTCACGCGCGCGGTTTGCTGCACATCACGGTTTCTAAGGAGAATGGCGGTTTGGGTGCCAACGTGTCGAGCGAGGACACGGCGACCTTCCCGCAACTGGTCCGCACCATCGCGCGCGGCGACAGCTCCACCGCCCATTGCTTCCAGGTTCACAACCACACGGCTTGGCTGATCGAAGGAACCGGGACGCCGGAGCAGATCGACCGCTTTCTGAAGCCGGTGACGGCGCGCTTTGGCCTGTTCTCCTCGGTCGGCAGCGAGCCGGGCCGGACCAACATGTACGTCATGCAGACCAAGGCGAAGCGGGTCCCCGGCGGCTACGTCGTCAACGGCGTCAAGAATTACGTCACCAACGGCCCCATCGCCGACGGGATCGTCGCCTTCGTCGCGCTGGACGGGGTGGAGGGCTACGCCAACAACCACCAGATGGTCCTTCTGGAGCCGGGCATGGACGGGCTGGTCCTGGACGATGGCTGGTATCAGCCCAACGGCATGCGGGCGGCGCGCAGCTCGCTGTTGACGCTGAACGACGTTTTCGTCCCCGACAGCCATGTGCTGGGCGCGCCGGGAATCTACCCGAAGGGCCGCTGGCAGGGTCGGTTCCATCTGGGCTTCGCCGCCAATTACCTGGGCACGGCGGAAGGGCTGTACGCCTGGTATCTCGACTACATCCGCAAGAAGGGCAAGGCGGGCGACGCCATCACCCAGTTGCGCACCGGCGAGATGAAAATCGCGCTGGATTCCGCCCGCGCCCTGTTCCACCACGCCTTGCGGTCCTGGCGGACCAGCCCGGTGGTCGAGGCGGAATTGATCTCGATGAGCGCCAAATCGACCGCCGCCCACGCCGCCTTCGACCTGTCGCACAAGGTCATCCACGCGTCCGGTTCGACCGCGCTGTTCGATGAATTTCCGCTCAGCCGCTTCATCCGCGATCTGGAAACCCATGTGCTGCACGCCGGTCACGACCGCACCGCCCAGATCATCGGGCAGGGCGAGTTGGGCGAGAGCTTCGACAGCACGCTGCAACGCTGATCCGGGCGATGACGAGCACGACTCCGCTGCCCGGCGACCGGGCGATTCTGACCGTCGGCCCGGTGACGACCGCCGATCTGGCGCGCTACGCCGGGGCGTCGGGCGATTTCAACCCGATCCATTACGACCATCTCCACGCCCTGGCGTCGGGGCTGGACGGGGTGATCGCCCATGGCCTGTACGTCATGGGCGTCGCCGCCCGCGTTTTCGACGGCTGGCTGGGCGCGCGGGGGGAGGTCGCCGCCTATGACGCCCGCTTCACCGCCCCGGTCAAGCCGGGCGACCGGCTGGAGGTGGCCGCGACGGTGCAAACGGTCGCGGACGGGCAGGCGCGCGTGACGGTCGAGGGCCGCGTCGGCGACCGCAAGGTTTTGGCGGCGGACGCGACCCTGCGGTTTGTCGGCGCGCCATGATTCAACCGAAGCCGACCGCCGACGCCGTCGTCTCCACCCTGGCGCTTGGGGTGGTCGCCGTCGCCACGCTGGCGAAGCATGTTGTCGGCGCGCCGGGCGCGGGGATCGTCGCCGAGGGCGCGTTGGCCCTCTATTTGGCGGCGGAAGCGCCCAAGCTGCCGCCCTTGTGCAAGATCATGGTGACGGTCGCGCTGGCGCTCGCCGCTCTGGTCGCGGCGCGAACGCCGGACGGCGCGGCGACGATGGGGGCCGCCTTCGGGCGGGCGACGCAGGTGGCGGCCCTGCTGGCGGCGCTGGGCTTCATCAACGAGGCGGCCCGCACCTCGCCCCTGATCCGACGCTGCGGAGCGGCGCTGATCGAACAGCCGTCGCAACGGCGCTATCTCATCATGACGCTGGGTGCGCATCTGTTCGCCCTGGTTCTGGGCGTCGGCGTGCTGACCCTGCTGGGCGGCATGGTGATGCGCAGCAACACGGCGGCCTCGGCGCGGGGCGACGCCGGGCTGGTGCGGCAGCGGCTGCGCGAGCTGTCGATGGGGTTGATGCGCGGCTTCTGCACCATGCCGATGTGGTCGCCGCTGTCGATCGGGCTGGCTGTGGTTCTGGCCGTGGTGCCGGGGGTCAGTTGGGACCGGCTGGTGCCGGTCGCGGCGGCGGTGACGGCCAGTTTTCTGGCGCTCGGCTGGCTGCTCGACGGCGTGAAGCTGGTGCCCGCCTTCAGCGGCGGCGTCCCGCCGCGCGAGGAGGAGAGGCGGGAACAGGTGGGGCCGCTGGATTGGCGGCCGATGGCCCGCTTCGCCGCGCTCGCCCTGGTGATCGTCGGCGGCACGCTCGCCGTGACCACCTTGTCGGGCATCGCCCTGAACGAGGGGGTGATGGTGACGACGCCGGTCATCGGCGTTGGCTGGCTGATCGCCCAATACGCCCGCTGCGGCCTGTCCAACGCCGTCGGCTTCACGCTGGAGCGGTTGCGGCGGCGGCTGTTCGCCATGTTTCCCAATTACCGGATCGAGATCTGTCTGATCGGCGCGGGCGCCATCATGGGCAGCGCGCTGGGCGCGCTGGCACCGCCCGACCTCGTGCGCGGCGCGATTCAGGGGGTCGGGTTAAGCCCGATCCCCCTGGCGGCGGCGCTGCTGCTGTTCATCATGGTCAGCGCGCAGGCGGGCATGGGGGCCGTGGTCGGCGTCACCATCCTTGGTTCGGCCATCCCCGACCCGGCGGCGCTGCATCTGACGCCGCTGATGCTGGCCGTGACCTTCCTGTGCGCCTGGGCGCTGTCGTCGGGATCGGCGGTTTACGGAACAACCCTGGTCATCCTGTCGCGCCTGACCGAACAGCCCGGCGGCGCCATGGCCTTTCGCTGGAACGGCGCCTTCACCGTGCTGGGCTATCTGCTGTCGGTGGCGTGGCTGCTGGCGCTGGCCTGACCTCAATCGACCTTTGGAGACAAGCATCATGACGGACGGATTCACCAGAGACTTTGACGGGCGCGTGGCCTGGGTGGTCGGTGCCTCGGGCGCGTTGGGCGGGGCGACGGCGCAGGCGCTGGCCCGGCAGGGAGCCACCGTGGTCCTGTCGGGCCGCAACACCGACGCGCTCAAAGCGCTGGCCGAGGAGATCGGCCCCCAGGCGGAAACGCTCCCCATCGACATCGCCGACGATTCCTCCGTGCGGGCGGCGGCGGACCTCGTCGCGGCCAAACACGGGCGGATCGATTTCCTCGTCAACAGCAGCTCGGTGTCGGTGTTCGGCGATTTCCTGTCGCTGACCGACGAGGATTGGCTGAACGTCTTCAACGCCAAGCATCTGGGCTATGTCCGCACCCTGCGCGCCACCATTCCCCATATGATCGCCGCCCAATTCGGGCGCATCGTCAACGTGTCGGGGCGCGGCGGCCAGCATCCCAGCCGCATCCATCTGCCGGGCGGCAGCGCCAACGCGGCGGTCGATCTGCTGACCAAGGGCCTGTCGAAAATTTACGCGGAACACAACATCCGCATCAACGCCGTCTCCCCCGGCCCGATCCGCTCGCCGCGTCTGGCGGCGATGCAGGGGGCCGGACGCCCGGCAAAGGGGCCGGTGCTGGGCGACGGCCAACCCGACGACGTGGCCGACGCCGTGCTCTACCTGCTGTCGGAACGCTCCCGCTTCATCACCGGTGCCGCCCTTCAGGTCGATGGCGGGGGACCGGGGTTGGGATGAGGTCCTGCGATGGGAGGGGATGTTGACAAATTTTGCCAACGTCCCCACCCTGTTGGCGACAGGGGCAAAGGAATTTTGCAATGCCGACCATGAATGTGAGCCTGCCGACGGAGTTCGTCACGTTTGTCGAACGCGCGGTGGCGTCCGGCGACTACAGCAGCGCGAGCGAGGTCGTGCGTGACAGCCTGCGGCTGCTCCGGCGTGAAAAATCCGTTGAGGATGAAAAATTGGCGGTGTTGCGGCGTGAGGTCAGTCTTGGAGCCGAACAGGCCCGCAACGGCGATTTCTCGCCGTTGAGCATTGACGACATCTTGTCCGCTGCCCGCGAAACGGACAAGCCGCAGCGCTGATTCGTGACGACCCATCGCTTCACCCGTTTGGCGGCGGAAGACGTCGTCGATATTCTGCGTGAAAGTCGGCGGCGCTTTGGACCGCAACAACGCGACCGATACGGCGCGCTGATCGCTCGCGCCATCACGATGCTTGTGGAGCAACCGACGCGACCGGGTTCCCGCTTGCGTGATGAACTTTTCCCCGGCCTGAGATCCTTCCATGTCGAGTTGGCGGCGACGCGGAGCGGGGCCGCGTCTCACACCTTGTATTATCTGCCGCCGAACCGTTCGATGGCCGATTTGGTGATCGTGCGCGTGTTGCACGACGCAATGGAACCGTCGCGGCAACGGCTGGACGGGTTGGACTGAAACACCCGCCAATCTACCGCCGGAACCCGCGCATGGCGATGTTGACCTCCCGCCCGGCGTCGAGCGCCTCGGCGTAGGGCAGATCGGCGACGCGGCGGAACAGGGCCTTGGTCGCCGCCATCGCCTCGGCGGGCGCGGCGGCCCAGGCCTCGGCGATGGCCAGCGCCGCGCCGCGCGCGGCGTCCGGCTCCACCACCCGGTTGACGAGGCCGAGCGCCAAAGCCTCCTCCGCGCCCAGCAGAGCGCCCAGGCTCACCAGCTCAAAGGCCCGCTTGGCCCCGAGGTGGCGTTGCAGCCCGGTCATCACCAGCGCCGGGACCAGCCCGTGACGCAGTTCGGGGTAGCCGAACCGCAGGTCGCTCCCCGCCACCACCATGTCGCAGGCGATGGCCAACCCCGCCCCGCCGCCGACCGCCGCCCCGCGCGCGGCGGCGACCACCGGCTTGGGCATCGCCGCCAACAGGGCATGAACGTCGCGGGTCAGGGCGGCGCGCTCAGCCACCAGCGCCTCGTTGGCCGGGGTCAGCGCGGCCATCTCGCGCGTGTCGGCCCCGGCGCAAAAGGCCCGCCCCTCGCCGGTCAACAGCACCGCACGCGCC
Source organism: Azospirillum sp. (assembly GCA_027486405.1). Lineage (GTDB taxonomy): Bacteria > Pseudomonadota > Alphaproteobacteria > Azospirillales > Azospirillaceae > Azospirillum. The sequence goes on along the minus strand of JAIXPD010000081.1, from coordinate 12,730 downwards.
GTCGGATCCGCCGCCGCCTCCTTCAGCGCCGCCAGCAGGGCGCGGGTCAGCGCGGTGTCCAGCGCGTTCAGCCGGTCGGGCCGGTTCAGGCTGACAAGACGGACGGCCCCCAACCGTTCGGTCAGGACCAAGGGGTCTCCGGTCATGCGGACGGCGCGATGGCGTGGGCGTATTCGTCGCCGGTCAGATCATCCGCCGTCGGGGCGAGCATGCGGTCGAGATGATGGGCGCGGTCGGCCAGAAACAGGTCGCGCCCAATCGCGGACACCAGCCGGGGCACGTTGTGGCGCAGGCTGGCGATGTCGCCGACCGGGCGCCCCTGGCTGACCATGCCGGAATAGCCGTGATAATGGATGTCGGCCAGATACGGGGCGCTCCCCGGCTCCCGTTCGACGAAGCGGAACCCGGCGTCGAGATAGGGGCTGCCCCCCAACGCCGCGTCGTCGTCGCCGGGTTCGGGGGTGAAACGGTCGCTCCAGCGGGCGATGCGGTCGGCGAAACCCGACAGTTCCGGTGCCCGTGTCAGGTCGGCGGCGTAGCCGGTTGCGGCGATGATGAAATCGACGACCAGAGTCCGCCCATCCTCGGTCACGACGCGCGCGGCCTCGCCCAGATTCTCCACGCTGCGCCATGGCGCGCCGAGATGCAGGCGGAAATTGGCAAAGCGCGTCGCCCGGCGAACCGTCGCGGCGGGCGGGAAGCTGGCGCGCGCGCGGTAGACGCGCATCACCCGCCAGCGTTCGGCGTCGGACAGAGCGTGGAAATGCTCCGCCGCCGCCGGGTAGCCGAAATTCTTCATGCGGGTTCCGCGCGTCAGGTCGGCGTTGCGCCCGAACAGATGGACCTCGGCGGCCCCCGCTTCCAGCGCCGTCGCCGCCGCGTCGAAGGCCGACGCGGCGGCCCCGAGAATCGCGACGCGCCGCCCGCGCAACCGCTCAAAATCAATGACATCGGCGGTGTGGGCGTAGAGCGGGCGCGGCAGCGCGTCGGCGATCACCGGCGGCACGAACGGCCCGCCGCCCCCGGCGAATCCGGTGGCCAACACCAGCTTGCGAACGGTTTCGCGGGTGACGACGCCGTCGCGCTCCAGATGCAGGCGCAGGGCGCCGTCCACCGGCTCGACCCGGCGCAGCCGGACGCCGTTGCGCACGGGGATGCCCGCCGCCGCCCGAAACCAGTCGAGATACTCCGCCCACAACAGGCGCGGGACGTTGCCCAACGCCGCGTAGGCGTCGGCGCCATGGACGGCCTCGAACCACGCCTGAAAGGTCAGGGCCGGAACGCCGATCTCCGGCCCCGGCGGTGCCTTGGCGGTGCGCAGCGTCTCCATGCGGGCGACGCCGCGCCACACCCCCTCCCCCCCGGGCGGCGCGGCGTCGATCACCGTCGTTCGCAGGATCCCGGCGCGGCGCAGGGCGAAGGCGATGGACAGACCGCTCTGCCCGCCGCCGATCACCGCAACGTCATGGTCGACGCCGGGCCGGGGCGGCGTCCAATTGGCCGGTGTTTCGCCCAGCAGGGCGAGCGACCGCCGGGCCTCGGCGGCGAGATCGTCAAGCGCGCTCATGGCGTCGTCACTCCAATTTCGCGCCGGACGCCTCGGCGACCTTTTTCCAGCGGGCGTTTTCGGTGACGATGAAGCGGCTGAACTCCTCCGGGCTGTTGGCGATCAGGTCGAGACCCAGCGTCTTCAGCTTTTCCAACGTTTCGGGGCGCTTGAGGATTTTGACGATTTCGGCGTTCAGCTTCCGCACGATCTCCGGCGGCGTTCCGGCCGGGGCGAGAATGCCGTGCCAAGCCGACGCCTCCAGACCTTCCAGGCCCGGCGTGTCGGACAAGGCGGGAATCCCCGGCAGAAGATCGGTCTTCTGGCTGACCGCGATGGCCCGCAACTGGCCCGACCGCACATGGCCGATGGAGGATGAAATGTTGTCGAACGCGACGTCCACCTGACCGCCGATCAGATCGACCAGCATCGGCCCGGCCCCCTTGTAGGGCACGTCGGTCCAACTGGTCTTGAAGGTCAGCTTGATCTGTTCGCCCAGCAGATGGTGGATGGTGCCCTGCCCGCCCAAGCCAAGATTGAGGGTTCCCGGCTTCTGTTTGTCCAACGCGATCAGGTCGGCCAGCGAATGGACCGGCAGCTTGGGGTTCACCTCCAGAATCAGCGGGCCGCCCGCCACCGTGACGATGGGGGCGAAATCCTTGGTCGGGTCGAAGGGGCGTTTTTGCAGCAGGTTCGGCGCGACCGCCAGCATCGCCGAATTGCCGACCAGGATGGTGTAGCCGTCCGGCTTGGCCTTGGCGACCAGATCATGGCCCAACAGCCCGTTGGCACCGGGCTTGTTCTCCACCACCACCGGGTTGCCGAGCGCCTCGGCCAGCGGTTGGGCGACCAGCCGGGCGACGATGTCGGTCTGCCCGCCCGGCGGATAGGGGGCGATCAGCTTGATCGGCTGGCTTGGATAATCGGCGGCCACGGCGGCGAGGGGCGCGGCGACCGACGCCAGCGCCGACAAGGCCAGCGCGCCAGCCAGGGAAAAAAGGCGGTTCATAACGGACACTCCGGCGAAACGGTCAGGCGGAACGGTCAGGCGGCGGCGTGATGGGCGGCGGGGCGCGAAGCGGCCTCGCGGTCGCGGAAGCGGAAATCGGGGTCGAGTCCGACATGGCGGATCAGGTCGATTTCCCAGTCCAGATAGGCCCGCATCGCCGCCTCAGGGTCGGGATGCAGGCGGGGCGGCAGCCAGACGTCGTCCAGCTCGTCGGCGTAGAGGGCTTCGGCGTCGAGCGGCAAACCGGCGGCGATCCACGCCCGCGTGCCGCCATCCAGCGCCAGCGCGCGCAGGCCCAGCGCGCGCAGTTCGGCGGCGGCGAGGCGGGCCAGGGCACCGTCGGGGCTGGTCAGGACCAGCGTGTCGGCCTTCGGCAAACGATCCAGAACGCTCGCCAACCGTCCCCGCGTCGCGAACCACGCGCTGGGCAGATGGCCACGCCGGTATTCGCTGCTGAGGCCGAGATCGACCAGCGCGACGCCGCCGTCGCCGATCCGGTGGGCCAGCGCGTCGGGCGCGATCAGGCTGTCCGCCGGTTCGTCCAGCGCGCCCAGCCCCAACACCCGCGCCGGACGGGGGCCGAGTTCCAACACGCCATCCGCCAGACCGGCGTCAAGCACCGCCACCTCCCACCCCATCCGCGCCAGCCAGGAGGCGGTGACGCGGGCGCGCACGAGACTGCCGTCGTCGGCCAGCACGATGCGGGCACCCAACGTCGCGACGTGCCGGTCGGTCTCCTGCACCAGTTGCCCGCCGGGAACCGAAACAAAGCCGGGCCGGTGGCCGCGCTCATACTCCTCGGGCTGGCGGACGTCGATGCGGTGCAGGGTCCGGGCGTCGTCGGCGCTCCAGGCCGCCAGGGTGGCGGCGTCGATGGTCGGCACGCCGTGCCGTTCGGCCAGCGCCGCCGCCGCCGCGACGCTCCAACCGCGCGCGGCGGCGCTGGCCGGGGCGGAGCGGCGGCGCGCGCCCTTCTCCACCGTCAAGCCGCCCAGCGTCCACCCCATGGTCCCGTTCTGCAAGGACACCACGCGGTTGGGCAGCCCCGCCGCGATCAGCGCCTGGGCGCCGATGATGCTGCGGGTGCGCCCGCCGCAGCTCGCCACCACCAGCGTGTCGGGCGACGGTGCCAAATCGCGCACGACATCAACGATCTCCGCCCCCGGAACGCTGATGGCGCCGGGGATGGTCTGCGCGCGGAATTCCGGGAAGGACCGGGTGTCGAGCACCACCAGATCCTGTTGCGGGTGCAGCAGGATGCCGGTGAGACCGGACAGCGCCGTCTCGACGATGCGCGCGTCGTCGTAATCACGCCCGCGCAGCAGATCCGCGCCATGCTCGCGGAACAGGCGGGCCAGCAGGTCGCGGTCGATGGCGGCGGGGTCGTAATTGCCGATGGCCTGCGGGTTGCGCTTTTCCCAATGGCCGACGATGTCGGCCAGCAGCGACGCGGCCCAACCGGCCCCGCCCTCCAGAAAGCCGATGCGCAAGGCGGGAAAACGCCGGGTCACGCCGCCGAAGAACAACGATTTGGCGAAGGCGTGGGCGGCGTCGGCGAAATGGCCGATGTGGTTGTACATGAAGTTGGACGGGGTCGAGCGCGCGGTCCAGCCCTGGCCGCTGGCGTGGGTGGTCGGCGCCACCTTCAACTCCACCAGCTTGGCCCAAAACGGATCGTAGTCATGGGCGCTGTCCAGCCCCAACGTGTCGAGCCAGAAGGCGTGACGGGCAAGGTCGGGATGCTCCGCCGCCGGGTAGCGCCGGGCGAGGTCGGCGATGGGACGGCGAACATAGCCGGGGATCAGCGCCGCCTTCAGCCCCAGCGTGCCGACGGCGTGCTCCAACTCCTCGATGCCCTCCTCGGGCGTGTGGAGCGGGATGGCGGCGACGGGGGTCACGCGGTCGGCGTAGGGCCGGTAGAGGTCGGCGTTGTAGGTGTTCATGGCGCGGGTGACGACGCGGCGCAGGTCGCTGTCGCCAATCGCCACGGCCATGGTCGCGGCGTTGGGGTAGAGGATGGCGAAATCCGTCCCGGATTCCTCAAGACGCTCGTGCAGCAGCTCCGGCAGGGCGACGGTGGCGAGATCCAGCGTGTTCCGGGTCGGCAGGCTCCACCAGGGCGGACGGACGGACCGGCGGTCGCGGCGCTCCTGCGGGGTCTGGCTGTACCAATCGGACGCCCCGAACCCCCGCACCCCATGCCCGCCGCCGACGATCCGGCGAAAGCCGTCCACCGCCTTCGATCCGCCGACGGCGTCGATGTGCTCTTCCAGCAGGGGAGTGAACTCCAGCGTGTGCAGATCGGTGTCGATGACCGGGTGGGACAAGCCTTGGCGGATCGCGGCGGACGGCGACGCTTTGCGGCGGCGATGCTCGGCAAGGACGCCGGGGCGGGTGGAACGGTCGCTGGCGGTCATGATGGACGCAACTCCTTTGGCGCCGGATGCGGACGGAGGACAGGGCGGAGGACAGGGCGGAGGACAGGACGAGGGCGGCGGCGCGCCGCTGGGCGCGCAAAGCCGGGGAATGATTGATCTGATTGTGTTGTTTCCTACTGAATGAGTCAATTTACAAAATATGCAACTGTTTAATTTTGTTTTTATTGCGCCGACTGTTGGACGTGGAAAGGCGGCTCGCACCCGCTTGCAGAGCAGGATTTATGCTATGTTTTTCAATGGCTAGTCGTCTTTCCAGCACGAACGACCAAAACAACAACCCATTCACGCTGTACATTTTTAATGTCTATAAAATTGATTGACTGATTGCCTCGTTCCGTGTTTGCCTGTTGAACATTGCTTCGATGCCTGCGCCGGGTCGCGTCGCCCCAGCGCCGCGCGGCTTTGCCGCCCAGCCCCATGGACCATGATGGATTTCAATCTCACGCCCAAGCAGCGCGAGGTGTATGAGCTGACCGGCCAATTGGCCCGGCGGAACTTCGCCCCACGCGCCGCCGCCTATGACCGCGACGCCGTCTGGCCGAAGGAGAATTTCGACGATTTCCGCGACAACGGCCTGCTGACCCTGACCATCGCCAAAGATCAGGGCGGCTGGGGCAGCGGCGCGCTTGGCGACGACCCATTGCTCTATCTGCTGGTGATCGAACAGACGGCGCGCGCCTGCCTGTCCACCGCGCAGTGCATCCACATCCATTCGCACGGTTCGCACCTGCTCGACCGCGTCGGCACGCCCACGCAGAAAAAACGCATCCTTGGCGCGGTGACGCGCGACGGCGCCCTGCTGAACGCCACCGGCAGCGAACCGGGGCGCACCGGACGCGGGGTTTACAATCTGCTGACCAAGGCCCGCCGGGTGGAGGGCGGCTATGTCCTGAACGGGCGCAAGAATTACGCGACCCTGGGCGACGTCGCCGCCTACAACATCGTCTTCGGCGTCTTGGAGGATGCCCCTGGACCGCAAGGCCATCTGGGCTTCGCCATTCCGCAAGGCGCGTCGGGCTTCACCGTCGTCGAAGGATCCTGGCAACCGCTGGGCATGCGCGGCGCGTCCAGCCCTGACCTGCTGTTGGAGGACGTGTTCATCCCCGACGATCTGGTGATCGGAACCCCCGGCTTCTTCCCGCGCGACCGCTGGCAGGCGAAATTCCATCTGGGATTCGCCGCGCAATATCTGGGCGGTGCCCAGGGCCTGTTCGATCTTCTGGTCGATTACATCCCCAAGCGCGGCACGGCGGGCGACGCCTACGCCCAATTGCGCACCGGCGAGATCCGCATCGGGATCGAGGCGACGCGCTGGCTGATCTACCGCGCCGCGTGGCTGTGGACGCAGGGCGACCCGCTGGAAGCCGAACTGGCCTCGATCCTCGCCAAGCACAAGGCGTTGGACAACGCGGTCATCGCGCTGGACAAGGCCGCGCAGATTTTGGGGTCGAGCGCCTTCGCCGCCGACAGCGCCTTTTCCCGCCTGTACCGCGATCTGCGCGTCCAGACCCTGCACGAGAACCCCGACCGCACGGCGGCGATCCTCGGCCAATACCATCTGGGCCAGCCCTACGACACCACCGCGCGCCTGTGACCCAGGCCGCGCCCGACTGCGAAGCGAAAGCGCCCATGCCACGCGTCCACTCCCCCATTGACCGCAAGAACCTTCAGGCCGGGGCGCTGTTCGCCGCCGTCGGCGCCGCCTTCGCCGCCGTCTCATCCGGCTATCCGCTGGGCACGGCGGCCCGGATGGGACCAGGTTGGTTTCCCCTGGCGCTCGGCCTGCTGTTGGTGGCGCTTGGCGCGCTGGTGGCGCTGATCGGCGTCATCGGGCCACGGCGAACCGGCGAACCGGCAGCGGAGGCGAACGCCACGACCATCGGCTGGCGACCCTTGCTGCATGTGACGGCCAGCGTCGTCGCCTTCGCCCTGCTGATCGAACCAACCGGGTTGATCGCCGCGTCGGTGGCGCTGGTGCTCATCAGTTCCAGCGGCGGCTGGGAGTTCCATTGGGGCGAGGCGACGGCGCTGGCCGGATCGCTGGCGGCGCTGGTGGTCGGGCTGTTCGCCTACGCGCTTCATATCCCCATAAGCGTTTGGCCAACCTGATGAAACGCCGCTGACGGAACGCCCCTGGCTGACGGAACGCCCCTGATGGATCTCCTCGACAACCTTCTGCTTGGCTTTCAGGTTTGCCTGACCTGGACGAACCTGGCCTATTGCCTGCTCGGCACCGTCATCGGCACGCTGATCGGGGTGCTGCCCGGCGTCGGCCCGGTGATGACCATCGCGCTGCTGCTGCCCGTCACCTATGGGCTGGAGCCGTCCTCCGCCCTCATCATGCTGGCGGGCATTTATTACGGCGCGCAGTATGGCGGCTCGACCTCCGCCATTCTGCTGAATTTGCCGGGCGAAACCTCCTCCGTCGTCACCTGCCTGGACGGCCACCAACTGGCCCGCCAAGGCCGGGCGGGCGCGGCGCTGGGGGTGGCGGCGCTGGGTTCCTTCTTCGGCGGCTGCGTCGCCACCCTGGTGATCGCGCTGTTCGCCCCGACGCTCGCCGCCGTGGGGTTGAAGTTCGGGCCGACCGAGTATTTCTCGCTGATGGCGTTGGGGCTGGTCGCGGCGGTGGTGCTGGCCCACGGCTCCCTGCTGAAGGCGGTGGCGATGACGGTGCTGGGCCTGCTGCTGGGGCTGGTCGGGATGGACGTCAATTCGTCCTTCGTGCGCTTCGGCTTCGGTCTGCCGGAGCTGTCGGACGGGCTGGGCTTCGTGGTCGTCGCCACCGGGCTGTTCGGCTTCGCCGAGATCGTCGCCAACCTGACCGCGCGGGAATCCCGCAGCGTCGCCACCTCCGACCTGCGCCATCTGTGGCCGACGCGGGCCGATTGGCGCGCCTCAGCGGCGCCGGTGCTGCGCGGAACGGCGCTTGGCTCGCTGCTCGGCATTCTGCCGGGGGGCGGGGCGGCGATGGCGTCCTTCGCCGCCTACACGCTGGAAAAACGCCTGTCGCGCCAGCCCGAGCGGTTCGGCAAGGGGGCCATCGAAGGGGTGGCGGGGCCGGAGACGGCGAACAACGCCGCCGCGCAAACCTCCTTCATCCCGCTGCTGACGCTGGGGCTGCCGTCCAACCCGGTGATGGCGCTGATGATCGGCGCGATGATGATCCATGGCGTCACCCCCGGCCCACAGGTGGCCGCCCAGAATCCCGACCTGTTCTGGGGGACCATCGTCAGCATGTGGATCGGCAATCTGATGCTGGTGGTGCTGAATCTACCCCTGATCGGGCTGTGGGTGCGGTTGCTGCGGGTGCCCTACCGCCTGCTCTACCCGGCCATCCTGCTGTTCGGGGCCATCGGCGTTTACAGCCTGAACAACAGCGTGATCGACGTGCTGTTGTCGGCGGGGTTCGGCGCGCTGGGCTATCTGCTCATCAAGCTGGAGTGCGAACCGGCGCCGCTGCTGCTCGGCCTCATCCTCGGCCCGTTGATGGAGGAGAATCTGCGCCGCTCCCTGCTGTTGTCGCGCGGCGATCCCACAATTTTCCTGACCAAACCGATCAGCCTCGCCCTGCTGCTGCTGGCGCTGGCCCTGCTGGCGCTGGTCATCTCCCCCGCCATCCGGCGGACGCGCGCCGTCGCCTTCCAGGAATAGCCCCCCTCTCCTTCCCTCTTGGACAAGGAACCGCCATGGCCGCCCCAGCCCCCGCCAATTCCGCCCCCGCGTCGGCGTCCGCCGAACCGTTGAGCGCGACCATCGCCCGCCACGCCGTTCGACCGGCTGCCGGAAACGGCGACGTCCGCCGCGATCACGGTGGCGCTCGACACGCTGGCCGTCGCCTGGGCTGGAACCACCGCCCCCGGTGCCGTCGAAACGCGCGACCATGCGCTCGATCAAGCGGGCAAACCAGAGGCCGAGATCTGGGGCCACGGCGCGTGGCTGCCCGCCACGTCTGCCGCCTTCGTCAACGGCGTGGCGGCGGCGGCGCTCGATTACGACACGGTGAACATCGCCGCCGTCGTCCATTCCGACATCGTCGTGCTGCCGGCGGCGCTGGCGGTGGCGCAGCGCGAACACGCCTCGGGCCGCGAATTCCTCGCCGCGCTGACCTTGGGCAACGACATCGCCGGAAAGCTGGCGCGGACGACGACCGCGCATTCGGGCTGGTTCTACACCTCGATCCACGGCGTCTTCGCCGCCGCCGCCGCGTCGGCCCGGCTGCTGCGCCTGAGCAAACGGCAAACCATCGACGCGCTGGGCATCGCCCTGTCGAGCGTCGGCGGCACCCAACAGCCGATGGCCGAACGCAGCCTGACCAAGCGCCTGCAATCCGCCTTCGCGGCGGAGGCCGGGGTGCGCGCCGCCCTGCTCGCCCAACGCGGCGTCAGCGGCCCGACCGGGTCGATCGACGGCCAATTCGGGCTGCACGCGCTGTATGAGCGCGGCGACCCGGCGGCCTTTCACAATGGGCTGGGCACCCGCTACGAAAACGACGGCTTCACCTTCAAGAAATTCCCAACCTGCGCCTGCGGCCACGCCCCGACGCAGGCCGCGCTGGAGCTGGCCGCCGAACACGCCATCGACCCGGACGAGATCACCGCCATCCGCATCGCGCTGACGCCCTACGCCCACCGGCTGGTCGGCGCGCCCTTCGCGCCCGGCCCCAACCCGCAGGTCGCCGCGCAGTTCAGCGTCCAGTATCAGGTCGCCTCCGCCCTGCTGCGCGGACGCCTGGGGCTGGCCGAGTTGGAGGAGGACGCCGTCACGGATCCCCGCATCGCCGCGCTGGTCGCCCGCAGCGCGGTGGAGATCCGCGACGAACCCGGCCTGAACCGCCTGCTGCCCGCCGAAATCATCGTGACCACCGCCCGGCGCGGCGCCTTCGCCCGCAAGATCGACCGCCTGCCCGGCTCGCCCGAGGCGCCGCTGAGCGACGCCGATCTGCGGCAGAAATTCGCCGACGCCACCAGCCGGGGCCTGCGCCCGCTCGATCCCGTCGCCCGCGACCGGCTGCGGCGCCGGCTGACCGACATCGCCCGCCTCGACGATGTGGCCACCCTCTTCACCGGACTCCAGGGAGACCACGCATGACTCTCCTCACCCGCGTCGATCCGCCCGGCGCGACCCCGCCGCCCGACGTCGCCGACGACGAATGGGCCGCAAGGCTCGACCTCGCCGCCGCCTACCGCTTGGCCGGGCGCTTTGGCTGGCATGACCTGCTGGGCAACCATTTCTCGGTCCGCGTGCCGGGAACCGCCGACCAGTATCTCATCAACCCCTGGGGGTTCTTCTTCGAGGAGATCACCGCCTCGTCGCTGGTCAAGGTGGATACCCAGGGCAACGTCCTGTCGGACACGCCGCACGGGGTGAATCCAGCGGTGGACGTCATCCACACGGCGATTTACGCGGCGCGCCCCGACGTCGCGGCGGTGACGCATCTGCATTCGGTCGCCGGAACCGGCGTGGCGAGCCAGGCGGGCGGGCTGCTGCCGATCTCGCAAAACGCCCTGCTCATCCTGCACCGGGTCCGCTACCACGACTTTGAAGGGGCCGCCATCGATCCCGAGGAGCGGGCGCGTCTGGTCGAGGCGCTGGGGGACGGCAGCGTCCTGTTCCTGCGCAACCACGGCACGCTGACCGCCGGTCGCAGCCTGGGCGAAGCCTTCGCGCTGTTGGCGCGGGTGGAGCGCGCCTGCGCCATCCAACTGGCCGCGCAGAGCGGCGGTGCCATCCACCCGCTGCCCGACGCCGTCATCGCCCGCACCATCGCCCAGGGCCGCGCGATCTACCGCGACGACGGCCCGTCGCCCGGTGCCCGCGTCGAATGGGCGGCCTTCCGCCGCAAGATCGACCGCGAGGATCCCGGCTATGCCCAATAAGGACTCCCACCCCATGACCGACCTCGCCACATCGCCCCTGTCCCGCCGCGCGGTTCTGAGCGGCGGTGCCGCCGCTGGGCTGCTGCTGACCACGCCGTTGGCCCTGCGCGCCGCCGGACGGACCGAACCGGCCATCGACCGCGACACGCTGGTCGTCGCCTTGCAGCGCAACTTCTCCAATCTCAACGCGTTGGTGGCGATCACCAGCGATTCCAACCGTTATCTGCTGCAAATCTACGACACGCTTTACGGCTTCGACGCCAGCGGCGCGTTGACGCCGCGCGTCGCCACCTCTTACACGGCGTCGGACGACGGGCTGACCCACCGTTACCGCCTGCGTCCCGGCGTGCGCTTTCACCATGGCGGCGAACTGACCTCGGCGGACGTGAAATTCTCGCTGGAGCATGTCCTCGACCCCGCCAGCAAAAGCACCCGGCGTCCGCAATTCGCGCCGATCATCGCCGCCATTGAAACGCCCGACCCTCTGACCGTGGTGTTCCGCCTGAAGGCCCCCGACGGTGCCTTTCCCAACAAGATCGCCGGTTATCTGCCGCTGATTCCAAAGGATTACGGATCGTCGCAACCGGCGGCGGACGTCTTCGCCCGCAACCCGATCTCGGTCGGTCCTTACCGGGTCAAGGCCTTCAGCGATGGCGAAAGCCTGGGGTTGGAGCGCTTCGAGGATTATTGGGACGCCAAGCCCGGCATCAAGCGCCTGCTGTTCAAGGTGATTCCCGAACCAGACAGCCGCACCAACGCCTTGCTGGCGGGCGAGGTCGATCTGGCCGCCGGGGTTCCGCCGCAAAATGTGGCGCGGCTGCGCGGCGTCGCCGGATTGGACGTGATCGCCAGCCCGCTGGGGTCGCCGCTGATGGTCAATCTCTACTCCAACCAGCCGGACCAGCCGCTGGCCAAGCGCGCCGTGCGGCAGGCGCTGAGCTACGCGATCGACACACCGTCGATCATCCGCAACGTGCTGCACGGCATCGGCGACCCGCTGGCGACCATCATTTCCAAACATTACCCGTACGGCGTCGATCCGGCGTTGCAGCCCTACCCCTACGACCCGAAGAAAGCGCGCGCGCTGCTGGCCGAGGCGGGCTACCCGAACGGTTTTGAGACCAAGCTCTACAGCGGCAACGACCATCCCAAGGAAATCGCCGAGGCGCTGGCCGCCTATTGGGGCCAGATCGGCGTGAAAACCAGCATCCAGCGCATCGATTACGCCACCTGGGCGCAACTGAACAACACGCGCAAGACCAGCCCGATGACCATCCAGCAGATGGCCAACGCCATCTACGACCCGATCCACCCGCTGGGCGGCACCTATGGGCGGGACGGGACCTGGAGCAATTACGACAACGCCGAAGTGCAGGATCTGATCGAGCAGGCCAGCCCCTTGCGCGGGGCCGAGGCGCGGGGCGCGATCTTTCGCAAGATCGGTCGCCTGTTGAACGAGGACGCCGCCGGGATTTACATCAGCGAGTTGTACGACGTGTTCGCCAAGAAAAACACCCTGTTCTGGACCGCCCAGGGCGGTATCGGCCTGCTGAATTTCCGGCAAGTGGCTTGGGCGTAAAGCAGGGCTACGATGCCGTTTCGCCGCAACCCGACCGCTCCACAAGCGACAATACCACTGACGCCTTGCGCAAAATCTCGTTCGCCTGCCACGATTCCCGGATCTCCCGCTCTTGCTCCTTCAGCGTCTCCTGCACATCCGTCAGAATGCCCGCCCGACCGCCATTGTCCACCTCGGCCTTCCTGAACGCGGTGATGTGGATTCAGGAGCTGTGGTTCGGCAATTTCCTGATCTGGTCGACGGAGGTGTTCAGCCCCTTGATCGACGCGGTCCCCGTCC
>JAIXPD010000079.1 GCA_027486405.1 Azospirillum sp. | reverse complement strand
CGAAGGCGGGGATCCAGGCTTTCCCGTCAGAACCACTCTGCGAACTCTGGATCCCCGCCTTCGCGGGGATGACGAATGTCCTAATAGAGGAATTTCAAGCCTTCACCCGATTGCCCTGACCATCCGCCTTACCACGCCGGGCATCCGGCCAATCCACGCGCCGATCCACGGCTTGAAATTTCTGTCTTTACAGAAACAACTGTTTGAAATGGAGGTTGCCATGTCCCTCGCACCGAACACCCTTCTGGCCCTGGGCCTTGCGGCGGGAAGCGGCGGCCTGATCGCCGCCGTCCTCCTCCGCCCGCTGTCGGCGCTGGCCGCCGACATCAGCGGCGGCGCGGATCGTGGCCAGTTCTGGGCGCGCCATTGCGGCGTTCTGACCGTTCTGTCCTCCGTCCTGGGGACCTGCTTCGTGCTGGCCTACCCCGAAAGCGACGCCAACGCCGGGCTGCTGGTGGAACGCTGCCTGTTCTGGTCCGGCCTGTTTCTGGGAATCACGCTGCTGCTGCTGGGGCGCGGCCTGTCACCCGCCCGCGTCCTGCGCGCCCGCAACGCCGCCCCGCCGTGCCAGAAGGACAAGGCTCCCCCGGCGCTTTGATGTGGGGGTTCTGAGCAGAGCAATTGCTTGAACGCGTGATCATCGTCAGGCGAGCCAGAATGGACGCGGATTTCACGGACAAAATGAGGGATTGCACGGATTTTCGACCCAGATTTCATCCCGCATCCCGTCACAGGGTTGATCGCGAACGGATGGCTTTGAGACGCGTTCCGCGAAATCCGTGAAAAAATCCGTGAAAAAATCCGTGAAATCCGTGGCAACTCTTGTTCCGGTCGATCGCATGATGCTTCAAGCGATTGCCCTCGCGTTCTGAGGCGTCAAACGCGCATGGCCCGGACGACAGCGTCCGGGCCATGCGATTCCTCAAACACCCTTCATCCAGCAGCCCGCAAGGGCGGGATCACATCCAACCCGCTTCCTTTTCGCAGGTCTTGCGGGATTCGGGGTTGGCCTTTTCCCATTCGGTGATGGAGCGGGTTTCGTTGTCGCTCATCTTGTTGTTCATGCAGGTGCAGTATTTGGTCACGACGTCGGGCGACACCTTGGCGTCGGCGTTGTCCTTCTGGCACTGGGCAATCCATTTGGTGTTGTCGTCAGCCTGGGCGATCCCGCCCATGCACAGCACACCAAGCGACAGCAAAGCGATGGCGACGGACTTCATGGCGACTCTCCCCCTGGGTTTCGGGGCGGGTCGGTCCACCGGAACGGGACCGCCGGGTTGCCCCCTCTGTCCCATCACGGTGCCTTGATAATCCCAACACCTCAATCGTTTCATGTCGCGCGCCTGCAGCCTGCGACAATTTTCTTTCGTGCGCGGGGAGGTGGGAGCGGATCGCCCCATCCCGCCCCCACGCGGATCAGGCCCGGATCACACCCGCACAACCTTGCCGGGGTTGAGCAAATTGTGCGGGTCGAGCGCGCGCTTGACATCGCCCATCACGGCGAAGGCGTCGCCCGCCTCCTGCTCCAGGAAGGCCATCTTGCCGTAACCGATGCCATGCTCGCCGGTGCAGGTGCCGCCCATCGCCAGCGCGCGGGACACCATGCGGTCGTTCAAGCGCTGGGCCTCGGCCATCTCCTCCGGCTTGTCGGGATCGATGACGTAGACGAGGTGGAAATTGCCGTCGCCGACATGGCCGACCATCGGGGCCAGCATGTTGGACTCGGCCAGATCGGCCTTGGTTTCCAGGATGCAGTCGGCCAGACGCGAAATCGGCACGCAGACGTCGGTCGGCCAGCCCTTCGACCCCGGACGCAGCGCCAGCGCGGCGTAATAGCCATCGTGCCGGGCCTGCCACAGGCGGGAACGGTCTTCGGGCCGGGTGGCCCAGGCGAACTCCATCCCGCCATGCTCCTGCGCGATGGCGGCGGCCATCTCCGCCTGCTCCTGCACCCCGGCTGCGGTCCCGTGGAATTCGAAGAACAGGGTCGGGGCGACGGCGTAATTCAATTTGGAATATTTGTTGACGGCGTCCATCTGGACCTCGTCCAACAGCTCGATGCGGGCGACCGGGATGCCGACCTGGATGGTCTGGATCACCGTGTTGACCGCGCCGCGAATGTCCTGGAAGGCGCAAACCGCCGACGAGATCGCCTCCGGGATGCCGTAGAGCTTCAGCGTCACCTCGGTGATGATGCCCAGCGTGCCTTCGGAGCCGACGAACAGCCGGGTCAGGTCATAGCCCGCCGCCGATTTGCGCGCCCGCCCGCCGGTCTTGATGATGCGGCCATCGGCCAGCACCACGGTCAGCCCCAGCACGTTTTCGCGCATGGTCCCGTAGCGCACGGCGTTGGTCCCGCTGGCCCGCGTCGCCGCCATGCCGCCCAGCGAGGCGTCGGCCCCCGGATCGATGGGGAAGAACAGGCCGGTGTCGCGCAGATGCTCGTTCAACCGCTTGCGGGTCACGCCCGCCTGCACGGTGACGTCGAGATCCTCCGGGCTGACGCGCAGGATGCGGTCCATGCCCGACAGGTCGATGGTGATGCCGCCGTGCAGCGCGGCGATGCCGCCCTCCAGCGACGTCCCGGTGCCAAAGGGGATGATCGGCAGCTTGTGCTTGGCGCAGATGGTGACGATGGCGCTGACCTCCTCGGTCGAACGCGCGAAGGCCACGCCATCGGGCGGAAAGGGCGTGTGATAGGACTCGTCCTTGCCGTGATGGTCGCGCACCGGCCCCGATGTGCTGAAGCGGTCGCCCAGCAGCGCCGTCAACTCGGCCCGCGCGTCGTCGGTCAGCGCCGCGCGCGGCTGGGTGGTGGCGATGGCGGTCATGGGCGGTGTCCTCCCCGATGTCGGCTGGTGGGATGCTGCGAATGGGTTTGTTGCTATGACCAAGGAAGGCTACGGCGTCGGTCAAGCCGCTGGCAAGACAGCAGCAACGCAGGGGTGGAATGCGGCGGGGTGAAACGGGGGGCGGACATGGAACGGGGCGGACCGCTCGGCACGGTCCGCCCCGCCCGATCCCTTGGCCTCTTGGCCCGATCAGGACGCCATCACATCGCCGTAGCCACCGCCGCCCGGCGTTTCCACCACCAGCGCGTCGCCGGTCAGCACCGACACGCGGTCCTGCGGGGCGAGTTCCTGCACCGCGCCGTCGGCGCGCAGCAGCCAGGTGCGGCCCACCGCCCCGTCCATCCCACCGCTGAGGCCGAAGGGGGCGACGCGGCGGCGGTTGGACAGGATGGCGGCGGTCATCGGCTCCAGGAAGCGCAGGCGGCGCACCACCCCGTCGCCGCCGCGCCAGCGCCCGCCGCCGCCCGAGCCGCGCCGGATGCGGAAGCTTTCGACCAGCACCGGGAAGCGCCATTCCAGCACCTCCGGATCGGTCAGGCGCGAGTTGGTCATGTGGGTCTGCACCGCGTCGGCCCCGTCAAAGCCGTTGCCCGCCCCGGCCCCGCCGCAGATGGTTTCGTAATACTGGTGCCACTGGTTGCCGAAGGTCAGGTTGTTCATCGTCCCCTGGGCCGAGGCCATGACCCGTAGCGCGCCAAACAGGGCATCGACGATGCATTGGCTGGTTTCGACGTTGCCCGCCACCACGGCGGCGGGCGGCTTGGGGGCCAGCATCGAATTTTCGGGGATGACGATCTCGATGGGGCGCAGACAGCCCTCGTTCATCGGGATGTCGTCGTCCACCAGGGTGCGGAAGACATAGAGCACCGCCGCCCGGCAGACCGCCGACGGGGCGTTGAAGTTGTTGGGCAGTTGCGCGCTGGTCCCGGTGAAATCGACCTTGGCCGACCGTTTGCTGCGGTCGATGGACACGATCACCTTGATCGTCGCCCCGTTGTCGAGCGACACGGCAAAGGCCCCGTCGCGCAGCACGCCGATGGCGCGGCGCACCTGCTCTTCCGCGTTGTCCTGGACGTGGCGCATGTAGGCGTTGACCGTCGGCAGGCCGTGCAGGCGGACGATGCGGTGCAGGTCGCGCGCGCCCTGCTCGTTCGCGGCGATCTGCGCCTTGAGATCGCCGATGTTCTGCTCCGGGTTGCGCGCCGGATAGGCCCCGGATTTCAGCAACTCCAGCAGGGCGGCCTCACGGAACTGGCCGTTTTCGACCAGCGGCACGCAATCGAACAGCACGCCCTCGTCGGCGATGGTCAGGCTGTCGGGCGGCATCGACCCGGGGGTGATGCCGCCGATGTCGGCGTGATGCCCGCGCGAGGCGACGAAGAACAGCAGCTCCCGCCCGGCCTCGTCAAACACCGGCGACACAACGGTGATGTCGGGCAGATGGGTCCCGCCATGGTAGGGATCGTTGAGCGCGAAGACCTCGCCCGGCGCGAAGCTGCCGTTGCGCCGCTCCTTCACCGCGCGCACGCTTTCGCCCATCGACCCCAGATGCACCGGCATGTGCGGGGCGTTGGCGATCAGCCCGCCGTCGCGGTCGAACAGGGCGCAGGAGAAATCCAGCCGCTCCTTGATGTTCACCGACCGCGCGGTCTTTTCCAGCGTCACGCCCATCCGTTCGGCGATGGACATGAACAGGTTGTTGAACACCTCCAGCGTCACCGGATCGACCTTGGTCCCGGCGGACAGGCGTTGGTTGACCGGCTCCAACCGGGTGAGCACCAGATGGTTCTTGCGCGTCACCTCCGCGATCCAGCCCGGCTCGATCACCGTGGTGGCGACCGCCTCGGCCAGCACCGCCGGGCCGACGATGCGGTTGCCGGGTTGCAACTGGGCGCGGTCGTACAGCGGGGCCTCGCGGTCCTTGCCGCCGGTGTGCAGCGTCACCGTGGCCAGACGGCGCGGCAGCGCGCCGGTGGTGCTGGTCACGTCGGGATCGTCGGGCGCGTCGGTGCGGCCCACCGCCTCCAGCGTCACCGATTCAACCTCCAGCGCCGAACCGGGGGTGAGGAAGCCGTACCGCTGGCGGTGCGCCGTTTCGAACGCCGCCGCCATCACCACGCGCGACCCGAAGGGAACCGCCAAGGTGGTGTCCGACCCCGACGCCTTGATGTTGACACGGCGGTGGAGGAGCTGGCGTTCCGGGGCCACGCCCTGGCGCGCCAGTTCCGCACGGCCTTCGGCCTCCAGATCGGTGAACAGCAGGGTCAGGCGATCGACCACCGCGTCGCTCAACGGGCCTTCGATGGCGCGTTCGCGGATGGCGACGATGTCGGCCAGCCCGATGCCATAGGCCGACAACACCCCCGCCTGCGGGTGCAGGAAGACGCGCGTCATGCCCAGCGCGTCGGCCACGGCGCAGACATGCTGCCCCGCCGCACCGCCAAAGCCGTTCAGCGTGTAGCCGGTGACGTCGTGGCCGCGCTCCACCGAGATTTTCTTGATGGCGTTGGCCATGTTGTCCACCGCCACCCGCAGGAAGCCCTCGGCCACCTGCTTGGGCGTCATGCTGGTCCCCAGCTTGGCGTTCACCGTGGCGGCCAGTTCGGTGAAGCGGGCCTTCACCACCTCGGCGTCCAGCGGCTGGTCGCCGGTGGGGCCGAAGACGTGGGGGAAGAAGCGCGGTTGCAGCTTGCCCACCATCACGTTGCAGTCGGTGACGGTCAGCGGGCCGCCGCGCCGGTAGCAGGCCGGGCCGGGGTTGGCCCCGGCGCTGTCCGGGCCGACGCGGAAGCGGGTCCCGTCGAAGACGCAGAGCGAGCCGCCGCCCGCCGCCACCGTGTGGATGTTCATCATCGGCGCGCGCACCCGCACCCCGGCGACGATGGTGTCGAAGGCGCGTTCATACTCCCCGGCGTAGTGCGACACGTCGGTCGATGTCCCGCCCATGTCGAAGCCGATGACCTTGTCGAACCCGGCCATCCGCGCCGTGCGCACCGCGCCGACCACGCCACCGGCCGGGCCGGACAGGATGGCGTCCTTGCCCTGGAACCGCGCGGCGTCGGTCAGGCCGCCGTTGGACTGCATGAACATCAGCGGGATCGTCCCGGCCGGGCCGCTGAGATCGCCCGCCAACCGGTCCACATACTGGCGCAGGATGGGCGAGAGATAGGCGTCGGCGACCGTGGTGTCGCCGCGCCCGACCAGCTTCATCAGCGGGCTGACCTGATGGCTGACCGACACCTGGGTGAAGCCGACCGCGCGGGCCAGCGAGGCGACCTGACGTTCATGCTCGGGGTAGCGGTAGCCGTGCATCAGCACGACGGCGGCGGCGCGGTAGCCGGCGCTGAACGCCTCCTCCAGCCCCCGGCGGACGACGTGCAGGTCGATGGGCTTCAGCACCCGGCCGTCGGCCATCACCCGTTCGGGCGCCTCGACGACGCGGGCGTAAAGCTGTTCGGGCAGTTGGATGCGGCGGGCGAAAATCTTGGGCCGGGCCTGATGGCCGATGCGGAGCTGGTCACCGAAGCCTTCGGTGATGACCAGGACCGTGGGTTCCCCCTTGCGCTCCAACAGGGCGTTGGTGGCGACGGTGGTCCCCATCTTGATGGCCTCGACCGCCTCCACCGGCAGGGGATCGCCGGGCTTCAGCCCCAGCAGTTCGCGGACGCCGTGGACGGCGGCGTCGGCGTAGCGCTCCGGGTTGTCGGACAGCAGCTTGTGGGTGACGACCGACCCGTCGGGGCGGCGGGCGACGATGTCGGTGAAGGTGCCGCCACGGTCGATCCAGAATTGCCAGCGCGCCTTCCCGGTCGGGGCCGCGCCGTTCTGATCCACACCGTCACGCTTGTTTCCGTCCATGCTCGCACCCACGCTGGCCCGGCGCGGCGGACATGCCGCGCTCGCCGCCGGAGTTTCGCCATCCGGCGGCCAACGTCAACGGCTTGATGCGGGTGCGGGCGGATTTCGCCGAGCGATCAGGCCGCCACGCGGTCGGTTGCACCGCTGGCGAAGCTGGCCAGCAGGGAGTTGAACGCCCCCGCCCCATCTTCCAGCGCTTCGAGCGCGTAGGAGAACTGGTTGGGCGGCGGCAGGTCGAAGCTGGCGGCGATTTCGCCGCACTCCAGGGTTGCCCGTCCGCCGAATCGGCGGGCCAGCGCCCGCATCCGCACATTCTCGGCCAGGCATTGGATGTGGACCCGCCCGATCGACCGGTTGCGCGCCACCGTCAGGGCACGGCGGATCAGGATGCTGCCGATCCCCTGCCCTTGCAGTTCCTTTTCCACGCTGACGCCGAACTCGGCCTCGTTCGGCCATAGAATGCGGTCGCTGCACAGCTCCACCGCCGCGCGCAGTTCGCCGTTCAGAAAGGCCCCGATCAGAATCGTGCGGCTCCAGTCCAAGGCCGCGCAATGACGGACCACCGAGTCGTCCGACAGGGTGCCGGTGAAGCGGGCGTAACGGTCGGCGCGATCCAAGCGCAGGAGATGCGCCCGGTAGAGCGGCAATTCGGTCGGCAGGATCTTGCGGATGACAGGCATGGAGGTTGCTCGCACGGTTTTCGAATCACAAAACCGCATTGAACAGCGCGCGTCCCAACGGGATCTGGCGTCACCCCGGCATGAGCGGTGGTGCGGATCCGATGTCTTTGTTGCGTTGCAGCATAAACCATTCGGACATGATCGCAAGCGATCATCGAAAGGCGCGAAACCGAACACAAACGCGCTGTTGCGGCACCGCCACAGTTGGCCCAGCGTCATCAAGCCCTTATGCTGGGGCTTCTCTTCCTGAGGCGGATCACGGCGATGAGCATCTGGGGCAAGATTCTGGGCGGGGCGGCGGGCTTTGCCATCGGCGGGCCGCTGGGGGCGTTGCTGGGGGCGTTGGCCGGTCACGCGGTGGACCGACGGATGAGCGATGGGTGTGACTCCACCGCTCCGGCCAGCGCGGAGGACGCCACGGCGGCGGCCACCCAATCCATCGCCTTCACCATCGGCGTCATCGCGCTGTCGGCCAAGATGGCGCGGGCCGACGGGGTGGTGAAGCGGGTGGAGGTGGACACCTTCAAACGCCTGTTCCGCGTGCCGCCGGAGGAGATGGACAATGTCGGGCGCGTCTTCGATCTGGCCCGCCGCGACACCCACGGTTTTGAGGAGTACGCCCGCCAGATCGCCGCGTTGTTCGAGGACCGCCACGCGGTGCTTGAGGAGTTGCTCGACAGCCTGCTGATGATCGCCGAGGCCGACGACGAACTGCACGAGACCGAGGTCGCCTATCTGCACGCCGTCGCCGGAATCTTCGGCTTCAGCGACGCCGAGTTCGAGCGCATCATCGCCGGTCATCACCGGGCGGGCCAGACGACGGAGGCCGATCCCTATCAGGTGTTGGGCGTGGCCCGTGACGCCGACGATGCGGCGATCAAGGCGGTCCATCGCCGTCTGGTGCGCGAACACCACCCGGACCTGCTGGTGGCGCAGGGCCTGCCGCAGGAGTTCGTCGATCAGGCCACGCACAAGCTGGCCGTCATCAACGCCGCCTACGACCGCATCAAAAAGCTGCGGGAAGGCGCACCCGCCATCGCGTGATCCGTGAAGGTCCGCCGCCGCGACTCCGCCGCGATTCCGGTTGTGGATTCTCCCGTTATCTGACGTAAGCTGACCACCGGAACCGGGTGCCGTCGGCTGCCCGCCGGATCAGGATGGGGGAGGGTCACAGGATGGCGCGCCGGATGGTCAAACATGGGGCCGTGTGCGGACTGCTGGCGGGGCTGTTGACCGGGCTGCCCGCGCTGGCCTGGGCGCAAAACGCCACCGCCGCCGTCCCGAACGCCGCCCCGAACCCCGTCGCCACGCTGGACAGCGCCGCCCTCAGCCTCAAGCTGCCGGTGGTGCTCGCCGGGCTGGTCGGCGGGCTGTTCGTTCTGGCCTTCTTCCGGCGTTTCGGGCGCGATCCGGTGACGGTTTTCCCCGACGTGCCGATGCCCAAGGGCTACGTCGCCCCCTACAGCCTGTCGCGCTTCCAATTGCTGTGGTGGAGCGGGGTGGTCGCCGCCTCCTACACCTGGCTGCTGCCGATCACGGGTTCGATGAACACGATTTCGACCGGGGCGATGGCGCTGATGGGGATCGTCGGCGGAACCTCCGTCCTCGCCGCCACCCAGGACAACCGGCCCAGCACCAAGCCGGACGATGACGGGGCCGAACGCGCCCAGCACCGCGCCAACTACCGCGCCGCCGCCGCCGCGACGCCGCCGGACACGGCGACGATGAACGCTTGCGTGGCGGAGATTTACCCGCCCTCCCAAGGGGTGTTGACCGATCTGCTGACCGATCTGCATGGCTACAACATCGCCCGGCTGCAATTGCTGATCTGGACCGTGGTGCTCGGCCTGTCCTTCCTGTTCGAGGTGGTTCACGACCTCACGATGCCGGAGCTGTCCACCAACCTGCTGGCCCTGACCGGCATCAGCAACGGGACCTATTTCGGCTTCAAGATGCAGGAAAAGCAGGTGGCCCCCGCCGCCCTGCCCGCCGCCGTCCCCCCCATGGGCGTCCCTGCCGTGGGTGTCGCCCCGCCAACCGCCTGACGCGCAACCCGGACCCGGCGCAATTGACCGTCGCCGGATGGGGGAGGACCGCGCTATAACGCCGGTCTTCCCTTCCGCAGTCCGGCGCACGAACGGTCCATGGCTCCTCCCGCTCCCATCACGGCCCTTCAGGGCGTTTCCGTCACCTTTGGCGGCCGTCCGCTGTTCGAGAGCATCGACGTGTCCATCGGGCGCGGCGAGCGCATCTGTCTGGTCGGGCGCAACGGCTCGGGCAAATCGACGCTGCTGAAGGTGCTGGCGGGCCAGATCCTCCCCGATTCCGGCGCGCTGTTCGTCCAGCCCGGTGCCCGCATCGCCTATCTGCCGCAGGAACCGGACTTCACCGGCTGCGCCACCGTCCATGATTACGTCGTCCAGGGCCTGCCCGCCGACGAGCAGGACGAGGCGCACCGGGTGGACGCCGTGCTGGACCGCTTGCAGGTGGCGGGCGACCGCGACCCGCGCACCCTGTCGGGCGGGGAATCGCGCCGCACCGCGCTGGCCCGCACCCTGGTCGGCAACCCCGACGTCATGCTGCTGGACGAGCCGACCAACCATCTGGATCTGCCGACCATCGAATGGTTGGAAGAGGAGCTGTTGGCCTATCGCGGCGGCCTGCTGCTGATTTCCCACGACCGCAGCTTCCTCAACCGGCTGGCCAAGCGCACCCTGTGGCTGGATCGCGGGACCGTGCGGGCGACCGATCGCGGCTTTTCCGAATTCGAAACCTGGCAGGCCGAGGTGTTCGAGGCCGAAGAGGCCGCCGCCCACAAGCTCGACCGCAAGATCGAAGCCGAAACCAAATGGATGCGCGAGGGCATTTCCGCCCGCCGCACCCGCAACATGGGCCGGGTGCGCAACCTCTACGCCCTGCGCGGGGATCGGGCCGAACGCATCCAGGGCGGCCAGCAGGCCAAGCTGGCGATCGCCGAGGCTGAACGCGGCGGACGGCTGGTGATCGAGGCGACCGGCATCACCAAGCAATTCGCCTCCGACAGCGGAACGAAGACCATCGTCCGCGATTTCTCCACCCGCATCCTGCGCGGCGACCGCGTGGGCCTGATCGGGCCGAACGGGGCGGGCAAATCCACCCTGCTGAAGATGCTGACCGGCCAGTTGGACCCGGATTCTGGGACGATCAAGCTCGGTACCAACCTCGACACCGCCTATTTCGACCAGCGCCGCGACGGGCTGGATCCCGAGGACACCATCCGCAAGGTGCTCTGCCCCTTCGGCGGCGACGCCGTGATGGTCAACGGCCAGTCGCGCCACGTCGCCGGTTACATCAAGGATTTCCTGTTCGACACCCGCCAGTTGGACAGCCCGGTCAAGGCGCTGTCGGGCGGGGAGCGCAACCGGCTGCTGCTGGCCCGGCTGTTCGCCAAGCCCAGCAACATGATGATCCTCGACGAACCGACCAACGACCTCGACATGGACACGTTGGATCTGCTGGAAGACGTGCTGGGCGATTATCAGGGCACGCTTTTGCTGGTCAGCCACGACCGTGATTTCCTCGACCGGCTGGTGACGAGCACCATCGCGGTGGAGGGCGACGGCGTGGTCGTCGAATACGCCGGGGGCTATTCCGATTACCTGACCCAGCGTCCGGCCCGCACCCCCGCCGCGTCGGCCAAACCCAAGACCGCCGCCGCCCAGCCCGCCGCCGCCGCCAAACCGCGCGGCAAGCTGAGCTACAAGGACCAGCGCGAGTTGGACGAGCTGCCGACCCGGATGGACCGCCTGTCGGCCGAGATCGCCGCGCTGGAAAGCGCCATGGCCGATCCCGACCTGTTCAGCCGCAACCCGGCCAAGTTCCAGAAAACCAGCGAACAGCTTCACGCCAAACAGGCCGACCTGTCCGCCGCCGAAGAACGGTGGCTGGAGTTGGAGGCCCTGCGCGAAGAGTTGGAAGGCGGCAAGTCATGACCCTGGTCCACGCCCTGCAAGCGCTGCTGGTGATGGCGCTGTGGGGGTTGAACTTCGTGGTGTCCAAATGGGCGCTGCATGATTTTCCGCCGCTGTTCCTGATGGCGGTGCGCTTTGCCCTGGTGTCGGTGCTGATCGTTCCCTTCTTTCGCATCCCGCGTGAGAAGATCCTGCCGGTGGCGCTTTTGTCGGTCACGCTGGGCAGCATCCATTTCCCGCTGATGTTCAACGGGCTGAACGGGATCGACGCCGCCACCGCCTCGCTCGCCGTGCAGGCGCAGGTTCCCTTCTCCTCGCTGCTCGCCGCCGTGGTGTTCAAGGACGCGCTGGGCTGGCGGCGTGGCGTGGGCATGATCGCCGCCTTCGCCGGGGTGCTGGTGATCGCCGGAGAGCCGCGTTTGGGCAACGCCCTGCCGTCGCTGGCGATGCTGCTGGCGGCCAGCCTCGCCTTTGCCGTCGCCAGCATCCAGATGAAGCTGATCGGCGCGGTGAACGGCTTTGCCGTCAATGGCTGGATGGCGTTGATGGCGATGCCGCAATTGCTGATCCTGTCGCTGCTGTTCGAAACCGGGCAGGTGGAGGCGGTGCAGAACGCCAGTTGGCTCGGCTGGGCCTCCATCGTCTACATGGCGGTGGCCGTCACCATCCTGGCCTATGGCTTCTGGTATCCGCTGTTGGCGCGCTACGACGTGAACCAGACGATGCCCTATCTGCTGACCGTGCCGGTGTTCGGCGTGGCGGCGGGGGTGCTGCTGATGGGCGACCCGGTGACGATCAATCTGGTCATCGGCGGCGTCCTGACCATCGGCGGGGTGGCGATCATCGTGAAGCGCCGCCCGCGCACGGTCAGCGAAACCGTGACCAACCCGACCTGACCACGCCCGCCATGGCTTCGCCCTCCCCGCGCTGGATCGACCGCCCGTCCCCCAACCACGGCCCACGGGAAGGCGGCCCCCCGGAAGACACCCCCCGGGAAGACGGAACACGCGCGAATGGGGCGCGGGTGGAACTGCTGATCCTGCATTACACCGGGATGCCGACCGCCGCCCACGCCCTGGACCGGCTGTGCGATCCGGCGGCACAGGTCAGCGCCCATTACACGGTGGACGAGGACGGGACGGTCTACGCCCATGTGCCGGAGGATCGCCGGGCCTGGCACGCCGGGTTGTCGCACTGGCGCGGCCGGGGCGACGTCAACAGCCGCTCCATCGGGGTGGAGATCGTCAATCCCGGCCACGAGTTCGGCTATCGCCCCTTCCCCGCCGTTCAGATGGCGGCGGTGGCCGATCTCTGCCGCGCCATCATCGCCCGCCACGCCATCGCCCCCGCCGACGTGCTGGGCCACAGCGACGTGGCCCCGGCCCGCAAGGAGGATCCGGGAGAGCTGTTCGATTGGCCGGGTCTGGCCGCCCAGGGCATTGGCCTGTGGCCGCAGCCGACCGAGGCCGACCACCAGCCGGGCGACGCGGCCCTGCCGCCGGACGCAGTCGCCGCCCTGCTCGCCCGCTATGGCTACACCCCGGCGGAACCACGGGCGTTGTTGAGTTTCCAGCGCCATTTCCACCCGCAGGCGCTCGCCACCCCGTCCGAAGCGGGTCAACCGACCGCCGAAACCATCCGCCGCCTGCGCGCCCTGCTGCGCCAAACCGGCCGCTGACGCTCCCACTCATTCCCTGCCACACAGGTGTTGCCATGACCGACGCCGCCGACCGTTCCAGCCGCGAATACCCCGATCGCCCGTGGGTGGGCGTGGGGGTGGTGACGTGGCGCGGCGACCGCGTGCTGTTGATCCGCCGGGGCAAGGCCCCGCGCCTGGGGCAATGGAGCCTGCCCGGCGGCGCACAGACCGTCGGCGAAACCGTGTTCGACACGGCGGTGCGGGAGATGCGGGAGGAAACCGGGCTGACGGTGACGCCCACCGGGATCATCACCGTGGTGGACGCCATCACCCCCGACGCGGCGGGCCGTGTCCACTATCATTACACGCTGGTCGAGGTGTCCGCCGAATGCCCGGACGGCGAGGCGGTGTGCGCCGACGACGCGCTCGACGCCCGCTGGGTCAGCGTGGAGGAGGCCGGAACGCTGGTCCCCTGGGACGAAACCCGCCGCGTCATCGCCCTGTCGGCGGAACAGCGCGCGACCGCGCGGCGACGAGTGTAACGCCCAGGGCAATCGCTTGAAGCACCGTGCACCCGTCCGGAACAAGAATCGCCACGGATTGCACGGATTTTTTCACGGATTTCACGGAATCCATCTCACAGCCATCCTATACGCGAGCTTGCCTATACGCGAGTTTGCGACGAACTTCGTGACGGGATGCGTGAGGCGATTGAGGTCGAAAATCCATGCAATCCCTGATCGTGTCCGTGAAATCCGCGTCCATTCTTGCTGGCGTGACGATGATCGCTCGTTCAAGCGATTGCCCTGGGGTAACGCCCCTCCCCCGCCCGACCGGACGGAGGAGGGGAAACCATCATCAGAATCAGACGTTGAAGCGGAAATGGAAGATGTCGCCGTCCTGGACGACGTATTCCTTGCCTTCCTGGCGCATCTTCCCGGCGTCCTTGGCCCCCTGTTCGCCGCCCAAGGTCACGAAGCTCTCGTAATCGATGGTTTCGGCGCGGATGAAGCCGCGTTCGAAATCGGTGTGGATGGCGCCCGCCGCTTCCGGGGCCTTCGCGTGGCGGCGCACGGTCCAGGCGCGCGCCTCCTTCGGGCCAACGGTGAAGAAGGTGATGAGGTCGAGCAGCTTGAACCCGGCGCGGATCAGCTTGTTCAGACCGGTTTCCTCCAGCCCCATCGATTCCAGGAATTCGGCCTTTTCCGCCGGGTCGCTCAACTGCGCGACCTCCGACTCGATGGCGGCGGAGATCACCACCATTTCCGCCCCTTCCGCCTTGGCCTTCTCGGCGACCTTGGCGGAAAACGCGTTGCCGGTGGCGGCGGCGGCTTCCTCGACGTTGCAGACATACAGGACCGGCTTGGCGGTCAGCAGCATGAACTGCTTGAACACCGGGCGCTCTTCGGGGTCGAGCGGCACAACGCGGGCGGGCTTGCCGTCCTGCAGGATCTTCAGCGCCCGTTCCATCAGGTCGGCCTTGATCTTGCTGTCCTTGTCGCCGCCCTTGGCCTTCTTCTGAAGGTTGGTGATCTGGCGTTCCAGGCTTTCCATGTCGGCGAGCATCAGCTCGGTCTCGACCACCTCGGCGTCGCGCAGCGGATCAACCCCGCCTTCGACGTGGGTGATGTCGTCGTCGATGAAGCAGCGCAGGACATGGACGATGGCGTCGACCTCGCGGATGTTGGCGAGGAACTGGTTGCCCAGCCCTTCGCCCTTCGACGCGCCCCGGATCAGGCCGGCGATGTCCACGAACTCCAACTGCGTCGGGATCGTCTTCTGCGACTTGGCGATCACCACCAGCTTGTCCAGCCGGGGATCGGGAACGCTGACGCGGCCGACGTTCGGTTCCTTGGTGCAGAAGGGGAAATTCGCCGCTTCGGCCGCCTGGGTGGCGGTCAGCGCGTTGAACAGGGTCGATTTGCCAACGTTGGGCAGACCGACGATACCGCAATTGAAGCCCATGGGGTGGGTGCTCGCCGTCAAAAATACCGTGGATTGACGCGCTTTATCCTACTTTGGGGGGCAAAGCGCAAACCCTTTGGCGGGCGGCCAGGGCAATCGCTTGAAGCATCGTGCGTGCACACCGGAACAAGATTCACCACGGATTTCACGGATTTTCCCACGGATTTCGCGGAACCCGTCTCAGAGCCATCCTGTTTGCGATCCGGCGGCAAACCTCGTGACCGGATGCAGGATGCGTTTGGGGGAGAAAATCCGTGCAATCCCTCATTTTGTCCGTGAAATCCGTGTCCATTCTTGCT
>JAIXPD010000001.1 GCA_027486405.1 Azospirillum sp. | reverse complement strand
TCTGAGCCAGGATCAAACTCTCAGGTTCGAACCGGTCATCAGCATAAGCCAAAAACCGATCGAGACGGATCGCCGTTTAGACGCTCCAAACCCAAGCGTTAGAAAACCTGTTACAGTTCACTTGCTTCAACTTGGATGCTCAACAGACGTCCGTTGATGTGCCGATCCCAATCCCTTGAGACCCAACCACCAACCGCAAGACCGAAGCCCCGCCGTCTGCGCATCCCTTCTCGACTTCACGACCACAATGTCAAAGATCCATCTCCGAAACAGCAGAAAGAGTTTCTCAAACGCCGAGGCGAATGATAAGGTCTTTTTGCTTCCTGATCGGAGGAGCGTTGAACCGACCGGTTCACGCTGGCAGGCAATCTTTCTAGCGCTTTCGGCGAAGCGGGTCAAGCCCTTTTTTTCGCCTTGTTTCATCGACGCATCGACGAAACCAAACACTCGACACTGCCCTCCCCCAATCAGTCGGGGTCTCTGCCGTCTGTCGCCGTCCGTTCGGGCGCCGCCATCGGCTGAGGGAGGGGTGTATACGCAGCCTTTTGCCCCCCGTCCAGCGGAAAAACGCTGCCAACTGGTTTTTTTCACGCAAGCCTTGGATCGCTTGAAGCCATCCCCGCGCGCGGCCCATACACAGAGACACTGTCTATCCTCAACCGCCGCAGCGTCCATGCACACCACCAACCTCCTTATTGATGTTCTGTTCCTGCTTCTGGCCGCCATTCTGGTGGTCCCGTTGTTCCAGTCGCTGCGCATTCCGGCGGTTCTCGGCTATCTGGTCGCGGGCATGGCGCTTGGGCCACACACACCGGGGCCAGTGGTGGATTTGGAACTGCCGCAGGTGCTGTCCGAGTTCGGCGTGGTCTTTCTGCTGTTCGCCATCGGATTGGAGTTGCCGATGGCGCGGCTGCGCGCCATGCGCCGTTACATCTTCGGCCTTGGCCTGCTGCAAGTCGCGGCGACCAGCGCCATGCTGGGGGCCGGGGCCTACGCGTTGGGGCTGACACCGGAAGCCGCCTTGGTGGTGGGTGGCATGTTGGCCTTTTCCTCCACCGCCACAGTCCTCAAACTGTTGGTGGAGCGGGGGGAGACCGTTGCCCGGTTTGGGCGTATTTCGGTGGCGGTGCTGATTTTCCAGGATCTGGCGGTGGTCCCCCTGTTGACGCTGCTGCCCTTGTTGGCGGACGCGAACGCCAGCATCCCGCTGGCCCTGACCATCGCCACCGGCAAGGCGGTGTTGGCCATTGGCGCGATCATGCTGCTGGGCCGCTTCGTGGTCCGACCCGCCTACCGCTTCGTCGCATCGGCGGGCAATCCGGAGCTGTTCACCGCAACCAACCTGTTCGTCGTGCTGGCGGTGGGGTGGCTGACGGCGCAAGCCGGGATGTCGATGGCGCTGGGGGCGTTCCTGGCCGGGATGCTGTTGGCCGACACCGCCTATCGCCACCAGGTCGAAGCGGACATCGAGCCGTTTCGTGGCTTGCTGCTGGGCCTGTTCTTCATGACCGTCGGGATGACGTTGGATTTGCCGACCATGGCGCGGGAAGCGGGGACGATCGCCAGCCTGACGGCGGTTCTGTTGATTGGCAAAAGCGCGCTTCTGGTGGTGCTGTGCCGTTTGTCAGGCCTGGGGTTGGCGACATCGATCCGCATTGGCCTGATCTTGTCGCAAGGCAGCGAATTCGCCTTTGTGCTGATCGGAAGCGCAACCTCGCTGAAGGTTCTGGACAGCGGTCATGGTCTGCTGCTGTCGTCGTCGGTGGCGTTGAGCATGGCGGTCACGCCGCTGATCGCCGCCGTCGCTCACCGCATCGCCCAGACGATCGAGGCGCGCACCGGGGCCGAATCCTTTGGCATCGCCACCGGCGACACCCACCAGCATGTGCTGATCGCCGGTTATGGTCGGGTTGGGCAGGCGGTCGCGCGTTTGCTGACGGCCAACCGCATCCCCTATGTTGCCCTGGATTTGGAACCGGGGCGGGTCGCCGCCGCCCGCGCCCAGGGGTTGCCGGTGTTCTATGGCGACGCCAGCAACGCCACCGTGCTGCGCACCGCAGGCATTGAACGCGCCAGGGCCGCCGTCATCACGCTGAACCGCCCGGAACTGGCCCAACGCGCCGTCGAGGCGGTGCGCCACACCGCCCCCGCCCTTCCGGTCATCGCCCGCGCCCATGATTTGACGCAGAGCCGCCGCCTGAGCGCCTGCGGTGCCAGCGCCGTGGTTCCTGAAGCGATGGAGGTGAGCTTGCAACTGGCCGGGCTGGTGCTTCACACCGCCGGAATCGCGTCGGATGTGATCGACGAAAGCCTGAAAGCCCATCGGGCGGAGGAATACGCCGCCTTGGCCACGCCAGCGGCGGCGACAACAAACGCAAGGGCGGACGGGGACTGACCCCGCCCGCCTTACCGGAAAACCTCAGCGCGCGAACACGCGAGCGCGGTCGATCTGCACGGTGCAGCGGTCGCCCACCACCATGCCGAGGGAGGTGAAACGCTCCCGATCCATTTCGGCTTCGAGGTTCAGGCCGTCCAACTCGATCTCCACGCGCGCATCCGGCCCCACCACATGCACGCCCGACACGCGGCCCGGCCCGCCCACCGCCGGTGCCACCCCCAAATCATGGGGTCGGACATAGGCCACCCCGGATCCGCGCACGGTTTCGTCGGTGGCGATGGACAACGCGCCGTTGCCGATCCGCGCCACCCCCCCTTCAACCGTGCAATCAAACCGGTTCACCTGGCCGAGAAACTCATAAACAAAGGCCGATGAGGGGTGATCGTACACATCGGCGGGCGTGCCGATCTGCTCGATCCGGCCCTGACTCATCACCACCACGCGGTCGGCGAGTTCCAGCGCCTCTTCCTGGTCGTGGGTGACGAACACCGAGGTGATGTGAATCTCATCGTGCAGCTTGCGCAACCAACGC
The DNA here is from genome assembly GCA_027486405.1 of Azospirillum sp. Lineage (GTDB taxonomy): Bacteria > Pseudomonadota > Alphaproteobacteria > Azospirillales > Azospirillaceae > Azospirillum. Next base: position 43,838 of record JAIXPD010000001.1, on the reverse strand, counting down.
CGCAACTCCTTGCGCACCTTGGCGTCCAACGCGCCGAACGGCTCGTCGAGCAGCAGCACCTTGGGTTCGATCGCCAGCGCGCGGGCCAGGGCCACGCGCTGCCGCTGCCCCCCTGAAAGCTGGGCGGGATAGCGTTCGGCGAAATGGCCGAGTTGGACCAGTTCCAACAACTCCATCACCCGGCGCTTGATTTCGGCGGCGGGCAAGCGTTGGTCGCGCGGCCGCACCTTCAGCCCGAACGCCACATTGTCGAACACGGTCATGTGCCGGAACAGGGCGTAATGCTGGAACACGAAGCCGACCTGACGGTCGCGCGGCTTCAGGCCCAACGCCTCTTCCCCGTTGAGTTGGAGGCTGCCCGCATCCGGGCTTTCCAGACCGGCCATGATGCGCAGCAGGGTGGTCTTGCCCGACCCCGACGGACCGAGCAGCGCCAGCAGCTCACCGGAGCGGACCTCCAGATCCACCGAGTCGAGCGCGCGGTAGGTGCCGAATTGCTTGGTGATTCCCTGAACCTGGATCGCCATGGACCACGCCCCTCACTTGTGCCGTGTGGCCGCCAGCTCGGCCCCGAAGCGCCACTCCAACGCCGTCTTCGCCACCAGAGTGACGAGCGCGAGCATGGCCAGCACCGAAGCCACCGCGAAAGCAGCGACAAAGTTGTATTCGTTGTAAAGAATTTCGACGTGCAGAGGCATTGTGTTGGTGTAACCCCGGATGTGCCCGGACACCACCGACACCGCGCCGAATTCGCCCATCGCGCGGGCGTTGCACAGCAAAACGCCGTACAGCAGGCCCCATTTGATGTTCGGCAGCGTCACGCGCCAGAAGGTTTGCCAGCCGCTGGCCCCCAGCACCAAGGCGGCCTCCTCCTCCTCCGATCCCTGTTCCTGCATCAGCGGAATGAGTTCACGGGCGACAAAGGGGAAGGTGACGAAGATGGTGGCCAACACCAGCCCCGGCACGGCAAAGATGATCTGAATCCCTTCGGATTTCAGATACGGTCCCAGCAGCCCGCTCAACCCGAACAGGAGCACATAGATCAAACCGGAAATCACCGGGGAGACGGAAAACGGCAGGTCGATCAGTGTGATGAGCAGATTTTTGCCACGAAAATCGAATTTGGTGACGCACCAGGAGGCCGCGACGCCAAAGACGAGATTCGCCGGAACCGCGATGACGGCGACGATCAAGGTCAGCTTGATCGCCGCCAACGCGTCTTCTTCCACCAACGCCACCCAATAGGCAAACACGCCCCGGCGCAGCGCCTCCGCAAACACCGCGACCAGCGGCAACAGCAAAAACAGCCCCAGAAAGGTCAACGCCGTGGCGATCAGCAGGCGGCGCATCCACGCCGGATCGCTGAGCGCCGAAGCCGTGGCGTTAGCGGGCATGACGCGACCTCATCCAATGTTGGAGGATGTTGAGAATCAACAGCATCACGAAAGACACCAGCAGCATGGAGGTGCCGACCGCCGCCGCACCGGCGTAATCAAACTGTTCCAGCTTGATGACGATCAGCAGCGGCAGGATTTCGGTCAGGCCCGGCATGTTGCCCGCGATGAAGATGACCGAGCCATACTCGCCAACCCCGCGCGCGAAGGACAGGGCAAAGCCCGTCACCAACGCCGGCAGCACCGCCGGAAACACCACCCGCCAGAAGGTTTGCCCGCGCGTGGCCCCCAACGACACGGCGGCCTCCTCCTCCTCCGGCGGCAATTCCTGAAGGATCGGTTGCACCGTGCGGACGACAAAGGGCAGACCGATGAAGGTCAGCGCGATGGCGATCCCGATGGGGGTGAAGGCCACCTTCAAGCCGAACAGCTCGTTCAGGGGCTTGCCGATCCAGCCGTTCGGCGCGTAAAGCGCGCTGAGCGCAATGCCCGCCACCGCCGTGGGCAGGGCAAAGGGCAGATCGACCAGCGCGTCCACCAACCGCTTTCCGGGGAATTGGTAGCGCACCAACACCCAGGCGACGATGAACCCGAACACCGCGTTGATCGCGGCGGCAACCAGCGACAGGCCGAAGCTGACCTGGAAGGCCGCCAGCACACGCGGGGTCAACACGGCGTCCCAAAAGCCGAACCAACCGAGGCTGCCGGCCTTGGCGATCAACGCCCCCAAGGGCAGCAGAACGATGATGCTTAGATAGCTGAGCGTGAAGCCCAGCGTCAGGCCGAAGCCCGGCAGCACGCTTGGTTTCTTCAGGATGGACGTCACCGCGCTCCCCTTTGTGGGGAACGCGACGTCGGCAGAAGAGGTTGCGACCACGGGTCAGCGGCCCTTCTGGTAAATCTGATCGAAGACACCACCATCGGCGAAATGCTTCTCCTGGGTCGGGCGCCAGCCACCAAAGGTCTGGTCGATCGTCACCAGCTTAACATTCGCAAAGCGCCCCGCATACTGACTCGCCAATTCGGGCGAGCGGGGACGGTAGAAGTTCTTGGCGGCGATCTCCTGCCCTTCGCGGGTGTACAGGAACTGAAGGTAGGCTTCCGCCACCTTGCGGGTTCCCTTGCGGTCCACCACGGTGTCCACCACCGCCACCGGCGGTTCGGCCAGGATCGACAGGCTGGGAACGACGATCTCGAACTTGTCGGCCCCGAATTCCTGAAGCGACAGATAGGCTTCGTTTTCCCAGGCCAGCAGAACGTCGCCCAACTCGCGCTGGGTGAAGGTCACGGTCGCACCGCGCGCGCCGCTGTCGAGCACGGGCACGTTCTTGAAGAGCTGGCCGACAAACTCCTTGGCCTTGGCCTCGTCGTTGCCGTTCTTGTCGAGCGCGTAGGCCCAGGCCGCCAGATAATTCCAGCGCGCGCCGCCGGAGGTCTTCGGGTTGGGGGTGATGACCGAGACGCCCGGCTTGACCAGATCGTTCCAGTCCTTGATCGCCTTCGGGTTGCCCTTGCGCACCAGGAACACGATGGTCGAGGTGTAGGGGGAGCTGTTGTTCGGCAAACGGGCTTGCCAGTCCTTCGCCAGCAGACCCGAGTCGGCGATGGCGTCGATGTCATAGCCCAGCGCCAGCGTGACCACATCGGCGTCCAGGCCGTCGATCACCGAACGGGCCTGCTTGCCCGAACCGCCGTGCGATTGCTTGACGGTCAGCTTCTTCCCGGTCTCGCTCTGCCATTTTTTGGCAAAGGCCTGGTTGAAATCGACGTACAATTCGCGGGTCGGATCGTAGGACACGTTGAGCAGCGTGTCTTGCGCATCGGCGGCGGCAACGCCCAGCCAAGCCAGCGTCAGGCCGGCGGCAAGGATGGACAGGCGGCGACGGAACGACATCGGTGTCTCCTTCGTTGCCCTCACGATCCGGTCAATTTCACATCGGAAGCGTGTGGGTCATTTCTATTTCGTCCCTAGACTTTGCCAAACCACAGACCGCGTGAAAAGAGCTTTTTTCCAACACCAGAAGAGGGAATTGGCTGTACGTGATTTAACAATTTGATTTTAAACACAAAAATTTTTACACCGCGCGTGATTGGGGCCAGAACGCCGCGCGGAGATTTCACATTAAATTCAGCGCCCTTTTGGGTATCATCCGCAGGCCCTGGATCGGTTCGGAGCCTCCACGATGCTGTCCACCGCCCTGCTCACCGCCTTGCTGGAGGCCGAACGCGCGCTGGGCCGTCTGGCCGAGGCCTGCCAGGATGAGGGGCAGCGCCGCCGCTTGTGGGCCGACGCCGCAAGGCGGGAGGCGCGCGCCGCCGCCAGACTCGACGGCATTGCCATCGACGGCACCGATGTGCTGATCGCCACCATCAATCCGGATCTGACCGGCACGGCCGACCGTCCGGCCGCACTCGCCGCGCACGCGCTGTGGCAAGGCGCCCGATTCGCCCAAGGGCTGCGGGACCGCCCGAATCCACACCCCCGCACGCGGGTCGCTCGTGGGCCGGTGGCGGGGCCAGGTGGCGCGCGGACCGGAACCCAGGGCGTTGCCGCCGAGGTCTGGCGGGCGGTTGCCCTGCTGGAGCGCGGCGAGGAGGGGGAAAGCCTGGCCGATCACGCCGACGATGGCGACGATGGCGACATTGACGGTGTCAACGGGAAGGAGCGCTCACACGCCATCGCCGGCGACGCTCCCCCCGCCCCGCTGACCGTGCGCTGGATTGAAAGCGCCTGGCGCGTGCTGGAAGCCGATGTGTCGGGCCGCGATCCCACCGACCTCCGCCTGACCACCGAACAGGAGGCGGACGCCGCCGCCCTGCTGGAGCGGCTGGACCGGGCCGGGCAGGCCCCGGCCCTGCTGGGTGCCGTCGGGGTGCTGGCGGAGTTGATGCGCCCGGTGCCGGACCAGCGCACCCCGGCGTGGCTGCGCCCGACCATGCGCCTGCTCGCCACCCGGACCGTCGCCCACCACTGCCGCCTGCCCGGTCTGTGGCTGCCGTTGAGCACCGGGCTGTGGACCGACCGGACCGCCGCCGCCATCGCCGCCCGATCCGGTGACGAGGCTTGGCGGCTCTGGTTGACCGACAGGGTGGCGGAAACCGCGCGCCGGGAACGGCAGCGCCTCGCCACGCTGGACCAGACCGCGCAGAGTTGGCGGCGGCGGATGGGCGAACGGCGCCGCAACTCCCGCCTGCCCGAGGTGATCGACGGGCTGTTCGACACCCCCGCCTTCACCGTGCGCCATCTGCAACAGCGGCTGGGAACCACCTTTCGCGGCGCCCAATTGCTGGTCAACGATCTGGTTGAGGCCGGGGTGTTGCGGGACGTGACCAACCGCGCGTTGGACCGGGTGTTCGTCGCGGTCGAACTGCTGCCGTGATCGGTCCCGGTGCTGTTCAGAGATCGGACATCTTCAGATGTCGAACATCAGGGCCAGACCGCCGGTGGATTGCCGGTGGCGCAGCGCGTCGGCCAGGGTGCAATGATCCAACACATTGGCGGTGGCGTCGCGCACCTGCACCATCAGCCAGCGCACCGAACAAAGCTCTGGATCGCCGCAATCCTCACAGGGCTTGAAGGAAAATTTGCTGGCGCAGGGAATCGGGGCCAAATGGCCATCGATCAGGCGGATGACCTCGCCGAAGGTGATCTGCGGAGCCGGGCGGGCCAACCGATAGCCGCCGCTTTTGCCACGCTTGGCATACAGCAGCCCCTGCTTGCGCAATTCGACCAGAATGGCTTCCAGGAATTTGCGGGGGATGTTTTCCCGCTCCGCGATGTCGGCGATCAACACCAGCTCGTCATCGGGCTGTTCGGCCAGCATGATGAGGGCGCGCAGGGCGTATTTGGCTTTCTGCGTCAGCATTCCGGTTGGGCACCTTGGGTACGGGGGTGAACGCGCAAAACACACGTCCAATCAGGATGATCGGCCATCTTTCGCCGCGCGGCAACGATTTCCCTATCGGGAGTGGGTCGTCAAGCGCTGTCTTGCTCCGCCTTTCCCCGACGGGCTATGGTCCGGGCATCGTCAGGGTCGCGCGGTCGCGATCCGACGCAGGGCGACAAGAGGCAAGGGTATGCAGCACGTCATCGTTCCGGTCACGCCGTTTCAACAGAACTGCTCGGTTCTCTGGTGCCCCGAAACGATGAAGGGGGCGGCGGTGGATCCCGGCGGCGACCTCGACCGGATTCTGCGCGCGGTGCAGGCCAAGGGGGTGACGCTGGAAAAGATTCTCGTGACCCATGGCCACATCGACCACGCCGGGGCGGTGGCCGATCTGGCCGAACGCCTGTCGCTGCCCATCGAAGGGCCGCACCGCGACGATCAATTCTGGATCGACGGCATGCCGATGCAAAGCCAGATGTTCGGTTTTCCGCCCGTCCGCTCCTTCACGCCCGACCGTTGGCTGGAGGATGGCGACACGGTGACGGTGGGCAACGTGACGTTGGAGGTGCGCCATTGCCCCGGCCACACCCCCGGCCACGTCGTGTTCATCCACAAACCCGGCAAGCTGGCCATCGTCGGCGACGTGCTGTTCCAAGGCTCCATCGGCCGCACCGACTTCCCCAAGGGCAACCACGGCGACCTGATCGCGTCGATCAAGGAGCGGCTGTTCCCCTATGGCGACGACATAGCCTTCGTCCCCGGCCATGGACCGATGTCCAGCTTTGGCGAGGAGCGCCTCTACAACCCCTTCCTCACCGATTGAGGCAGAGGCTTAGAGCAGATCGCGTTAAATCGGGATCGATTTGACGCGTGAAGATGCTCGATAAACAAAGGCATAGAGCGCCGTGGACTGTTTCATGTTTTGAGCACGGCGCTCTTGGGCGGAGGAGAATCTCAGTCGATCTCCTCCTCCTCCCCCAGCAACAGATCGATGCGGCGACGCATCAGGATCAATTCGTGGCGCTGGGCGTCGTCGATGTAGGCGCGATGCTCACGCGGGTCGCCCAGACGGCGGGTGGCCTGCCGCAACGCCTCCAAAAAGCGGCCGATGGCCGATTGGGTGCGCAGCCCCGGTTCCTTGACGCTGTCCTTGCGGTCACGGGCGTCGCGCACGGTGTCGTTGCCCTGCTTGACCTGCTCCCACAGGGCCATTTGATCGGCCAGATCCTTGATCCAGGCGATCTCGATCAGGGTGGAACGCGACACGTCGCGATGCGACGTCGCATAATCATGCTTGATCGCTTCGGGCAGGCTGTTCAGGCGCAAAGTGTGGCTGACGTTGCTCTGGCTTTTGCCGATGATGCGGCCCAACTGCTCCTGGGTGTAGCCGAAGCGGTCGATCAGCCGGGCCAAGGCCTCGGCCAACTCCAGGGCGTCGAGATCGACGCGCTGGACATTCTCGACCAGTGCCAGTTCGTCGGCGTTGCCGGAGGTGACGAGGGCGTGAACGGTCGCCAGCCCCAGCATCTCATGGGCGCGCAGGCGGCGTTCCCCGGCGATCAGGCGGAAACCGCCCACCACCTCCTGCACCAGAATCGGCTGTTTCAGGCCGTAATGGGCGATGGATCCCGCCAGACTCTCCATCTCTTCGGCGTCGAAGCGCTGCCGGGGCAGGTTCGGGTTGCGCATCACCCGGTGAACGTCCAACTCCACCAGACGCGGCGGCCTGGACCTGTCACCAAACAAATCGCTGCTGGTCGAAGACAATGTTGGCATGACGTTCTCGTTTCCCGCACGGATTGGGACGGTGCCTTGCCGGGCCTTGCCCTGTCAACACCCCGTCCCGCCCGGTTCGGCGTCCGCTGTTGCCCCGCCCCTGTTTTGATGACCGTCACGCCGCCTTGATGTCGGACAGGAACTGCTCGATCTCGTCGCGCAGATGCCCGGCCTGACGGGTCAGGTCCTGCGAGGAGGTCAGCACCTCGCCCGCCACCGTCTTGGTGGTGTCCGCCGCCTTGGCCACGCCGTCGATGATCTGGGTGACGGATTGCGTCGCCTTGGCCGCCTGCTCGGCGTTGGCGGCGATCTCCATCGTGGCGGTCCCCTGCTCCTCGATGGCGTTGGAGACCACGCCGGAGATGCGGCCCATGTCCTGAATCACGGTGACGATCTGGCCGATCGCCGCCGCCGCCCCTTCCGTGACCGACTGCATGGTGGAAATCTGGCCGGAAATCTCCTCCGTCGCCTTGCCGGTCTGGTTGGCGAGGCTCTTCACCTCGCTCGCCACCACGGCGAAGCCCTTGCCCGCCTCGCCCGCACGCGCGGCCTCGATGGTGGCGTTCAACGCCAGCAGGTTGGTTTGCGCCGCGATGTCGTGGATGAGTTGGACCACCGCGCCGATCCGGTTGGCGGTGTCCACCAGCACGCGCATGGTGTCGCCCGCCTGTGCAGCCGCGCCGACCGCCGCCTGGGTGATCCGGCTCGATTCGTCGATGTGCCGCCCGATGTCGCTGATCGACGCGCGGAGCTGGTTGGCCGCCGTCGCCACCGTGCCGACGTTCGACGCCGTCTGATCGGCCGCCGCCGCGACGTTGGTGGCCTCATGCAGCGTGCGGTCGGCACCGTCGCTCATCGAACGCGCGGTGTGTTCCAGGCCGCCCGCCGCCGTCGTCACCGCCCGGACGATGGTTCCGACGCGCGAGTCGAAACTCTGGGTCACATGCTCCAGCTTGCGGGTGCGCTCCTCGCGCAGGGCGCGAACGCGCTCCTGTTCGGCGTGCAGCGCGTCGGCCTTGATCAGCGCCTCCTTGAACACCTGCATCGCCCCGGCCATCTGGCCGATCTCGTCGGTGCGCTCCTGGGCCGGAACCTCAAGCTGGCGTTCACCATCCGCCAACCGCTGCATCGCGCCGCTCATCGCCGACAGCGGGCGGGTGATGCCACGGGCGAACAGGACACCGCCCAACGACACCAGCAGCACCAGCCCGAACCCGGCCAGAACCATCTGGTTGCGCATGCTGATGACCGGGGCCAGGATCTCATCCACCGCCGCTTCGGCCAGCACGGTCCAATTCAACGCGCTGTGCTTCATCGTGTGATAGGCCGTCAGCGCCGGGCCGGTGCCGCTGACGTTGCCCGCCTCGATCACGCCGATGTGGTCGCTGTCCGCCGCGATGACCGACGCCGCCCCGCCGATGTAGGGCTTCAGCACGGCCAGTTCGTTGGAAAAGCGCGGGGTGCTGCGCAGCTTGCCATCCGACCCCAACAGGAAGGTGTCGCCGGTGTCGCCCATGCCGTCTGTGCTGCGCATGATGCGGTTGATCCCGGTCGCCTCCAACCGGAAGGCCAGCACGGCCAGCATTTGCACGCCGCCGTCGGGTTGTTGCAAAACCACCGGGCTGGCGATGAAGACCGATGGGGCACCGCCGGCCAAGCTGTAGGCGCTGAAGTCGATCACGCGGGGCACGCCCGGCTTGACCTCGCGCTTCATGTCGGCAACCAGCGCGCCCAACGCGGTGTCGTTCACCGAACGGCCGAAATCATCGCCCTTGGCCGCGTTGTACAGCACCGTGCCGTCCGGGTTCACCACCATCACGTCGGCCAACCCGCGCCGCAGCATCAAATCCATCATCCAGGGGTGCAACCGGAAATGGGCCATGTCGTACATGGTGCTGCCCGACGGCTTTTCGAGCTTGTAGCGTTCCGCCGGCGCGTTCGGATTCTCATCGACGTAGCGCTTGCGCAGCACCTCGCCCGGCTCGCCACGATCCGCCTCGATCCGCCACCCATTGTTCAGCGCAACCACCGCGTCGCGCATCGAACGTGTGTTCGCCGTCAGAACGACGTCGCCCTCCAACCCTTCGATGTAGGACTGCACGCTGGTGGCGCGCGCGTTGGCCAAGGCCACCAGCTTGTCCTGCGCGGCCGTCCGCAACCGGTCGGTCGCCGCCCAATAGGCGAAGCTTCCCAGAAGCACCGCTGACAGCACAGCCGAAGCCACCAACGCGCAAGGTATCTTGTGCCGCAGCAGAAGGCTATTCACGGTTGCACCCTCCTGAGTCTTTAAATGTCCGGCTGACCCGGTTTTGTGAACAGTTTGTCATCGCCATGCCGGATTGAAAAGAGCGAAGACAGTTGGGATTCACACCAATCTGAATGTCCGGGTAATCCATGACGGTTTTGTTAAACGATCGTTCAAAATCCATTGCGCTGGCGCAATGAAACGCATGCCTGTACAAAGGGGGGCAGAAAATCCAGGTTGGTTCCCGAAGGGGGAGGTCAGTCCATGTCTCTGGCGGATCGCAAGCTTTTCGTCGAACGGTGGCTCAAGTCACCCCTTAAAGTTGCGTCTGTCACCCCAAGCGGTACTGATTTGTGTCGGGCGATGGCGCGGGCAGCGGGCATCACCCCCAACCGCCGCGTGGTGGAATTGGGGCCGGGAACCGGCCCTGTCACGACAGCGCTGCGCGCCCATGGCGTGGCTCCGGAAAACCTGCTGATGATCGAGCTGGACGCCGCCTTTGCCGGGCATCTGGCAGCGGTCCATCCGGGGGCCACGGTTGTTCAGGGCGACGCCACCCGCATCCAGCGGATCGTTCACGATCACGGGTGGTCGCATTGCGACAGCGTGGTGTCAGGCCTGCCCCTGATCGCCATGCCGCTGCCGGTTCAGGCGCGGATCGTGCGCGGTGCCTTTTCCGTGCTGGCCCCCGGCGGTGTTTTTGTGCAATTCACCTACGGGCCGTTCGCACCGATCAATCCCGAACTGATCCGGCGGCTTCGTTTGAAGCCCCACCGCCACAGTTGGATTGCGCGGAACCTGCCTCCGGCCTCCGTCTGGACCTTCCACCGCCTGCCGTGATCCGTGACCGCCACCGCCAACCTGACCGAGTCCGACTCCTTCTTCGCTGACATCCGCGCCCTGCTCGCCGCGCGCCGCCACCGGGTGGCGATCCGCCGCTTGAAAGAGGGCGCGCCGCGCGGGGTGACGCGCGACCGGTTGCTTGGCTTGGCCTATGTCGGGCACCGCGCGCCCGCCACCGGGTTGCTGCATCTGCGGCGCGCCCTGGCCGTTGCCCCGGACGACGCGGAGACCGCCCAAGCGTTGGCCCAGGCCCATCAGGCCGCCAACGCCCCCTTTGACGCGGTGCGGTGGTTCGAGCGTCTGACCCGCCTGACCCCGAACGCGCCGGGCATCGCCGCCGCGCTGGCCGGGGCCTACCGCCGCGACGCCCGCTATCGCGACGCGCTGGCCTTGACCGACCACGCCATCGCGCGCGGGGACGCGGATCTGGACACGCTGTTTGAACGCGCCACCTGCCTGGCCTGTCTGGGTCGGGACGACGACGCCCTTGCCGCCTTTCACGACCTGCTCGCCGATGACCCGGAGCACGCCGCCGGATGGTTCGGCAGCCACGCCCAGGCGATGCACCGCCATGGCCCGGAGGAGGCGTTGCGCCGCCTGCACCGCGCCACCCGCTGCGGCGGGGCCAACGGCAAATATTGGGCCTTCGTCTGCGCCCTTCTTCTCCTGACAGGGCGGACGGCGGAGGCCGAGGCGGTCGCCGCCGCGCAGATCGGCGACAACCCGAAGCGCCGCCCGCTGGTCGATGGGGTGCGCGCCCTGCTGCCGCATCTGGCCGCCGATCTGCGCCTGTTTGGCAGCAGCGGCCGGTTGCTGCGCCACGCTGTGGCCCAGGCGACCAGCCCCGGCCTGGTGCTGGAATTCGGGGTGCGGCGCGGGACCTCGCTGGAGCACATCGCCGACGCTGCGGGCCAAGAGGTCCATGGCTTCGATTCGTTCGAAGGGTTGCCGGAGGGCTGGGTGAACACCCCCGCCGGTGTGCTGACCACCGGTCGGCAATTGCCCGACGTGCGCCCCAACGCCCGCCTGCACGTCGGCTGGTTCGACGACAGCTTGCCGCGCTTTCTGGCCGCCCATCCCGGGCCGGTGCGCTTCGTCAACATTGACAGCGACATTTACAGCTCGGCCCGCACCGTGCTGACCGCGCTGGCCGACCGTTTCCGCCCCGGCAGCGTGGTGGTGTTCGACGAGTACATCGGCAATCACAGTTGGCGGGAGGACGAACACCGCGCCTTCCAGGAATTCACCGCCGCCCACCGGGTGGATTACGACTGTTTTGCCGTCAGCCCCTTCACCAAGCAGGTCGCCTTTCGGATTCGCGCCATCGGCGGAGCGGCGTAACAGCCCGCTGTTACAATCTTTCCGCTTTCGGCCTTCCGCTTTTCATTCCTTGTCGGATGCGCTAGTTTGTCGCGGTTTTCCGCAGGAGGATGGACGCCGTGCAGGCCGCCTTGATTTCCCACGACCGTTTGAAGCCGCAATTCGTCGAATGGGTGATCCGTCACCGCCACATCCTGCAACCGCACACCCTGTTCGCCACCGGGACCACCGGCGGCCTGATCAAGGACGCCTGCCCGGAACTGAACCTGACCCCGCTGAAAAGCGGCCCGTTGGGCGGCGACCAACAGATCGGCGCGCTGATCTGCGAGGGCAACATCCAGGCCCTGTTCTTTTTCATCGACCCGCTGACGCCGATGCCGCACGACGTGGATGTAAAGGCGCTGATCCGCCTGACCGCGCTGTACAACATCCCGACCGCGTTGAACGAAGCGACGGCGGATCGGCTGATCGCCGGATTCTGACCAAGCCGGACACGACATCGGCCAACACACACCGCCCACACCAAAACGCCCCCGCCCGTCTTCCGACCAGCGGGGGCGTTTTGCGTCACGCAAAACAGAGGATCCTTACGCCGCCGCCTTCACCTGACGGCGACGGGCGTGCAGGACCGGTTCGGTGTAGCCGTTCGGTTGGACACGGCCCTTGAACACCAGATCGCACGCGGCCTGGAACGCGACGCTGCCGTCGAAATTCCCGGCCATCGGGCGGTAGAGCGGATCACCGGCGTTCTGGCCATCGACCACAGCGGCCATGCGCTTCATCGTCTCCATCACCTGGGCTTCGGTGCAGATCCCGTGATGCAGCCAATTGGCGATGTGCTGGCTGGAGATGCGCAGGGTGGCGCGGTCTTCCATCAGCCCGACATTGTGGATGTCCGGCACCTTGGAGCAGCCCACACCCTGATCGACCCAGCGGACGACGTAGCCCAAAATGCCTTGGGCGTTGTTGTCCAACTCCTGGCGGATCTCCTCCTCCGACCAGTTGGGGCGGTCGGCCAGCGGCAGGGTCAGGATGTCCGACAGGGCGGCGGCCTGGCGGCTGGCCAACTGCTCCTGCACCGACGCGACGCTGACCGCGTGGTAATGGGTGGCGTGGAGCACGGCGGCGGTCGGCGACGGCACCCAGGCGGTGTTCGCCCCGGCCTTGGGATGGCCGATCTTGGCGACCAGCATGTCGGCCATCAGATCGGGCATCGCCCACATGCCCTTGCCGATCTGGGCGCGGCCCTTCAGACCGGCGCGCAGCCCGACATCGACGTTGTTGTCCTCATAGGCCCCGATCCACTTGGCGGCCTTCATCGCCGCCTTGCGGACGACCGGCCCGGCTTCCATCGAGGTGTGAATCTCGTCGCCGGTGCGGTCCAGGAAACCGGTGTTGATGAAGACGACGCGATTCTTGGCGGCGCGGATGCATTCCTTGAGGTTGACGGTGGTGCGCCGCTCCTCGTCCATTATGCCGACCTTGAGCGTGTGACGCGCCAGCCCCAACAGATCCTCGACGCGGCCGAACAGCTCGTTGGTGAAGGCCACTTCCTCCGGCCCGTGCATCTTCGGCTTGACGATGTAGACGGACCCGGTGCGGCTGTTGCGCAGCGCGCCGTTGCCCTTCAGATCGTGCAGCGCGATCAGCGACGTGAACACGCCGTCCAGGATGCCTTCCGGCGCTTCGCTGCCGTCCGACAGCAGGATCGCGTCGTTGGTCATCAGATGGCCGACGTTGCGGACCAGCAGCAGGCTGCGGCCGTGCAGGGTCAGCGTGCCGGTGGGGGTGGTGTAGAGGCGATCCGGGTTCAGCGACCGCAGAACCGTCTTGCTGCCCTTGTCGAAGCTGGCCTGCAAGGTCCCCTTCATCAGGCCCAGCCAGTTGCGGTAGGCCCCGACCTTGTCCTCCGCGTCCACGGCGGCGACGGAATCCTCGCAATCCTGAATGGTCGACAGCGCGGCTTCCAGCACGACGTCGGCCACGCCCGCCGGATCGGTCTTGCCGATCAGATGGTTGCGGTCGATGCGGATGTCGATGTGGGTGCCGTTCTGCACCAGCAGGATCGACGACGGGGCGGCCGCGTCGCCCTGCCAACCGGCCAACGCCGACGGATCCTTCAAACCGACGCTGCGGTGATCCTTCAGCGTCGCCGACAGCGCGCCATCGACGATGGCGTAGGCGGTGACGTCGGCGTGCGAATCCTCGGCCAGCGGCACCGAGTCATCCAGGAAACGGCGCGCCCAGGCGATGACGTCGGCCCCGCGTTCGGCGTCGTAACCACCGCCCGCCGCCTTGCCGGGCAGCGCGTCGGTCCCATAGAGCGCGTCGTACAGGCTGCCCCAGCGCGCGTTGGCGGCGTTCAGGGCGTAGCGGGCGTTGGTGATCGGAACCACCAATTGCGGCCCGGCCAGACGGGCGATCTCGTCATCGACGTTGGTCGTCTCGATGGCGAAATCCGGGCCTTCGGGAACCAGATAGCCGATCTCGCGCAGGAAGGCTTCGTACTCGGCGGCGTCGTGCGCCTGGCCCCGGCGGGCGACGTGCCAGGCGTCGATCTTGGCCTGGAGGGCGTCGCGCGTGGCCAGCAGCGCGCGGTTGCGCGGGGCCAGATCGTGCAACAGCGCGTCCACCCCGGCCCAGAAGGCGGCGGAGTCGATGCCGGTCCCGGGCAGCGCCTCGGTCTCGATGAAATCAAACAGGGTTTGGGCGACGTCCAGGCCGCCGCGACGAATCCGCGTGCTCATCTCGTTGCGTGTCCCATTCTCTTTGTGCGCTCGGTTCGCAGGCCCCTCTGCGGAGGCCTTTGCGCAAAGTTATTGCGTCAAACGCCCCGCGTGGTCAACAGAATGTCGCAACGCAACAACAGATCGTTCCGTCCGGGGAGTCGCAGGGCACGCAAGGAACGGAACAATTTCGGGTGAAAGCGCTTTTGTTCGTGCGCGTTTCAACCCAAAAACGCACAAAAGGGAAACGGGGCCGTCACCCCCGACAACGGCACCTGTTTCCCCCCAACAGCTCAGTGCGCCTCGCCCCAGTTCATGCCGATCCCCGCCTCGGCCACCAGGGGCACGCTGAAGGACGCCGCCGCCTCCATCACGCCGCGCACCAGGGCGGCGGTCTGTTCGGCTTCGGCCTCCGGCGCTTCGAACAGCAATTCGTCGTGCACCTGCAACAGCATGCGGGCGTGGCTGCCCGCCGCCGCCAGCGCGGCGGGGATGCGGTTCATCGCCCGTTTCATGATGTCGGCGGCGGTTCCCTGGATCGGCGCGTTGATCGCCTGCCGTTCGGCGAAGGCGCGGCGGGCCGGGTTCTTGTCCTGGATCCCCGGCATGTAGCAGCGCCGCCCGAACAGGGTTTCGACATAGCCATGCTCGCGGGCAAAGCTCTTGGTCGCTTCCATCCAGGCTTTCAGCTCGTGGAACCGCTCCATGTAGGTCTTGATGAAGCTGTTCGCCTCGCCCGGCGTGATGCCAAGCTGGCGGCTGAGGCCGAAGCCGGAAATGCCGTAGATGATGCCGAAATTGATCGCCTTGGCCTTGCGGCGGATGTCGGAGGTCATCTGATCCAGCGGCACGCCGAACACCTGGGCCGCCGTGGCGGCGTGAATGTCCAGCCCGTCGCGGAAGGCGTCCTTCAACGCCTGGATGTTGGCCATCTCGGCGACCAGACGCAGTTCGATCTGCGAGTAATCGACGCTGATCAGGCGATGGCCCGGCGCGGCGATGAAGGCGCGGCGGATCTTCTTCCCCTCCTCCGTGCGGACCGGGATGTTTTGCAGGTTGGGATCGGTCGAGGACAACCGCCCGGTGTTGGTCGCCGCCAGGGCAAAGGCGGTGTGGACGCGCCCGGTGCTGGCCTCGATCTTCTCCTGCAAGGCGTCGGTGTAGGTGCTTTTCAGCTTGGCAAGCTGCCGCCAGTCCAACACGCGCTGGGCGATGCTGTGGCCCTGCTCGGCCAGCTCCTCCAGCACGCTGGAATCGGTCGAATAGGCCCCGGTCTTGCCCTTCTTGCCGGTCCCCAGCTTCATCACCTCGAACAGGATTTCGCCAAGCTGCTTGGGCGAGCCGATGTTGAAGCTCTGCCCGGCCAATTGGTGAACGTCCTTTTCGATCTCCACCAGCCGCACCGCCAGATCCTGCGACAGGCGGCTCAGGGCCTCGCGGTCCACCAACACGCCCGCGCGTTCCATCTCCGCCACCACCGGGACCAGCGGGCGGTCGAGCGTTTCATAGACCGTGACCATGCGCGCTTCGACCAGCCGGGGTTTCAGCAGGCTCCACAGCCGCAGCGTGATGTCGGCGTCCTCCGCCGCGTAGGCCAGCGCCTTGTCCAGCGGCACGCGGTCGAAGGTGATCTGGCTCTTGCCCGTTCCGCACACCTCCTTGAAGGGAATCGGCGTGTGGGCAAGGTGCAGTTCCGACAATTCATCCATGCCATGCCCATGCGCGCCGCCGTCGAGCGCGTAGGAGATCAGCATGCTGTCGTCGATGGGCGACACGGTCACGCCGTGGCGGGCGAACAATTGATGGTCGAATTTGAAATTGTGCCCGACCTTCAGGACCGCCGGATCCTCCAGCACGTCTTTCAGCGCCGCCATGACCTCAGCGGTCGCGATCTGCTTGGGCGGCGGTGGCGCGTCGAAATCAAGCTGGCCGTCCGCCACCGCCGGGTTGACGTGGGCGAGCGGGATGTAGCAGGCCAACCCCGGTGCGGTGGCCAGCGACACGCCGACCAGCGTGGCGGTGGCCGGGGTCAGGCTGTTGGTTTCGGTGTCCACCGCCAGCACGCCGCGTTCGCGCGCCCGGCGCACCCACACCGCCAGCGCGGCCACATCCTGGACCAGCTCGTAACGCTGCTCGACCGCCGCAGCGGGTTTCGCCGCCGACCCGTCCGCCAACCCGTCCGCCGACGGGGCGGAGCCGGCTTGGGCCGACGAGGATGGCGACAGCGGAGCGGGCAACCCGGCGTCGGCGATGCGGCCATCGCGGCGCATCTCCATTTCCACGCGGGCAACAATGCTGCGGAAGCCCTGGGCCTTCAGGAAATCGATCAGGCGCTGGTGGTCGGGTTCGCGGACGCGCAGAGCGTCGAGCGGCTTGGGCTGGGGCGCGTTGTCCTCCAACCGGACCAGACGGCGGGACACCCGCGCCTGCTCGGCGAATTCGATCAGCTTTTGACGGCGGGCGGGCTGCTTGATCTTCTCGGCGTTGGCCAGCAGCGTGTCGAGATCGCCGTATTCGGTGATGAGTTGGGCGGCGGTCTTGATGCCGATGCCGGGCACGCCCGGCACATTGTCCACGCTGTCCCCGGCGAGCGACTGGACGTCCACCACCTTGTCCGGGGGAACGCCGAACTTCTCGAACACCTCGTCGGGGCCGATGTGCTTGTTCTTCATCGGGTCGTACATCGACACGCCCGGCCCGACCAACTGCATCAGATCCTTGTCGGACGACACGATGGTCACGGGCCGCCCGGCCTCGCGCGCCAAACGGGCGTAGGTGGCGATCAGATCGTCGGCCTCATAGCCGTCCAACTCCAGGCTGGGCAGGCAAAAGGCGTCCGTCGCCTCGCGGATCAGGGCGAACTGGGGCTTCAGCTCCTCCGGCGTTTCGGGCCGGTGGGCCTTGTAATCGGGGTAGAATTCGTTGCGGAAGTTCAGCCGGGCGCTGTCGAACACCACGGCCACCGCCTCGGCCTTGGCGTCGGCCAGCAGCTTCAGCAGCATGTTGGAAAAGCCGAGCACCGCGTTGACCGGCGTGCCATCGGGCCGGGTCATCATCGGCAGGGCGTGGAACGCCCGGAAGATGAAGCCGGACCCGTCCACCAGATACAAACCGCTCTGGTCGGCGGGGGCGTCCGTGGCGGCGGGGGCGGTCGTTCCGGTGCTGTCGCTCATGATGCTCTCGTGTCCAAACTTGCGGGCGCTACCATCGCCCAAGGCGGCACGGGAGTCGAGCGGGGATGACCGGGTTGCTGGGCAATCGCCTGAACGAGCGATCATCGTCACGCCAGCAAGAATGGACGCGGATTTCACGGACAAAATGAGGGATTGCACGGATTTTAAACCACAATCGCCTCCTGCATCCCGTCACGAGGCTTGTTGCAGGATTGCAAACAGGATGGCTCTGAAACGCGTTCCGCGAAATCCGTGAGAAAATCCGTGAAATCCGTGTCCACTCTTGTTCCGACCGGACGCACGAGGCTTCAAGCGATTGCACTGGACTTGAGTCGACGCGCGCAAAACAGAGGGGGGCGGGACGCCGCATCCCCCCGCCCCCCTCTTTGCCTGGATCGTTCGGATCCTTCGCGTCGGCTGCGCCCTCAGTCGGCGAAGGCCTGATCGGCGGCCAGCAAGGCTTGCGCCGCTGCGCGGATGCGGGCCAGCAGGGCCGGGTCGTCGATGTTGGAGAACATCGGCAGCATCGGCCCCATGTCGGCCACGCCCGACAGCGTCACCGCTTCGTGCAGCACGCGGATCGGCGACGAGCCGTCGCGCAGGTCTTCCAACGGCAAATACTGGTCGCGCAACGCCGCCGCGCGGTCCACATCGCCCGCCTTCAGCGCGCGCAGGATCGCCATCGACCGCCGGGGCGCGACGCAGATCGAGCCGGAGGTGAAGCCCGCCAAGCCGAATTTCGGCAGATGATCGAGCACCGGGCGCTCGCCGATGCCGCTGACGACACAGCTCTTGTCCACGGCGTCGAGGATGCGGGTCAGATACTCATCATTGGCCGGGTTGTCGCGGACGACGGCGTATTTGACCGAGCAGATCGCCCCGTCGCGCACCAGCGCGGCCAGGGATTCCGGCGCGATGTAGTTGTCGGATTTGACATAGGCGGTCAGCGGGCGTTGCGCCCGGTCGGCCACCCGCGCGATGGCGGTCGCCACCCCGGCGGGGGTCGCGCCAAAGCTCATCGGCAGCATCATCGCGGTGGGGAAATCGAACTCGCGCAGGATGGCGGCCTGATCCATCGCCTTGCCGTAATCGGGGCCGAGCGAGGGGATCATCCAGGTGTCCGGCCCGGCGATCTCGCGCAGCATCGCCAGCAGTTCGGGAAACTCGCCGACGCTGGTGTTGTAGAGATTCGCGTTGCCGCCATAGAGCAGGGTGGACACACCGCCCTGTTCCAAATGACGGACCAATTTGCGGTTTTCCTCCGCGTTCAGCGACAGGTCGGCGTTGCGCGCCAACGGCGGCACCGCAATGACCGACCGTGCGAGATCGGCCCGTGTGACGGCAGTCGTCTTCACCTCAATCCTCCTCCGTGTGACGTCGCGATGACCGGCGTCCTGGTGTCAAAAGGTATGACATCATCCATGTTGTCTGACAAGTTAAAAGCGCGACAAGCCGCCAATTTCCTGTTTTGCGGCGCAGCAGGGGCGACAAAACGTGGTCAGTCTATAAATTTGTTTGACAACATGGGCGCGCGGATCGATTCTTCCGCCCAACAAGCGGTTCGACGCGGCGCACGCCGCCGCTGGCCCGCACAACCGTCATCAACACCCGCACCGTCGGTGCGGGAGGGAGGATCGGCCCATGATCGGCCCGATGCAGTGTTTGGTGGACGCCCGCGCACGGGTCGGGGAAAGCCCGGTCTGGGACACCGTCGGCAACCGCCTGTTCTGGGTGGACATCCTGGCCGGGCAGCTCTCCGCCGTCGATCTGCGCAGCGGGTCGGTGCAATCCTGGAGCCTGCCGGGGGCGGTCGGCTCCATCGCGTTGTGCCGCAACGGCGATGTGGCCGTCGCCCTGCCCAACGGCGTGCACATCCTGTCGCTGACCAACGGCACGCTGCGCCTGCTGGTGGATCCCGAACCCGACCAGCCGACCAACCGCCTGAACGACGGCAAGCTCGGCCCCGACGGCGCGTTCTGGGTCGGCAGCATGGACGACCGCCCGGTCAAGGAGCCGGTGGCCGCGCTCTACCGGATCACGCCGGACGGACGGGCCGAACGCAAGATCGACGGGCTGAAGGTGTCCAACGGACTGGCCTGGAGCGCGGATGGGCGGACGATGTTCCATTCCGATTCGCGCGGCCCCTGGATCGACCGCTGGGATTTCGACCCCGCCACCGGGGCCATCGCCAACCGCAGCCGCATCGCCACCCTGACCAACGAGGACGGCCGCCCCGACGGGGCCGCCACCGATCTGGAGGGCTGCTATTGGAGCTGCGGGGTGTCGGCGGGCTGCCTGAACCGTTTCGCCCCCGATGGCACGCTGCTGGCGCGCTATCCCCTGCCGGTTCCCGCCCCGACCATGTGCGCCTTTGGCGGGGCGGACATGCGCACCCTGTTCGTCACCAGCCTGCGCGACGGGTTGTCCGACGCCGCGCTGGCCGAACACCCGCTCTCGGGCGGGGTCTTCATGATGCGAACCGAGGTCGAAGGCGTCCCGGTTGGCCGTTTCCAGATCAAAGGGTGACAGCGATGCTTCTTCTGATGACCGGTGCCGGTGGTGCCGTCGCCACCGCGCTGACCCCGCGCCTGACCGCGCTGGGCTACCGCCTGCGTTTCAGCGACCGGGTGCGACCGGCCGGGCTGCCGGACGATGCCGATTTCGTCGAGGCCGAACTGACCGACGAGGCCGCCGTGTTCCGCGCCTGCGACGGCGTGGACGCGGTGCTGCATCTGGGGGCCATCTCGTCGGAGGATTCCTTTGACCGGATTCTGGAGGTGAACATCCGGGGCAGCCACCATGTGTTCGAGGGCGCGCGCCGGGCGGGCAACCGCCGGGTGATCTTCGCCAGTTCCAACCACGCCATCGGCATGTACCCGCGCAGCCACACCATCGACGAGACCGCCGCCCCCCGCCCCGACAGCTATTACGGCCTCAGCAAGGCCTATGGCGAGTTGCTGGCCCGCTTCTATTGGGACAAGCACGGGCTGGAAAGCGCGTGCCTGCGCATCGGGTCGAGCGAACCCAAACCCAATCAGAAGCGCCATCTCAGCACCTGGCTCAGCCACGATGATTTCGCCCATCTGATCGACCGCTGCCTGAAGGCCGAGGGGCTGGGGGCGGCGATCTTCTACGGCGTGTCGGCGAACAGCCAACGTTGGTGGCGCGACCAATCGGCGCAGACCATCGGCTATCACCCCAAGGACAACGCCGAGGCGTGCGCCGGTCTGCCCGGTATGCAAGATCCGATGCCGAACGCACTGGACGACGCGCACCAGGGCGGTACGTTTGTCAGCGCCAACTGCACCCGCACCCAGCCGCCCGATGAACGGTGGAACGCGTCGGGTGCCGCACAAAAACAGGGAAGCCTTTGATCATGGCCGACGTTTACGCGAACCTCATCGGCGGCGAGTGGGTCACGTCCACCACCGCCAGCCGCAACGTCAACCCGTCGGACCTGTCCGACGTCGTCGGCGAGTATGCGCAGGCCGACGCCGCGCAGACCGCCGCCGCCATCGACGCCGCCGCCACCGCCTTTCCGGCCTGGGCCGCGACCTCGCCACAACGCCGCAGCGACATCCTGGACGCCGCCGGATCGGCCCTGCTGGCCCGCAAGGACGAGCTGGGCCGCTTGCTGTCGCGCGAAGAGGGCAAGACCCTGCCCGAAGGCATCGGCGAGGTGACGCGCGCCGCGCAGATCTTCAAGTATTTCGCGGGCGAGGCGCTGCGTCTGTCGGGCGAGCGGCTGGATTCGACCCGCCCCGGCGTGGATGTGGAGATCACCCGCGAACCGCTGGGCGTCATCGGCCTCATCACGCCGTGGAACTTCCCCAGCGCCATCCCGGCCTGGAAGATCGCCCCGGCGCTGGCCTATGGCAACACGGTGGTGATGAAGCCCGCCGACGCGGTCCCCGCCTCCTCCTGGGCGATCGCCGAGATTCTGGTGCAGGCCGGGCTGCCGGCCGGTGTGTTCAATCTGGTCATGGGGCGCGGTTCCGTGGTGGGCGAGGCCATCGTCTCGTCGCCCAAGATCAACGCCATCAGCTTCACCGGGTCGGTCGCCACCGGGCGGCGCATCGGTGCCCGCGCCTTCGAATCGGGCAAGAAGTTCCAGCTTGAGATGGGCGGCAAGAACCCGCTGGTCGTGCTGGACGACGCCGATCTGGCCGTCGCGGTCGGGGCCGCGCTCAACGGGGCCTTCTTCTCCACCGGGCAGCGCTGCACCGCCTCGTCCCGTCTGGTGGTGACGGCGGGCATCCACGACCGCTTCGTCGCCGCGCTGGCCGACAAGATGGCCGCGCTGACGGTCGATCACGCGCTGAAGCCCGGCACGGACATCGGCCCGGTGGTGTCGCAGGACCAGTTGGAACAGGATCTGCGCTACATCGCCATCGCCAAGGACGAGGGCGCGCGGCTGGTCACGGGCGGCGAGCGTCTGACCCGCGAGACGGAGGGCTATTACCTGTCCCCCGCCCTGTTCGCCGACACCACCAACGGCATGCGGATCAACCGGGAAGAGGTGTTCGGCCCGGTCGCCTCGGTCGTGCGCGTGCGCGATTACGACGAAGCGCTGGCGGTGGCGAACGACACCGAATTCGGCCTGTCGTCGGGCATCTGCACCACCTCGCTGAAGCACGCCACCCATTACAAGCGCCACGCCCAGGCGGGCATGGTGATGGTCAACCTGCCGACCGCCGGGGTCGATCCGCACGCGCCGTTCGGCGGGCGCAAGGGGTCGAGCTATGGCGCGCGCGAACAGGGGGCCTACGCGCGCGAGTTCTACACCACGATCAAAACGGCCTACGTGTTCGGCGGCTGATCGGAACGGTCAGGATCGCAGGACGGGGGCGGGGATCACTCCGCCCCTTTTCCGTTGCCGCCCATCGCCACCGCGCCGACAAAGGCGTAGCCGACGCCGTGCACCGACTGAACCGGCAAGGCCTGTCCGGTCTGCTCATCCACCTTGATGCGCAACCGGCGGACCAGGGAATCAATGGAGCGGCTGTAGGGATCCCAGTCGCGGCCCGTCAGGGCAAAGGCGATGGCCTGCCGCGTCACCGGCTCTCCCGGCGTGGCCACCAGCAAGGACAAAAACTTGTATTCGGTGGCCGTCAACGGAACCGCCGCACCGCCCGGCGGCTGGATCCGCCATTCGATTTCGTCAAACACCCACGCCTTTTTCGGATCGATGGCCGATGGCACCGGAACCGGGATGGGAGCGGTCGTGACCGGAGGAGGCGGGGCGCTTTTCTGCAAGCGGCGCAGCAACGCCTTGACCTGCGCCTCCACCTCGCGGAAATCAACCGGCTTGACCAGATAGACGTCCGCCCCCAGTTCCAACCCGATCACCCGATCAATCAGCCCCGAACGCCCGGTCAGCATCATGACGGCGGTCTTGGACGCCGAGCGCACGCGCTGGGCAACCGAAAAGCCATCTTCGTCCGGCAGATTGACATCCAGAATGATGATGTCCGCGTCTTCGGCCTGCAACAGCCCATCCAAAGCGGCACCGCTGTTGGCCCCGCGCACGCGGAACCCGCAGCGGGTCAGATAATCCACCAGATCGTCCCGAAGATCGTCTTCGTCCTCGACCACGATGATCCGCGCCACGGCGTTACAAACCCCATTCCAAACTCGCTCACGCGCAGACCATAAACGGGCTTCCTATCGTTCGCCAAGACAAAGCGCAGAAAACCCCTGGATAAAATTATCCGTCAAGGCTTCTGCAAATACTGATTGCCAACGGTGGCCGAGTATCGCCCAACCACTTCGCGGTCGATGGCGTCGGCCCGACCAGACTTGACCAACCCGTCATAGCAGCGGTCAAAGTCGTTGCGGACCACCTCATCACGAAACATCATCGTGTAATCGTTTGGCGGGAAAATGGCGGTGAACACCACATCCTGGGTGGGATCGAACCCGACGGATCCCCCCGCTTTCACCTTGTCGATCAATTGACGATTGTATTCGGCAAAGATCAAACCATCGGACAGAACCGCCTCGACCCGACCGGCGAACAGAAGATTGGAATGGCTCAACTGATCCGCCCGTTCGCGAAACTCGGCAAAGCTGGGGGCCGCGTCCTTCAGTCCGGGCAAAACCCCGGAGGCTCCAAAAAAGGTGACGACACGTTTGCCCGCCAAATCCCCCAGCGCTTTGATCGACAGCCCGCTGCTCTTGAGAACCGACGCCCCATTCTGGTAGCGAATGTAGGGGACGGACCGCGCGCCCGTGATCGCCATGTCCGGGGGAACGGTGGCAACGGCGTCATACTCCGCCTTCTCGCCATACTCGATCCAATGCCGCCCGAACGGGACCACCACGAAACGCACCTGATGCCCGCAGGCCGCCAGCGTTTCGGTGATGACGGAGGCCTCTCGCCCGGTTCCATTCGCCTGGAACATCGGCGGCAATTCCGGAGCCACGACGACAAGCGATTTTGCAAAGGCCGTGGTTGAAACGGCAAGGGTCACAGAAAACGCGAAGATTGATAAGACGTTCATCGTCACCACCATCACTCACAAACATCACTCGCGATTATTGACACCTCCGTGTTTTTCACAATTGGGGAAACCCTACCGGAATTTAAAACAAAACCCTGACATCGGTTTCGTATTTGTTCTCTGATACATCTCAAATTTGATCAAAATTGCGCAAGATCACAGCATCACCCCGACCCGCTGTCCGTTGTATCCGGGAAAGACGCCGGGTCCGACCAGTTCGGCCAGCACGGCGCGGTAATCGGTGGTGACGGCCAGATCCACGCCCCGGTCAAGCTGCGCGCTCGACAAGCCCGGCCAACGCCCATGGATGCGCCCACCGGCCACGCGGTCGCCCAGGACCAGCATGGCCCCGCCATGGCCGTGATCGGTGCCGCCGCTCTTGTTGGCGCGCAACCGCCGCCCGAACTCGCTCATGACCAGCACGGTCACGCGCCCACGGTCACGGGCGTTGTCCGCCCAAAAGGCCGCCAACGCGCGAGAGAGTTGGCGGACCGCGTTGGAAAAGCGACCGGCCTGATGCTCGTGGGTGTCCCAACCACCGACATCGACCCAGGCCAACCGCAAGCCAATGTCCATCTTCAGCAGACGGGCGACGTTTTGCAGACCGCGCCCGGCCTCCGTCTCCTCATACACGGCACCACCATCGGCGTTGTAGGGGGCGACCTTTCCATCCGGCAAGCGCGGCAGGCGCGTGTCGATCAGCGACAACCCATCGAGCGCCGCGCGGGCGGCCCGCGCGTAGGGGCCATCGCCCCCCCGCATCAATCCGGCCAGAACCTCCGCCGCCTGCGCCCCGCCGGGCGGGGCCAGCCCGGCGCGCAAATCGGCCACCGCCAGGGCGGACGGATAACCGCTCAGCGCCGCCGGGGTGTGGGGGGCCGACGCCACCGCCGAAACACCCGCTTGGCTCACAGCGTTGCGCCCAGCCAGCCAGCGCGCCGCCCATCCGGCGTCGGTCCGCGTCAACTCCGCCTCGGCCCCGACGCCGCGCTCCATCAGATCCTGCGCCACGAAATGGCTGCGCGTGCCGTTGGTCAAGCCCACCGCGTGCACAACCGCCAGCCGCCCATCGCGGTACAGCTCCGCCAACGGCGCGGCTTCCGGGTGCAGGCGGAAATCCAACGACGGGGCCAGGCTCTGCGACAGCGGCAGGCCCGCCGCCGGTCCACCCTCCGCCACCCGCAGCTCCGGCGGGCGGGCGGCGCGGTAGTCGGGATCATTGACCGGAGCCACCAAATTCAGCGTGTCGGCCCCGCCGCGCAGAAACACCACCACCAGCGTGTCCAACGCGGCGGCGCTTCCCGTTGGACCAGCGGCGGCGTAGGCCACCGACGGCACGCCGGGCAGCAAGGTCAGACCAGCGGCAAGACCACCCTGCAACAGACCACGGCGGGTCAGGGACAGCGGATCGTGCGTCATCGGATGAACCCTCCGGTCAACGGGTTTGGAACTGGGGCGACATGGCGACAAAGGCGACCATCCGGCGCAGCTTGGCGTCACCGTCCTTCTGGCCCGGCGTCAAACGGGCCGTCGGAGGAAGCGCCATCCCGGTCAAGATCGCCTGGGTCACGTCGGCGCTGGGCGGTCCGCCGACCAAGGCGCGCTGCCAGCCCTCCGCCGCCTCGGCCGCCGTCACCGGTCCGGCAAAGGGCAAGGCGGCGTTCAGCGCCCCGGTCTTCCACCAGTTTTCCGCCAGCCCCAGCAGCAACGACCAGCGCCGCCGGATCGCCGCCGCGCCCAGCCACGCGTCGGACCGGTCGGGGTACCCGGTGGGGGGCGGGCAGCCAAACAGGCGTTGGCCGCTGCCGTCCAGCTCGCTCACCAGCCCGTTGGTGACGGTCATGTCCAGCGCCGTGGCCCGCGCGAAGGAGGCGACCAGTTCCAGCGGGCGTTTGACCTTGGCCGGTGGGGTGTCGGCAAAGGCCGGGGACAGGGCGATGGCGCGAACCACGCGGGCGATCTGGTCGGGCTGGCGGCGGTTGTCCATCCACACCTGCGCGGCGGCCTTGACCAGGGTGTCCGGCGGCTCATCGGCCAGCAACCGGGTGCACAGCTTGCGGCAGAGATGCAGCGCCGTGGCCGGGTGATCGGCGACCAGCGACAGAACCCGCCGCCCATCGGCCATCGGCGGTTGATAGGGATTGAACTCCTGCCCCAACACGCGTTTCTGATATTGGTCGTGCCAGCTTTCGACATAGACGAAGCGCCCGGTCGCGGGCAACCGCTGCTCGCCGCCCAGCCCTGCCCCATCCTCCACCGCCCAGCCGGTGAAGGCGCGGGCGGCTTCATAGACATCCTGGTCGATGTAGCCGGTGGGTTTGCCCGCCGTCGCCCCCGGCACGTCGCGCCATGTGTTGTACAGCGCGTTCAGATAGGCCCCCCGGCCCAACCCGTGCAGTTCGAACAATTCGCGGGCGTAATTTTCGTTGGCGCTGCCCGCGCGGGATGACCGGTTGTTCAGATAGACCAGCATGGCGGTGCTGCCGCCCACCGCCTCCAGGAAATCCCGGAAATTGCCCAGGGCGTGGCGGCGGATGACGTCGCGGTCATAGGCGGGCAGCGCCGCCGCCACCGCCTGTTCGCCCGCATAGACGTTGAAATGGTTGTGCCAGAAATCCGCCATCACCTCGCGCAGTTGCCACCGGCTGTGCACGGCGCGCAGCAGGGTCGCCGCCGCCACCTCCAACCGGGGAAGCTGGCGTTCCGGCCCGGCAAACGGCTTCTTGCCGTCCGACAGCGGCCACAGGGCGTCAATCGGTTTGGACAGGCTGGCGAGCGGGCGCATCTCCTCCACCGCTGCCCAGCCCTCGCCCGCGTCGTATTTGATGCGCAAACGGCAGGCGTCCAAGGCGGTTTGGCACGCGTCGTCCGGCCCGCTGTCGGGGGCAAGCTGATCGTCCAGCCATCGCGGCAGGCCGACGCGCCGCAGCGCCTCCGACTCCCCCGGCTTGGGGCCGAAGCCCAAGCGATTCAACGCACGGCGCGACCAATCGCTGTCCATCATCCGACCTCCTGGAATGGATGCGGCGGAGGTCGTCATCCTGCCCCCATCCGCACCGACCGCGTTGTTATTTTTTGTGGCCGCGTCGTCCAGGGCAATCGCTTGAACGAGTGATCATCGTCACGCAAGCAAGAAATGACACGGATTTCACGGACAAAAGGATGGATTGCACGGATTTTCATCCTCAATGGCATTCCGCATCCCGTCACGAGTTTTGTCGCAAGCTTGCTCGCGAACGGGATGGTTTTGGCACGCGTTCCGCGAAATCCGTGAAAAAATCAGTGAAAAAATCCGTGAAATCCGTGGCAACGCTTGTTCCGGCCGGGCGCACGATGCTTCAAGCGATTGCCCTGCCGCGTCGTTGCAACCGCGCGCGGCGTTCATTGATCGGTCATTCAAAAACAATTTCAATAAAATTCGATCCACATCGCAACAAAACCGCAATATTCGCGCCAATGGCCAAAGACCCGCCCTTGTCATGCTCTGGTAACGATTTGGAAAGAAGATTGACCACAAAGTTGTTGCAACGCAGCATGCACCCTGCCCCATCAGTCCTGAGACACGCACGCCCAGCCTCTCCCAACCCGTCCCAGCCGTGAAGGAAACGCCCATGTCCAATCCCGGCCACTCCAATCCCGGCAACACCCTGTTCGATCTGTCGCGCGGCGTGCTGGATGTTGCGTCGCAAAAGGTCACGCGGATCGAGGAAATCACCCGCCGCATGAAGATGCTGGCGATGAACGCGCTGATCGAGGCGGCGCGCGCGGGTGACACCGGACGCGGCTTTGCCGTGGTGGCGAACGAGGTGTCGGACATCTCGACCCAGGTCAACGGCATCACCAAGGAGCTGAAATCGGAGATCGTCGCCCGCGTCGATCACTTGACCACCACCGGCACCGCCATCATGCAGGAGATGCACGGCAAGCGGTTGGCCGACCTGTCGCTGAATATGATCGAAATCATCGACCGCAACCTGTATGAGCGATCCTGTGACGTGCGGTGGTGGGCGACCGACCGCGCCGTGGTCGATTGCGCCGCCGCGCCGACGGAGGCCACGCGCCGCCACGCCGCCCGCCGGTTGGGCGTGATCCTGGAATCCTACACCGTCTATCTCGATCTGTGGATCGCCGACCGCGACGGGCGGGTGATCGCCAACGGCCGCCCCGACCGCTACCGCGACGCCCAATCCGCGTCGGTCGCCAACGAGGCGTGGTTCCGCCAGGCGCTGGCGACCAAGGATGGCGGGGAGTTCGTGGTGGGGGATGTGGGCCGAAACCGGACGCTGGACGACCGCGTGGTTGCCACCTACGCCACCGCGATCCGTCGCAACGGCGACACCAACGGCGAGGTCATCGGCGCGCTGGGCATCTTTTTCGATTGGGAACCCCAGGCGGCCGCCGTCGTGCAAGGCGTGCGGCTGGAGGAGGCGGAGCGGGAGCGCACGCGCTGCCTGCTG
Organism: Azospirillum sp.; assembly: GCA_027486405.1. Classification (GTDB taxonomy): domain Bacteria; phylum Pseudomonadota; class Alphaproteobacteria; order Azospirillales; family Azospirillaceae; genus Azospirillum. Next base: position 15,514 of record JAIXPD010000001.1, on the reverse strand, counting down.
CTTGACGCGCGTCACCGGGTGATCGCCGCGTCGGACGGCCAGGGCGTGTTGAGCGAAAGCCTGCCGCTGCGCCGAGGCGCGGACAGCATGGGCCATTACCGCGACCCGAAAGGCCGTTTGGTTGGCTACGCCCTGACCCCCGGTTACGAGACCTACAAGGGGATGGGCTGGTACGGAGTCATCGTTCAATCCCCGTAACCGGGCTCCCAATCCGAACACTTGTTCCGCTTGCGGAACAATGGTCAGTGCGCCGTCATGCCGTGGCAATCGAAGACGCCGGACAGCGCGCCCGCGTTGCGCAGCTCAACCGCCTCCACCAGATCGCGGATCTCCTCGGTCAGCTCCTCGGCGGTCCAACCATGCTCGTCGGCTCCGGCAACCACCAGCAGACGCAAGGTGGTGCGCAACAGGTCGCCCGCCTCCCACCGGTTTTGGCGTTCCGCGTCGCGGGCGGATTGAAGCAGGGACGTGGCGCTGGCCAACACATCCTGGTCGATCTTCATGGCCTGAGCCTCCGCGCATATTGTTCGCAACGCAAACAATATGCGCGTTGCAACGCACGCTTGTCAAACGGCTCTTTGTGCTGACACGAACACCGACTTAGGTCTTGGTTTCCGACGCTGACATGTCCACAAAGGGAGGCATTCTGGATACGAAACGACCTTTGACACCCTGCGGCCATTGCTTGAACGGAACGAGTCCGTCGGGCGTCGCCGCGTAGGCGCGCAGATAGGCGACCAAGGTTTCGACGCTGGCCTCGTCGGGGGGAAAATCACCCAGAACGTAGCTCATCCGCTCCGGCGCGCGCACGGCGACGGAGCAAGCGCGGCGGCAGCTCATCAAACAGCGCTGGCGACGAAGCCGCACCGTTCCGGCCAGATCGGGGGCGTCGGCCAAGGCGCGCTCCATCCGCTCCACCAGCCGCGCGCCCGCCATCGGCCCGGCCTCCGGCGTGTCGCCGTCGCGACGGCATGTTTCGCAAACCAGAAGCTCAACCGTCATAATTACGCTTTCGCAATGAAAAACAGGGCGTTGGAATCCCGTCGGACGGGCCAGAGCTAACGGATGAGATGGCGCAATTCGATCCCGCTGTCCATCGCCCCCTCTCGACAGGACGTTTGTACCGAGACTTCCTCTGGCAACCCCTCGGGAAGCGCAGGCACAGAGCAGCAACGAACGCTATCCTAATTGTGCTGACCGGGAGGTTATACCCAAAGCAGCATGACTCACGAACAATGGCCGCCGACAATCCCGGTACGGTTCAGGCCGTCCGACCGGCCAGCAGCCGGGCCGCCGCCGACAGTCCACAGCACAGGATGAAATACAGCGCGGCGATGAACAGGAAGATCTCGGCGGGATAGAGCTGCGTGCGGTTGTTGACCTGACTGGCCACGGTGGTCAGTTCCGGCACGTTGACGATGAAGGCCAGCGACGTGTCCTTGATCAACCCGACGAACAGGCCGACGAAGGAGGGAACGAGATTCGCCAACGCCTGCGGCAGCAGGATCCAGCGCAGCACCTGCCCGCGCGACAGTCCGGCCGCCACCCCGGCCTCAGCCTGCCCGACCGCCAGCGCGTCGAGACCGGCCAGCGTGCTGTGCATCACCGACGCCGCGCTGAACCAGGCCAGCGCCAGCACCACCGACACGGCGCTCGGCACGTCGCCGCCCAGCAGGGCAGGCAGCAGGAAATACATCCAGAAGATCACGAAGATCAGCGGGATGCCCCGGATCACCGAGGCCCAGGCGAACAGGACGCGCCGCGTCCAGCCCCGCCACAGCCACGCCGCCAAGGCCAGCAGGACGCCGCCGCCCAGCGCCAGCAGGCCCGACGCCACGGCCATCAACACGGTCAACAGCAGCCCGCCCAACTCCCCCTCGGGCGTCCGCCCCCACAGCAGATAGTCGAGGTTGCGCAGAATGACGTCGAGGTTGACGCTCATCGCGCACCCCGCCGACGTGGCCCGAATTGGAGCAAGGCGCTCTCCATCACGACGCTCAAACCCAGATAAAGCAGCGTTCCGGCGGCGAAGGCCTCCAGGGCGTGGGAGTTGTAGCTTTCGATCTGGCGGACCTGATACGTCACCTCGGCCAGACCGATTCCGGTGGCCAGCGACGACAGCTTCATCAGGTTGAGATACTGGCCGACCAGCGGTTGCCACGCGTTGCCCAGCGCCTGCGGCAGCAGGATGTGGACCAGGATGGCCCAGGATCCCATGCCCTGGCTCAGCGCCGCCTCCCGCTGTCCCTTCGGCACGGCCAGCAGACCGGCGCGCAGTTCCTCGGCGAGGAAGGCGGCGAAGAACACGCCCAGCCCCCAGGTCGCGGCGAGGAATTCCGGGGTCGCCAGATTGACGCCGCCCGGCAGCGCGGCCCAGCCATGGTCCTCGTTGATCCAATCCCGCCAGCCGCGCGGCAGAAGCCCGTAGGCGACGAAGTACCAGAACAGCAGTTGCACCAGCAGCGGCGTGTTGCGGAACAGCTCGATGAAGGCGACGGCGGTCCAGCGCCCCGGCCCTGGCGGCCCGATGCGCAGCCCCAGCACCGGCACGGCGAACAGGGTGGCGAGCGCCGCGCCGGTCGCCGTCACGCAGACCGTGGTGAGAAAGCCGGTCGCCAGCCAATGCAGCGGCAAGCCGCCCAGCACGCCCGCCCAGTCGAAGGTCAATCCTGTCATGCCGGCCCCCTCACTCCACCGCCTCGTGAAGCGGCGACAGCAGTTGCCGCAGAAAGCGCTGCGCCCGTGGGTGGGCGGGCGCCCGGAAGAAATCGGCAGGGGCCGCGCTTTCCAGGATGGTCCCCTGGTCGATGAACAGGATGCGGTCGGCCAACTCGCGGGCGAAGCCCATCTCGTGGGTGACGACCAGCATGGTGATGCCGCTGTGCGCCAACTCGCGCATCACCGCCAACACCTCGCCGATGGTTTCGGGGTCAAGCGCCGAGGTGGGTTCGTCGAACAGCAGGATCTCCGGCCGGGTGGCCAACGCGCGGGCGATCGCCACCCGCTGCTGCTGACCGCCCGACAATTGGGACGGAAAGGCCCCCGCCTTGTCGGCCAGCCCGACCCGCGCCAACAGCTCATCGGCGCGGGCGTCCGCCTCGACGGCGGGCATCCCCAGCACCTTGCGCAGCGCCAGCGTGATGTTCGAGCGGGCGTCGAGATGGGCGTAGAGGTTGAATTGCTGAAAAACGAAACCGATGCGGGTCCGCAGCGCCTGCAAGCGGCGTCCGCGCCACCCCGCCGTCGCCTGCCCGTCGATGACGATCTCGCCCTCCGACAGGGTTTCCAGCCGGTTGATCAGGCGGATCAGCGTCGATTTCCCGGACCCCGACGGGCCGCAGACCACCACCACCTCGCCACGCGCGATGGACAGGTCGATGCCCTTCAGGACATGCAGATCGCCATGACGCTTGTGAACGCCACGGAATTCGATCATCGGCGACGATAGGGGCGCTGGCTGGGCGGACGGCATCGGCGGCTTTCGAAACGGTTCAAGGAGGCGACGGAAACGGGAGGCGACGGAAACGGGACGCCGCGCCCTCGGGCGGCGTCCCGATCGCCGGGCAGAGCGTCGCCGCGATCAGCGGGCGACGATGCGGAAATCGCGCGTCTGCGGGGTGGCGCTCTCCTTGCCGAACCAGCGCTCGAAGAACGCGGCGGCGCGGCCATCGGCCTCCAGCGCCACCAGGATGCGGGTGACTTCGGCGAACAGGGCCGCTTCACCCTTCTTCACGCCAATGCCGATCTCTTCCTTGGTCAGCAATTCGGGCAGCAGCTTGTACTTGTCCTTGTCCGGCGCGCCGGCCAGCAGGCCGACCAGAATCGCGCTGTCCTGGGTGATGGCCTGGACGTTTCCGTTGCGCAACGCGGTGAAGGCCAGCGGGATGTCGTCATAGGACAGCACGCGGGCCTGCGGGAAGGCGTCGCGCGTCGCCTTTTCCATGGTCGTGCCCTTGACCGCGCCGATGCGCGCCGTGGCGTAGTCGGCCAGCTTGCCAGCGCCGTCGACCGGAACCAGGAACTGCTGGCCGGTGACGAAATACGGGGTGGTGAAGTCGATCACCTCGGCCCGCTCGGGCGTGATGGTGATGTCGGCGACGATCAGATCGACCTTGCCCGACTGGAGCAGGGGGATGCGGTTGGCCGGGTTGGTCGGCACCAGTTGCAGCTTGACACCCAGCGCCCCGGCGATGGCGTTGGCGAAATCAATGTCGTAACCGGCCAGCGTGCGCGTCTTTTCATCGACGAAACCAAAGGGCGGGTTGCTGTCGAAGACGGCGGCGCGCAGCACGCCCGCCTTGCGGATGTCGGCCAACTGGTCGGCATGGGCGGGGGCGACTGTCGCGGCGACGGTCGCGCCCATCACCGTGACGAGCAGGGCGGTGGCCAGATGGCGAAAGGCTCGGAGCATGGGAAACCTCGATTGACGAACGAATGCACAAAGCGTGTGCACAGGCTAGGGTCATTTGCCTATCTTGTAAATAGGCAAATGAAATTAAAAAATGTGGTTTTTATATTTTCACATAAATTGTTTCAGATTCGGATTGATCGGTCGCTCAACGGACGACGGTCACGATTCCCCCGCATCGTCGCCGGGACGGTCGGCGGCGTGGCCTGTTCCATCGCGAGTGTGAGGGAACCACCCTGCCCGATCATCGGGGCTGGACCGACCGGCTTCGCGCGCTGCGGGGGGGGGCGAACAGCGACGGGTGTCGTCCTGCGCGCCACGCCGCCAAGGATGCGGCGTGGCTGCGGCGCGGCGGATAAGGGAAAATCAGCCCGGCAAAAGGGTCAGCGCGTCGTCCTCGATCTCGATGCCCAGCGATTCGTTGAAGCGGTTGAAGAAGGCGCACAGCGCGGTGCGCAGCGTCAGTTCGACCACCTGTTCCTCGGTGAAGTGTTCGCGCAGCCGGGCGAACAGCGCGTCGCTCACCCGCGCCGGGTCGCGTGTGACCTGCACCGCGTAATCGCGGACCAGGCGGTCCACCGGGTCCAACCCCGGCACGTCCGGTTCCAGGATTCGCTCGACCGTGTCGGGCGACAGCCCTTGTTCGGTCAGGCGGGGTGCGTGGTGGGCGACGCAATAGGCGCAGGCCGCCGCCTTGGACGCCGTCAGCAGGACGATTTCCAGATGCCGCTTGGAAATCACCGCGTCGGACGCGGACTCCAGCAGCAGGCCGAAGATGTGGCGCAGGGCTGGCGGGCGGTGGGCGAACACGCGCAGCATGTTGCCGAAGGGGCCGTAATCGCGCTGGATGCGCTCGTAGACGGCGCGGGCGCGCCGCTGACGTCCTCGACCTCGATGTTGCGGACACGGGCCATGGGGAGTTTCTCTTCAGTTCGAGGGGGCGGCGTCGACAAGGTGGCAGGCGACCTGATGGTCGGCATCGCCGATCGCGCGCAGGGGCGGGCTTTCCTCGCGGCAGCGCGCCACCGCCAGCGGGCAGCGGGTGTGAAAGCGGCAGCCGCCGGGCGGCGCGAAGGCGCTGGGCATGTCGCCCTTCAGCGCGACGGGCTTGCGGCGCTCCGCCGCCGGGCGGTCGAGATCGGGAACCGCGTCGAACAGCGCGCGGGTGTAGGGGTGCAGCGGTCGCCGCCACAACGCCGCGCGCGGGGCGGTTTCGACGATGCGGCCAAGATACATCACGCCGACGCGGTCGGCGATGTGCTCCACCACCGACAGGTCGTGGCTGATGAACAGGAACGCCACGCCGAGATCCCGTTGCAGATCGGCCAGCAGATTGAGGATCTGCGCCTGCACCGACACGTCGAGCGCCGAGACCGGCTCGTCGCACACCACCAGCTTGGGCGACAGAGCCAGCGCGCGGGCGATGCCGATGCGCTGGCGCTGGCCGCCGGAAAACTCGTGGGGGTGGCGCTGCGCGGCGTCCGTCGGCAGACCGACGCGGGCCAGCAGATCGGCGACGCGCTCGCGCCGCTCCGACCGGCGACCGACGCCGTGGACGTGCAGCGGTTCGGCCAGCAACTGCCCAACCGTCCAGCGCGGGTCGAGCGAGCCGAACGGATCCTGAAACACCATTTGGATCTTGCGGCGGATCGGGCGCAGCGCGGCTCGGCTCTTGCCGGACAATTCCTCGCCGTCCAGATGGATGCGGCCCGACGCCGGTTCGATCAACCGCAGGATCGCGCGGCCCAGCGTCGATTTTCCGCAGCCGGATTCGCCGACGAGGCCGAACGTCTCGCCCGGTCCCACCGTCAACGACACGCCGTCCACCGCGTGGACGACGCCGTGCGGGGTGTCGTAACGGACGACGAGATCCTCGACCGCCAGCAGCGGCTGGTCAGGCGGCTGGTCAGGCGAGACGGGCATGGGAAAGAGTGTGGCTGGGTGCAAGGAACTCTCCGACGCGGACGCAGGCGACGCGCCCGTCCTCCAAAGCGGTCAGGGGCGGCTCGGCGGCGCTGCACGCCCCGGTCGCCAGGGCGCAGCGCGGGGCGAAGGCGCAGCCCGGCGGCATCGCCGCCAGCGACGGCACCGTGCCGGGAATCTCGGTCAGCCGGGGACGCTCCCCGCCCTCGACGCGGCGACGCGGGCGGGCGGCGATCAGGCCGCGCGTGTAGGGGTGCAGCGGGTCGGCGAACAGGTCGGCGGCGGCGCGTTCCTCCACCTTGCGGCCGGCGTACATCACCAGCACCCGCTCGGCGTGACCGGCGACCACCCCCAGATCGTGGGTGATCAGGACGACGCCCATGCCGCCCTGCTTCAACTCGTCGATCAGGTCGAGGATCTGCGCCTGGATGGTCACGTCCAGCGCCGTCGTCGGCTCGTCGGCGACCAGCACCGCCGGGTTGCAGGCCAGCGCCATGGCGATCACCACCCGCTGCCGCATCCCGCCGGACAGGCGGTGCGGATGCTCGCCGAACCGGCGGACCGGGTCGGGGATGTGGACGCGCTCCAGCAGCGCCAGCGCGCGGTCGCGCGCCTCGCGGCGGCTGACCGGCTCGTGGTCGAGGATGGTTTCGACGATCTGCTCGCCGATGGTCAGCACCGGGTTGAGCGTGGTCATCGGTTCCTGGAAGATCATGGCGATGCGGCGGCCCCGCAGGTCGCGCAGCGCTTCGGGGCCAAGGCCGAGCAGGTTGCGGCCTTCCAGCCGGATCGCCTTGCCCTCGGCCCGGCCCGGCGGCGGGACGAGGCCGAGCAGGGCCAGCGCGGTGATCGACTTGCCGCAGCCGGACTCGCCGACGATGGCCAGCGTCTCGCCGCGCGCCACCTGGAAGGACAGGTTGCGCACCGCCAGCAGGCTGCGCCCGCGCTCCTGGAACCGGATGGACAGGTCGTCCACCTCCAGCACAGGTTGGAAAGATGCGGTCATCGACGATTCTGCCTGGGGTCGAGGGCGTCGTTCAGCCCGTCGCCGAGCAGGTTCAGGGCCAGCACCGCCGCGACGATGGCGAGGCCGGGCACGGTGGCGACGTACCAGTCGGTGCGCAGCACCTCGCGGCCCGCGCCGACCATGCTGCCCCAACTGACGATGTTGGGATCGCCCAAGCCCAGGAAGGCGAGGCTCGATTCCGTCAGGATCGCCGACGCCACCATGATCGAGGCCGACACGACGATGGGGGCCATCACGTTGGGCAGCACATGGGTGAGAATGATCCGCGCGTCCGACAGGCCAAGCACAATGGACGCCTGCACCATCTCGCCGTCGCGCAGCCGCAGCACCTCCGCCCGCACCAACCGCGCGAGGCTGGGCCAGGAGGTCAGCCCGATCGCCACCACCACCGTGGTCATGGTCGGTTGCAGGATGGCGACGATGACGATGGCGAACAGGAAGGGCGGGATGGTCTGGAACAACTCCGTCACATGCATCAGCAAATGGTCGGCGCGGCCCCGGAAGAAACCGGCGACGGCACCGACGCCGACGCCGATGACCAGCGACATCAGCGTTGCCACCGCGCCAATCAACAGCGACACCCGCGCGCCATGAAAGACGCCGGACGCGATGTCGCGCCCCATCATATCGGTGCCCAGCGGAAAATCGGGATCGGCGCCCGGCCACAGAAAGGGTGTGCCCACCATGTCGAGCGGATCGAGCGGGTAGACGACGTCGGCCAGCGCCGCCATGGCGAGGATGGCGCTCAAGAGGACCAGCCCGGCCACCGCCGAGGGCTTGCGCAGCAGGCGGGCCGACAGGCCACGGCGGGCGGGCCGCTGCGCCGTTGCGGCGGCGGCAAGGGGTTCGGCGAGGCTCATCGGGCCAGCTCGATGCGCGGGTCGAGCACCGTGTAGAGGAGATCGACCGCAAGATTGACGATCACGACCACCGCCGAACTGCACAGCAGGATGCCGAGCAGCAGGTTGAGATCGCGTTGGAACAGCGCTTCGAAGGCCAGACGCCCCAGCCCCGGCCAGGCGAAGATGGTCTCCACCAGCACCGCACCGCCAAGGATCGAGCCGACCTGCACCCCCAGCATGGTCACAACCGGCAGCAGCGCGTTGCGCAGCACATGGCGCAACGCGATGCGGCGCGGCTTCAACCCCTTGGCGACCGCCGTGCGGATGAAGTCCTGGGTCGTCACCTCCAGCATCGCCGCCCGCATCAGGCGGGTGTAGATGGCGAGGTAGAACAGTCCCAGCGTCGCCGCCGGCAGCACCAGATGCCGGGCGACGTCCTTGGCGTAGGCGACGCCGGTGTATCCGGCCTCGACGCTGGTCATGCCGCCGACCGGCAGCCAATCCAGCCCGACCGAGAAGACCACCACCAGCACCAGCCCGATCCAAAAGACCGGCGTCGCGTAGAACAGCAGCGCCAGAGTCGATATGGCGGTGTCGAGCAGCCGCCCGGCGTTGCGCGCGGCGACCACGCCAAGCGCCGACCCGGCCAGCACCGCAAAGCCGATGCTGGCGACCATCAGCAGCAGGGTGGCGGGCAGCCGCTGCCCGATCAGCTCCAGCACCGGCAGGCCGTGCCGAAAGGAAAAGCCGAGGTTGAAGGTCAGCAGATTCGCCAGATACTGGACGAACTGCACCGGCAAGGGCTGATCCAGCCCGAACTGGCGGCGCAGCGCCGCCATGTATTCGGGCGTGGCCGACCCCGCTTCCCCCGCCAGCACCTGGGCCGCGTCGCCGGGCGCCAGATGCAGCAGGAAGAAGTTGACGACGGCGATGCCGAGCACGACCAGCGCCATATGCGCCACCCGCCCGGCCCAGAAACGGACTCGCCGACGGTTCATGCGGGGCGTGGGCACCCAAGACGGCATGTCAGTTCGACGCCGTCTTGTCGAACCAGGCGTCCTTCAGCGAGCCGTAGATCTGGTCGCCGTGAGTCACCACGTCCTTCAGGTTGGCCGCGTGGACCGAGAAGAACTTCAGCTCGGCCAGCGGGATCGAGGGCAGGTCGGTCTGGACGATCTGCTGGATCTTCTTGAAGGTGGCGATGCGGTCCTCCTGGCGGGCCTGCCCCTGGGCCTGGGCGATCAGGGCGTCGACCTCCGGGTTGCGGTAGCCGGAGCCGTTGGTCCAGGGCGTGTTCTTGCCCACCCAGCCCGACCAGTAGGCGCGCGTCACCCCGACCTGCGGGTCAGAGAAGGCGGCGAACCAGGCACTGGAAATGTCGAAGTCGCGGTCGCCATAGACGCGCTTGGTGAAGGCGGCGGTGTCCTGGCTGCGGATCGTCACCTCGATGCCAACGCGCTTGAGCGCCTGCTTGAGATACTCGCCGGTGCGCTTGTAATCGTCGCCGTAGGGGATGAAGTCGTGGGTCAGCGCGAAGCGCACGCCGTCGGGACCGCGCTTGTAACCGGCCTCGTCCAGCAGGGCCTCGGCCTTCTTGGTGTCGAACTCGTATTGCGGAACGGTGGCGTCGTGGAAGGCGCCCAACGTGGTCGGAACCGGGCTGATCGCCGGTTTGGCGAAGCCGTACCAGACGATGTTGGAAATCGCCTTGCGGTCGATCGCGTGGGCGATGGCGCGGCGGACCCGCACGTCCTTCAGATAGGGGTTGTCGACGTTCAGGTCGAAGAACAGCCAGGGCGACAGCCATTCATACCCGCGCGTCTCGATCTTCAGGTTGGGCAGCTTGGCCAGCCGTTCGGCGTCCTTCAACGGCACCGGGCTGAACACCGCGTATTGCACGTCGCCCTTTTCCAGCGCGGCGGCCCGGGCGGCGGCGTCGGGAATCACCTTGAAGACGATCCGGTCGAGATGGGGCTTGCCCTTGTCCCAATAGTTCGGGTTGCGCTCCAGGATGACGTGGTTGCCCTTGCTCCATTCCTTGAAGACGAAAGCACCGGTGCCGACCGGCTTCAGATTGTGCGGGTTGTTGAGAATGTCGGTCCCCGCGTACAGATGCTTGGGCAGCACCTGCGCGCCGTTGGAATTGACGGAGCTGAGAATGGCCAGCGACGGCTCGCTCAACCGCAGAACGACGGTGTGATCGTCCGGCGTCTCAACCTGCGTCACCCGACCGAAGGTCGCCTGGTTGCGCGGGTGGATCGTCTTCCAGACATTTTCCAGCGTCCATTTCACGTCGGCGGAGGTGAAGGGATGCCCGTCGTGCCACGTCACGCCACGGCGCAGGAAGAAGGTGATCGACAGGCCGTCCGGCGCCACCTCCCACCGCTCGGCCAGGGCCGGCTTGGGGTTCAGGTTAAGGTCGTAATCGACCAGACCGTCAAAGACGTTGCCGCTGATGAAGCCGGTCGGTGCCGCCGTGTTGATGGCCGACGTCAGGGTGACAGGCTCGGGCTGGACGATGGCGGTCAGGGTGCCGCCATTCTGCGGCGCCTGGGCGAACGCCGTGCCGCCAAACAAGGCGGTCACGCCGACGGCCAGCGACGCGACGCGCAGCAGGAGGGATCGGGAGGCGTTGGACGTCATGGAAAGCCCTTGCTGATCTGTCCCACCGGACAAGCGGCCGGCGAGGGTTTGCACGATTGGTCGGATGACGGAACAGAAAACACTAGCAAGTAGTGTGTTATTTTCTCTATTCACTATTATGTTTATAGAAAAAAATTCTGTCAACCGGCATATCGGCGTGTGCAAACGGAGCCGCGCGTCGGGCGGGCGGCGGCTCGTCGCAGGGAGGTGATGCGGGCAAACCGGCTCAGCCGTCGGCTGCCGATCAGCGTTTTGGTCATCCCCCGCCGCTGGCGGTTCTCTCAAGAACCCGCTCCCGGAAGGCCGCCGGTTCGAGGGCGAGCACGCGTTCGGCCAAGGCGCCGCGTTGGCGTCGCGCCCGCTCGCCATCGGCGCGATTTCAGCGCCGAATTCGCTCGACCCCCATTTTTACCAATCGCCCACCAACAACCAGACCCTACGGCAAATCTTCGATCCCCTGCTGACCGAGGACGCGGAAGGCCGTTTGCGCCCGCTGCTGGCCCAGTCCTGGCGGGCGTTGGACGAACTGACCTGGGAATTCACGCTGCGGCCCGGTGTCCGTTTCCACGACGGCACGCCGCTCACCCCGGACGACGTCGCCTTCACCATCGAGCGGGTTCCGAACGTTCTCAACAGCCCGGGTTCCTTCGCGCCCTATGTCCGCAACATCGCGGCGGTGGATGTGATCGACGCGACCCGGTTCCGCATCCGCAGCAAGACCCCCAACCCGTATCTGGATCGCGACTTCACCAACCTCTACATTCTGTCGCGCAAGATCCACGCGGACGCGGCGACGGCGGATTTCACCTCCGGCAAACTGGCGGTCGGAACCGGGGCCTTCCGCTACGCCGGTTTCACCGTCGGTCAGCAGATCGAACTCGACCGCAATCCCGATTTCTGGGGGACGCCCACCGGCTGGAGCCGGATCCGCACCCGCTTCATCCCCGACGCCGGCGCCCGCGTCGCCGGGCTGCTGGCCGGGGATCTCGACCTGATCGACGGCGTGCCGGTGCAGGACGTCGCCCATCTCGCCGCCGATCCGAAGGTGGCGATCTTCAGCGTCGCCAGCGCCACCAGCGTCTATCTGTTCCCGGACGCCAGCCGCGACCAGTCGCCCTTCGTGACCGACCGCACGGGTCAGCCGCTGGACCGCAACCCGCTGAAGGATCCCCGGGTGCGCAAGGCCCTGTCACTGGCCATCGACCGCAAGGGAATCGTCGAAAAGCTGCTTCTCGGCCAGGGCATTCCCACCGACCAGTTCGCCCCGCCGCCCGCGCCCGACCGCCTGCCGGGGCGTCCCGCCCCCGTCGCCGATCCGGTCCGGGCCAAACAGCTTCTCGCCGAGGCGGGCTATCCCGACGGCTTTGGCCTGACCATCCACGGGCCAAGCGGCTTCTTCACCAGCGACGTGGCGGTGTTGCAGGCGGTGGCTCAGGGATTCTCGCGGATCGGCGTGGACACCAAGGTCGAAACCCTGCCGATCGCCACCTTCTTCTCCCGCGCCACCAACCGCGACTTCGCGCTGTTCATGACCACCTACGCCACCACCAACAGCGCCGAGCTGTTGCGGCAGGTCGTGCTGACGAAGAATCCCGACACCGGTGCGTGCCGGGCCGTTCAACCGCCAGCATTATTCCAACCCGAAGGTTGACGGGCCGCTGCTGGCGGCGCTGCGCGATTTCGACGCCGACCGCCGCGTCGGCCTGCTGCGTCAGGCGTTGGCCGCGCTGGACGAGGACACGGGGGTCATCCCGGTCTTCTACCCGCGCTTCAACTGGGCGGGCCGGAAGAATTATGTCCGCTTCACCCCCGGCAACGCCTTCGGCCACACCAACGCCGTCTTCACCGATCCGGTTTAAGGGCTGTCCTCATGTCCAGTTGGTTGTTGCGGCGGTTGATCCAGGCCGGGTTCGTGGTGCTGGCGATGACGGTGATCGTCTTCGCCGGGCTGCATCTGGCGGGGAATCCGGTGGACATCCTGGTGTCGCCGGACGCCGACGCCGCCGAACGGGCGCGGATCGCGGCGGTCTTCGGGTTGGACCGCCCCCTGTGGCGGCAATATCTGCTGTTCCTCGAACGGGCGGTTCAGGGCGATCTCGGGCGCAGCTTCATCTACAACCAGCCCGCCCTGTCCCTGGTGGTGGAACGGCTGCCCGCGACCCTGGAGCTGTCGGTTCTGGCGCTGCTGCTCGCCGTCGGCTTCGGGATTTCCCTGGGGCTGCTGGCGGGCTTGCGCCCACACGCGCCGGTCTCGCGACTGATCATGGCCGGCAGCGTGGTGGGCTTGAGCCTTCCGACCTTCTGGGTCGGGCTGATGCTGGTGGTGGCCTTCTCGGTCCGGCTGGGCTGGCTGCCCAGTTCGGGGCGGGGGGCCACGGTTCCCCTGCTGGGGGTTGAGTGGTCGTTCCTGACGCTGGACGGGTTGCGGCATCTGGCCCTGCCCGCCGTCAACCTCGCTTTGTTCAAGGTCGCGCTGATCCTGCGGCTGACCCGCGCCGGGGTGCGCGAGGTTGTTCATCTCGACTATGTCCGTTTCGCCCGCGCCCGTGGGTTGGCCCCGTCGCGGGTGATCGGCGTCCACATTCTGCGCGCCATCCTGATTCCCATTGTGACGGTGATCGGGCTGGAATTCTGCTCGACCATCGCCTTTTCCATGGTCACGGAAAGCATCTTCGCGTGGCCCGGCATCGGGCGGCTGATGATCGAAAGCATCCAGGTGCTCGACCGCCCGGTGATCGTCGCCTATCTGGTCGCGGTGGTGCTGCTGTTCGTCACCGTCAATCTGCTGGCCGACATCCTCTACCGGCTGCTCGATCCACGGGTCGGTCTGGCGGACGCCGCGCCGGGAGCCGTCCGATGACCGCCATCACCGAAACCACGTCGCAAACGCCGGGCGCGACCGTCTGGCGCGATTTCGCCGCGTCCGGCGTGGCGCTGGGCAGTCTTGCGGTCTTCGCCCTTCTGGTCGCCGCCGCGCTGCTGGCCCCCTGGATCGCCCCGCAGAACCCCTTCGACCTCACGCAGCTCGACGTTCTGGATGGTCGGCTGCCGCCGGGATCGCCCGGCGGCGCGGTGCGCGTCTATTGGTTGGGAACCGACGATCAAGGGCGCGACATGCTGTCGGCGATGCTCTACGGGCTGCGGCTCAGCCTGCTGGTCGGCGTTGGGTCGGCGTTGGTCGCCGGATCGGTCGGAACCCTGGTCGGACTGACCGCCGCGCAGGCCGGGGGCCGGATCGATTCCGGGCTGATGCGCGTGGCGGACCTGCAACTGTCCTTCCCGTCGATCCTGATCGCGCTGATGGTCATCGCCTTTCTTGGGCGGGGGATCGCCAACGTCCTGCTGGCGTTGATTCTGGTGGAATGGGCCTATTACGCCCGCGCCGCCCGATCCGCCGCCCTGGTCGAGTTGAAAAGCGAGTATGTCGAGGCGGCGCGCTGTCTGGTGCTGCCGCCCCACCGCATTCTGTTGCGCCATGTGCTGCCGAACTGCCTGCCCTCGCTGGTGGTGATCGCCACCACCCAGGTGGCGCGGGCCATCGCCCTGGAGGCGACCTTGAGCTTTCTCGGGCTGGGCGTGTCGGTGACGGAGCCGTCGCTCGGCCTGTTGATCGCCAACGGCCGCAGCTACGTGCTGTCCGGCGAAACCTGGATCAGCCTGTATCCGGGCGTGGCCCTGTTGATCCTGATGGCGGCGATCAATCTGGCGGGCGACCAACTGCGCGACGCCCTGAACCCAAGGCTCGGGCCATGAGCGCGCCGCTGCTGGAGATCCGGAGGTTGCGCGCCGAACTCGCAACCCGGAACGGGCCGCTCAACATGCTCGACGACGTGTCCTTCACGCTCGACCCGGGGCGCGTTCTGGGCTTGGTCGGGGAATCGGGATCCGGGAAATCGGCCACGGCCTTCGCCATCATGGGGCTGCTGGACCCGCCAGCGCGGGTGGTCGGCGGGTCGATCCGCTTCGCCGGGCGTGACCTGCTCGGCCTGAAGGAGGCGGAGATGCGGCGCTTGCGCGGCAATCGGATCGCCATGATCTTCCAGGATCCGATGATGACCCTGAACCCGGTGCTGACCATCGGCGCGCAGATCGTCGAAACCGTGCTGGCCCACGCGCCGGTCGGGCGGGCCGAAGCCCGGCGACGGGCGCGCGACGTGCTTGGCCGGGTGGGCGTTCCGGGACCGGAAGAACGGCTGTCCTGTCACCCCCATCAACTCTCGGGCGGCCTGCGCCAGCGGGTGGCGATCGCCATCGCCCTGCTGCACGAGCCGGACCTCATCATCGCCGACGAACCGACCACCGCGCTGGACGCCACGATCCAAGCCCAAATCCTGCGCGAAATCCGCGATCTGGTGGCCGAACATCGGACGGCGGTCCTGTGGATCACCCATGATCTGTCGGTGGCCGAGGATCTCGCCGACGAGATCGCGGTGATGTACGCCGGGCGGGTCGTGGAGACGGGACCAGCGGCGGCGCTGCTTCGGCGGCCTGCGCACCCCTACACCGTCGGCCTGATCGCCAGCCAGCCGCAGGGGCAGCGCGGCAGTCGGTTGTGTAGCGCGCCACTTGGTTTGACGTGAAACGCCACTTGGTTTGACGCACCGTCACGCGTCTTCCGGCCACCCGGCTTGGATGTCAAAAGCGTCAATATCTTCTGCCGACCCCAAAGCC
>JAIXPD010000042.1 GCA_027486405.1 Azospirillum sp. | reverse complement strand
TCGACGCCGCCAGCATCACCACCAGCGCCAACGGAACCCACGTGATCCCCAACGCGCCCAACGCCAAAAACGTGATCAACGCGACAAACGACCCGATCATGTAGATCTCGCCGTGCGCAGAATCGATCATACAGATGATCCCGTAGACCATCGTGTAGCCAATCGCGATCAGGCCATAAATAGCCCCAAGCGATAGACCGTTGATCAATTGCTGTATGAAATAATCCATAGCGTCACCCCGCCTTCAGCGCGTTGCAAAGGCAGGATGCGGCGACACGGGCACACGCGGCACACCGATCACGCAACAGCAGCCCCCTGTCTGGTCCACCCGCCTATGGAATTGACGGGTATGGTTTTTCCTGTTCAAGCCCATCCCCGGCACCCGTTGATGACAGCGCCGAGACAAGCCCGCCTCGTGTTCCGGTAGTACCAGCCCGGTGGATTTTTGCAAGACAGATTTGTGTGTTGCGCATGCGTCCTGCACCGGCCCGAAAGCAGAAAGGCCCCGCCCGCAGATCGCGGACAGGGCCTTTGCAACACACTGGAACCCGGAGAAAGGGTGGATGCGCCTCAGCGCGCCGCCACCGTTTGAGCGTCCGCCCCGGCGGCCACCTTGGGCTTGGCCGGAGCCTTCGCCGGCTGCTTGGGCTTGTTGGCCTTGGCGGGTTTGGCGGCGGTGGAGGGGGCCGCCTGGGCGACCTGGAACGGGCTGGTGTCCGGCACGCTCACGACCTTGACGTCGCACAGCGGCTTGCTCGCCAGATGCAACAGGCCCGCGTTCTTTTCGTCGCTGGTCAACACGCGCAGATCGTCGGCGCTGAGATCCTTCGCCGCCGCCTTGGAGCGGTCCACAAAGGATTCACAATATTGCGGGATGCCGATGGTCGCCGCCCGGCGGCTGATCTCGTTCGCCAGTTCCGTGCGGAACGAGTCGAAATTCTTGGTCGCGCTGGAGCCGCTGGTCTTCTTGTAATGGCCGATCATCGCCGCTTCCGAGCTGGACAGCAGGGCGCGGTGCTTGATCGAGAAATCCTGATACAGGCCGAAGGGGTTCTTTTCCGGCACAACGGATTTGCAGGTCAGGCCGACCACCATCATTTCCGTGTGCATGCGGATCAACTGCTCCGCCGCGTGTTCGCTGCGGGTGTAGCAAGCCTGCGGCTTGGCGATGGACGCCTTGGCAACCGGCGGCTTGGCGGCGGTGGTGGCGTCGGCCGCGAGCGCGGAGCCGGACAGGAACGGGGCGGCCAGCACGGCACCCAGCAGGGCCATGCGGCGCAACGGGGAAGAGGACGGGGTCAGGGCGACGCGCAGGCGACTCATCATGTGCTCCGGTGGCGCGGTTCGTTTGAACGGGCGGGCGGCGGTCCGCCAAGGCGTCGTTCTACCCCATCGCCCGAACCGCTCCAAGCGAATTGCCCGGTCCCGCTGCTTTGCCGTGGCAACGCGCTTCCTTTGTCACAGCATGGCTTGAAGCGGGGCGGCTTCGTCGGTAATGCTGGGGCATGTTTCGCATCGGCATTGATCTTGGCGGCACGAAGACCGAAGGCATCGTCCTCGACCGCAACGGCACGGCGTTGGTTCGGCGGCGGGTTCCGTCGGCGCGCGACGATTACGCAGGGACCATCGCCACCATCACCGCGCTGGTTCACAGCCTGGAGGCCGAAATCGGCGGACGGGCCACGGTGGGCGTCGGCATCCCCGGGGCCATTTCCCCCGCCACCGGGCTGGTGAAGAACGCCAATTCCACCTGGCTGATCGGCCATCCGCTCGACCGCGACCTGAGCGCGGCGTTGAGCCGCCCGGTGCGGGTGGAGAACGACGCCAACTGTCTGGCGGTGTCGGAAGCCGCCGACGGGGCCGGGGCCGGGTGTGGCGTGGTCTTCGCCGCGATCATCGGCACCGGATGCGGGGCGGGCATCGTCGCCCACGGCCGACCGCTGTCGGGCCGCAACGCCATCGGCGGGGAATGGGGCCACAACCCGTTGCCCTGGCCCAACGAGGCCGAACAGCCCGGCCCGGCCTGCTATTGCGGCAAGCACGGCTGTTTGGAAACCCATCTGTCCGGCCCGGCGATGGCCGCCGATCACCAGCGCGTGACCGGCGAGACGCTGACCGCCCACAGCATCTTCACCCGCGCGCAAGAGGGTGACGCCGCCTGCGCCGCAACGGTCGACCGGTTGGTCGATCGCCTGGGGCGTGGGTTGACCAGCGTGGTCAACCTGCTGGATCCCGATGTGATCGTGCTCGGCGGCGGTGTTTCGAACGCCGCCATCCTGTACGCGCGGTTGCCGTCGGTCATCGCCCGCTGGGCCTTCACCGACCGGTTCGACACACCGATCCGGCAGGCCAAGCATGGCGATTCCAGCGGTGTCCGTGGGGCCGCCTGGCTCTGGCGGCCCGAAGAACACCCCGAGGCGGTGTGACCCACCCCGCCCCCTGTACGCCCGTCAGCTTCCAGGACGGCCGTACAGGGTCAGGTGAACGCGCTTGCCGGTGTTGTAGTTGAATCCGTTGATTTCGGCCAAACGCGTCGGGCCGCGCAGGCCGAAGGCCGGATCGGTGACGGCGCGGAACGCCGCCTCCTCGCGATCCTCCACCAGGGCGAGGGCGCAGGCGGGATCGGCCACCAGATGCGCCGCCGCCGCACCGCCGCCAACCAGCTTGGTCGCGGTTCCCAGCAAAAAGACGAGGCTCGGCTCGGAATAGCCCGCCGAGGCGACGACCGAGTTCGGGCAGGGCTGGGTCGCCGCCACCGCTTTCGCCGCCTGTCGGCTGACCCACACGCCGTCGATCGCGGGCAGAACCACGCCATAGGTTCCGGCGTAGAGCAGCCCAGCCGCCCCCAAACCGGCCAACACACCGGAGCGGAGCTGGGCGTGCAGCAGCCCACGCACCGACAGGGCGAACAGCCCGGCCACCGCCGGGACCAGCGCCAGCCCGACCGGGTCGATCCGCCGATCCACCAGATACGGAATCACCGCCACCGCCAAGGTCAGGGCACCGAAGCCCAAGGCCCCCAGCCCGACCGCCGCCGCCGTCACCAGCCGACGCGGGTGCGCGGCCGTGCGCCCGAAACGATCCAGCAGGGCCGCCGCCGCCAGCGCGGCAATCGCCGGAAACACGGGAAGGGTGTAATGCAGAAGCTTGGTCGGCACCGCTTCGAAAACCAGCCAACTCGGCAGGATCCAGGCGATGCAGAACCGCACGGCGTCCGTTTGGCGCTTGGCCCACGCCCAGGGAACCGCCAGCAAGGCCAAAAAAGACCAAGGAGCAAACGTGACCCAGAAGCTGAGCAGATAGTAACCCGGCGGCAGGCCCTTGCCCTCCTGCCCACCGGCGACCTTGCCCAGCATGTCGTGACCGACGGATTCGGCGAAGAACGCGCCCTGGGTCTTGATCGCGATCGCGATCAACCAGGGGGCGGCGATGGCCAGCACGATGCCCAACCCCGCCACCGGCTTCAGCCGCGCCATCCAGGCCGCCTTGCGATCCCACAGCGCCAGCACCAGCAGCGTGCTGCCCGACACCAGAAGGACGATCGGCCCCTTGATGAGAATCCCCAGGCCCGCCGACACCCAGAACAGCGCCGGGATCCGCCAGGCCGCGCGCCCGGTGGGCGGGTCTTGCGCGCGGGTCAGATACAGGTGCGCCAACGCCGCCTGCCCGATCACCACCGTGGCCAGCAGAACCGCGTCGGTCTTGGCCATCCGGGCTTCCACCCCCAAAACCACGCAGGAGGCCATCATCAGACCGGTCAGAAACCCAGCCAACCCACCAAAGAGCCGCGCGCCCGTCCAGGCGCTGGCCAAAACCGCGACCAGCGCGCCGAGAAAGGATGGGATGCGGTAAGTCCAGATCACCTTGGCGTCGTCGACCACCGACGACGCGATGGCGGTGGAGGCACTTTGCAACCAATAAATCCCGACCGGCTTTTTGTAGCGGGTTTCCTCCTGGAACCGGATGTCGACGTAGTTGCCGCTGTCGAGCATCTGGGAGGAGGCCTGCGCAAAGCGGGCCTCGTCCCGGTCAAACGGCGGCAGGCTGGCGAAGCCGGGCAGGAACAGCCCGACGCTCAGCAACGCCAACAGCGCGTAGGCGTAAAGCGGCAGACGGTCGGTCACGCCTCTCTCCCCGCCGCCTTGTTGTTCCAGACGAAATAAAGATTGCGGAAATAGATGATGAGGCCCAACCCCTGGCCGAACATATAGACTGGATCGACGCGGTACACCGAATAGGCCAGCAGCAGGATGCCGCCGCCGATCGAGAAGTACCAAAACACCTCCGGCATCACGCTGCGGCGGGCGCGTTCGCTGGCGATCCATTGAACGACGAAGCGCATCATGAACAGAAACTGCGCGAAGAAACCCAGACCGATCCAAATCAGGTCTGTGGTGCTCTGGTCGTGAAACCAGGCGATGGCGCGATCAAGCATGGTCGGATGTCCGTGTGAGCGACGGTCTTACAGATCTTCGGTGACGGGGGATTGCTTGGTCCGCCGCTTCAACCAATAGACGCCCAGCAGATCGACGACGCCGATCAAACCGCGCCGCCAATTGGTGTATTTCGACACACCCCGTTCACGCGGCCGGTGATTGACCGGCACATAGGCCACCGGATGGCCGTGCGCGCGGAACAGGGCGGGCAAGAAGCGGTGGATCGCGCCGAAAAACGGCAAATCCAAAAAGGCGTCGCGACGGAACAGCTTCAACCCGCAACCGCTGTCGGTGCAGCCATCCTGCAACAAGGATTGGCGGACGGCGTTGGCCAAACGCGACGCCACCCGCTTGGACAGGCTGTCCTGCCGTTTTTTGCGAATGCCGCCGACCAACACCGGCGCACCGGCCCGACCGGTGGACACCAGGGCGAACAGGGCCGGGATGTCGGCCGGGTCGTTCTGCCCGTCACCGTCCAGCGTCACCACCCATTCGCCGCGCGCCGCCTTCACCCCGGTGCGCACGGCCGCGCTCTGGCCGGAGCGGTTGCGATGGCGCAGCACGCGCAGACGACCCGCCGCGACCGCCGGGGCCAAACGGGCCTGGGTGTCGTCGTCGGATTCATCGTCCACGAAAATCACTTCGAAGCCGCCCAGCGGCGTCAACGCCCGCTCGATCTCGTCCAGCAGAGGCAGGACATTGTCGGCTTCGTTGAAAACCGGAACGACCACCGACAACCGAACCGGCGGTCGGCCTTCCGAAATCATACTCACTGTGGCCATCCCATTCGTCGAACGGGCGGCAAAATACTCCCGCAACGCCGCAAACGGTAGAGGAAAAGGGGTGGAAAAACGCCGGATCAGCCCCGCGCACCCCGCAATGGGATCGGAATTGTGGTCGGCCTGCCGACGGCACGATGTTTTGAAAGCCCCGATCCGTCGGGGGTTTTAAAAACGATCCGTCCACCCTCCGACCCAAAAGCACGACAAATTCGTGACTCCGTGCAAAGTTATGCTGGCATTTTCAGCAGGAGTTTCCGATAGTCATCGGTACCGAAAACATCACTCGCCAGCGTGACGCCCCATGCTGTTGATGCACGTGATCGCATATCCATGCGTGAACAGCGCACGACCCGGCGACCCATGCTGACGAATGACTGAAAAATCACTTTGGCAACCGAGCGATATAATGAGCGCAGACAGCGGGAGCGAATCGGAGTCGCCGAAAAAGCGCGGCCGAATTCCTCAATCGGCTTGGCCGGAAATTCTTGAGCGTTACAACGGTGGCGTGACCCTGTCCGCCATCGCGCGTGAGTTCGAATGCACGCCGAGCGCGATTTCTTATATCATCAAGAAGGCCGAGGCCGCCGCCGGTCAGGGCGAACTGAACGTCGAACCCGACGCCGCTCCCGACGCTCCGGCGGCCGAGCCCCCGGTTGTCGAGACGGCTCCAGCGCCAGCGGTTGAGGCCGGGACCGAGCGCGCGCCCGCCACCCGGCCCCGCCAGCGTCTGACACGCCCCGCCGACGCGCGCGCGGACGACGCCCCGGCGGTTGCGCCACAGCCAGCGGCCCCCGCTCCGGCGGCGGCCCCCGCCACGGAAACGCTGCGCCTCAACCGCCCGGAACCGGCTCCGCAGCCCGCGCCGACGGTGGAAGCGGCCCGACCGGTCGCTCCCGCCGCATCGGCTCCGACGGCGTCCTCCTCCGCTCCGGCGGTGGGTGCCCCGACCGCAGCCCCCTCGGCGTCCGCGCCGGTGGACGCGGTGGAAGGCCGTCTGCGCGACACCGCCAAGGCGTGCATCAACGCCTATCGCGGCTGGCGGCAACAACCCGCCGAAGGCACGATCCAAGCCCTCTCCGAAACCGTGCACGAGCTGCGCAAGGCGTTGTCACGGATTGAAATCGACATGTCGGCCAGCCGCCGGGAAGAACAGGCGATCCGCCCGATTCCCATCCCAGCGCACCGGGCGTCCCGCCGTCCGCAGTGATCGGCGGCACCTTTGGGTGTCATCGCCTTTCAAAACCCCGCTCCGATCTGCCGGAGCGGGGTTTTTTATGCCCGCACAGCGGTGCGTGGCGCGCGTGGCCCCTGCCCGTTTTTTCCGCTTGCCTTTGCGTCAACCCACCGGTTTAAGACCCCCCACCGCCACCGGATCAAGGCGCTCCCCCCATGACAGACATCGCCGCCTATGCGGGCCTGTTTCTGTCCGCCCTGGTCGCGGCCACCCTGCTGCCTGCGCAATCGGAACTTTTGCTGATCACCCTGCATCGGACGGGCGGTTACAGCGACGGTCTTTTGGTGCTGGCGGCCACGTCGGGCAACGTTCTGGGATCGGCGTCAAACTGGGCGTTGGGCCGTTTTCTGATGCGTTTTCAAGGCCGTCGTTGGTTTCCCGTCTCGGCGTCGATGCTTGATCGGGCCACCCGCTGGTTCCAGCGCTTTGGCGTGTGGTCGCTGCTGTTGGCGTGGCTGCCGGTGATCGGCGATCCGCTGACCCTGGTCGCCGGAATCCTGCGGGTGGACTGGCGGCTGTTTCTGGCGCTGGTCACGCTGGGCAAGGCCGGACGCTACATCGCCCTGATTGTGGCCTCAACACACTATCCGTAGAACGGTATGTTGCGTCGCAACAAGAGGCTTGAGGATGGCCGTCCAGCGGCGTATCACGCGTGGCGGAAACGCGGATTGTCCGCACCGCCCAAAGAAACCGCAAATACAGTGCGGCTTTTTCGTGAGAACCCATTGACCACGGTCAATTGAATCCACGTGGCGTGCGCCTATGGTCCGTGTCGCTCACAGACCCGGAATCCAGGCCCCGCCATGCCAGACGGTAGCATCGTTCAGCCCGCGACGGACAAGACCAGCAAAAAAGCGGCGGCAGCCCCCGCCCCCGCCGAAAAGGTCGTGCTGTTCGAAAGCCAGAAGAAAATCCACCCAAAGGCGGTGAAGGGCCTGTACCGGCGGATCAAAACCGTCACCTTCGTCGTCCTGTTGGCGCTGTTCTATCTGGCCCCCTGGATCCGCTGGGAACGCGGCGGCGACGCCCCGGCCCAGGCCGTGCTGTTCGACCTGAGCACCCCGCGCTTCTTCATCTTCTGGATCGAGATCTGGCCGCAGGAGATTTACTATCTGACCGGCGTGCTGATCGTCGCGGCGTTGGGCCTGTTCCTGGCCACCGCGCTGGCCGGACGGGTGTGGTGCGGCTTCGCCTGCCCGCAAACCGTGTGGACCGATCTGTTCGTGTGGATCGAACGGCTGTTCGAAGGCGACCGCGCCGAGCGCATCCGGGGCGACAAGGCCCCCTGGACGGCGCAGAAGCTGGCCCGCAAAACCGGCAAGCACGCGGCGTGGTTGGCGTTGAGCGTCGTCACCGGCTTTGGTTTCGTCGCCTTTTTCGCCGACGCCCCGACCCTGGCGCACGAACTGATCACCTTCAACGCGTCGTATGAGGCGGTCAGCTTCTTCGCGCTGTTCACCGGCATGACCTATATGATGGCCGGGTGGACGCGCGAGCAGATGTGCACCTACATGTGCCCGTGGCCGCGTTTCCAAAGCGCGATGCTGGACGAGCACAGCCTCGTCGTCACCTACCGCGCCGACCGGGGCGACAACCGCGCGCCGAAACGCAAATCGGAAAGCTGGGAAGAGCGGCGGGCCAAGGGCCTTGGCGACTGCATCGACTGCGGCCAATGCGTGCAGGTCTGCCCGGTCGGCATCGACGTGCGCACCGGCGAACAGGCCGATTGCATCAATTGCGGCCTGTGCGTGGACGCCTGCGACAGCATCATGATCGCCCAGGGCCTGCCGCCCAAGCTGATCCAGTTCGATTCGCTGGCCGCCCAGGAAACCCGCGCCTCCGGCAAGACCTATCAGTGGCGTCTGATCCGCCCGCGCATCATCATGTACGGCCTGTTGCTGCTGGTGGTCGGCGGCGCGATGGCGTGGAGCTTTGCCCTGCGCCCGCGCCTGGACATCACCGTGCTGCGCGACCGCGCGCCGCTGTTCGTCACCCTGTCCGACGGCAGCATCCGCAACGCCTACACCTTCAAGGTCGCCAACAAGACCCGCCAGTCCCGCACTTATGCGATGACGGTCAGCGGCGTTGCGGGGGCCGAGATCAAGGTGATTGGTGAAACCGACAGTGCCGAGGCCAAGGACCACACGGCGACCATCTCCGCCTCGCCCGACAGCGTCGCCACCTACCGCGTCTATGTCACCGCCCCGCGCGCCAGCGTGACGGCCACCTCCCTGCCCATGACCTTCCACCTGTCCGACAAGGCCGCCGCCGACCGCAACAGCCGCGACAGCGTCTTCCTCGGCCCGGCGAACTGACGCATCCCGTCATCGACAGACAAAAGGGCGGGCGACCCACAGTCCCCGCCCTTTTTCATGCCCAAAGCTTTTCATGCCCCAAGCAACGGTCTTGCGCGGTGTGACACGGTTTCGCCATCGAACGGAGACCAAAACGGTCACACGCCGGGCGCATGGTCGCGTGATTGGATAGGAGCCTGCCTCACGACCACCCTTGCCCCTGTATTGAGGACGAGTCGGACATGCGCACCACGACCATCACCGCCCGCTGCACCTCGCTGATCGTCCGCGCCCGCGCCGCCCTGCGGCGGCCGCTGCGCCGCCCCTTCATCCGCAAGCCCGCCGGTCAACGCCGGATGCGGATGGAGCATCTGGATCTGGAGCTGTTCCGCAACGACATCGGCGGTTGAGGGCGGGGGATACTCACCCCCGCGCCAGCAAATCGCGGATGGCGTTGACCAGCGGCTTCATGTGAAAGGTGGATTCCGGCGCGACGGCCACGGTCCCGCCCAGAGCCACCACAGCGTCGGCCACCACAGGCCCGACGGCGGCGATGCGGGTGTTGGCCAAACCGTTGCGCAACGCGTCGAGCAGGCCGCGCGACTCCGCCACCTCCTGCAAGCGGCGCACCTGGGGCGACGCGGTGAAGGCGACGAAATCGAAGCGACCCGCCGCAAGGTCGCGAATTGCGTCCTCCACCGCGCCGGTCTCCGAATCGGAGGCGTAGCGGTAGGGCGTGACCGCCACCGGCATCCCGCCCCGCGCGCGCACCGCGTCGAGCAGCGCGGCGTTCGGGTTGTCGGGATACAGTTGCACCCCCACCGTCCGCCCGGTCAAATCCTCCTCCGCCAGCGCCTGGATCACGCCGTCGGTGGTCGGGGCCGGGGCAACCCGGTGGGCGGACAGCCCCAACTCCCGCAGCGCCTTCACCGGCTTCGGCCCGCGCACGAACACGCGGACACGGCCCAGGGCCGCGACCACCGCCGCCTCCCGCCCATCGGCGCGGGCGACGGTCATCAAACGGCGCAGCCCCTCGCCGGTCAGCAGGATCACATCGTCGAAGGCACCGGCCAGCAGCCGATCCAACCAATCCCGCGCCGGGGCCGGGTCGTCGAGATCGAGGATCTTGACCATCGGGCAACGCACGCACACCGCACCATGCTGCTCCATCATCCGGGCGAACAGCTCCAAATCCCGGCTTTCCGGGACCAGGATGCGCCGCCCGGCCAGATCGCCCCCGTTTGTTGTGGCCTCGCTCATGGTCAGGCCCCCTGTCGGCGGCAATGCAGCAGGCTGAACAGGCCAAAGGGCGGCACCGTTTCGATGCTCTCGACCGACAGCGGCGACCCGCGCAGCAGGGAATCGAGCGTGAAGTCGGGCCGCCAGCCCAGCTTCTTCGACAGCGGGGCCAGCCAATTTTCCACCGTGCGGCGCAGGCCGGGGCGGGGGGCGGCGAAATGGTTGACGATGACGATGTCGCCGCCGGGTTTGCAGACGCGCTCCAACTCGGCCATCGTGCCCTGCGGATCGGGAACCACGGTCATCACATACATGGCCACCACCACGTCAAAACTGCCGTCGGCGAAGGCCAGCTTGCCCGCGTCCATCTCCAGCAGCCCTTCGACATGGGTCAGATTTTCGCGCGCCACCCGCTCCTGCGCCACCTTCAGCATGTCGGTGGACAGGTCGATGCCGACCACGCGGTTGTCGGTGCGGTAATCGGACAGCGACAGGCCGGTCCCCACCCCCACCTCCAGGATGCGCAAGCCGCCGCGCCGGTTCAGCCACGCCACCGCCGCGTGACGGCCAGAGGCCAGAAGGGTACCGAACACACGGTCGTAAAACCCGGCGTAGCGACGGTAAGCGGCGCGGATGGAAACGGCGTCCATGGCAAAATCCCCTTGCAGCGGCCAAAATCGAACCGGCCTGGATCAGAACGGCCCGGATCGGCGGTGCGTCCCCCGTTCCGCCGGTCCGGGCAGGACCATAGCGGGCTTTGCCCCAACACAAAAGTGACGCAAAGGTCCGGCGCGTGACGGCGCTGGACAGCCCCGGCCACCGCCCTTAGGAGTGGTGCCCATGCGCCGCCCCGCCCGCCCCCATCGCCGCCCCTTCGGCCCGCGCGCCCTGGCCTTCGCCGGGTTGACGGCGGTCGCCACCGGTCTGGCCGCCTGGGGCGCGCATCGCTGGGCCGAATCGGCCGCGCTGGACGCGGTGATCGTCAACGGCGAGCAGCGCTTGGGCCTCTACGCCAGCAGCATCCGCAACGCTGTTGGCCGTTACGATTACCTGCCCGCCCTGACCACCCGCGACCATGACGCGCTGGCCCTGCTGGCCGACCCGACCGAGGCGCGGCGCAACACGGTCAATCGCCGGTTGGAAGACGCCAACGCCACCGCCGGATCCGCCGCGCTCTATCTGGTGGACCGCAGCGGGTTGGCGCTGGCGTCCAGCAACTGGCGCGACCCGGCGCAAAGCTTCGTCGGCCAGCGTTACAACTTCCGCCCCTATTTCCGGCAGGCGATGGAAACCGGCAGCGGGCGCTATTTCGGCATCGGCGTCACCACCGGCCTGCCCGGCTATTTCCTGTCGCACGCCGCCCAGACCGAGCGGGGGGTGATCGGGCTGGCCGTGGTCAAGATCGATCTGGAGCCGGTGCAACGCGATTGGGCGGCGGGGGGCGAACGGGTGCTCGTCACCGATGAGAACAGCGTCGTGTTCCTGGCCAGCCACCCAGCGTGGAAATACCGCGCCCTCCACCCGTTGCCCGACGCGGTGCGCGCGCGGCTGGACGAAACCCGGCAATACGACCGCAGCGCGCTCGACCCGCTCGGCCTGCGCGAAGGGGCGGCGATCAGCCCCGGCGCGCGGCTGGTCAGCCTGCCCGAACCGGGTGCCGACCGCCCCGGCGGCGCACGCCGCGCCTATCTGATGCAGGATCGCGTTCTGCCGGAATTCGGTTGGACCATCCGCTTTCTGTCCGATCTGGAACCGGTGCGGGTGCAGGCCGACACCGCCGCCCTGCTCGCCGCGCTGGCGGTGCTGCTGCTGGCCGCAGGGGCCGCCCTGGGCCAGCAACGGCGGCAGACGCTGCGCCTGCAACGGGAATCCCACGCCTTGCTCGAACGGCGGGTTGCCGAGCGCACCGCCGAACTGGTCGCCGCCAACCGGGTGCTGCGCGAGGCGCAGGAAGAACTGATTCAGGCGGGCAAGCTGGCGGCGCTGGGCCAGATGTCGGCGGCGTTGGCGCACGAGATCAACCAGCCGCTGGCGGCGATCCGCACCTTCGCCGCCTCCACCCGCATTCTGGCCGAACGGGGCGAACACGCGCTGGTGCAAAGCAATCTGGCGATGATCGGCGATCTGGCCGAACGGATGGCGGTGATTTCCGGCCATCTCAAGGATTTCGCCCGCAAAGGACCGGCGCGGGTGGAGGCGGTTCCGGTCGCCCGCGCGATGGAGCGCGCCTTGGCCCTGCTCGCCCCCCGCCTGCGCGACGAGGGCATCGCGCTCGACACCCGCATCCCGCCCGACGCGCGGGTGCGCGGCGATGCGGTGCGGCTGGAGCAGGTCTTCGTCAATCTGCTGCGCAACGCCGCCGACGCCATGGCCGACGCGGAGGAACGGCGCCTGTCCCTGTCCGCCGCGCCGGTGACGGAGGACGGCGCGGCCGCCTGGGAAATCCGCATCCGCGACCGGGGGACCGGCATCGCCGACGCCGACCGGGGCCGCCTGTTCGATCCCTTCTTCACCACCAAGGAGGTCGGGCAGGGGCTTGGCCTCGGCCTGTCGCTGTCCTATGGCATCGTCCGCGATTTCGGCGGCAGCCTGCGGGCGGAAAACAACGCCGACGGCGGCGGGGCCTGCTTCATCATCCGCCTGCCCGACGCCAGCGCCAGGGAGCCTTCAACGCCATGACCACCCCCGTCCTGTTCATCGACGACGAGTTGGCGATGCGCGTGTCGGTCACGCAATGGCTGCAACTGGCCGGTTTCGCGGCGGAGGCGTTCGAAACGCCCGACCGCGCGCTCGACCGGCTGTCGCCGGATTTCCCCGGCATCCTCGTCACCGATGTGAAGATGGCGCGGATGGACGGCATGGCCGTTCTGGCCCGCGCGTTGGAACGCGACGCCGATCTGCCGGTGATTCTCGTCACCGGCCATGGCGATGTCGGGCTGGCGGTGGAGGCGATGCGGCGCGGGGCCTATGACTTCATCGAAAAGCCCTTCGACCCCGATCATCTGGTGACGGTGATACGGCGGGCCTGCGAAAAGCGCCGTCTGGTTCTGGACAACCGGGGCCTGCGCCGCCGGGTGGGCGACAGCCCGGCCGGAATCGCGGCCACGCTGATCGGCGCGTCGCGCGCCATGGACGATCTGCGGCGGGACATCCTGGATCTGGCCGCCACCAACGCCAGCGTGCTGATCCATGGTGAAACCGGAACCGGCAAGGAGCTGGTCGCCCGTTGCCTGCACGACTTTGGGCCGCGCGGGGCCAAGGGAGCCTTTGTCGCCGTCAATTGCGGGGCGATTCCCGACAGCATGGCGGAAAGCGAATTGTTCGGCCATGAACCCGGCGCCTTCACCGGGGCCGCCCAGCGCCGCACCGGCAAGCTGGAACACGCGAACGGCGGCAGCCTGTTCCTGGACGAGATCGAAAGCATGCCGCTGTCCTTGCAGGTCAAGCTGCTGCGCGCCTTGCAGGAACGGACCATCGAACGGTTGGGGTCGAACAAGCCGCTGCCGGTCGATCTGCGCCTGATCGCCGCCACCAAGGTCGATCTGCTCGACCTCAGCGAAGGGGGGGCCTTCCGCGCCGATCTCTATTACCGGCTGAACGTCGCCGAGTTGCACATTCCGCCGCTGCGGGCACGGGCCGAGGACATCCCGCTGCTGTTCGACGCCTTCGCCAGCGACAGCGCCGCCCGCCACAACCGCGAGGCCCGGTCGCTCGATCCCGAGGATGTGGACGCCCTGCTGGCCCATGATTGGCCGGGCAATGTGCGGGAGTTGCGCAATCTGGCCGAACGCCATGTGCTGTCGGTCGGCCGGACCGGCGTCGCCACCCTGCTGCGCCGCCGCCCGGTGGGTGGCGATTCCAGCGCCCCGCGCGCGCTCAGCGACCAGATGGACGCCTTCGAAAAACGGGTGATCGAACAGGCGCTGGACCGCTGCCGGGGCGACATCAAGGCGGTGATGGACCTGCTGGACATCCCCCGCCGCACCCTGAACGAGAAAATGGCCCGCCACGGTCTGGACCGGACGCGCTTTCTGCCACGGGGATGACGGACGCGTTCAAGGTCTCACCCAACCTCCCGGTCATGGCAGGATGGTGTTCGGCTTCTTGCCTCCCGCACCCATCTCCCACACGCAGGACACCCTCATGGCGCGCAAAGCTGCACTCTCGGTGGACACCCTGTCCGCTCTGGGCGCTGAACGATTGGCCCAGATCATTCTGGACGAGACGGAGGCGAATCCGGCGTTCCGCAAGCGTGTCAACGCCGCCCTCGCCAGCGTCAAAGGGCCGGACGCGGTGGCCAAGCTGATTGACCGGCGGCTGTCCGCCCTGGAGCGGGCGCGGGCGATGATCGGTTGGGAGAAGGAGCGTGCCTTCGCCGAGGATCTCGACGCCACCGTCGTCACCATCCTCAAGGAACTGGCCCCCATCAGCCCGATCCACGCGGTGGAGCGGTTGTTGCGCTTCATCGCCACCCATGGCGGCGTGTTCGATCGGATCGACGATTCCGGAGGACGCATCCAGGACGTCTATCGGCGCGCGGGCGAGGCGATGCCGGACCTCGTTGCCCAACTTCCCCCGGCCCAGCGGGCGCAGATTCCGCAAATGATGGACGGATGTCTGACGACGGACACTCATGGTCTGGCCGGAACCGTCGCCGTGTCCGTGGTTCCCCATCTGCCGCCCGAAGCCCTTGCGGCTTGGGACAAGCGGCTGACGCAATCCACGCGAGATCCGCGCCGAACGATTCCCATTCGGCAGGCCATCGCCGACGCGCGCGGCGACATCGATGGCTATCTGGCCTTGGAAGCCATGAATCCAGTCTGGCAGCAAAATCCCCTGCGCGTGGCCGAACGGCTGTTGGCGGCCAACCGGTTGACCGAGGCGTTGGAATGGGTTCGCAAAGAGCGCAAGCGGGGTTTGATGGTTGCGACGCTGGCCGACATCGCCGATGGCCGTATCCGTTCCTATGATACACGGGACAAGGTCCGTCTGGAGGCCCGCATCCTGGAGGCGTTGAAGGACCGGCCAGCCGCCCAGGCGTTGCGTTGGAGCACGTTCGAAGCGACCCTGGATCCTGAAATCCTGCGCGATTACATCGCGAAGCTGGATGATTTCCTTGAATTCGACGAGATGGACAAGGCGTTCGCCGTGGCGGCCAACAGCCCGGACATTTACAGCGCGTTGACCTTCCTCCTGGAATGGCCAAGCCTGGATCGCGCCGCCCAACTGGTGATCGACCGGCGCACGGATTGGGATGGGCGGAACTATGATGTGCTTGGCCAAGCCGCCACGACCCTGGAAGAGCGCTTTCCCCTGGCGGCGACGGTGCTGTACCGCGCCTTGATCGACGACATCCTCAAACGGGGAAAGTCACCCGCCTACGGACACGCCGCCCGCTATCTGGCGGTGCTGGAGGCGCTGAGCGGCCTGCTGCCCACCGACGCCCCCATCGAATCGCACACGGATTATCACGCCGCCTTGAAAACCGGCCACGGCCGGAAACACGGTTTTTGGAGCCTTGTCGCCCCCGCCAAACACCTGTGAGTGACCGGATGCTGGCATCGGCGCGCCCGTTGGACAGAAACAATCCGTTCCGCGACATTTTATGATCTCAGCCCGCCGAAAAACATCATGTTTGCATGAAACTGCGTCGCATTTTGCATCGCATTTTGTGATGAGCGGCTGTTTTCAGCGGTTGTCCGGCCAAAATGGCCAAATGACGCGACAATAACCGCATGGTGCGCAACGGGTGAGATCTGTTGCCTCCCTTCCCACTATCCCGGCCAGATCGGATCTTCCCCGATTGCAGCGCCGGATATTATCCCTGGTATCCCATTAGCCCGCGCCGCTATCCCTCGTGCATGCAGAAATATGCAGGCGATCGCCGCTACACTGGGTTTCAAGATGATGGTTCGTGATGACAACGGATCATCGGACGCGCAAGACCGGCACGACGGCCGGTTTTGAACCTGTGTGGTGGAGGGCCGCTCTGATGTTCACGCAAACCGCTTGCCTCGTTCATATCGTTGACGGCGACCTGTTGCTGCGCAGCACTCTGGCGCGCGCCCTGGGAGCCGCCGGCATCGCCTGCCGCGTCCACAGCACCGGGGCGGAT
The DNA here is from genome assembly GCA_027486405.1 of Azospirillum sp. GTDB lineage: Bacteria > Pseudomonadota > Alphaproteobacteria > Azospirillales > Azospirillaceae > Azospirillum. The sequence goes on along the minus strand of JAIXPD010000042.1, from coordinate 18,557 downwards.
GCCCTGTCGGTGCTCGGCACCGGCTCGGCCTGTCTGGTCGTGCGCAACGAACTGCCCGACATGACGGCGCAGGAGTTGATCGCCGAAGCCGGTCTGCACGGCCACGATCTGCCCGTTCTGGTCATCACCGATCACGGCGACGTCGACGCCGCCGTCAGCGCGATGAAGGCCGGTGCCGCCGATTGCCTGGCCCACCCCTTTGCCACCGCCAGCTTCCTGGACCGGGTCCGGGCCTGCCTGACCAACGACAGCCCCTATGCCCAACAGCGCGACCGTGGCCGCGACGCCGTCCGCCGTCTGGCGCTGCTCAGCCGCCGCGAGGCCGAGGTGCTGCGCCTGATCGTGGAAGGCAAGCAGAGCAAGACCATCGCCTGGGATCTGGGCATCAGCATCAAGACGGTGGAGGTCCATCGCGCCCGCATCATGGAAAAGACCGGTTGCCGGTCCATCGTTGGCCTGGGGCGGCTTTGGGAAGCGGCGGAGATGCTGCGCACCCACAGCATTCCCCGCACCGTGCCCGCGATGCCCGTTATGGTCGAGATGACCGCGCCCTGATCTCTTTTTTCAAAAAACGAGGTGAAAAATCGCGCCGCCGCAGTTTGGTTGTGGTGCACTGGACGGATGAACGCTTGGGTTCACCACGGTGGTGGCCTTACACTCCCGCCCATCGCCACAGACCACGTCCCGTGGAGCGTTCGTTATGTTGCCCACCCACTGCCACCGTCGCGTCGATGTCGCCACGGTTGACGACATCGCGATGGTGCGGGATTGGGCAATGGCGTTGGCCGACACCTGGTTGCCCGCTGCGGATCGCAACCGGTTGGACCGGGCCTTGTCCGCCATGGTCGCCCCATCCGGTCATGCGCCAAAGGATCTGACCGTCCTGCTGCGCGGTCTCCCCCCCGACGGCGTTGAATGTCTGGCGTTTGACCGGGATTCGACGGAGCACGCCGCGTCCGATCCGATCCTGTCCCACCACACCCCTGGCGTTGGCAACGCCCGCTTGGCTCGGGTCTGGGCCTCCGGTCGCGCGCCCGCCATCCGCCCCACCCTGGTGGAAGCGGGATCCGTGATGACGGCACGCCCAGGCGGTGATCGCTGCGGCGATGGCTGGTTTTTCCGGTGCGACGGGGCCGATCATGGCGTCGCCCTGCTGATCGATGGTCAACCGATCAAGGAGCCGCCGATCAAAGAGCAGCCGATCAAGGGGCAACCGATCAAGGGTCCGCCGACCGATGACGCCCGCGCGCGCCGGATCGAGGCGGTCGTCGCCGCCACCACCCCCGGCTTGTCCCCCCAAATGGTGATCGGGGCGATCCGCCGCGATCTTGCGGCATTGCCCGGAAACTCGCCCGTCGCAAACGCGACGACCGACGCGGCGGCCGACGCGGCGGCCATTGTCCGCCTGAGCGGTGACGCGGTGGACTACACCGCGTTGGGAACGGTCGCAGGGGCGGTGATCCGCAACCGCACCGTGACGTCGCTGGCCGCACGCTGGGCAATGGTGGGCTACAACCCGCAAATCCCGGCCTGCGTCCATCTGCAATGGGGCACGGGCGACCACGTCATCCTCCACAGCGATGGCTGTTCGCGTCTGCCGGTTCTGTTCGTCGAACGGGGCCTGCACCGGCTGGATCCGACCCTGGCCGCTGCGGTCCTGCTGCGCGACGGCGCGGTTGGCGACGATGACCGGACCATCATGGTCCTGCGCAACCGCGCGTGCGCTCAGGCGGCTTCGCGCGAAGCCGCCTGAGCGCACGTGCTTGCCACCATCAGGGCGCGGGCTGGCAGGGCGCGGGCTGGCAGGGCGCGGGCTGGGCCGTCACCTGGTCGCGGATGCTGCTTTTCAACAGCTTGCCGGTGGCGGTGTGGGGCAGCGACTCGACGAAGCGAACGTCGTTGGGGATGCACCATTTGGCAACCTTGCCGTCGAACACCGCCAACAGCTCCTCCTTGGTCAGGCTGGCCCCGTCCTTCAGCACCACCACCAGCAACGGACGCTCGCCCCATTTCTCATCGGGCATGGCCACGGCGGCGGCCTCCTGCACGGCGGGATGGCCGACCGCGATGTTTTCCAGATCGATGGAGCTGATCCACTCCCCGCCCGACTTGATGACGTCCTTGGTGCGGTCGACGATCTGCACATAGCCGTCGGCGTCCATCGTCACCACATCGCCGGTTTCGAACCAACCGGGAATCACCTCGTGCGCCGCGCTGCCGTCCAGACCGAAATAGGCCGAGCAGACCCAGGAGCCACGCACCAGAAAACGCCCGAAGCTCTTGCCATCGCGCGGCACGTCGGCCCCGCCGCCATCGACCACACGGAACTCGACACCGCAGATCGGCCGACCCTGCTTGGAGGCCAGCGCCAAGGCCGCCTCGTCATCCTGCCCGGCGTGCTTGGCCTTGGGCATGTTGGCAAGGCCAAGCGGGCTGGTTTCCGTCATGCCCCAGGCGTGCAGCACCTGCACCCCGAAATCCTTGAAGCGCTGGATCATCACCGGCGGGCAGGCCGATCCGCCGATCGCCACCCGGCGCAGCGTGCCCAGCGTCTTCTTGTTGGCGTCCAGCCAATTCAGCAGGGCGAGCCAGACGGTGGGAACCCCGGCGGTGTTGGTCACACTCTCGCCGATGAACAGCTCGTGCAGGCTGGCCCCATCCAGCTTGGCTCCCGGAAACACCAGCTTGGCCCCCACCATCGGCGCGGCGTAGGGGATGCCCCAGGCGTTGACGTGGAACATCGGGACCACCGGCAGCACCACATCGGACGCGGACAGGTCGAACACGTCGGGCAAGCAGGCGGACAGCGCGTGCAGCACCGACGACCGGTGGCTGTACAGCACGCCTTTCGGGTTGCCGGTGGTCCCGGAGGTGTAGCACATGCTGCACGCCGTGTTCTCGTCCAGCTCCGGCCAATCGAAGACGTCCGGCTCGTCCGCGATCAGATCCTCATAACAGCGCAGATTCGGCAGGCTGGAGGCCGGCATGTGAGCGGCGTCGGTCATCACCACAATCGCGCGCACCCCGGTCAGATGGCTGGCCAAGCCCTCCAGCAGCGGCAGAAAGGTCAGGTCGGTGAACAGCACCTGATCCTGCGCGTGGTTGATGATGTAGGCGATCTGTTCGGGGAACAGGCGCGGGTTGATGGTGTGGCAGACCATGCCCGAACCGCTGATGGCGTAATAGCATTCCAAATGGCGATAGCCGTTCCAGGCCAGCGTTCCCACCCGGTCGCCGGGTTGCAGACCCAGCCTGGCCAGCGCGTGCGCCAGCTTTTGCGCGCGCCCCCAGGCGTCCGCGTAGGTGTAGCGGTGTATCGGCCCTTCGGTGGTGCGCGACACGATTTCGGTGTCGGCGTGGTACAGCGCGGCGTGGCGCAACGCCATCGTCACCAGCAGCGGCGAATCCATCATCAATCCACGCAGCATCGGCATCACTCCCCATTTCCTGTTTTCTGTGGTTTTGGCGGTTTCGATGATTTTGGCGGTCATTCGGCGGCCAAGGGCAGCTCACAGGCGGCCAGCCGGGCTTCGGCGTCCCGCTCCATCGCCTTCAACTCGCCAACGATCTCGGCAATCTCGCTTTGCATCCGCTCCAACGCGGACAGGCGGTCGCGAATCTTGGTCAAACCGTCGCGATATTGCCGCGCGCTGGGCTGCCCGGAGCGGTAATGGGCGAGATACTCGGCGATCTGCTCCAGCGAAAAGCCGACTCGGCGGAATTTCAGGATCAGGATCAGGCGCGCCCGGTCGCGGTAGGTGAACACCCGCCGACCGCCCGCGCGCTGCGGCGTCAACAGCCCTTTTTCCTCGTAAAAGCGCAGCGCCTGCGGCGTCAGATCGAACTCCGCCGCCAGCTCCGTCACGCCATACACCTGGTCGCGATCGCTCATGCCCGCTCCTCCCGTTGCAACCGCCCCTGTTGCAACGGATTGCGCCACGAGCACTTGGTAAAGTCAACTTTAATAATCTAAAGTGCACTTTATGTCGCAGACGCAGCGTTCCACGTCCAACGGACCGGCGTTCACTCAGTCGCGGCGGCGCTGGCTCAGGGCTTCGATCTGGCTGGCCAGTTCGCTGGCGGTGCGCTCCGCCCCCGGATCGGCACCGACGCGCAGCATGGCGCGAATCGCCAACAGATGCAGGCGGATGATGCCGGGATCGTTGGCGACCCGCACCGGGTCGGCGATCAGGCGTTGCAGCGAGCCGATCACCCGCCCGGCGGACGAGGGCATGCGGTCCAACGCCCCGCGCCGGAAACGCTCCAACGGTTCCCCCATGCGCGCCAGCGCGTCGGCGCAACGATCCAACGCGCTCAACGCCTCGCTGACCAGGCGCTCCAGATCGTCGCGGACGGCGGCGGCGTTGGCGGCGGCGATCATGCTGCTGACAGCCCCGCCGCCCTGGCGTTGCAGCGGGGCGCTGTGCGACACCGCCGCCAACGTGCGCAGGATCGACACCCGGCTTTGCAGGGCGCGCCGCACCGCCGATTCATCGCCCGACACCTTGGCCATCAACAGGCCGTCCGGCGGCAACAGCAACACGTCGGAGGCGGGGGCCTCCGGCGAGCGGCGGTCCTGCACCACCGGGCGATCCGTCCGCCGCCGGTCCGGCCCCTTGTAGCCGGGCGCGCTGACAAAGCCGCGCGGGCGGCTGACCACGTCCAGAATGCGGTCGCGAATCCGCGCCGGAGCCAGCGGCTTCACCAGGAAATCGGTGGCCCCGGCATCCCGCCCGGCCTTCACATACTGCCGGTCGCCATGCGCGGTCAGCAGGATGATCGGCACGGTTGGGTCCGGCGATTCGGGGTGGCTGCGAACGATGCGGATCAAATCCAGCCCGCTCGCCCCCGGCATGTCCCAATCGGTGAAAATCAGATCGGGACCGATCTCCTTGATGAGCGCCAGGGCTTCCGCCGTGCCGCTGGCCTCGGTGACGCGGGTGAATCCCATGTGGCGCAAAATCGCCCGCAGAATCTGCCGCGTGTTCGCGATGTCATCGACAATGAGAATCTCAAGAGCGGCGTAACCGGACGGCAGCATATCGGAGGTCAAACCCGCTGAGCATCAGTGCAAGGCGGCAGACTACAGCAGCTTGCTCAACAAATCGTAACGATTGCCAAAGACCGCAGTGGTTTTTTGACGGCACTTCACACCCAGTCCCCGCTGATGATTTGCTTCTCAAACGGACCAGACCGCCGCCTGTTTCGCCGCCCCATCCCCCTGCCCCCCACCACACGCCTGCGCAGCGCGGTTTGCGGTTCATGCCCCCGGACAGCCGCCCCAACGAAACACCGCCCGGCCTGAAAATTCATTTACAGGATTGACCAATTTGTGTAACTCAATAATCCGTCGCTGGTGACATCCCCAACCGATCGAAGCGCCGACGCGATGGACCAGACCTCCCCCTCCACAGCGCCTGAATCCTTGCTGATTCGCATGGAGCAGCATCAAACCCGGTTGCCCCCGGCGCTGGCGCGGGTGGGAGCCTGGGCGTTGGCCTATCCCTTCCGCACCGCCACGCTGAAAATCGGCGAGTTGGCGGCGGCTGCCGAGGTGTCGGTGGCGTCGGTCAACCGCTACGCCACCGCGCTGGGGTATGAAGGCTACCCGGAATTCCGCGAGGATCTGCTCCGCGCCTTCGAATCCACCTTCGCCCCGGTGGAAAAGCTGCGGGCGGCGGTGTCGCGCGACACCACGCACGCCGAAATCATCCGGGAATCGCTGGCCGCCGACGCCGCCAACATCGCCCGCACGCTCGACCTGTTGCAGCCCGAACAGTGCGAGGAGGCGATCCGCCTGATTCGCAGCGCCAAGCGGGTCTACACCTGCGGCATGGGCGACAGCGCCTATATGGCGACCTTCCTGGCCGACATGCTCGACCCCTACGTCGATCAGGCCATCGCCACGGTGGAGTTCGCCGGGCCGGAACGCTCGATCCGCCGCCTGATGAAGGTGCAGCCGGGCGACCTGATGATCGCCATCACCACCCCGCGCTACTCCCGCCGCACGGTGGAGCATGTGCTGCACGCCCGCGAGTTGGGTGCCCGCACCCTGGCGCTGACCGACAGCCCGGATTCACCCGTGGTCCCGCACGCGGACGTCACCCTGTTGGCCGGGGCCGACCATGGGGTTCTGCACAGCTCCACCACCGGGATGATGGCTCTGGTCATGGCGCTGGGCGCGGCGTTGGCGCGCAGCGGCAGCAACACGGTGGACCGTGCCGCCGACATGGCCGAACGCATCCTGCCCTATCTGCACGTCGTTCCCAAAGCGGGCCGGGGCGAGCGATGACGCCCCGCCCCACCGCATCCCCCACCGCTTTCCCCGCGATCTTCCTTCGTTTCAACCAGGGCCGAAACCGATGACCATCTCCTACTGGAACGGGCGCTACCTGCCGCTGGATCAGGTTCAGGTGTCGCCGCTCGATCGCGGCTTTCTGTTCGCCGACGGGCTGTATGAGGTCACGGCGGCCTACAACGGACGCCTGTTCGAGGCCGAGGCCCACATCGCCCGCCTGCAACGCGGTCTGGCGGCCCTGCGCATCGACACCGGGATGAGCGCGGCGGACTGGCTGGCCATCCTGGAACGCTTGACGGCGGAGTCGGGCATCGACGGCGACCTGACCGTCTATCTTCAGGTCACGCGCGGCGCGGCCGCCACCCGCGCCCACGGCTTCCCCGCCGGGGTGGCCCCGACCGTCTTCGGCATGGTCAGCCCGCTGAAGCGCCCGGCCGCCACCTGGCGTGAACAGGGGGTGGCCGCCCTGACCATGCCCGACATCCGGTGGGGCCGCTGCGATCTGAAGACCATCGCCCTGCTGGGCAGCGTCCTGGCGCAACAGGCCGCCACCGACGCCGGGGTGGTGGACGCCATCCAGATCCGCGACGGCTTCGTCACCGAAGGGGCGGCGACCAACGTCTTCGTCGTCAAGGATGGGACCATCGCCACGCCGGTCGCCGATCATCGCATCCTGGTCGGCATCACCCGCCAAGTGATTCAGCGTTTGGCCGCCACGGCGGGGGTTCCCTTCGTCGAACGCGACGTCCGCGCCATCGAACTCGCCACGGCGGACGAGGTGTGGATCGCCAGCACAACCAAGGAAATCACGCCCGTCACCACCATCGACGGCCGCCCGGTCGGTACCGGCACACCCGGCCCGGTGTGGGGCCGCATCGCCGCCCTCTTCGCCGAAAGCCAAGGCCGATGAGCGCGCCCAACCGCCTTCTGTCCGTTGAGGGCCTGTCGGTCGCCTTCCAGGGCGAGCATGGCCCGATCACGGTGGTGGACGATGTCAGCTTTTCGGTGACACCGGGCGAGACGGTGGCCATCGTCGGCGAATCCGGGTCCGGCAAGTCCGTCACCTCGCTGTCGCTGATGCGTCTGGTCGATTACGCCGGGGGGCGGATCACCAAGGGGGCCATCCGCTTCCGGGGCCGCGACGGGCAGGAACGCGATCTGGCCACGCCCCCGGCGGAATCGCTGACCGCCATGCGCGGCAACGACATCGCCATGATCTTTCAGGAGCCGATGACGTCCCTGAACCCGGTCTTCACCATCGGCGACCAGATCGCCGAGGCGGTGATGCTGCACCAGGGCGTCGACCGCAAGGCCGCGCGGGCCGAAGCGCTGCGCATGCTGGAACGGGTGCGCATCCCCGAACCGGCCCGCCTGCTCGACCGCCACCCGCACCAGCTTTCGGGCGGGATGCGCCAGCGCGTGATGATCGCCATGGCGCTGTCCTGCCGCCCGTCGTTGCTGATCGCGGACGAGCCGACGACGGCGCTGGACGTCACCATCCAGGCCCAGATCCTGCGCCTGATCCGCCTGTTGCAGCGCGACATGGGGATGGGCGTGATCTTCATCACCCACGACATGGGCGTGGTGGCGGAGGTCGCCGACCGCGTCGTCGTGATGTGGCGCGGCAAGAAGGTGGAGGAAGGCACGGTCGAGCAGATCTTCGCCGCCCCCCAACACCCCTACACCAAGGCGCTGCTGTCGGCGGTGCCGAAGCTGGGGGCGCTGCGCGGCCAGGATCTGCCCGCCCGCTTCCCCCTGCTGGTGGTGGACGACGCCGGCAAAAGCGATGGGGCGAACCGCGACGCGCCCCCCGTCGGCCCGGCGCAACAGGACACCGTCCGGCACGACGCGCCGCCGCTGCTGGAGGTGTCCAAGCTCGTCACCCGCTTTGACGTGCGCAAGGGGCTGTTCGGCACGCTGAAGGCCCGTGTCCACGCGGTGGAGCAGGTCAGCTTCGCCGTGCGCCCCGGCGAAACGCTGGCGCTGGTCGGGGAATCGGGCTGTGGCAAATCCACCACCGGCCGCACCATCATGGGGCTGCAACGCTCGACCGCCGGGGCGATCCGCTTCGACGGAACCGACACGGTGGCGCTCGATTCCAACGGCCAAGCCAAGCTGAAGGAAAAGATCCAATACATCTTCCAGGATCCCTTCGCCTCGCTGAACCCGCGCATGACCGTGGGTTTCAGCGTCGCCGAACCGATGCTGGTCCATGATTACGTCCCCAACGGCCGCCCCGGTCTGTCGCGCCGCCGCGCGATCGAGGAGCGGGTGGCCGATCTGCTGACCCAGGTCGGGTTGAAACCGGAGCACACCCGCCGGTACCCGCACGAGTTTTCAGGCGGCCAGCGGCAACGCGTCTGCATCGCCCGCGCGCTGGCCTGCGACCCCAAGCTCATCATCGCGGATGAGGCGGTGGCCGCACTCGACGTGTCGATCCAGGCGCAGATCGTCAATCTGTTGATGGATCTCCAGGCCAAGCGCGGGCTGTCCTATCTGTTCATTTCGCACGACATGGCGGTGGTGGAGCGGATCAGCCATCGCGTCGCGGTGATGTATCTGGGCCAGATCGTCGAGATCGGGCCGCGCCGGGCGGTGTTCGAGAATCCCCAGCACCCCTACACCCGCCGCCTGATGGCGGCGGTGCCGGTCGCCGATCCCAGCCGACGCACGGGAGAGCTGACGCTGTTGACCGGCGAAATCCCCAGCCCGATCCGCAACCTCGGCGACGAGCCGCAGGTCCAACCGCTGGTCGCGGTGGGGAACGACCATTACGTCGCCCGCCACGCGGTCGGCGGCGATTTCTGAAACAAAAAAACGGGAGACTTGACGTGACGCGCTTTGCCCTTCCCCTGGTCGCCGGTCTGCTCTGCTGCACCGCGCTGACCAACGCCGCCTTTGCCGCCAAGGATCTGGTCGTCGGTGTGCCCGACAATTTGACCACCCTGGATCCCGCCGACGTGAACGACACGCTGTCGCAATCGGCCACCCGCACCATGCTCCAGGGCCTGTTCGCCTTTGACAAGGAGATGAAGCTCATCCCGCAATTGGCGGAAAGCTTCACCGTCAACGACACGGCCACCGAATACACCTATAAGCTGCGCAAGGGCGTGACCTTCCACGACGGCACGCCGTTCAACGCGCAGGCGGTGAAGATCAACTTCGACCGCCTGTCGAACCCGGCCAACAAGCTGAAGCGCCAAAGCCTGCTGGCGATGCTGGCCGAAACCGTCGTGGTGGATGACACCACCATCACCCTGAAGCTGGCCCAGCCCTTCGGCGCGTTGAACAACAATCTGGCCCACCCCGGCGCCATGATCCACAGCCCGAAGGCGCTGGAGACCTATGGCAAGGAGATTGGCCGCCATCCGGTCGGCACCGGCCCCTTCAAATTCGTGAGCTGGCAGGCCGACACCATGGTCGCCACCAAGAACACGAATTATTGGAAGCCCGGCCTGCCCAAGGTGGACAGCGTGACCTTCCGCAGCGTGCCGGAAAACGGCAGCCGCATCGCCATGCTGCAAACCAACGAGGCGCAGTTCGTCTACCCGCTGCCGTCGGAAATGGTCCCGATGGTGGAGAAGAACCCGGCCCTGAGCATCATCAACGCCCCGTCGATCATCGCCCGCTATGTGGCGATGAACACGATGAAGAAGCCGTTCAACGACGTGCGCGTCCGTCAGGCCCTGAACTACGCCATCGACAAGAACGCCTGGACCAAGATCGTCTATCGCGGCTTCGCCGGGCCGCTGCCCTCGCCGCTGCCGCCGAAGCTGGGCTTCCACGTTCCCCAGGCCGAGCAATACACGGTCGATCTCGCCAAGGCCAAGGCGCTGCTGGCCGAAGCGGGCTACCCCAACGGCTTTGAAGCCGAGATGTTCGGGCGCAACAACACCAACTTCATCCGTGGGATGCAGTTCGTTCAACAACAGCTGTCGCAGATCGGCGTGAAGATCACCGTCACGCCGCTGGAAGCCGGTGTTGAAACCGCCCGCGTCTGGGGCGTGGAGAAGCCGGAGGACGCCACCGTGCAGATGCAGTATGGCGGCTGGTCGGCCTCCACCGGCGACGCCGATTGGGGTCTGCGCCCGCTGCTGTGGGGCAAGGGCTTCCCGCCCAAATTCTTCAACGTCGCCTATTACAAGAACGAGACGGTCGACGCCGCCATCGAAACCGGCATCGCCACCGCCGACACCGCCAAGCGCGCCGAAGCCTACCGCGTCGCCCAGGAACAAATCTGGAAGGACGCGCCGTGGCTGTTCCTCGGCGTTGAAAATCTGCTGGCCGCGCAGGTGAAGAACCTCACCGGCCTGAACCAGGTCGCCGACGGCGGCCTGCAGATCGAAGAAGCCGACATCCAGTGAGCACCGGCGGCGCGCGTCCGGCCTCGGGTCCGGGCGTGCGCCGCGCCTTCTCTTCCGGGACGATTGCCCCATGCTGAAATATCTTGTCGGACGCATCGCCGGAATCATTCCGGTGCTTCTGGTGATTTCCGTCTTCGTCTTCGGCTTCGTCCATCTGCTGCCCGGCGATCCGGCGCGGCTGGTGGCGGGCAGCGACGCCAGCCCCAGCGACATCGCGCTGGTGCGCCAGGATCTCGGCCTGGATCAACCGCTGTGGGTCCAGTATGGCCGCTTTCTGAGCAACGCGGTGCAGGGCGAATTCGGGCGGTCGATGAAGACCAAACGGAAGGTGTCCGAGGAGATCGGCAGCCGCTTCCTGCCCACCCTGTATCTGACCGGGGCGGCGATGGCGTGGGCGACGCTGGCCGGGCTGTTGATCGGCGTGGCGTCCGCCACCAAACGCGGGCGCTGGCCGGACCATGTCGGCATGTTCGTCGCGGTGTCGGGCATCGCCTTTCCGTCCTTCTGGCTCGGCCTGTTGATGATCGACCTGTTTTCGGTGCAACTGCGCTGGCTGCCGACCAGCGGCTACGGCACCTGGCAGCATTTCGTCATGCCGTCGCTGACGCTGGGTCTGGGGGTGGCGGCGGTGATGGCGCGCTTCACCCGGTCGGCCTTCATCGACATCGCGCGCGAGGATTATGTCCGCACCGCGCGGGCCAAGGGCGTGCCGTCGCGGCTGGTGGTGTGGAAACACACGCTGCGCAACGCGATGATCCCGATCATCACCATGGTCGGTCTGCAATTCGGCTTTCTGCTGGGCGGCTCCATCGTCGTCGAGACGGTGTTTTCCTGGCCGGGGCTGGGGCGGCTGTTGGTGGACAGCGTGTCCTACCGTGACTACACGGTGATTCAGGCGGAAATCCTGCTGTTTTCGTTGGAATTCATCCTCATCAACCTGCTGGTCGATGTGTTGTACGCGCTGGCCAACCCCGAGATTCGCTACTCATGAGCACGACCGCGCCGGCCGTCACGGCCACCGACACCATCCGTTCCCCGCTGGCCGAGTTCTGGCGCAAGTTTCTGCGGCGGCGCTCCGCCGTGGTCGCCGGGCTGTGCCTGCTGCTGCTGGCGCTGGCCGCCGCCGCCGCACCCTGGATCGCCCCCTACGACCCGGCGGGCTTCGATTACGACCGCGTGCTCGAAGGGCCGTCCTGGGCGCATTGGGCCGGGACCGATTCCTATGGCCGCGACATCTTCAGCCGCATCCTGTGGGGTGCCCGCATCTCGCTGTCGGTCGGGCTGCTGTCGGTGATGCTGGGCGGGATCGTCGGCATCGCGCTGGGGCTGGTCAGCGGCTTTCGCGGCGGGTTCATCGATTCCCTGATCATGCGGCTGTGCGACGTGCTGCTGGCCTTCCCCGGCATTCTGCTGGCGATCGGCATCGTCGCCATCCTGGGGCCGGGGATCGAGAACGTCATCTACGCCGTCGCCATCTTCTCCATCCCGGTGTTCGCCCGGCTGGTGCGCGGCAGCACGCTGTCGCTGAAACAGGCGGTCTATGTCGACGCCGCCCGCGCCATCGGCGTGCGCGACCGCATGCTGATGCTGCGCCACATCCTGCCCGGCACGCTGCCCAGCGTGATCGTCTATGTCTCCATGCGCATCGGCACCTCGATCCTGACGGCGGCCAGCCTGAGTTTCATCGGGCTTGGCGCGCAACCACCCAGCCCGGAATGGGGGGCGATGCTGGCCGACGGGCGCAGCTACATCGGTGTCGCCAGCCATGTCACCTTCTATCCGGGTCTGGCGATCTTCATCACGGTGCTGGCCTTCAACCTGCTTGGCGACGGATTGCGCGATGCCCTCGACCCCAAGCTGCGCTGAGTCCGCTCCGCGCGCCCGCGATCTCGGGCTGGCCTGCGGTCGGTTGAAACCGGGACCGCGCAACGCCATCACCGACGTTCCGGGCGTGCGCGTCGGCCATGTCACGCTGGACGACGGGGCGATCCAGACCGGCGTCACCGCCATCCTGCCGCACGCGGGCAACCTCTACCGCGACAAGCCGGTCGCCGCCGCCGAGGTGCTGAACGGCTTCGGCAAGAGCGTCGGGCTGATGCAGGTGGAGGAACTGGGCGCGCTGGAAACCCCGATCCTGCTGACCAACACCCTGTCGGTCGGGACCGCCGCCACCGCGCTGGTCCGCCACGCCATCGCCGCCAACCCCGACATCGGGCGGACCACCGCCACCGTCAACCCGGTGGTGATGGAGTGCAACGACGGCCCCCTGAACGACATCCAGGCCCTGGCGGTGACGGAGGCGCACGCCGCCGCCGCCCTGGCCCACGCGCTGGCCGCCCCCGATGGCGCGCCGGTCGCCGTCGGATCGGTCGGGGCCGGGCGCGGCATGTCCTGCTTCGGCTTCAAGGGCGGCATCGGCAGCGCGTCGCGCCGTCTCAAACTCGACGGGACCCGCTGCCATCTGGGCGTGCTGGTGCTGGCGAATTTCGGCCGGGCCGGGGATCTGCGGCTGCCGGATGGGCGTCGCGTCGGCCCGCCGCCGCAGGAGTCCGAACCTGAAAAAGGCTCCGTCATCGTCATCGCCGCCACCGACGTTCCGCTCGACCACCGGCAATTGCGCCGGGTGATCCGCCGCGCCGGGGTGGGGCTGGCGCGCGTCGGCTCCTTCTGGGGGCATGGCAGCGGCGACATCGCGTTGGGCTTCACCACCGCCAACCGGCTGGACCACGACGCCCACGCCGACATCCTGCCGCTGCGCGTCCTGAACGAAAAGCGGATCGACGCCCTGTTCGAAGCGATGGCCGACGCCACACAGGAAGCCGTTCTCGACGCGCTGGCCACCGCCACCCCGGTGGTGGGGCGCGAGGGGGCCACCCGCCCCCTTCTGTCCACCCTTCTGTCCGCCATCCCTTGATCCATCGGGAATCCCTGCCGTGAAACTCTACATCTCCGCCGACATCGAGGGCGTGGCCGGGGTGGTCGCCCCCAACCAGGTGACGCCGGGCAACCCGGAGTATGAGCGCGCCCGCCGCCTGATGACGGCCGAGGTCAACGCCGCCATCGACGGCGCGTTGGCGGGCGGAGCCACCGCGATCCTGGTCAACGACAGCCACGGCCCGATGCTCAATCTGCTCCCCGACGAGCTGCACCCCGCCGCCGAACTGATCCTGGGTCGCCCCAAGCCCAACGGCATGTTCGCCGGGTTGACCGCCGAGCATGACGGGGTGATGTGCCTGGGCTTCCACGGCTCGGCCCGCCGGTCGGGCATCCTCGCCCACACCACCAACAGCTTTGCCTTTGGTCGGGTGCGGGTGAACGGGTTGGAACTGGGCGAGGCCGGGTGCTATGGCGCTTACGCCGGGGAACTGGGCGTGCCGGTGATCCTGCTGTCGGGCGATGACGCCTTTGCCGAGGAGGTCGCCCCGCTGTTCCCCGAGGCCGACCGGGTGGTGGTGAAACAGGCGCTGGGCCAGCGCGCCGCCCGCGCGGTCGCCCCGTCCGTTGCCCGCGACCGGCTGCGCGCCGCCGCGCAGCGCGCGGTGGAACGGGCGGCCAGCGTCACCCCCTTCCGCATCCCGGCGGAGGACGGCCCCGCCCCCTACCGGCTGGAGATCGAGATGAACAGCCCGGCGCTGGCCGATCTGGCGGCGCTGATTCCGGTGGCCGTCCGCCTCGATCCCGTCACCATCCGCTTGACCGCCGACCGCATGGCGGGTGTCCTGGGCTGGATCAACAGCCTGTCGGCCATGTCGGCTTCCCTCCGCTGATCGCGGATTTTCCAGAGCGCCCCATCATGACCATCGACCAAAGCCCGCAGCCCTTCGCCCTCGCCATCCATGGCGGTGCCGGAACCATCGACGCGTCCCTGCTGACACCGGAACTGGAGGACGCCTACCACGCCGGTCTGCGCACCGCGCTGCTGGCCGGGCGGGATGTGCTGGCGGCGGGCGGCAGCGCGCTCGACGCCGTGACCGCCGCCGTGATCGCGTTGGAGGACGAGCCGCTGTTCAACGCCGGGCGCGGCGCGGTCTTCACCGCCGACGGCACGCAGGAGATGGACGCCGCCATCATGGACGGGCGCACCCGCGCGGCGGGGGCGGTGGCCGGTCTGTTCGGCCCGCGCAACCCCATCCTCGCCGCCCGTGCGGTGATGGAGCGCACCGACCATGTCATGCTGATCGGCGACAGCGCCCTGGCCCTGGCCCGGCGCGCCGGTCTGGCGATGGAGGAAGCCCCCTATTTCTTCACGCAAGCCCGCTGGGACGCCTTGCAGGCGGAATTGGCCTTTCGCGCGTCCGGCGCGCCCGACGATGGCAACGAGCAGCGCCGTCACGGCACCGTTGGCGCGGTGGCCCGCGACCGGCACGGCAACGTCGCCGCCGCCACTTCGACCGGCGGCATGACGGCCAAGGCGGTGGGCCGCGTCGGCGACAGCCCGGTGATCGGCGCCGGGACCTTCGCCGACAACGCCACCTGCGCGATTTCCGCCACCGGCCATGGCGAGCATTTCATCCGCCACGTCGTCGCCCACGAAATCGCGGCGCGGATGCGCTGGGGCGGGCAATCGCTGGCCGAGGCCGCCGACGCTGTCGTGATCGACCAGCTCGGCCCCATCGGCGGGTCGGGCGGTCTGGTCGCCGTGG
This sequence comes from Azospirillum sp., assembly GCA_027486405.1. Classification (GTDB taxonomy): domain Bacteria; phylum Pseudomonadota; class Alphaproteobacteria; order Azospirillales; family Azospirillaceae; genus Azospirillum. The sequence goes on along the minus strand of JAIXPD010000042.1, from coordinate 3,252 downwards.
ACAGCGCGGGCCGGGTGACGCTGCCCTTCAACTGCGCGGGCATGTACCGGGGCATCGCCCAAGCCGACGCCCCGCTGCTGACCGCCATCCACCGCGAGGAGTACCGGGTCAGCCGGTGAGATCGCCCTCCAGGGTATGTCCCATTATTTGGGACATTCGTTTACTATTTGACACATGGTTGGGCTTCGCCCTAGCATCCCGTCGTTGCTGAACGATGGGCGCGGGCCTGCTGCCATGACCATGGACACCGACGACACCGATCCCCCGGACCCGGCGGCCAAGCCCGCCGGGACGCAAACCTTGTTGCGCGGCTTGACCCTGCTGGAGTGGGTGGCCGCTGGCGTGACGGATGTGAAGGGGATCGCGGCGAAGCTGGGAACCCCGCGCAGCACCACCCACCGGATGCTGACCAGCCTGGTGGCCGAAGGCTATCTGCACCACATCCCGCACAAGGGCTATCGCCTGGGGTCGAAGCTGATCCATTTGGGCCAGAAGGCGTTGGAGCAGCGCCCGTTGGTCGCCATCGCCCGCCCGCATCTGGAATCGCTGGCCGCGCAGACCGGCGACACCATCCATCTCGGCGTCGCCGAGGGGGACGAGGTGTTTTACCTCGACAAGATTGCGGGCACGCGCGGGCTGGAGATGCGCTCGCGCGCCGGGCAGCGGATGCCGCTGGCCTCCACCGGGATCGGCAAGGCGCTGATGCTGGGGCTGCCGGTGGCGCGCTGGGCCGGGTTGCACGGGCGGGCCTGTGGGACGAACGGGGCGGCGAACGGGGCGGGTGACACGGGTGGAGCGAACCGGCCAAGCCCGCCGCCCTGGCCGGAGTTCGCCGCCCGCATGGCCGATTACGCCGCCTGGGGCTGGGCCTTCGATCTGGAAGAAAACGAATTGGGCATCCGCTGCGTCGCCGCCCCGGTGCGCGACGCGGGCGGCGGCGTGGTGGCGGCCATCAGCGTGGCCAGCGCCACCCCCTACATGCCGGACGCGCGGATGCGGGCGCTCGGCCCCCTGGTTCGCGCGACGGCGGACGCGATGTCCGGCGCATTGGGATGGAACGCAGAATGACCGATCACGACCACGACCGACCGGCCCTGATCGCGCTGGATTGGGGCACATCAAGTTTGCGCGGCTTTCTGATGGACGGGGCCGGGCGCATCCTGGCCGAACGGTCCAGCCCGCACGGGATCCAGCATCTGCCCCAGCCCGGCCCGGCGGGCTTCGACGCCGCCTTCACCGCGCTGTGCGGCGATTGGCTGTCGGCCTGCCGCGCCCTGCCGGTGGTGGCGGGCGGCATGGTCGGCAGCGCACAGGGCTGGGTCGAGGCCCCCTATGTCCCCTGCCCCGCCGACGCCCGCAGTCTGGCCGACCGTGCGGCCTGGGTGGACAGCGCCGACGGGACCCGCATCCTGATCGCCCCGGGCGTTCTGCACGATCCCGCCGACGGCGCGCCCGACGTGATGCGGGGGGAAGAGGTGCAGATCGCCGGAGCGCTCGCCGAAAACCCGGATTGGGCGGCCAACGCCTGCGTCGCCATGCCCGGAACCCATTCCAAATGGGTGCGGATCGCCGACGGCCGCATCACCGGCTTCGCCACCCACATGACCGGCGAGCTGTTCGCCGTGCTGAAAACCCATTCGCTGCTGGGCCGCCTGATGCCCGGCCCCGACGCGCCGCCCGCCCGCGCGGAGGACGAGGCCGCCGCCTTCACCCTGGGGCTGGACGCGGCGCGGACCAGCGAACCCGGCGCGTTGCCGCATCAACTGTTCGCCACCCGCACGCTGGGGCTGACCCGGCGGCTGCCACCCGAAGCGCTCAGCCATTACCTGTCCGGCCTGTTGATCGGGCATGAGCTGACCGCCAGCCTGGCGATGATGCGCCGGGTCTGGCCGGACCGCGCCCCGCCGCTGCTGCTGATCGGCGACGCCGGGCTGTGCCGCCGCTACGCCCACGCGCTGGATCATTTTGGTGCCCCCGTCGCCGCGCAACTGGGCAACACCGCCCCGCGCGGGCTGTTCCAATTTGCCGCCGCCGCCGGGCTGATCGTCCCCGCCCCCAACGCACCCACCGACGCCACCACCGACGCCGCCTGACCGCAGGACCATCCGCCATGACCGACCTGACCGCCCGCTTCGACGCCGCCTTTTCCGCCCTGCCGCTGGTCGCCATCCTGCGCGGCCTGACCCCGACCGAGGCTGAACCGGTGGCCCAGGCGCTGTACGACGCCGGATTCCGCCTGATCGAGGTGCCGCTGAACTCCCCCGATCCCTTCGCCAGCATCGCCGCCATCCGCCGTCGGCTGCCGCCCGACGCGCTCGTCGGGGCCGGAACCGTGCTGACGGTGGAGGCGGTGGACCGGCTGGCCGGGATCGGGGCCGAGCTGGTGGTGATGCCGCACGCCGACACCACGGTGATCCGCGCGGCCAAGGCGCACGGCCTGATCTGCACCCCCGGCGTCGGTACGGCGACGGAGGCCTTCGCCGCCATCGCCGCCGGGGCCGACGCGCTGAAGCTGTTCCCGGCGGAGATGATCCCGCCCAACGTGGTGAAGGCCCTGCGCGCCGTGCTGCCGCGCGCCGTCCGTCTGCTGCCGGTGGGCGGCATCACCCCCGACACCATGGCCCCTTACTGGCAAGCCGGTGCCGCCGGGTTCGGCCTGGGCGGCGCGCTCTTCACCCCCGGCCTGCCGGTCGCGGAGATCGCCAACCGCGCCGAACGCTTCGTCACCGCCTGCGCCGCCCTGCGCACCGCCTGAAAACCCGTCGCCCGGTCCATCGCCCGTCCCATCCGTGGGCCGATGGGCCGATGGACCGATGGACGGAGCGAATGGAACGTTTGAAACACCGTGCAACAGATTGCGCGCCTTTGTTCACCGGTTCCACCGGGCGCGCGCCGGGGTGGGGAGCGCGCTGCGGCTGACGTGGGAACAGGGGCATCGGGGACTCCGCATGCGCCATTGAGCGCAGGATTTTTGACCTTTGTGCGGGGATTATTGTCATATCCGCACCGGTGGCGATCCAGGCTTTTCCGCAAAACAACCCTGGCCGAAACCGGCACCGCCCTTGCCGTTGGGCGCACCGACGGATATCAAGCGGGGCACCACCGCTTTCACCGGATCCGCCCGTCCCGCCCACAGGGGAATCGCATTTGAGAAAAGAGTGTAGCGCGTCGCTCTGAAAAGGATTCTGTAGGGAGGCTCTGACGGTCAGAGGAGGAGCCCCCGATGTCGTGGTACGCCAAAGTGTTTGCCGC
>JAIXPD010000088.1 GCA_027486405.1 Azospirillum sp. | reverse complement strand
TTGGCTATGGGGAGCCGTCGGATCAAGCCTGTGGACTACCGGGACGACCTCACGCAAACACAAAAAGGATTATAGTCATACAAACTCACCGGACGTCGCACTTCAACTTGAATCTGCGCTGTCGGTGCACGGCCGTTTGCGGATGACGCGCGTCTTCACTGTGCCGTCGGGGTGACGATCAACGGCCATCGTCACCCCGACGGATGTCCTCCGGCTCCGTCAAACCCGCAGCAGCGTTTTGATGGCGCGCCGCTCGTCCATGGCGCGATAACCTTCGGCGACGTCGGCGATGGGCAATTCCAGATCGAACACCTTGCCGGGGTTGATCTTGCGGCTCAGCACCAGATCGATCAGATGCGGCAAGAAACGCCGCACCGGAGCCGGTCCACCCATCAGCCCGGTCTGGGAAAAGAACAGGGACTGCCCGTCCAACTGCACGCCGTGCGGCACGCCGACACAGCCGATCATCGCGCCGGGCCGGGCGCAGCGGATCGCCTGTTCCATCGAATCCTGCGTGCCGACGCATTCCAGCACCGCGTCGGCCCCGATCCCGGCGGTCAACTCCCGCACCCGCGCCACGCCGTCCGTCCCGCGTTCGGGCACGATGTCGGTCGCGCCGAACTCCAGGGCGAGATCCTGGCGGGTCTTGTGACGGCTCATGATGATGATCCGGTCGGCCCCCATCCGCTGGGCGGCCAGCACCCCCATCAACCCAACCGCCCCGTCACCGACCACGGCGACCGTGGCCCCGGGGCGCACGTTGGCGGCGTCGGCGGCGTACCAGCCGGTCCCCAGCACGTCGGAGGTCGCCAACAGGCTGGGAATCAGGTCGTCCGGCGGCATCTCCGGCGTGGCGACCAGCGTGCCGTCGGCGAGCGGGACGCGGGCGTAGGGGGCCTGCGCGCCGCTCATAAACTCCCGCTGCTCGCAGGAGGATGGGAAGCCGAAGCGGCAGTGCGGGCAACTGTTGTCCGACAGGCAGAAGGAGCCGACGACGAATTGGCCGGGCCGCACCGTCTTGACCGCGCTGCCCACCTCCACCACCACGCCGCAATATTCGTGGCCCATGGCGGTGGGGGCGCTGGTGGGTTGAAGTCCGCGATAGGGCCACAGATCGGACCCGCAGACGCAGGTGGCCGACAGCCGGATGATGGCGTCGGTGGGTTTCAGGATTTGCGGGTCTTCAACCGGCTCGTAACGCACATCGCCGGGACCATGCAGAACGGTGGCCAACATGGGATTGGTCCTTTGTTTTTTGAAACGTCACATCAGGACAGACGGTCGGCACGCAGCGGAAACTCGCCCCGCGTCATCAGCGGCCTCGGACCGGTGTCCAGCCGGCCCAACCGGATCAAACCGCGCGACCAGCGGTATCCGGCGTAGAAAAAGGCCAAATTCCCCCAGGGCGCGTAGTAGCAGAGATCGCCCGGTGCCTCGTTCTCGAACGGGCCGCTGCCCTGTTCGGTCAGCTTGCGCGGCAGATAGGCGATCTTCTCGTTGGTGGCGTAGTCGCTGATCGTCAGATCGAGCGGCAGCATCGACGCGAAATCGCGGGCCGATGGCGTGTCGAACAAGGTGGCGGTGAAGGTCTGGCCGCTGAACGCGAAACGGACGGACATGGTGTTCTCCGATGCCAATGCCTTAGATGTCGCGGCCTTCGAAGCCGGGGCAAGGCCCGGCGGGGTTTGGGCGAAGGCGGATCCGATCGTCAGCCCCGACGCGACGGCCAGGGCCGTGCCGATCAAACCGCGCCGCGACAGCGGACGGCTGGACAGGGGACGGGTGTGGTGATCGATCATGGCGCACGTTCTCCTTGGATCCAGGCGGCCCCCTGTCAGACAAACCCCGCGCGGGACAGCGGCAGGCTGCGGACGCGCTGGCCGGTCAGGCTGGCCAGCGCGTTGACCACGGCGGGCGGCACGCCGGGCAGGCCGGGTTCGCCGATGCCGCCCATCTTGGCCCCGCTTTCAACGATGCGGACATGCACCCGCGCCATCCGGTCGGGCGGCAGCACGGGATAGGCGTCGAAGTTGCGGGCCTGCGGCGCACCGGCGCTGTACACCACCCCTTCCACCAGGGTGGCCGACAGGCCCAAGGCGGCGGCGGACCGGATCTGCGCCGCGACGATCGCCGGGTTGACGACGCTGCCGGGATCGACCGCCACCCACAAATGATGCACCTGCACGGTCCGGTCGCGCAGCGACAGCTCCGCCATTGTCGCCACCTCGCTGCCAAAGGGAGAGGCCATGGCGACGCCACGGGCGCGGCGGCTGCCGTCGGCGTGGGTGTAGGGGCCGCGCCGCCATCCGCCCGCCAGATCGGCGACCGCCTCCAGCAGGATCCGGTGGCGCGGGCTGTTCGCGAGCAGCCGACGGCGCAGCTCATACGGATCCTGCCCGCCCGCGTCGGCCATCTCGTCGAAGAAGGTTTCGTAGAAGAAATCATTCATCGAATGGCCGACCGACCGCCAGAAGCCGATGATGGCCGGATCGTCGATGTGGATTTGCCCGACCCGCCGGTTGGGAATGGCGTAGGGCTTGCCCGCGATTCCCTCCACGGCGGAACTGTCCACCGCGTTCGGTTGGCGACCGTACCAGCGCCCGGTCGCCCCCTCCCCCACGGCGACGGCGTTGAGGGCGACCGGCAGCCCGTGCGCGTCCAACCCGGCGCGGAAGCGGGCCACGCCCATGGGGCGCAGGGCATCGCGCAGGAACTCCTCCTCACGGCTCCAGATCACCTTGATCGGTCGCCCCACCGCCTTGGACAGGCGGATCGCCTGCGGGAAGGGGTTGGCGGTCTCGTAGAGGAAATGCCGCCCGAAAAAGCCGCCGAGCATCGGGGAATGCAGGATGACCTTGTCCGGCGCGATCCCCGCGACCGATGCGGCGGCGGTCTGGAACATCTCCGGGGCCTGGTTGGGGCACCACAGCTCCAGCGTGCCGTTGGCGTTCCAGCGCGCCAGGGCGGACGGCGGTTCCAACTGGCCATGGGCCAGATGCGGCGCGTCGTAGGTGGCCTCGACCACGCGGGCGGCCCCGCGCAACCCGGCGGCGACGTCGCCATCGCTTTCATAGGCCACACCGTCGCCACTGGCGGCCATCAGCCGCGCCCGGTGGCCGTCGGACGAGAAATCCGCCGGCATGGTACGGGCGGTTCCCGGTTTGGCCTCCATCCAGGACACCGACAGGCTTTCCACCGCGCGCCGCGCCCGCCACCAGCTCGACGCCACCACGGCGACCGCCCCCGGCAGTGTGTGGACGGAATGCACACCGGGCATCCGCCGCACCTCCGCCTCGTTCGCCATCAGGCCGGGTTCCATGCCCAGACGCGGGGCGTGCTGGACGGCGGCATGCAGCATGCCGTCCACCGTCAGGTCGATGGTGTAGCGCGCCCGCCCCGTGGCCTTGTCGCGCACGTCGATCCGGGGAACCGGCTTGCCGATCCAACGGAAATCGGCGGGGGCCTTCAGCGGCGGGTCGCGCGGCACCGGCAGCGCGGCGGCGGCGCTCGCGAGATCGCCATAGGTCAGGGTGCGTCCGCTGGCCGCGTGGACCACCCGCCCCGGTTCCGTCGTCAGCGTGGCGACCGGCACGGTCAGCCGCGCCGCCGCCGCCTGCAGCAGCATGGCGCGGGCCGAGGCCCCCAGCTTGCGCATCGTCTCATAGCTCATCCGCACCGACATGCTGCCGCCGGTGAAGCGCATGCCGCCGATCAGCCCGTAATCGGGGCCGGGCGGTGCGCCTTCCACCTGGAAGCGCGCAGGGTCGCTGTCCAGTTCCTCGCCCACGATCTGGGCCATGGCGGTGAAAATGCCCTGGCCACCCTCGATGAAGGGGCTGCGGAACAGCACCGTTCCGTCGGGCCGGATGTCCAGAAAGGCCCGCACCCGCGTGCCCGGCGTGACCGCCGCCGCCGCGCCCTGGGCGCGCAGCGGGCCGCCGGGCAGCGTGACGCCCAGGACGAGCGCGCCCAGCGCACCGCCCAGAAATCCACGCCGCGACAGGTTGAAAGGACGCCGGAGCGGCGTGGCGAGGGCGGGGCTGTGTTCGGTGTCGGTCATGGCGTTGCTCTCCGTCACGCGCCCGCCGCCTTGCGGACGGCGGTGGCGATGGCCTCGTAGGTGCCGCAGCGGCAGAGATTGACCATCGCCGCCGCGATGTCCCCGTCGGTCGGGTTCGGGGTCTGTTTCAGCAGCGCGGTGGCGGTCAACACCTGCCCCGATTGGCAATAGCCGCATTGCGGCACCTGCTGTTCGACCCAGGCCGCCACCACCTTGCGTCCGACGGGATCCGCCTCGACCGCCTCGATGGTGTGGATGGCGGCGTTGGCGACGTTTTCCACCGGGGTCACACAAGACCGGATGGCCTGACCATCGACCAGCACCGTGCAGGCCCCGCATTGCGCCGCGCCGCAGCCGTATTTCGTGCCGGTCATGCCCAGCGTGTCGCGCAACACCCACAACAGCGGCGTGTCGGGTTCCACCTCCACACGCTGCGTGACCCCGTTGATGGTCAGATCCATCGCCTCCTCCTGTGCTTGCCGTCTGTGCGTGCCGTCGTCGTGGGTGGGGCGGGGATTGATTGGCAGGCCCGCGCCGGGTGATCACCAGCGCGCAGAGTAACGGAGAGGCAGGGAACCGATTAGTGGGGGCAATTCTCTTGCGTTTATCGATCCCGGCCATAAATCATGGCCGACGCCGCAGCGGGGGACCGATGGCCAAAGAGGATTTCAACAATCTGTTGTGGTTTCTCGCCGTGGCGGAGGAGCGCAGCTTCACCCGCGCCGCCGCCAAGCTGGGCGTGTCGCAATCGACCCTGAGCCACACGATCAAACGGTTGGAAGACCGGATGGGCATCCGGCTGTTGACGCGCACCACCCGCAACGTGGCGACGACCGAAGCGGGTGAGCGCTTGCGCCAGTCGCTGGCCCCCCGCATCGCCGAGATCGAAACCGACATCGCCGCCCTGATGGCCTTTCGCGACAAGCTCGCCGGAACCATCCGCCTGACCCTGTCCGACCACGCGCTGCACAGCGTGGTGTGGCCGAAGCTGCACCCGGTCCTGCTGGATTACCCCGACATCAAGCTGGAACTGAGCATCGACAACGGCCTGCGCAACATCGTGGAGGATGGGTTCGACGCCGGAATCCGGCTGGGCGAGAATGTGGAAAAGGACATGATCGCGCTGCGGATCGGCCCCGACTGGCGGCAGGTGGCGGTGGCCTCCCCCGCCTATTTCGCCAACCGCCCCATTCCCGAACAACCGCAGGACCTGCTGGTGCACCATTGCATCAACATGCGGCAAGCCACCGCCGGTGGCCTGTACGCTTGGGAGTTCGGCAAAGGCGATCAGGAATTGCGCGTGCGGGTGGACGGGCAACTGACCTTCGGCAGTTCCTTCCCGATGATCGATGCGGCGCTGCGCGGCTATGGCATCGCCCTGGTCCCGGAGGATCTGGCGCTGCCGCACATCCACAGCGGAGCGTTGCGTGTGGTGTTGGATGACTGGTGCCAGCCCTTCCCCGGCTATTACATCTACTACCCCAGCCGCCGCCAAACGTTGCCCGCCTTCAAGCTCATCATCGACAGCTTGCGGCAGGCGGCGCCACAGCCATGAAGGGCTGCCGCACCTGAGCGCGGCAGCCCCCCTTCACGCCCCTTCGGCTCAAACGCGCTCAGCGATAGATGGGAAAGCGTTCGCAGAGGGTTCGGACCTCGGCCAGAACCGTTTCCTCGACCGCCGGGTTGCCGGTTCCGTCGGTTCCGGCCAGCGCGTCGATCACCGTCAGGATCAGTTCGCCGATGCGTTGGAACTCCGCCGTGCCAAAGCCGCGCGTGGTTCCCGCCGCCGTGCCCAGACGCACGCCGGAGGTGACGGCGGGCTTTTCCGGATCGAAGGGGATGGCGTTTTTGTTGCACGTCAACCCGGCGCGTTCCAACGCCCGTTCGGCGTCGCGCCCGGTCACGCCCTTGGGCCGCAGATCGACCAGCACCATGTGGCAGTCGGTCCCGCCGGACACAATGTCCAGCCCGCCCTTGCTCAGGGTGTCGCACAGGATTTTCGCGTTGGCGACGACCTGCCCGGCGTAGGTTTTGAACTCCGGCCGCAGGGCTTCACCGAAGGCCACCGCCTTGGCGGCGATCACATGCATCAGCGGCCCGCCCTGGTTGCCGGGGAACACCGCCGAATTGAATTTCTTCGCCAGCGCCTCGTCGTTGGTCAGGATCATGCCACCGCGCGGGCCGCGCAGGGTCTTGTGGGTGGTGGTGGTCACGACATGGGCGTGCGGCAGCGGATCGGGGTAATGGCCGGTGGCGACCAGCCCGGCGTAATGGGCCATGTCCACCATCAGATAGGCCCCGATCTCGTCGGCGATCCGGCGGAAGGCGGCGAAGTCGATGGCGCGCGGGTAGGCCGACGCCCCGGCGACGATCAGCTTGGGCCGCGTTTCCAACGCCTTGGCCCGCAGCGCGTCGTAATCGATGCGCTGGTCCTGCGCGCTGACCTCGTAGCTGACGATGTCGAACCATTTGCCCGACATGGTGACGGGGGACCCGTGGGTCAGATGGCCGCCATGGGCCAGCGACATGCCCATCACCCGGTCGCCGGGCTGGAGCAGCGCCAGGAACACCGCCTGGTTGGCCTGCGCCCCGGAATGCGGCTGCACATTGACGAAGGCGGCCCCGAACAGTTGCTTGGCCCGGTCGATGGCCACGCTTTCGACCTCGTCCACATATTGGCAGCCGCCGTAATAGCGGCGTCCGGGGTAGCCCTCGGCGTATTTGTTGGTCAGGACCGACCCTTGCGCGATCAGCACGTCGGTCGACACGATGTTTTCCGAGGCGATCAGCTCGATTTCATTCTGTTGGCGGTGGAGTTCGCGGGCAATCGCCGCCGCGATGACGTCATCCCCAAGGGTGGCCTGTGGGGCGGGCATGGACAGGGTCATGTCGGGTCCTCGTGGGTTGAGACCGTCCGGCGGGGCCGGTTGATCGCGGCGGCTCGCCAGCCTCCCCGACCGGGGGATCACCCCGGCGTCGGCGCGGTCCCGCGTGACCGTGGCCGTCACTATCGGGAAAGGCGCAAGGCTTGGACAGGACAGGTGCGTCAGCGTAATGTCACCCATACGACAGGTTGGACACACCGGACACACTGGACACACCGGAACAAGGGGGGACCCCGCCGCATGGATCGCATCAGCCGCCCGCCGGGGCGCGGATCCTCGCGCCTGTCGGTCGGTTTCATTCTTGCCCACCGTTTCACGCTGGGGGCCTTCGCCAATTTCGTCGATGTGCTGCGCCTGGCGGCGGATGAGGGCGACCGCAGCCGTCCGATCCTGTGCGATTGGACCGTTCTGTCCGACACGATGCGCCCGGTGGCGTCGAGTTGCGGCGTGCTGGTGCAGCCGACGGAACGGTTGGGGGAACCGGCCAAATTCACCTACATCGTCGTGGTCGGCGGCCTGATCGACGAGGCCCCGGCCCTCAGCCCCGAACACACCGCGTATCTGCACCGCGCGGCGGCGGCGCGCGTGCCGTTGGTGGGCGTGTGCACCGGGGCGTTCATTCTGCAACGGGCGGGCCTGATGGACGGCTACCGCTGCTGCGTCAGTTGGTTTCACCACGCTGATTTTCTGGAGCAATTCAGCGGCCTGACCCCGGTGTCCGACCAGATTTTCATCGTGGACCGGGATCGGTTGACCTGTTCCGGCGGGACCAGTTCCGCCCATCTGGCCGCGCATCTGGTGGAAAAGCATGTCGGGCGGGCGCAGGCGCGCAAGAGCCTGCACATCATGATCATCGACGACGCCTTGCGCGCCGAAAAGCCACAGCCCGGCATCCCGATCGACCTCACCACCACCGATGGGATCGTGAAAAAGGCGCTGTTGCTGATGCAGCAGAACATCGACGCGCCGCTGTCCATCGCCGAACTGGCGCGCCGCCTGGGTGTGGCCCGCCGCCAGTTGGAGCGCCACACCCACAGCGCGCTCGGCATGACCCCGGCCGAAGCCTACAAGATCATCCGGTTGGAACACGCCGAGTTTCTGTTGAGCAGCACCGACCAGTCGGTGACGGACATCGCCGCCGCCGCTGGATTCTGCGATTCCTCGCATTTTGTCCGCGCGTTCAAGGAGCGCCGGGGCCTGACCCCGTCGGTGTTCCGCAAAAGCGGCGCGTAGGGTTTCCCCCCGCTTTCCCTGTTCCGCCCTGCCCTGCCCTTCACCCACGGCGCGCATGGGCTTGACGGTGTCGGTTCCAGTCTGTACCGTTTGGTCAATATCGGAACAAAAGGTACAAACAATGCGCCATTACCTGCTGCCGCACCTGCCCACCCCGTCGCCGCTGCGCTGTCTGTTGGCCGGGCTGGGCGCGATCCTTGCCGTTGGGCTGGTGGGCGGTTTGAGCCTTCACGTGGGCACGCCGCTGCTGATCGCCCCCTTTGGCGCGAGTTGCGTCCTGCTGTTTTCCGTGCCGAACAGCCCGTTGTCGCAGCCGATGCATGTGGTGGGCGGCCATGTCCTGTCCACCCTGGTGGCGCTGTTGCTGCGGGTGGCTTTGCCGAACGAATGGTGGGCGGTGGCGCTCGCGGTGGGGGCGGCGGTGGCGCTGATGGCGCTGTTCCGTGTGACGCATCCGCCCGCCGGGGCCGATCCCATCGTGGTGTTTGCCGCCGATCCCGGTTTCGCGTATCTGGTGACGCCGGTTCTGGCCGGATCGGTCAGCATGGTGATGACCGCCGTGCTGTACCACCGCTTGACCAACACCCCCTACCCGCTGAAGCCCGCGTGATGCCCCGCACCATCGCCCAACGCGCCGACGTCCTGCCCGTGCTGGGCGAACTCTTCCGCCGCCATGGCTATGAAGGGGCCAGTCTGGCGGTGATCGCCAAGGCCACCGGCCTGGGCAAAGGCAGCCTGTACAACTTCTTCCCCGGTGGCAAGGAGGAGATGGCGGCGGCGGTGCTGACCAACGTCGAGGAGTGGTTTGAAACCAACCTCTTCACGCCGCTGTTCGCGGTGACGGACCGGGCGGGCGCGGTGGACGCCGTGGCGGCGATGGTCACGGTGGTGGACGCCTATTTCCGGTCGGGCCGCCGGATGTGTCTGGTTGGTGTCTTCGCGCTGGGCGATGTGCGCGATCCCTTCGCCGACCGAATCCAGGGCTATTTCCAGCGTTGGATCGATGGGTTGGCGCACGCCCTGGCCCAATGCGGTCACGACCCCGCCGACGCGCACGGCATCGCCGAGGAGGTGGTGGCGGGAATCCAGGGTGCCCTGGTGACGGCGCGGGCGACCGACGATCCGGCCCTGTTCGCCCGTGTGCTGAATCGGCTGCGGCGGCGCTGCGGCGTCCCGGAATAGCCGCTCAGGCCCGGCCCTGGGGTTCGGCGTTGGCCAGTTGGTCACGGTCGGCGCGCACGGTCGCCAAGGTCAAGCCTTGCCAGTACAGATCCAGCAGCGGTGCGGGCATGCCGCCATCCTCATGCCCCGGCAGGGGGAGGATGGTCGCGGCGTGGGCCAAGGCGGCGTTGGCGGCGTTGGTGCTGCGGCTGGCGGCGTCGCCCAACAGGGACAGGGTTTGCGCCAGGGCGGCGGCGTCAAAGCGCAGCCGGGCCGGAGCCACCGTCAATTGCGCCGCACCGCCGCGCAACCGCCCAATCGCCACATAAACGTCCAGCAGGTCCTTGCGGTCCTCCGGGCGGATCAGCGCGGCGACGATGCGGTTGCCGGTCAAGGGGCCATGGCCGTCGAACTCGTACAGGGTGGCCCGTTCGATTTGCCGCGCGGCGGCGAGCGAACGCACCCGATCGGTCAACGGAACGGCGGTCTGGCGGGCGGCGGCGTCGAACAGGTCGGCGTGGCCCCCTTCCGTCATCACCACCAACGGCGCGTCGGTGGCCGCCGCCGTCGCCAACAGTCGGACGAGATGGGCGAGCGGGTCGGTGTCCGCGCCCTGCCCTGCCCCCGCCTGGGTGGAATCCTGTGCCATTTCCTGCAACAGATCGGCCCCCCGGCGCAGCAGCGCCTCGGCAAAGCTGATGTCGGTGTCCATGGCGTCGGGTCCCCTTGGTCGCGCGGTTCGGGGCCTGTTTGTAGGACAGGAGATGGGGAGCGCTCAACCCTTCCCTGCCTGATGGACTCCGTGGGGCGGACTCAGCAGGGCGGACTCAATGGGGCGGGTAGACGCTGGTGATGCCGGACAGGATGGTTTGCGCGGCGAGCGCGGCCAGCACGATGCCCAGCACCCGGCTGACGGTTTGGATCACCGTGCGGCCCAGCATCCGCCGCACCACGTCGGCCCCCAACAGAATCAGCGTGACGCCACCAATCACCGTGGCCGCCGCCCCCAACACGCCGATCTGCCCGGCCATGGTCGCGCCCGAGCGGTCCATCAGCAGCAGGATGGAGGTGATCGCCCCCGGCCCGGCGATCAGCGGAACCGCCAAGGGAAAGACCGCCAGATCATGGGCGTCCTCGTCGGTCAGCGCGTCGTCGGTGTCGCGGCCCTTGCGGTCGGACCGTTTGCCGAACAGCATTTCAAAGGCGATCCAGAACAGCAGCGCGCCACCGGCGATGCGGAAGGCGGGCATGCTGATGGTCAGGGTTTCCAGGACCAGCTTGCCGAAATAGGCGAAGAAGACCAGGACGACAAAGGCGATGGCGGTCCCGCGCACCGCGATTATCCGCTTTTGCCGCGCCTCGAACCCGCGCGTCAGGGCGATGAAGAGCGGGACCAGACCGGGCGGATCGACCACGACGAAGAAGATCACGAGGTTGCTGATGTAATCGGACATGGGCGCGGCTCCGGGCAGGGGTGGGACGCGTAAGGGGCAGCGGGTTACGGGGCGATGGGATCCCCTTGGACACGGCCGAACCAACGGGCGTCGTGGTAGGCTCCCTTGAACCAGCCGCGCCCGCGCGTGGTCCCTTCATAACGGAACCCGGCCTTTTCCAGCACCCGATCCGACGCGCCATTCCCGGCCAGGGTCCAGGCCTCCATCCGATGCAGGCCGAAGGTGTCGTGACCGCACGCGACCACGGCGCGCAACGCCTCCGTCATCACGCCCCGGCCCCAACAGTCGGGATGGATTTCGTAGCCGACCCCGGCGCAACTCCAGTCGCGCATGAAGTAGTTGAAGCGGATGGAGCCGAGAAAGGCCGCCGTTTGCCGCTCCTCGATGATCCAGGAACAGCCCATGCCGCGCGGCAGCGCGTCCGCCATCATGCGGGCGAAGTCGCGGCCTTGCTCCGGCGTCGGGTCGTTGGGCCAGTTGGAATGATCGACCACCCCCGGTGTGGCGAGCAACGCGCGGAACGGCTCGGCATCGTCCAGCGTCACCGCGCGCAGCAACAGCCGGTCGGTGTGCAGGGTGGGAAATTCCGTGACCTCGACCATCGGCATCGCGGGGCGCTCCCTTTCATCACTCTGTGCGGGTGTGTTGGAATGATAGGCGGGCCACCGGGTGGCGTCACGCGTCGTGCAGCGCCGGGCCGAAGGTGTCCAGCCCCGTCCGCCCGGCGGGGGTGAGTTGGTAGGTTCCACGCGCCACCCGCTCGAACCAGCCATAGACGTCGCGTTGCAGCAGGGCGGCCACATCTTTGGGCGCACCGGCGGCGCGCAGGGCGGCGACCGTCTGCGGTCCATCGCGCAGCAGGCGGGCGCAGCGAATCGCGTCCTGGCGGTAGGCGGTGATGATCGGCACGCGGGTGGAACCGCCCCGGTTGGGGTCGCCGACCCGGCGCGCGTGTTCGCCCAACAGGCGCTTGGTCCGCTTGCCGTCCTTGCGGGGTGTGTAGGGAACGGGATCGAGCAGCACGGTGACGCGGTGGCCCTCCGCCAAGGCCGGATCGACGATCATCAAGCCAAGGCCCAGGCGGCGGCACAGCTTTTTGACCCCCGAATCCAGCGGCGATGGCCCGCTCGCCCGCCGCCCCGGCGACGGCACGGCCAGATAGACCCGGTCGGTCATCGCCAGCCGGTCCACCCCCTGAAGCAGCAGATCCAAGGTGAAGCGCTTTTTCAACTCCACGATCACCGGCGGTTCGTCGCCGCGCACGCCGACCAGATCGCAGCCCTTGATCTCGCCCTTCACCGCGTAGCCCTGCCCTTCCAGGAAGGCTTTCACCGGATCGTACAGGTCGGTTTCGGCGGCGACGGTCAAAAGTCGCCCGTCAGCACATCGATGGCGCGGCGGATGTCGGCGTGGGCGCTGACCAGAGACGCCACCACCGGACCAATGTTGGTCACAGAAACCGCCGCCATGTCCGGCGTCATGGCCACAAACGCCTCATCCGCGACGGTGACAACGGGCATCACATCGCGAATCGGCTTTGGCGCGGTTGTCCGACGAACCAAGGGAACCACCAGCTTGGAGCGGCTCACCTCGACATAATCGCCCTGGACGATCAGCAGATAAGGGACCGGGTGGTCACGGCGGCTTGCCGCTTCTGGGTTGCGACACACATCCAGGAAACGCATCAAAAAAGCCGCTTCCCATCACCAAACAAGCCGTTGGCGTCAATATAGGCGTCGTAGGCCGCAAACGCGTCGCGGTTGTCCTCGACCCATTGCCGGATCTCGGCGTCGGTCGCGCGTGTTGTCTTGCTGGCCGTCGTCGTGACCGGCGTGTCCGCCCCGGTGCGCGGGGTGGCGCGATGAACGGCAAAACGGCTCATGGCCACCCTCTCCAACAGCGTGCTGTGTGGGAAGTATGGCGCATGAGCCGAACGGCGTCCAGAGCGTGGAACCACGAGACCGCGCGGGTGTTACGCCGCCCGCTTCTTCTTGCGCAGGATCTCCAGGATTTCCGCCGCCGCCTTGGGGATGTTGGTTCCCGGCCCGTAGATGGCCGACGCCCCCGCCTTGTAGAGGTAATCGTAATCCTGGGGCGGGATGACGCCGCCGCAGACGACCAGAATGTCCCCGGCTCCCTGGCGGCGCAGCTCGTCCACCAGTTGCGGAACCAGGGTCTTGTGACCGGCGGCCTGGCTCGACACGCCGATGACGTGCACGTCGTTTTCCACCGCCTGGCGCGCCGCCTCGTCCGGGGTTTGGAACAGCGGGCCGATGTCCACGTCGAAACCGATGTCGGCGAAGCTGGTGGCGATCACCTTGGCTCCCCGGTCGTGGCCGTCCTGGCCCATCTTGACGACCAGGATGCGCGGGCGGCGGCCTTCCTCGGCGGCGAAGGCGGCGACGTCCTCCTGAATCTTCTTGAACCCGGCGTCGCCGTCATAGGCCGAGCCGTAGACGCCCGACACCGACCGGATCACCGCCACATGGCGGGTGAAGGCCTTTTCCAGCGCGTCGGAGATTTCGCCGACGGTGGCGCGGGCGCGGGTGGCGACCACGGCCAAGGCCAGCAGATTGCCCGACTTGTCCGTCGCGGCTTGCGTCAGCGCGTCGAGCGCGGCGCGGCAGGCGGCCTCGTCGCGGCTGGCGCGGATCGTCTTCAGCCGGGCGATCTGGGACTCGCGCACGGCGGTGTTGTCGATGTCCAGCACATCGACGCTGTCGGGGTTTTCCGGGCGGTACTTGTTGACGCCGACGATGACCTCCTCGCCCCGGTCGATGGCGGCCTGACGGCGGGCGGCGGCCTCCTCGATCAGCAGCTTGGGCATGCCGCTTTCCACGGCCTTGGTCATGCCCCCCATCTCCTCGACCCGCTCGATCAGCTCCAGCGCCGCCTTGGCGAGGCTGTGGGTGAGGTGCTCGACGTAGTAGGAGCCACCCAGCGGATCGACGACCTTGGTCACGCCGGTTTCCTCGGCGATCACCAACTGGGTGTTGCGGGCGATGCGGGCCGACGTGGCGGTCGGCAGGCCCAGCGCCTCGTCAAAGGCGTTGGTGTGCAGCGATTGCGTGCCGCCCAGCACCGCCGCCATCGCCTCCACCGTCGTGCGGATGACGTTGTTGTAGGGATCCTGTTCGGTCAGGCTGACGCCCGAGGTCTGGCAATGGGTGCGCAGCGCCAGCGAGCGGGCGTCCTTCGGCGCGAATTTCTGCTGCATCAGGCTGGACCACAGCAGCCGCGCGGCGCGCAGCTTGGCGATCTCCATGAAGAAATTCATGCCGATGGAGAAGAAGAAGGACAGGCGCGGGGCGAATTTGTCCACCGGCAGGCCCTTGGACATCGCCGCGCGGACATATTCCAGCCCGTCGGCGATGGTGAAGGCCAGCTCCTGCACCGCCGTCGCCCCGGCTTCCTGCATGTGATAGCCGGAAATCGAGATCGAGTTGAATTTCGGCATGTGCTGGGAGGTGTACTCGATGATGTCGGCGATGATCCGCATCGAGGGTTCGGGCGGGTAGATGTAGGTGTTGCGGACCATGAACTCCTTGAGGATGTCGTTCTGGATGGTTCCGCTCAGCTTCTCCTGCGGCACGCCCTGTTCTTCGGCGGCGACGATGTAACCGGCGAGGATCGGCAAAACCGCGCCGTTCATCGTCATCGACACCGACATCTTGTCCAGCGGGATGTCGGCGAACAGGATCTTCATGTCCTCCACCGAATCGATGGCGACGCCCGCCTTGCCGACGTCGCCGACGACGCGCGGGTGATCGCTGTCATAGCCGCGATGGGTCGCCAGATCGAAGGCGACCGACAGGCCCATCTGCCCGGCCTTCAGATTGGCCTTGTAAAAGGCGTTGCTGGCCTCGGCGGTCGAAAAACCGGCGTATTGCCGGATGGTCCAGGGCTTCACCGCGTACATCGTCGCGCGGGGGCCGCGCGTGAAGGGCGGGAAGCCGGGAATGGTTTCCAGTTCCAACCCTTCCAGATCGGCGGCGGTGTAGAGCGCTTTGACGTCCAGTCCCTCGGGCGTCTTCCACACCAGCGTGGACGGGTCGGCGTCGGCGCCGAGATCCTTGGCGGCCAGCTTGTCCCAATCGGCGAGGCTCTTCTTTGGGAACTCGGTCATCGACGCTCTCCTGTCCGTGATCGGCGGGCGGGCGGGGCGTCCATCCCCCGGTCCACCCGGTTCCCGCCGCCGGTTGATCCGGCGAACGGGCTTTTGCGGTTGCCATGCCCCCGCCCGGTGCGAGACGGGCGGGGGCCGGGCGTTTCCTCTCCTGGCTTTTCTTTTTAGGCTTTGTTTTTGTTCTTTGTTTTTTCTTACGCGAATTCCACGATCTTTTGATCGACCGCCAGGCTGCTGCCGGGCGCGGCGTGGATTTTCGCAACCGTTCCATCCTGGGATGCCCGCAGGATGTTTTCCATCTTCATCGCCTCGACCACGGCCAGCACTTCGCCGGCCTTGATCTCCTGCCCTTCCGAGACCGCCAGGGAAACCAGCAGGCCCGGCATCGGCGACAGCAGGAATTTCGACATGTCCGGCGGGGCCTTCACCGGCATCAGCGCGTCCAGACGGGCGGCGTTCGGCGTCAACACCTTGACCATCGCCTGCGCACCGGAATGATGCAGGCGGTAGCCGATGCCCACCCGGTCGATCTGGATGCAGACATGCGCCCCGTTGACCGTGCCCCGGAACAGCGGCTCGCCAATCCGCCAATCGGTCCACACCGCGTGGTGCTGCCCCGCGATGTCCACCGTGCAGCCGACGCGCATCGGCCCGTCATTGGCCGGGTGCAGATGCACCGGGTGGGGCGTGCCATCGACGACCACGACCCAATCGTCGCGCACCTTGACGGTGCTGCCGACCATTTTGCCGGAGATCTGGATGTCGCGGTCGTTCAGGCTGCGGTGGATCACCGCCGCCACCGCCACCAGCACCGCCGGATCCTCCGGCGGCAAATCGGACGCGTGGAAGCCGTTCGGGTACTCTTCGGCGATGAAGTTGGTGGTCAGACGGCCGTCAACGAACCGTTGGTTGGCCATCAGCGAGGCCAGGAACGGGATGTTGTGGCTGACGCCCCGGATGTAATACTGATCCAGCGCCTCGCGCATGCGGGCGATCGCGGCGTCGCGCGTCGATCCCCAGGTGCAGAGCTTGGCGATCATCGGATCGTAGAACATCGAGATTTCGCCGCCCTCGAACACGCCGGTGTCGACGCGGACATGCGGGTCGTCCGATGGCGGGCGGTAATGGGTCAGGCGGCCGGTGGAGGGCAGGAAGTTGCGGAACGGATCCTCGGCGTAGACGCGCGCCTCGATGGCCCAGCCATGCAGGCGAACGTCTTCCTGTTTGATCGTCAGCTTTTCGCCCGCCGCGACGCGGATCATCAGCTCGACCAGATCGAAACCGGTGATGAGTTCCGTGACCGGATGTTCGACCTGAAGACGGGTGTTCATCTCCAGGAAGTAGAAATTGCGGTCGGCGTCGACGATGAATTCGACGGTGCCCGCCGACTTGTATTGCACGGCGTCGGCCAGGGCCACGGCCTGCTCGCCCATCGCCTTGCGGGTCGCCTCGTCCAGGAAGGGCGAGGGGGCTTCCTCGATCACCTTCTGGTGACGGCGTTGGATCGAGCATTCGCGCTCGCCCAGATAGAGCGAGGTCCCCTGCCCATCCGCCAGAAGCTGGATTTCGATGTGGCGCGGCTGCTGGATGAATTTTTCGATGAACACGCGGTCGTCGGCGAAGCTGGAGCGCGCCTCGTTGGTGGCCGACCGGAAGCCCTCGCGCGCCTCCTCGTCGTTCCAGGCCACGCGCATGCCCTTGCCGCCACCGCCCGCCGACGCCTTGATCATCACCGGATAGCCGATCTCGCGGGCGATTTTCACCGCCTCCTCGTCGTCGGCGATGACACCGAGATAGCCGGGAACGGTGGAGACACCGGCGGCCTTGGCCAGCTTCTTCGATTCGATCTTGTCGCCCATCGCCCGCATGGCGTGAGCGTCGGGACCGATGAAGGCGATGCCCGCCGCCGCAAGCGCTTCCTGGAAGGCGGGCTTTTCCGACAGGAAGCCGTAGCCGGGGTGAACGGCCTGCGCGCCGGTTTTCTTGCAGGCGTCGATGATGCGGTCGATCAGCAGATAGCTCTGCGCCGACGGCGGCGGGCCGATGTGCACGGCCTCGTCGGCCATCTCCACGTGCAGGGCGTTCTTGTCGGCGTCGGAATAGACCGCCACCGTCTTGATGCCCAGGCGGCGCGCGGTGCGGATGACGCGGCAGGCGATTTCGCCACGGTTGGCGATGAGAATTTTCTCAAACATGCGGCCAGCCCTCACAGCGGAATGTTGTCGTGCTTGCGCCAGGGGTTCTGGAGCTGCTTGTTCTTCAGCATGGACAGCGCCTTGGCGACGCGGCGGCGGGTGCCGTGCGGCATGATGACGTCGTCGATGTAGCCGCGCGAAGCCGCGACGAAGGGATTCGCGAATTTCTGGCGGTACTCTTCGGTCCGCGCCTCGATCTTGTCCGCGTCGCCGATGTCGGCGCGGAAGATGATTTCGACCGCGCCCTTCGACCCCATGACGGCGATTTCCGCCGTCGGCCACGCGTAATTGATGTCGCCGCGCAGATGCTTGGACGACATCACGTCATAGGCACCGCCATAAGCCTTGCGGGTGATGACCGTCACCTTCGGCACGGTGGCTTCGGCGTAGGCGTAGAGCAGCTTGGCCCCATGCTTGATGATGCCGTTGTATTCCTGGCTGGTCCCGGGCATGAAGCCGGGGACGTCCACCAGCGTCAGGATGGGGATTTCGAACGCGTCGCAGAAGCGCACGAAGCGCGCGGCCTTCTTGGAGCTGTCGATGTCCAGGCACCCGGCCAGAACCATCGGCTGGTTGGCGACCACGCCGACCGTCGAGCCATTGATCCGGCCAAAGCCGATGATGATGTTCTTGGCGTATTCCGGCTGAAGTTCGAAGAAATCGCCCTCGTCCACGATCTTCAGGATCAGTTCCTTCATATCGTAGGGCTTGTTCGGGTTTTCCGGAACCAGCGTGTCGAGCGACAGGTCGTCGCGGTCCAGCGGGTCGGTGCAGGGGCGCACCGGGGCCTTTTCGCGGTTGGAGGAGGGGAGGAAATCGACGAAGCGGCGCAGTTGCAGCAGCGCTTCCACATCGTTTTCAAAGGCCAGATCGGCCACGCCCGACTTGGTGGAGTGGGTGACGGCCCCGCCCAGTTCCTCGGCGGTCACGACCTCGTGGGTGACGGTCTTCACCACATCCGGGCCAGTGACGAACATGTAGGAGCTGTCCTTCACCATGAAGATGAAGTCGGTCATGGCCGGGGAATAGACCGCCCCGCCCGCGCACGGCCCCATGATGAGGGAGATTTGCGGGATGACGCCGGAGGCATCGACGTTGCGCTGGAACACCTCCGCGTAACCGCCCAGCGAGGCCACACCCTCTTGAATGCGCGCACCGCCGCTGTCGTTCAGGCCGATGACCGGCGCGCCGACCTTCAGCGCCTGGTCCATGATCTTGCAAATCTTTTCCGCGTGGGCCTCGGACAGCGAGCCGCCGAACACGGTGAAATCCTGGCTGAACACGAAGACGAGGCGGCCGTTGACGGTCCCGTGGCCGGTGACGACGCCATCGCCGGGAACCTTCTGGCCTTCCATGCCGAAGTCGATGCAGCGGTGTTCGACGAACATGTCGAACTCTTCGAACGACCCTTCGTCCAGGAACAGGTCGATGCGCTCGCGCGCGGTCAGCTTGCCCTTGGCGTGCTGACCGGCGATGCGCTTTTCACCGCCGCCCAGCCGTGCGGCGGCGCGCATGGAGTCCAACTTGGCCAGTATTTCCTGCATCGGGCGTGTCCTGCGGTTACAGCGTGTGCCGGTGTGCGTTTCAAACACGTGTCATTCGGTTCAGTGGGCGCGCCGGACAGCGGGGCCGTGGCCGCTCCTTCTGGTGCGCGAATTATTCACATGCCGTCTTTGTGGGCAATGCGGCGTTTGTGAGAATCGTGCGATATTGCAAATAAATTCGCAAACTATCTTGCAACGTTGCAAATCCACGCTCCGCTCGATGCTGGTTGCGCGCGGGTGCGCCAAGCAACCACCCGAACTCAAGCGGCCTTGGCGAAATTGATGCAATTTGTAGAGAATTATACGAAAAGTTGTCTATATTTCATTGGAAGACATTGTTGTTCGCCTGTAGACCTTGTTCACCCCTATTGCGGGAAAATTATCAACACCACACACTGGAGTTCATTTTATGTCGAACGCAAACGCCCAAGCTCTGTTCGGTTACAGCCAAAGCAGCAATCGGGCCTTTACTCAGCGCATAACCGAAAATGGGAATCTCTATCCCCGTGAAGTCAGTGGTCAGGATTGGGGTGGGAAATGGCCGGGAATGGCCGCTGTTTTTGTAAAAGATTACTGTGGGAACACGAAGAATTTCATTCTTGGTTGTGGGGACGGAAACACCGTTTTCATTCAAAGCACCACAGATTTTGGCGCAATGGGGGCGGAAACCTCCCGGACCACCGTCAACGGTGGTTTCAGCGTCTGCTGTTCCTACATCATCGGATCCACATCCTATGTGCTTTTGCACAATCCATCCTCGAAGAAATACGCCATCCACACGGTCAACAGCGATGGTGTTCTGGGATCCGAGGTGAGCAGCAGCAGTTGGAGCCTGGGGTATGAGATTTTGTTTTCGGTCACGGTGGGCAGTTCAACTTATCTTGTTGGACATTCCAGCTCCGAGAACCGCTTTTTTATTGAGGGGATCAACAGCGACGGCAAACTGTCCGGCAAGGACAGCACCAATCAGAAATGGGGCAGCTACTACCCGACATTGATCCCGATTTCCGTCGATGGATCGGTTTACATTTTCGGGCAAAACAAGAAAAATCGCTGGTTTACTCAGAAAATTGACAGCGATGGCAAGCTCGCGTCCAAAGAGGCCGACTCCGGTAATTTTGGAAATTACTACGCGACCGCCACAAGTTTTTCGAATGTCGGAAAAACCTATCTGATGGCGCAAACAGACAGCGAAAAAAAGAAGTGGTTCACGCAGGAAATTTATTCGGACGGCACGTTGGCAAAGAATGAAAGCGCCACGGAGCATTTCAGCAATTTCTACTCGTTCCTGTCCGTTTTCAATGTGCAGGCACCGAAATCAAACGACCGTTGGATGACGGAAATTTATGAAACGACGCTCAAGACAAAGACCTTGAAGCAGATCATCATGCCTGGATCGCACGATGCCGGCATGTCATCGGCCCATGAATGCACGCTTCTGGGCAAGCCGGGCAACACCCAAACCCAACGTCTGGCAATGCTTGGGCAGTTGATGGCCGGATCCCGCTACTTTGATCTGCGTCCCATCGCCCGCTATCGGAATGTGGATGCCACAGGGGATGTGACGTATCAGACCGGGCATTTTGCCGACAGCTTGAATTTTCAAGGCTGCTTTGGCGAGCGGATGGATGAAATTTGTGCGGCCATCAAAGAATTCGCCCGCACTCCCGGTCGTCAGCATGAACTCATCATTCTGAAATTTTCGCATTACATCAGCGACAGCAACGGGTCCTTCACCAACAGTTGGTCGAATGCGCAAAAGGCAGCCTTTGCCAATTATCTGACGAACTCGCTGGGTGATCTCATCATCCGCTACAACGGTTCGGAGCGGGTGGGAACCCTCAGCTACGGCACGCTGATGGGCTTGGGCGCGCCGACAAAACCAAAGGTGCTGATTGTCATGGACGACATCAGCGAACCGGTGCGCAACCCGGCGGGCGGCATCTTCCGCTACTCCGATTACCCCTATGACAGCGCCGATCCGTCGCTGATGCCGTCCTACATCGATCTGTTTGTCTACGACGAATACAGCAACACCGACAGCGTTTCGAAATTGACGCGGGAGCAGAAAGATCAACTTCTGAACAAGAAGAATCATGGCGGCGACATGTTCTTGCTGTCCTGGACGCTGACCCTGCAATACAACCTTTCGGGCGCGCTCACCACGATGACCAACGACATCCTGGATTTGGCGTACAAGGCCAACGGGCCGCTGACGCCAACGCTGGAACAGTGGGTGCACGATGGATTGATCACGGCGGAAACCCTGCCCAACATCATCTACGTTGATTCCCTGTCGGACGAACAGGCGAACCTGGCGCAGTTGATGCTGGCGCAGATGAACAAGGCCAAGTGACGTTCAGCGGGAAGGGTGGCAAACCGCCCTTCCCGCACCCTTCGCAGCCTTCACTCCTTCGCAGACTTTGCAAAACATGCTAACAAGCGTGCATGACGGCGAAAAAACTCTTCCTCGGCTACAAGCTCCGCCGCCTGCGTGAACAGCGCGGGATGACCCAGGCCGTTCTGGCCAAAACGCTCGATCTGTCGCCCAGCTATCTGAACCAGTTGGAGAACAACCAGCGCCCGTTGACCCTGCCGGTGCTGCTGAAAATCTCCAGCGTGTTCGAGGTGGAACTGACCAACTTTGTCGAGGATGAGGACAGCCGCCTGGTCGCCGACCTGCGCGAGGCGCTGGCCGATCCGCTGTTCGCCGGTGCCCCGTTGACCACGGCGGAATTGCGCAGCGCGGTGGGATCCAGCCCGGAACTGGCCCGCCGGGTTCTCAGCCTGCATCAGGCCTATCAGAAACTGCACGAACGGGTGCATTCGCTGGCCGACAGCCTGTCCAACCAGGAGACGGGCGACGCGTTCGCCGGGCCGCAATTCCCCTATGAGGAGGTGCGGGACTATTTCCATTACTGCAACAACTACATCGGCCCGCTGGACGAGGTCGCGGAAAAGCTGTGGAACGATGAGAAGATCCATTCCGGTTTTCTGCTGAACGAGTTGGCCGCCTATCTGAAGCGCCGCCACGACGTGCGGGTGAAGATCGTCGCCGACGAGGCCGGTGACACCGCCATGCGCAGCTACGATTCCACCACCGGCACGCTGCGCCTGTCCGCTTTGCTGAACGGGCCGAGCCGGGCCTTTCACATGGCCAACCAGATCGCGCTGTTGGGCTATGGCGACGTCATCGACCAACTGGTCGAACAGGCGAAATTCTCCAGCGACGACGCCCGGTCGGTCTGCCGGGTCGGTCTGGCGAACTACTTCGCGGGCGCGCTGGTCATGCCCTACCGCGCCTTCGCCGCCCAGGCTCGCGCGCTGCGCCACGATGTCGAGCAGTTGCAAAGCCGCTTTTCCGCCAGTTTCGAGCAGGTCTGTCACCGGCTGTCCACCCTGCAACGGCCCGGCGCGCGCGGCCTGCCCTTTTACTTCGTGCGGGTGGACATGGCCGGGAACATCACCAAACGCCACTCCGCCACCCGCTTCCACTTCGCCCGTTTCGGCGGGGCCTGCCCGCTGTGGAACGTGCACGATGCCTTTGCCCAGCCCGGCAAGATTCTGGTGCAGTTCGCCCAGATGCCCGACCGCACCACCTACATCAGCATCGCCCGCACCGTCACCAAACGCGGCGGGGCCTATCTGAAACCCTCCCGGCAATTCGCCGTCGGGCTGGGCTGCGAAACCAGTTACGCGTCAGAGTTGGTGTACGCCGCCGGGATCGACACCAGCGACGTCAAGGCCGCCGTGCCGATCGGCGTCAACTGCCGCCTGTGCGAACGCACCGACTGCCAGCAACGCGCCTTCCCCCCCATCGGCAGCGCCCTGCGCGTGAACGAACACCACCGCAGCTTTGTGCCTTACCTGTTCGATCAGGTGGAAAAGAGCTGACGGGCAAGGGCTGATCGGGCCGGATCACGGCGTCTCGGCGGCCAAATCGCTCTTCGCCCGCCGCGCCCGATGGCCGAGGAACTGCGCGCCCAGCGCCACAGAGGCCAAGGCCACGCCGAACAGGCTCACCGCCCACCAGCCGCCGTGGCTCCAGGCCACGGTCGCCCCGGCCGAACCGACGGCCCCGCCCAGGAACATCCCGGTCATGAACAGGGTGTTCAACCGGCTCCGCGCCTCTGGCCGCAGGGCGTAGACGACGTGCTGGTTGGAGATCAACGCGCCCTGCATGCCCAGATCCAGCACGATCACCCCGACCACCAGCCCGATCAGGCTGTTCCACAGGCCGAAGATCAACCAGGAGGCCAGCACCAGCGCCGCGCCCAGCCGGATGACCAGATGCGGCCCGCGCCGGTCGGCCAGACGCCCGGCGATGGGCGCCGCGAGCACCCCGATGGCCCCGACAACCCCGAACAGCCCGGCGGCATCGGCCCCCAGGCGGAAGGCCGGTTCCTCCAGATGCAGGGCCAGAATGGTCCAGAAGGCGGAAAAACCACCGAACAGGGCCGATTGGGTCAGGGTGGCCCGCCGCAGGGTCGGTTCTTCCCGCCACAAATGCCGCAGCGAGGCGATGGCCGCGCCATAGCGCAAACCGGACGCCGGGGTGGCGTGGCGCGGCAAGGCCATCGCCATCGACAGCGCGCCCAGCAGCGCCAGCGGCACCCCCACCCAGAACATGGCCCGCCATCCGGCGTGGGTGGCGACGAAACCGGCCAGCGTGCGGCTGAACAGGATGCCGCAGAGCAAACCGGCCATCACCGTGCCGATCACACCGCCCCGCCGTTCCGGGCTGGCCAGGGCCGCCGCGAAGGGAACGATCTGCTGCGCCACCGCCGCGTTGGCCCCAACCAGGACCGAGGCCAACAGCAGCAGCGCGGCGGTGGGGGCGGACGCCGCCAGGACCAGGGCCAAGGCGATGCACAGGAACTGGGTCACGATCAACCGCCGCCGGTCCATCAGATCGCCCAACGGCACCAGCAGGAACAGCCCCGCCGCGTAACCAAGCTGGGTGGCGGTCGGGATCAGGTCGGTGGCCGTCTGTCCCGCAAAGCCCCGTTGAATCTCCGCCAGCATCGGTTGGTTGTAATAGATGTTGGCCACGGCGATGCCGCAAGCGGCGGCCATGGTGAAGGTCAAGCCACGGCCCAGCGGGGCCGGTGACGGGTTGGGCGCTGCGGTGGATGGGGCGCTGGCCGGTTGCGGTGTCATCGGTCGGGTCTTTCGGTGGAACGCATCGTGGGCGCACTGTGGCCGTTTATCGGGAAACGTTGTAGATGGTGTGTTTGATAGGCCGGTTTATCAAAAGGCGATGAAGTGGACACGGACGCGGTGGCGGTTCTGGTGACAGCGGCGGCGGCGGGCAGCCTGTCGGCGGCGGCGCGGCGGCTGGGGATCACGCCCATGATCGCCACCCGCCGGTTGGCGGCGCTGGAGCGTGATTTGGGCGTCACCCTGATGCACCGGACCACGCGGTCCCTGTCCTTGACGCCGGAGGGGGAGGCCTTTCTTCCCTACGCCCAGGCGCTGGTCGAAAGCGAGGCGGCGGGCCGCGCCAGCTTGCGCGCGGCGGTGGCGGGGGCGTCGGGCCTGTTGCGGGTGTCGGTGTCCAACGCCTTTGGCCGCAAAATCGTGGCCCCGCTCGTGCCCAGCCTGTTGCGGGCGAACCCCGATCTGCGGATCGACCTGGATTTCACCGACCGCGTGGTCGATGTGGTCGCCAGCGGGGCCGATCTGGCCATCCGCATCGCCCATCTGCGCGACAACAGCCTGATCGCGCAACGCTTGGCCGACGGCCCACGGGTTCTGTGCGCCGCCCCCGCCTATCTGGCCGAACGCGGCGCGCCGACCCGGGTGGAGGAGTTGACCGACCATGATTGTCTGCTGCTGAGCGGGGCCACCCACTGGCCCTTTCTGGTCGATGGGCGGGAACGCCGGGTGCGCGTGCAGGGCCGTTTTTCCGCCAGCAGCATCGAAGGGCTGCATGAGGCCTGTTTGGGCGGGGCCGGCATCACGCTGCAGGCCACCTGGAACGCGCGGGAGGATCTGCGGGCCGGGCGTCTGGTCCCGGTGGTTTTGAGCGACGCGACGCTGAAGGAATTGCCGATCTGGGCCGTCTACCCGCCCGCCCGGCTGATCCTGCCCAAGCTGCGGGTGTTCATCGCGGCGCTGAAACAGGCGTTGGCCCAGGACGCGGCAACCGCGCCCCAGGCCAACCCGGACTCTCCGATATAACGCCAACGCCCCGGCGTCAGCCGTGCAGCTTGGTGGCGATCTCCGCGACATGGCGGCCCTGGAAGCGCGCACCGTCCAGTTCCACCGCGCTGGGTTGACGGGAGCCGTCGCCACCGGCGATCGTGCTGGCCCCATAGGGCGAGTTGCCCATCACCTCGGCCACGCCCATCTGCCCCTGGAAGGAATAGGGCAGACCGACGATGACCATGCCCTGGTGCAGCAGCACGGTGTGGGTGCTGAGGATGGTGCTTTCCTGCCCGCCATGCTGGGTCCCGGTGGAGGTGAAGACGCTGCCGACCTTGCCGATCAACGCGCCCTTCATCCACAGGCCGCCGGTCTGGTCGAGGAAGTTTTTCATCTGCGCGGCCATGTTGCCGAACCGCGTCGGCGTGCCGAAAACGATGGCGTCGTACTGGGCCAACTCGTCCACCGTGGCGACCGGAACGTCGCTTTCGTCCTTGTAATGGGCGTTCTGGCGCACGGCCTCCGGCACCAGTTCCGGGACCCGCTTCACCGCCACCTCGGTCCCGGGGACGGAGCGCGCGCCGTCCGCCACCGCCTGCGCCATCGCCGAAACATGCCCCCAGCTGCTGTAATAAAGCACCAGAACCTTGGCCATCGTCAGCACTCCCCATGGTTGGCGCGGCCGGTTCCGCCCTCGCGGTCCGGTGGTCGCGGCTTCACAGAGATAGAGCGCCGACGGCAAATTGGTAATGGAGGTTCTTGGCACATCATTGTTTCTGGGTGTAGAACAATGCCATGGACCGACTCGACGACATGCTCGCCTTCATCAAGGTGGTGGACACCAAAAGCTTCACCGCCGCTGCGGATCGACTGAACCTGTCGAAATCCGTGGTGTCCCGCCGCATTGGCGAGCTGGAAAACCGGCTGGGCGCGCGCCTGCTCAACCGCACCACGCGCAAACTCAGCCTGACCGAGGTCGGCCAAGCCTATTACGAGCGTTGCGCCCGCATCCTCGCCGATCTGGAGGAGGCCGAACAGGCGGTGGCCGACCTGCACGCGGCCCCACGCGGGCGTTTGCGGGTCAACGCCCCGGTGTCCTTCGGTGTGCGGCATCTTGCCCCCGCCGTGGCGGAGTTCATCAACCGTTACCCCTCGATCGAGGTGGAGATGGATTTGAACGACCGCTTTGTCGATCTGGTCGAAGAGGGCTATGACCTGGCCATCCGCATCGGGCGGCTGCGCGACAGTTCCCTGATCGCCCGGCGGTTGGCCCCGGCCCGCGCCGTGACCTGCGCCAGCCCGGCCTATCTGGAACAGTACGGCACTCCCCAGGTGCCGGAGGATCTGAGCAACCACCGTTGCCTGATCTACACCAATCTCCCCACCCCCGATGTGTGGCAGTTCAAGGTGAACGGGGAGATCCGTTCGGTGCGCGTCTCCGGCCCGCTGCGCGGCAACAACGGCGATCTGCTGCGCGAAGCCGCCCTGTCCGGGGCGGGCATCGTGCTGTCACCGACCTTCCTGTGCGGGGAAGCCCTGTCGTCGGGGGCGCTGCGCCCCTTTCTGACCGATTGCATGATCGCGGAGGCCAGCGTCAACGCCGTCTACCCGCAGAACCGGCATCTGTCGCCCAAGGTGCGGGTGTTCGTGGATTTCCTGCTTCAGCGGTTTGGCCCGCGCCCCTATTGGGATTGCGCGGTCGTCGCGGCCTTGCAGCCGGACAGCGAGCATGACATCGCGGTGTTTGAGGGGGACTGACGCCGCTTACGGCGTGGAGCGCCGCCGCGAGCGCAAATTGAGCGCGGTGATGAGGTTGGGTTGCTGCGTGACCACCGGCCCTTGCGGGATCGGTTTTTTCGGCGCGGTGGACAGGAACCCGCCCACCCGCGCCCGCAGTTCCACCGCGTGGCGCGCGGCGACGTCGGCGCTGGAGGCGACCTGACGGCGCACCGATGGATCCAACGTGTTGAAGGCGCGGGACGCGAATTCGAACGCCGGTTGGGATTTGGTGGCGATCACCTGCCGCAGCGCCTTGGACACCAACACCGTGTCCAGCCCGCCCGGCCCGTCCACCCCATCCAGCACGTCGGCCAGGATGCCAATCGCTTGCAGCGTCTGGCTGTCGTCCAGGGAAAGGTCAAGAGCGCTCATGGGCCGGTTCCGTTCGTCGCGGGCGGGAAGAGCAAACGCCCCGCCCGGATGGCACGATCCAACCAGCATAATCCGTGCGCGACCGTCTGGCAATGAAGCGATGCGGAGCAAGATGCGCCGTCACCCCCGGTTGACCAGCGCCACCCCGACGACCGCCACCGCCATCCCGGCGAGCGCGACCAGACCCAGCCGTTCGTCGAACATCGCCCAGGCGACCAGCGCCGTCACCGGCGGTGTCAGGTAGAACAGGCTGGCGACCCGCGCCGCCGCGCCCCGGCGGATCAGGCCGAACAGCAGGAAGATGGCCCCGACCGACAGGACAAAGCCCAACCACAGCAGCGCGAACAGGAACTCGCCGGTCCACCGCACCTCCATCGTCTCGCACAGCGGGGCAAGCACGGCGAGCGCGAGCGCGGTGGCGGCGTATTGGATGGCGGTGCCGCTGCGCAGATCCATCGCCGCTCCGTGCCGCTTCTGGTAGAGCGTGCCGAAGGTGATGCCGATCAACGCCATCGCGGCGTAGCCCATGCCGACCAGATGATCGGCGTCGATGGTGAATTTCTCCCGCACCACCAGCCCGACCCCGGCCAGCCCCAGCAACAGCCCCAGCCATTGCCGCCCGGTCACGCGCTCCCCCAGCAACGGGCCGGACAGGGCGGCGATCAACAGGGGTTGGATGCCGACGATCAGCGCGGTGACGCCCGCCGCCAAGCCATGGGCGATGGCCAGGAACACGCCGCTGAGATAGACGCCATGGACCAGCAGCCCGGCGAGCGCGATCCGCCCGGCCGCCCGCCAATCCTTGGGCCAGGGCGCGCCGGTCGCCAGAGCCACCAGCGCCAACACGATGGACACCGCCCCCAACCGCCACAGCAGGAAGGTCAGCGGCTCGGCATAGGGCAGACCGTATTTCGCGCCGATGAAGCCGGTGCTCCACAGCAGCACGAACAGGGCGGGGGCCAGACGCACCCAGCCGGGGTTGTCCTGGGTCGTCGGGGTCATCACGGCGCTCGCGGTTGGCGGTCAGGTCTCCGCCGGGACGGGTTGCGCGGGCTGTTGGCGGCGCGCCTCGGCGACCGCCTGGAAATGGGTGCGGAGATTCGCATCCTTCTGCACCAGGCGACGGAAATCCTTCTCATCCAGAACCAGCAATTGGCAATAGCCCATCGCGCGCACGTCTGCATTGCGCCGTTGGCGGGTCAACAGCGCCATCTCGCCGAAAAAGTCACCGGTCCCCAGCTTCACCGGTTCGGCCAGATTGGGAACCAGCACCTCCACCGCCCCGGACGCGATGAAGAACATGGCGTCGCCCCGGTCGCCGCGCCGCACGATGGTTTCCCCCGGCAGGGCAAGGCGGGCGTGCAGCAGGGTGGCGATGGCGGCGATCCGCTCCTCCGGCAGGCCGACGAACAACGGCACGCGGCCGATCAACTCGCCCACATCGAACCGGACATCCAGTTGAGGCAGCCGTTCCAACGCCCGGCGGCGGCCCTCCAACTCGCGCTCCAGATCGCTCAGCACCTCTTGGCTGATGATCGATTCGGCGCGCATGGCACGGTAGTCGGCGTGCTCCAACCGCAGGGCGGCGCGGCCGACGTAGCGGCCTTGCAGCACCGTGGCGTAATCGGGGTATTGCAGCTTCAGGGCGGACAGCGCCTGTTCGACGATGCCCAGGCGACCGATCAGCATCCCTTCCAACTCGCAGGCCACATCCTCGCCCAGCAGGCGGGACAGCCGGTCGCGGGTGAAGACCAGCAGTTCGCGCAGCACGGTGCGGACGGCGACCAGCACCTCGAACCGCATCGACAGGCGGCGGGCGAGCGGGGCGTGGATGCCAAAGCGCCGTTGCAGCCACGCCGCCCCGCGCATCCAGGGGGAAAAGGCGATGAAGGGTTCCTCGAACGCCCGATAGCCGTTGCGGCCCTGCGTTTTCACCGCGTCCAGCAGCCGCCCGGTGCGCCCGGCCAGCATGTCCATCACCGCGCGCGACACCACGCCTTCGGAGAAATGGGCGTAATACAGCTCCTCTTCCCGGTTGACGAGGATGGCCAACCCGATGGTCACACGGTCCTCGTCGCGCAGAGGGGCGTCCTTCAACCGCTGCTGGTCGATGGCCTGCAACCGGTCGGCGTAGCGCGTCAGCATCACCTCGGTGACGGCGGCGTCCACCTCATAGGTGCGGGCCACGGCGCTGACCCGGTCGCGGATGTTCTCCATCGACAGGGCCAGGGCGCGGTTGCGCATGGCGCGTTCGACCGGGTTCAGCCGGTCGAGCTTGAGCAGATGGATCAGGGAGCGCAGCGTCGCGCCGTTGACGAACAGGGTGAAAAAGACAAAGCCCGTGACCACAACGGCGATGAAGCTCTGCACCCGCTCCGGGACCCGACCGTTTTCGGTCACGGCGAGCGCCAACGTCAGCGACACCGCCCCGCGCAAGCCGCCCCACAGCATCACCGTCTTGTAGGCGTGGCTGACCTGTTGCGACAGCCCAGCCCAGGAAAACAGCGGCAGCAGCCCGAACAACACCAGCCCGCGCGCGGCAAAGGCGGCAACGGTGACGACCAGCACCAGGCCAACCTCTTCCAACCCGGCCTGCGCCAACAGGCGCGGAACCAAAATAGCGGTCAGCAGGAAGATCAGCGAATTGGCCCAAAAGCCCAACTGCTGCCACACATGCTCCAGCGCGCCCCAGGTGGTGGGCGAAATGCGGGTGCGCCCGACCGAGCCGATGACCAGGGCGGAGGTGACGACGGCGACCACGCCCGACGCTTCGACGTAATGTTCGGCCACCACATAGACCAGATAGGTTTGCGCCACCGTCAGGGTGATTTCCGCCATCGGTTGGTTGCGCACCGGCTCCACCAGCATGCAGACCGCCCGCCCGCACAGATAGCCGGTGACGACACCGCCAACGAAATCGCGCAGAAACTCCAGCGTCGCCGCCGTCGCGCCGCCGTCGGTCTTGCGCGTCAACATGCCCAGCAGCAGGGTGAACAGGGCGATGGCCGCCGCGTCGTTCAGCAGACTTTCGCCCTCGACCAGGGTGGTCAGGCGGCGCGGCGCGCCCAGGTCGCGGAAAATGCCGATGACCGCCGCCGGATCGGTGCTGGCGACGATGGCCCCCAGCAGCAGGCAGGCCACCAACCCCATCGAAGTGAAGAGGTGGAGCGCGTAACCGACCGCGAAGGTGCAGACGAACACCGCCACCACCGCCATCAGCAGGATCGGCGCGATGTCGTCGAACAGCCGCCGGACATCGACCGCCAGGGCGGTTTCGAACAGCAGGATCGGCAGGAAGATGTGCAGCAGAACTTCGGACGACACGTCCAGTTCGGCCAGCGAGTTCACGAAATCGCGGAACGGGCCGCCGCCCGGCATCCCGGCGAAGGTCTGGATGACCGCGCCCAACGCCACCCCGACCGCCGCCAGCAGCACGGTGAAGGGAAGCTGGAACCGCGCCGCCAGAGGAGGCAGGAAACTGACCAGGGCAAGAAGCCCGGCCATGCCCAGAACGTGAATGACGATGTCGTGCATGGGTCCTTGCGTGCGCCGTCTGCGGCCATGGGGCTGCACGGTATCGCCCCCTTGTGGCAGGAGCAAGGCCAAGCCATACCGTCCGATGCGGCAAATGCGAAAGCCGCCCCCCAACACAGATACGCCCTGGCACAAAAAAACCGGCGCACCCAATCGAGCGCGCCGGTTTTTGTCTCATCCCACAAACAAAGCGGTCAGATCGAGATGCGCAGCGACTCGCGGTTGATCGCCGGGGCATCGGCGGCCGGAACCGGCGGGCGCGGCATCGCGGCGGCGGCGGGCCGCAACCCGGGCACCCCCCCACCGATACCCGGCGGAACCGCGTTTGGAGCCGGGCCAGTCGGGACCGGCTGCCCGGCGGCGGCCTGCGCGGCGATGTAATCGTTCTGCGCCATCAAGCCACTGGCCACCGACCGGTTGACCGCGACCAGCGTGTCGATCTTGGCAAAATCCATGTCGATCAGGCGGGCGGTGGTCTCGCGGTCCACCAGCAGCGACAGCGCGGCCAGATTGGTCTGCACCTCGCGCGGGTGCCCGCAATCCTCTTCCGTCAGCGCGGCCTGAAAAATGGTCCATAGCCGTTGGTTGAGCTGCAACGCGGCTTGAAACGCCTCCTCATCCTTCGCGTGGCTCGCCGAAATCAAGCGCCGGGCGGCTTCGGCCAAAGCCCAGCATTCGACGTCGCGCGGATTGTCCGAGGTCGGTTTGTTGACATAGGTGGGTGTCGGCTTCATTCCAAACCCTCGGGTGACAGACCCAGACCGAACGCGGACGGACTGCCCACGTTGGTTTCTCCACAAAGTTTCGGTCATCCCGACGGTTTTGTCAACGCGACGGACTTGTCTTCGTAAATTCGCAAGCATTTGCCGCAACTTGCCTAGAATTTGTTCGCGACACCCAACAAATCCTGCGCAACCCCGGCAACGCTGTCTTCCGACACACCGTCCATCAAGCCCCTGGCGTTGGGATCCACCGCCACACGCCGCAACAAATCCTCGCGCGGGACGTTGCCGGTGACGGGACGGGCCATGGCCCCCCATGGGCGGTAGGTTTCGGGGAACCCAGGCCCGAACAGCCCGATGGTGGGCACGCCCGCCGCCGCCGCAATGTGCATCAAACCGCTGTCGTTGCCGACATAGAGCGCGGCGCGCCGCAGGCAGGCGGCGGCGGCCAGCGGGTCGGTGCGCCCGGTCAAGTCAATCGATTGCGCGCCCAGAGCCTCCAACAGCGGCAACGCACGGACGCGCTCCGGTCCGGCGGCCAGCACGGCAACGCGGGCACCGGGCAACGGACCGTCGGGAGCGGTCAGGCGCTGCGCCAAGCGGGCGAACCGGTCCACCGGCCATTCCTTGCTCAACCAATTGGCGGTTGGGCCGATGGCCAGAAAGGGCGAGCGGTCGGGCGGCAGCAGCGCGTCGGCCTCCGCCTCCGCCTGAGGGTCGATCCACAGCCGGGGGGATGGCGGCGGCGACAGGCCCAAAACAGCGCCGATTTCCTCCACCTTGTGCATCGGGCGGTCGGCCTTCCGGTGAAAGGCCCGAGTCCCCGCCGGCACCAGCCGCCCCACCGCCGAATTGCGCAGATCGACCACGGCATCCCAGCGGGTGCCGACGCAGGCCAGCCACAGACGCAGCCAATGCCGGGCGTAGGGTTGCTTGGCCAGCGGGATCAACCGCTCCAACCCGGGCACGGCGCGGAACAACGGGGCTGGCAAGGGGCCACAGGCGATGGTCAGGCGCGCGTCGGGGTGACGGTCGATGAGATGGCCAAGCAGCCCGGTGGACAGCACCGCATCGCCCAACCGGTTGGAGGTGATGAACAGGATGCGGGTCACGGGGTGGCGTCCGTCGGCACAGTCTGACGGCCCGCCTTCAACCGAAGCCCGCGCGACATCACCCAGATCGACGGGATCACCGCGCAGAAGGGCAGGACGTACATCAGCGGCACGAAGGGCGTCATTTTGCCCGCCAAACTGGTCAGCCCCAGCGCCGCCGCCTGCAACCCCATCACCAGCAGAACCGCCGTCGTGATGCGTTTGGATTGGCCGCGCCGGTTGAACTCCCCCGACAGAAGGGCGGCGAGCGCGACAGAGGCGTAGGCCAAGGCCAGCAGGGGCGAGGCGAAGCGGTGATGCAGTTCCGCGATCAGCCCCCGGCGCATGCGGTCGTCCTGGGCGATGCCGTCCGGTGCCATCAGCTCGGCGGTGGTGCGTTCGCGGGCGTCCGGCCAGCGTTCCTCCGCCGTCGGGGTCAGCACCTTGAGATCCACCGCGTAGCGTTCAAAGAACAGTTGCGACAGGCGACCGGTCTTCCGGTCCAACTCCTGCCGGTTGCCGTCATACACGACGAAGCGCGTGCCCTCCGGCCCGGTCAGCATCACGGCGCGGTCGCCCATGACGGTGACGGGCTTGGTGTCCTCGCGCCCGTCATGGATCAGCACCTTGTGCAGGTTGCCATCGGAGTCGCGCTCGCGCAGGAAGACGCTGAAACGGTCGCCCACCTCGTTGAACACACCCTCGCGCAGGAACAATTGCGAATAGTCGTTGCGCACGACGTATTCCATCCGCACCAGTTCGCGATGGGCCGACGGTGTGATCCAGACGTTGAGGGTGTAGACGATGCCGACCACCATCAGGGCCAGCACGATCGCGGGCTGGGCCAGCGAAAACGGCCCGACCCCGGCGGCGCGCATCACCACCAGTTCGCTGTCCGCCGTCAAGCGGTTGTAGGTGAACAGGATCGCCCCGACCAACGCCAGCGGCAGCACGATGCCGAGAAAGGTCGGGACCGTCAGCAGCAACAGCCACAGGAACATCTGCATCGGCGCGCCCGCACTGACCACGATTTCGATCAGGCGCAGCGACTGGCTCAACCAGATCGTCAGCGTCAGGCCGGCCGTGGAATAGAGCGTGGCGATCAGCAGGTTGCGGAACAGATACCGTTGCAGTCGGTTCATGGGTCTGGCCAAAGATGCAGCACGCGCGGCAAGCTGACCGTCTCCGCCCGCCGGGTCAAGCGTTGAAAAGCCGCCGCCCCGGACCAGCGGGTGGAAAAGACTGGCGCACCGCCGGTTTGGCCGGATAGACAGGACCCCATGGCGACGATCCAGGACGTGTTGACAGCGGCGCTGTCCCATCATCAGGCCGGACGGTTGAGCGAGGCGCAAGCGGGCTACCGCGCCGTGCTCGACGCCGTGCCCGGCCACGCCGACGCCGCCCATCTGCTGGGCGTCACCCATCTCCAGGCCGGTCAGCCGGAGGCGGCGGAGCGCTGGATTCGCACCGCCATCCAATCCAACCGCCGCGCGGCGGATTACCACGACAACCTCGGCAGCGCCCTGAAGGCGCTGGGCCGGTTGGAGGACGCGGTGGCCGCCCACCGGCAGGCCATCCGCTTGCGGCCCGACTTCGCCCAGGCGCTCTACAATCTCGGCAACGCGCTCGACGCGCTGGGACGGCGGGAGGAGGCCGTCACCGCCTATCGTCAGGCCATCGCCCGCCGCCCCGGCTACGCGCGGGCGCGCTTCAATCTGGGCAACAGCCTGTCGGCGTTGGGCCGGACCGAGGATGCTGAGGCCGCCTTCCGCGCCGCCATCGCCGACGACCCGGCCTTTGTCGAGGCGCACGCCAACCGGGGGGCGGCGTTGCTCGCCCTTGGCCGCGCCGCCGCCGCCGGGGCGGCTCTGGCGCGCGCGCTGGCGCTGCGCCCGGATCACCCCGGCGCGTTGACCAACCGGGCGGCGGCGCTGCTGGCCCTGGGCGATGGGACCGCCACCGCTGGGGCCGCGCGGCGGGCGGTGCGCGCCAGCCCGGACAGCGCCGACGCGTGGTTGGGGCTGGGCGAGGCGCGGCAACGGGCCAACCACCTTGGTGACGCCGCCTGCGCCTACACCACCGCGCTGGCGCTGGATCCGGGGTTGGCCGAGGCGTGGGCCAATCTGGCCGTCACCCGCCAGACGCAAGGGCTGTTGGCGGAGGCGGAACGCGGCGACCGGCTGGCCCTGGCCCTGCGCCCGGATCTGGCGGCGGTCCGCTCCAACCTCGCCTATCTGGCGCTGTTCCAGCCGGGGGCGTCGCTTGTCGGGGCGCTGGCGGCGCATCGGGGCTGGGATGCGGTGCACGGCGCGCCGCTGCGGGCCTCCTGGACCAAGCACGCGCGGCGCAAAGCGGACGGTCCGTTGACCGTCGGCATCCTGTCGGGGGATTTCCGCCGCCACCCCGCCGGGCTGTTCGCCATCCGCACGGTGGAGGCGCTGCCCGCCCAGGGGGTGCGCCTGTTCCTCTACGCCAACCAGACCGAAGCCGACGACGTGACCGCCCGTTTCCAGGCGGCGGCGGAGCGCTGGATTCCCGTTGGCGAGCTGTCCGACGCCGCGCTGGCCGAGCGCATCCGCGCCGACCGGCCCGACATTCTGATCGATCTGGCCGGGCACAACGCGCGCGGACGGCCCGGTGTCTTCGCCCGCAAACCGGCGGCGATTCAGGTCGCGTGGTCGGGCTACATGGCCACCACCGGTCTGGCGGCGATGGACGCCCTGGTGGCCGACCATCACCACGTCCCCGACGGGGCGGAGGCGTTGTACGGCGAACGCATCCTGCGCATGCCCGACGCCTTCATCGCCTATGACCCGCCCGACGGCGCGCCGGACCTCACCCCGCCGCCCTGTTTGGCGGGCGCGCCGCCGACCTTTGGCTGCTTCAACATTCTGACAAAGCTGAACGCCGAGGTTCTGGCGGCCTGGGCGGCCATCCTGGCGCGCATCCCCGACGCCCGCCTGCTGATGAAGACCAAGGCCCTGTCCTGCCCGGACACCGCCGCCCTGTGGCGCGACCGCTTGGCCGCCGCCGGAATCGCGCCGGACCGGGTGACGATGGTTGGGGCCACCAGCAATCTGGAGCATATGGGCTGGTGCGCCTCGGTCGATGTGGCGCTGGATCCCTTCCCCTTTGCGGGCAGCACGACGACGCTGGAAACGCTGTGGATGGGGGTTCCGGTGGTGACGCTGCCGGGCGAAACCTTCTCCAGCCGCCATTCGCTGGCCTTCCTGACCGTGGCCGGGGTGGAGGGCTGCGTGGCGACCAGTGTGGACGATTACGTGGACAAGGCCGTGGCCTGGGCGCAAGCGCCCGACCGGCTGGCCGCGCTGCGAAGCGGCTTGCGCGCCCGCATGGCGGCAGGCCCCCTGTGCGACGGGAATCGGCTGGCCGCCGCCCTGGCCCCGGCGCTGCGCGGGCTGGTCGGCTGATCCCCGGGCGCGCCCGTGTGAAAAAGCTGTAACCCTTCCGTCATTGTCATCCGTCCGGGGCCGGGCCATCATTTCTGACCAGACGGCGCGCCCGCGCCACCACCGCATCGGAGCGGCTGATGCTGACACCATCCGCAATCCGTCAGGCCATCGACGAGGTTGAACAGGCCACGAGCGCGCCCACGGATCACGGCGGGGAACCGGCCTTGCGCAAGCTGTACACCGTGTACGCCCAAAGCGTGTTGAGCGCGCACGGCATCATGGCCGATCTGGAATCGCTGTGCTGCCAATGCTGCCGGGCCTGCCCGCCGGGGGCCTGCATCCGCGACCTCAACCGGGCCTGAACACCGGTCCCTGCGCCCGGTTCCTGCGGTTTCACTTGTCGCCAATGAAGCGGACCCACGGGAACGCCATCCAATCGAACCAGCGCACCTCCGGTGCGGCTCCGCGCCTTTCCATCGCCTCCAGCACGCAGAAGGGGGCGGCCTGATCGAGCATCCACGCCCCGTCACCCCGATGCAAAGCCTCGGCGATGAACGCGGAGGCAAGGGACAGAAAGCGGCGGCTGGCCTCGGTCGGTTGGAACCAGGCGAAACAGACGGTGATTTCCCGAGTCGGCCCCCGCCCGCGCCCATCGCGCAGCAGCCCGACATCGGCCCCGGCCAGCCGGTCGGCCAGCCCGGTGAGGTCAGCCAACAGGGTGCAATCGGCGTCCACATGCACCAGCGGGCGGCGCAGCCGGTCAAGAAGCTGGCTCCAACGCAGAAAACGGACGCAGGCGTAGTAGGTGGCGCGACGGTGGGCGTCCCAGCCCGACACGTCCACCACCTCCCGGCTGTACCCCAACGGCAACCGCGCGCGCCAACCCGCCAACGCCGCCAGCGTCGCGGCGGACGGGTTGACGACGTGAACATGCACCGCCACCCCGGAGGAAGACGGCACGACCGCCGCGATGGAGGCGAGCAGATCACCGACAAAGCGCTGGAAATAGCCGTCGTCGCAGGCCACCGCGATCACCGGCTGCCCTGCCCCGCCCGGCGGCGGCTCGGCGAGGATCTCCAGGGGGGCAAAGCCCGGCAACAGGCTGTCGAGCGGGGGCAAGCGGTCCAGCATCCCCCGGTCGGCCCGGATCAGCGACCACAGGCGCAGCTCGAAATCCATCGCGCGTTCCGCTGGGGTGAAGCGTTGCCCGATCCGCCGCATCCAGCGTGCGCCCAGATCGCTGCGCCCCCGGCGGTAGAAATGATAGGCGACCAGGGCCGCCGCGCGGGTGTCGTGCGGATTTCGGCGCAGGGCCTGCGGAGCCGCGCGCGCCGCCGCCGCGACCAGATCATCGTCGGCCCGCCCGGCTTGCAGCAGCTTCAACGCCGCGCCCAGCAGGGCGTCGCCCGCCGCCGCATGGGCGGGTTGCGCGGCCAGAGCGCGGCGCACCCATCCCAGACCGCGCGCCAGCTTGGCCGCGTCCAGCGCCCGCCCGGCGACCACCGGCTGATCCATCCCGGCCTCGCTCAACAGACGAACGGCCACGGTGTGAAGGGCGTCGGCGTTCGCCGGTTCCACCATCACCGCCTGCCGCCGCAGGCGGGCGGCGGCGGCGTGGCGGCCCAGTTGCCCCAGCGCGATGGCGCGGTTGACGCGCGGTTCCGCCGCGTCGGGGATCTGGGCGATGGCCTGGGCGAAGGCGTCGGCGGCCTCATCCGTGCGCCCCAGCGCCCGCAAGGCGGTGCCGAAATTGTTCCAAGCCTGCGGGTAACGAGCGCGCCGGGCGAGCGCGTGACGGTAGAGGCCCGCCGCCGCCGCCGCGTCGCCGCGCTCCAACCACAAATTGCCCAGATTGTAGGCCGCTTCGGCCAGATCGGGATCCAGGCGCAGGGCGCGGGCGAAGCCTTGCGCCGCCCGGTCCGCCTCCCCCGCCGCCCGCAGGGTCAGGGCCAGATCGCTGAGAAAATCGCCATCCTGCGGGGCCACCGCCACCGCCAGCCGCAAGCGCCGGAGTGCCGCCGCCCGCCGCCCGCTCTGCCCATCAAGCACACCCAGCAGATGCAGCGCGTCGGGCTGGTCCGGCACGGCCCGCAGGATGCTAAGATACAGCGCCTCGGCCCGATCCAGGCGGCCCGCCTGATGATGGTCGACCGCAGCGGCCAGGGCGTCGCGAAGAGATACCATCCCGCCTGTCTACACGCAGGCCAAAGAGCGAGCAAGACACGCCGATGACCGCCCCCGCCCCGCCTCCTCTGGTCAGCATCATCACCCCCAGTTGGCAGCGGGAGGATTGCCTGCCCCGCCTGCACGCCTGCATCCAGGCGCAGACGCACCCGGCCATCGAATGGCTGGTGTTTGACGACAGCCCGCGCCCGTCGCCCTACCTTCAACCGCTGGCCAGTCCGGACCTGAAGTATTTTTATTCGGCCAGCCGCTACGCCATCGGGGAAAAGCGCAACATCCTGGCCGAGCACGCGCGCGGCGGCATCATCCTGCACATGGACGACGATGACTTCTACGCCCCCGGCTACGTTGCCCGCATGGTGGCGTGGCTGGAGAGCGGGTATGATCTGGTCAAGCTCTCGGGCTGGTTCCTGCACAGCGCCGTCCACAAACGCTTCGGCTATTGGGACACGGCGCGCGGTGGATCGCATCACCGCTGGGGCCGCAGCGCCTGCGCCTATGTCGAGGCTCCCGACGCTCCGGCCTCTTCGGACAATCTCGACGGCTACGGCTTTTCCTACGCCTACCGCCGCGCGGTGTGGGAGGCCGGGCGCTTCCCGCCGGTCAACGCCTGCGAAGACGCGCCCTTCGTCGCGGCGGCGCGCGCGCGGTTCCGCGTCGGCGCCTTTCCCGACCGCGAGGGGCTGTGCCTGCACACGCTGCACGCCCGCAGCACCAGCCTGTGCATGCCGCAATATGAGTTGCCGGAATGGCTGCTGGACCGGCTGTTCGGCCCGACCATCGCCGCCTACATCGGCGGCTGAGCGCCCAGACCACACATCAGGGTCGAACCGGACCGCCTCAGATCTGCACGTCGAGGAACATACCGCGTCGGTAGTTGCGCGGCAGGGTCAGGATGCCGTTGACCACCAGTGCCGCCAATTCGCGCACGCTGGGAATGCGTTGACGGCCCTGCGCCACCCCTTCGGCCCGCGCGCGCACCCCCACCGCCCCGGTGGAGGGGACACGCCCACCACCGACATCCGTGCGGATCGGCTCGTTGCCACGGTCGCTTGT
Source organism: Azospirillum sp. (assembly GCA_027486405.1). Lineage (GTDB taxonomy): Bacteria > Pseudomonadota > Alphaproteobacteria > Azospirillales > Azospirillaceae > Azospirillum. Next base: position 190 of record JAIXPD010000088.1, on the reverse strand, counting down.
GCGTCGGGTTTCAACCATGGTGACAGGCTACCAGACCGATGAAACGCCGACAAGGCGATCCACGTCTCACAGCAGGGCAATCGGGTGAAGGCTTGAAATTCCTCTATTAGGACATTCGTCATCCCCGCGAAGGCGGGGATCCAGAGTTCGCAGAGTGGCTCTGACGGGAAAGCCTGGATCCCCGCCTTCG
>JAIXPD010000029.1 GCA_027486405.1 Azospirillum sp. | reverse complement strand
GCGTGCCATAGCGGCCGACCGTGCTGGCTCCCACGGCACCGTCGGCGATGGCCGACACGGTTTTGGTGTCGGCGCTGTCCACGTCGGTGTCGTTGGTCAGGACGTTGCCGGTGGGGTCGGTGCCCGCCACCGCGTTGCCGACGCCACCCGCCTCCACCGCCGTGGCGGTGTCGGCCACCGCCATGGGGGCGTCGTTGACCCCCTGGATGGTGATGGTCAGGGTCCCGGTCGCGGTCTGACCGTCGCCGTCGCGCACCGTGTAGGTGATGCTGTCGGTCAGCGTGTCGGCGCTGGTGCGCAGGGCCTGCACGTCGGCGTTGCTGTTGTCCACGACGTAGCGGTAGCTGCCGTCCGCACCCACCGTGAAGGTGCCATAGCGTCCGGCAACGGCCTGCCCGACCGTTCCGTTGGACAGGGCAGACACGGTTTTGCTGTCACCGCTGTCCTGGTCGGTGTCGTTGTCCAGCACATTGCCGGTCGCGCCGGACCCTTCCGCCGCGTTTCCAGCCCCACCGGCTTCCACCGCCGATCCGGCATCGGCGACCGCGACCGGCGCGTGCGTGACCGTCGCGGGCGGCGGCGGCGGAGGAGGCGGCGGTGCGGGCGGAGGTGGCGGTGCGGGTGGCGGCGGCGGTGGAGGAGGTGGAGGTGGCGGAGGTGCGGGCGGCGGCGGTGGAGGAGGAGGAGGTGGTGGTGGTGGCGCGGGAGGCGGCGGCGGGGGAGCAGGCGGTGGCTGTTCCGCAACCACGGTGGGCGGCGGCGGTGGCGGTGGTGGTGGCGGCGGCGGTGGAGGAGGGGGAGCAGGCGGCGGCGCAGGCGGTGGTGCCGGAGGCGGTGGGGGTGGCGGGGGTGCCACTGGGGGAGGCGGCGGTGCCGGTGGCGGCGACACCGGCGGGCTGGCCACGGTCGCCGTCGTTTGGCTGACGGTGGCGACGGCGACCAGAAGGGCGTTTTGGGTGGCGTCGGACACCGTGCTGCCCGTCGCCAACGCGTTGGAGAGCGAGTTGCTGAAGCTCTGGGCGTCGCTTCCCCCGGCGGCGTTGCTCAGCGCCGCTTGCGCGCCACTGCCCGAGGCCAGCGCGGTGAGCAGCGGGTCGGACGGAACGCTGATGCTGTTTTGCTGGGACGCGGAGGCCTGGGCCTGGGCCTGCCCATCGGCCATCGCCTGTTGGGAACTGCGCCCGGCGGCCAGGGAATCCACCATGGCGGCCAGCGCGGAGTCGCTCATGGTCCCGCCCGCCGACAACCCTTGCGCCAGCGACGCGACCAGCCGGTCGGCCTCCGACAGTGGGACGCCTGCGGCGGCGACGGCGTTGTTGGCGCTGGTTGCCGCGCTGGCGGCGGCGGCCAGCGCCGTTCCGGTCTTTTCCCCGGCGGCCAGCGCGGTGGCGAGGTTGTCGGCGAAGGCACCGGCGGCGGCGGACGACATCCCGGCGGTCAGGTTGGCGATGGCCTGGTCGGCGGCGGACCCACCCGCCGCCAGGGCCGCCATCAATTGCGCCGCCGCGTCCATCGGAACCGACGGCGGTGTGGCAGCGGCCGCCGCCGCTTGGGCGTTGGACAGCGCCTCGCCCGGTGAGGTTCCCGAGGCCAAGGCGGCTTGAAGATTCGACAGGAAGGCCGTCATGTGTTCCGGCGACATGCCCGCCGTGGCGGTGGACAGCGCCTGGGCGGCGGTCCCGCCGCCGGTGGCCAGCGCGGCGGCCAGCTTTTCCGCCGCCGTCGTGTCCACCGCGACCGCGTCCAACCGGGCGATCGCCGCCGCGTTGGCGGCCTTCAGTTCGGCGATCAGGGGACGGCCGCTGGCCAGCGCCTTGGCCAGCGCCTCGCCATCCAGCACGACCGGGCCGCCGACCGCCTTTTCCAGCAACGCCTGGACGTTCGCCCCGTTGGCGAGCGCGATGTGCAGCGCCTGGGCCTCGTCCACCGGCTGGTTGGTCAGCGCGCTGTCGTCCACCCAGACTCGGCGCACCTCTTCGGCGGCCTGTTGGGGGTTCACCCCCTTGCCAAGCAACTCGACATAACGGTGAATGATCTCCTCGGCCATCTTGGGAGACGCACCGGTGTCGATCCCGTGTTGTTCCAGACGAGCCGCCAGATCCGCGCGAACAGCCGTGTGCGCGTCGGAAACGCCGTCACCGCCCGCCAACGCCTCAATGAACCCCTCGGGGGGTGTCCATCCGTTCAGATCGATCTCTACGGCCATCCCGCTTGCGCCACCCCCTGGCTGTTGGTAATAGAAGATATACTATATTGCTCGTCTGTCGGCCAAGCTAGGGGTGAGCGCAGTTTGAAACGAAAAGAAACAATGTAGCGAATTGAAACAGTGTCGGCCTGGAGCGGGTGAGGGGTTTGATGAAGCGAGCACAAGAATGGCTTGGAACTCTGTCGAAACGCTCGCTGTTCCTGGTTCTTCTAGGATTGGCGGGGGCAGTCGCTTTGACGCTGTCGCTTGCCGCTCGGTTAACCTTTTTTGACCGCTCTGCGGATCGCGTTGTTCGCATTGGCGTCGTGGTTCCGCAATCTGGGGCCGCAAAAGATCTTGGCAAGGCCATCCAGGATGGGGTGCAGCTCTACATCGATCACATCAACCGCCAGGGCGGCATCGACGGCGTTCCGCTGCAATCGGTGGTGATCGACGACGCCGACGATCCGGCGGCGGCGCGCGCGGCGGCGGAAAAGGCCGTGGCGGCGGGCGTGGTCGGTGTGGTCGGCCATTGGTCGGGCGAGGCGGCGGAGGCGGCGGCCGAGGTGTACCGCACGGCCCGTGTCCCCGCGCTGACCCCGGCTCCGGCCCCGGTGGCGGGCGGGCGCGGGACCGACCCCTGGCTGTTCCACCTCACCTTCGACCGGACCTTTGAAACCCGCTTCCTCGCCAACTACGTCCGCAACGTGTTGGGCGAAAAGGTGGTGTCGATCATCCACCAGACCGGCGCGGAGGAGGAGGCGCTCGCCCAGTCCTTTGACGAGGTGATGCAGCGGTTCGGCACCAAGGTGCTGAACAAATGGGCGTTCGATCCCGCCGCCCCGGACATGGCCGACCGGCTGGCCCGCATCGCGCAGGAGTTGCGCGAGGGGCGGATCAGCGGCAGCGTCATCGTGCTGGCCGATCCGCAACCGGCGGGGGCTGTGCTGGCGGCGCTGCGCAAGGGCGGGATCCGCAACCGGGTCGCGGGCCTGCGCAGCATGGCGACCCAGGCCTTTCTCGACGCCTACCGCGCGGCGTGGAGCGCGCCGGGCAGCGCTGCGTCCGGCCTGCACGGCAGCTTCGCGTCCACCCCGCTGATGTACGACACGGCGGGCGAGATGGCGCAGAATTTCCGCACCGACTTCGTCAAGGCGCACCGCGCCGCGCCCGATTGGGTGTCGGCCATCGCCTATGAGGGCGCGCGTCGGCTGGTTCTCGATCTGGCCCCGCGCGGCGTGACCCGCCTGCCGCCGGAGGATGTGACGGGCCTGCGCGAGCGCGTGCACGCCAGCCTGACCAAGCCGGGGCGGGTCATGACCGGGCTGCTCGGCCCCCTGACCTTCGACGCCAAGGGGGCGGCGTCGCCCACCGCCTATGTCGGCACCTACGACGGCGCGGCGCTGATCGCCGCCCTGACCCAATTGTCGCCGATCCGCGAGGAGAACATCGGCAATTATCTGGACGAGCTGGTGGCGGGGCGGGCGCTCTACGTCAACGACCGCTTCATGTACAAGACCAACGTCGTCTATTCCGGCGTCACCATCGACAAGATCACCGCCTTCGATCCCAACGCGGGCACGGCGGAACTGTCCTTGAATCTGTGGTTCCGCTGGCGCGGGGAATTCGCGCCGCAGGACATTGTGTTCACCAACGCGGTGCAGCCGATCAAGCTCGACAAGCCGGAACGGCAGGTCCAGGTCGGCGACATGATCTATCACTCCTACCGGATCAAGGGCAGTTTCTACACGAACTACTCGTCGGCGGAACGGGCCTATGGGACCCACGTCGTCGGCATCGCCTTCCGTCATCGCACCCTGGCCCGCAACAACCTGATGTATGTCAGCGACGTGCTGGGCATGAATCTGAACAGCACCACCTCTCTGGCCGACACCATCACCGGGTCCTTGTCGGGCGGGGTGGAGACCGCCGACGCCGAAGGGTCGATGCTGGGCCGGGCGATGCGCTGGCTGGGCCATGAACCGGGCGAGCAGCAACAGGACACGCTGACGCAGATGCTGCTGCGCCTGCGCGCGCTGGCCGGTGCGCCGGGCTGGACGGTGGGGCGCGCCTGGATTTCCCAGGATGTGGTCGAACGGATTTCCGAAGGCGACCCGGCCTTTGTCGGCTTTGGCAAGCCGCAGCCCGCCTTCTCGCAGCTCGACATGGGCGCGCTGCTGAAGCTCGACACCATCGACATCCGCGATTATCTGCCGACCGAATCCCTGATCTACATCGCCATCATCGGGCTGGTCGGCTCGATCCTGGCCCGGCTGCTGGACCGCAAGGACCGGGGCCAGTTCTGGCGCATGCAAACGTTGGGGCTGCGGCTGGTCTGCTGGCCCTTCCTGCTGCTGGCGGCGGGCAACATGGCCTTGGACTACGCCGTGGCCAACGCGCCGACCGGCGTGATCGACATGATGGTCGGCACCTACAGCGGCCTGTGGTGGGTGATCCCCGCCCGGCTGGCGGTGATCTCGCTGGAGCGCTTCATCTGGGTTCCGCTGGAGATCCGGGCGGCGCGCAAGGTGCCGAACGTCATCCGCATGTTCGCCGCGCTGGTGATCTATCTGTTCGCCTTCTTCGGCGTCATCGCCTATGTCTTCGCCAAGCCCGTGACCAGCCTGCTCGCCACCTCCGGCCTGATGGCGATGATCATCGGTTTGGCGGTTCAGGCCAACATCGCCAACATCTTTTCCGGCATCGTCCTGAACATCGAACGACCCTTCAAGGTCGGCGATTACATCAAGGCCAGCCAGACGGTGATGGGGCAGGTGGTGGACATCACGTGGCGCACGGTGCGCATCCGCCATCTGGACGGGCAGATCGTCTGTCTGGCCAACGGCAAGATTTCCGAAGCGGAAATCCACAATTTCAGCGACACCGACGCCAATTTCGTCCGTTCGCAGTTGTTCATCGACCCGACCTATGACCCACGCCTGATTTCCAGTCTGGTCAAGGAGGCGCTGGACAGCTTCGACTGCTTCCTGAACCTGGCCAGCAATTATTTCGGCCCGGATTGCCAATACAAGGGCGTGGAGTGCAGCAACGGTGTCTGGGCCGCGCGCTACCGGGTGAAATTCTATCTGGCCAAGGGCAACGACGAACACAAGATCCTGCATGAGGTGTGGGCGCGGGTGTGGGAGCGCTTCCAGGCCAACGGCGTCCATTGGTCGCCACCCGTTCCAAGCAGCGAGCCGCAAACCCCGGCCACCCGCCTGCTCGCCGCTCCGGCGGACAGCGGCCCGGCGCTGGAGCGTCCGGCGTGACACCGCCCGCCGCGTCGCCCGGAACGGGAGCGTCCGGTGTGGGGGAGATCATCGCCCGGCTGGCGCGGGTGCCGGGGGAGACCGCCCGTCTGCTCGCCATCACCGCCCTGCTGGCCGTGCTGGGGCTGACGGTTTCGCTGTTCGTCATGCAGGTGCTGAACCGTTACGTCACCCACGGCGTCTCCGGCACGCTGGTGACGCTGACGGTGGGGGCGCTGCTGGCGGTGCTGGCCGAACACCAATTGCGGCGGCTGCGCTGGTCCATCGCCGAAAGCATCGCCGGCGACCAGGACCGCCGTCTGGCCACCGGCCTGTTCGGTCTGTTGCTGACCACCGATCTGCGCGGCCAAGCCCCCTGGAGCGCCGCCGCGCGCGAGGAGCTGATGCGCGGGGTGGAGCGGGCGCGGGTCGCGTTCGGTCCGGCGGGGCTGACGGTGGTCGCCGATCTGCCCTTTTCCCTGTTGGTGCTGGTGATTCTTGCCCTGCTGTCGCCGACATTGGCCGGGGTGACGGCGGTGTTTTGCGTCGGGCTGGCGGCGCTGGCCTGGCTGGACCAACGGCGCTTGGCCCGCCCCGCCGACAGCCTGACCCGCGCCAACGGCGAGGTTGGGGCGCTGGTGGCGAGCGCGGTCCACGCGGGTGAAACCATCCGCCATTTCCGCGCCCAACCCCTGCTGATGGCCCGCTGGCAGCGGGTGAGCGAACAGGCGTGGGCGATTGGCGACCGCATCGGCTGGATCCAGGTCGGCGGGGCTTCCCTGACCCAAGTCACCCAGGCGCTGTTGGGGGTGGCGATCGTCGGGGTGGGGGCGTTGCAGGTGGTTGGCGGCGGGTTGGACGTCGGCACGCTGGTCGGGGCCAACCTGATCGCCGGGCGGGTGCTGACCCCGTTCAGCCGCATCGTGCAGTATGGCCGCAGCCTGCGCGCGGCGGCCGTCGCGGTGGCCGAGGCCAAGCGCTTCGCCGCCGTCGCGGTGGAGCGCGAGGGTGGGCGGGCCTTGACCTCCTGGACCGGGGCCGTGACCGTGCAGGACCTCGCCGTCGGCTTTCCCGGGCAGGACGGGCCGCTGTTCTCCGGCCTGTCGGTGGCGATCCCGGCGGGCGGGGTGGTGGCGCTGACCGGGCGCAACGGTGCGGGCAAATCGGTGCTGCTGAAGACGCTTGCCGGGTTGATGGAGCCAGCCCAGGGCCGGATTCTGGCCGATGGGGTGGACCGACGCCTGTTGGCGTTGGACTGGTGGCGCAGCCGGGTGTCCTATCTGCCGCAGGAGCCGGTGTTCCTGCCCGGCAGCCTGCGCGACAATCTGCGCCTCGCCCGGCCCGACGCGAGCGACGAGGATCTGTTGCGCTGTCTGGCCGAGGCCGATTTGCGCGGCTTCGTCGACTCCCATCCCCAGCATCTGGGCCTGATTCTCGACCAGGGCGGGCAGACGCTGGCTCCCGGCATCCGCCGCCGTCTGGGGCTGGCCCGCGCGCTCGTCACCGATGGGCCGCTTTACCTGTTGGATGAACCGTCGGAGGGGTTGGACCGCGAGGGCGCGCGCGTCGTCTACCAGCGCCTGATCGATCTGGCCCAGCGCGGGCGGACGCTGGTCATCGCCACCCATGACCCGGTCATCCTGAACGGGACCCAAACCGTGGTCCATCTCGACGGGCCACGGTCGGGCCTGCGGACGCCGGACGCGCCGGGGGGGAGGGCCGCGTCATGACGGTCTCGCTGCTGCCGCCCAGCGCAACCCCCACCGCAACCCCCACCGCAACCGCTGCATCCGCCCCCCCGGCCACCGTCGCGGGCCGACCGGCGCGCGCACCGACCCGCCGTCGGTTGGCGGTTGAAATCGCGCTGACCCTGGCCGCGCTGCTGGCCTGGGCCGCCTTTGCCCCGCTCGACGTGGCGACCAGCGCGCCGGGCGAGGTCGGCCCGGCCAGCCGGGTCAAGGCGATCCAGCATCTGGAGGGCGGCATCGTCGCCGAGATCCTGCTGACCGAGGGGGAGCGGGTGACGAAGGGGCAGCCGCTGTTCCGGCTGGACCCGACCCGGGCGCAGGCTGAGGTATCGGAGTTGACCCGCCGTCTGACCAGCCTGCGGGTGGACACCGCCCGGCTGACGGCGGAGATCGCCAACGCCGCCGTCCCCGCGTTTGATGAGGAGACGACGCGCACCCTGCCCGATGTGGTGGCTGCCGCGCTCGACCTTTTCAACAGCCGCCGCGAGCGGCTGACCCACGAGTTCCGCATCCAGGCGCAGGTCGTCGCCGGAAAAACCGGGGAGTTGGAAGAGGCGCGCGTGCGGATGCGCAACAACCGCCGCGCGCTGGAGATCGTGACCACCCAGGTGACGATCAGCGAGAACATGCTGAGCAAGGATCTGTCCAACCGCATGAGCCACCTGGAGCAATTGCGCCAGCAGCAGGCCCTGCGCACCCTGGTGGATTCCGATCAGGCGGCGATTCCCCGGCTGGAAGCGGCGCTGGAGGAGGCGCGCGAGCGGTTGGCCTGGGTGCGGGGCAGTGCCGCCGAACAGGCCCGGCGCGAGCTGGCCACCGCCCGCCAGCAGCATGACGAGCTGTCGCAACGGATGCAGACCCTGCGCAACGTGGAGGATCGGACGGTTCTGCGCGCGCCGGTCGATGGCATCGTCAAAAGCGTGGCCGTCACCACCGAGGGCGGGGTGATCCAGCCCGGCCAGACGCTGGCCGAACTGGTTCCCGCCGAAGACCGGCTGGTGATCGAGGCGCGGTTGCCGGTGCAGGACATCGGCTATGTTCATTCCGGCCTGCCGGTGCGGATCGTCCTCAACTCCGGCGACGCGTCGGCCTACGCGCCGCTCAATGGCCGGGTGGAACGGGTCAGCCCCGACGCCACGGTGACGAACGACGGGCATTCTTTTTACCGTGTCAGGGTAATTCCCGATCAAAACGCCTTTGACGTTTCCGGCCGACCCTATCAACTTTATCCGGGCATGCAGGTGACGTGCAGCGTCCTGATCGGGCGGCGCACCGTTCTGGAATATCTGCTCAGTCCCTGGACCAACGCCATGCGCTTCGCCTTTCAGGAAAGATAACCGACCGTGCCGACCCCCCCCGCGCCGCGTCGCGTCCCCTTTGCCGTTCGTGCGATGGTCGCCCTGTCCGTGGCCGCGCTGCCGCTGACGACCTTTCCCGTTGCGGCGGCGGATCCGGCCGCCGCGCCGGTGGCGACCCCGCCCGCCGCCGATCCGGTGCCAGCCGACAAGAAACCGCCCGCCAAGAAGAAGCCGCCGAAGACCGCCGAGGCCCCACCCGCCGACCCGACCGCCTCGGCTTCGGCGGTTTCCGATCCGGCCCTGTCGGCGGTAGACGCCCCGCTGCCGCCGCTGCCGCCGCTGGACGCGCCCCCGGCGGCCAAGAAGCCCCCGGCGAAAAAGGCCCAGGCCGCCCAAACCACCAGCGCGCCCAAGGCCGATCCGATGGTGCTGCGGCCGATCCTGGATCGCCTGCTTCAGGAAAACCACCGCATCGCCGCCGCCCAGGCGGGCAGGGAGGCGGCGGGATCCAGCCTGCGCAAATCGCAAGCCGGTTGGTACGGCGACGTGACGGTCACGGCGTCGGTCGGGCGGGAAAGCCAGCAAAACCCGTCGCCCACCGCTGCCACGCGCGGCAACACCCGCGACGCGCAGGTGTCCTTGCGCCAGCCCTTGATGGATTTCGGCCGCATCGGCGGGGAGATCGAAAAAGCCACCCTGACCCAGCAACAGGCCGACGCCACCCTGCAGGACGTGACGCAGGAGGTGCTGTTGGACGGGCTGACCGCGCTGGTCAACGTTGGCCGGACCCGGCAGGTGGTGGAGTTTTCCGAACAGTCGGTGCGCAACATCGAACGCCAGACCGGGTTGGAGGAAAGCCGGGTCGAGTTGGGCGGCGGTTACGCCACCGACGTGCTGCAATCGAAAAGCCAGCTTGCCGGTGCCCGCGCCCGGCTGGTGCGCGCGCGCGGCGCGCATGTGGCGGCGATCAACCGTTACCGCGCCGTCTTCCACAGCGACCCGCCCGCCCGCATCGGCGTCTTCGCCCCCCGCCCGTCGGTCATGCCCGCGACGCTGGACGAGGCGGTGGCGCACGCCCGATCCCGCAACCTTCAGGTTCAGATCGCCGGTCTGGGGGCCGACATCGCCAAGGCGGAGGTGCGGCGCGTGCGCGGGGCCGAACTGATGCCGCGCGTGGAGGCGGTGGCCGAACTGTCCAACCGCCGCAACGTCGGCGGCGTGATGGGGACCAAGGGCGACCAGACCGTGAAGGTTGCCGTCACCATGCCGATCAATCTGGGGATGGCCCCGCTCCATTCCATCGACGCCGCCCAGGCGTCGGCCCGCGCGGCGCAATCGCAGCTCGACGAGCGGCGGACGACGCTGGAGGAGCAGGTGGGCAACGCGTGGCAGAATCTCGACACCGCGCGGGAAACCGCGATCTTCTTTGAAAACCAGGCGCGGATTTCGGCGGAGTTCCTGCGGCTGGCCCGCGAGGAGCGGCAACAGGGCCGCCGGTCGCTGATCGACGTGCTGTCGGGCGAAACCTCGCTGTTCAACGCGCAGGCCGACGCCGCGTCGGCGCAGGGTGATGTCACCATCGCGGCGCTGACCCTGTTGCGCGCCGCCGGGCTGTTGGACATTTCGGTGGTGGAATGAGGACGGTGGCCGGCACGGCGGTGCGTCGGTTCGGCGCGCCGCTGGTTGCGCTGTGGCTTGGTCTTGCGCTGGCGGCGTCCCAGGCGTGGGCCGGGCGGCTGGAGGAGGTGCGCGAGCGGGGGGCTGTGCGCTGCGCGGTGTCCACCGGGGTGGCGGGCTTTTCCGTGCGCGGCGGCGATGGGCGGTGGCGCGGCTTCGACGTCGATTACTGCCGGGCGGTCGCCGCCGCCGTTCTGGGCGATTCCGAGCGGGTGGCCTTCGTGTCCGGGACCACGGACGAGGCCCTGACCCTGCTGGCCGACGGCACGGTGGATGTGGTCAGCCGCAGCGCCACCGTTACGCTGTCGCGCCTGGCCGGGCGTGGGTTGGAGGCGGTCGGCATCAGCCTGTTCGACGGCCAGAGCTTCATGACCAAGCGGGCGCTGCGCATCCGCACCCTGCACCAGATGGCGGGGCTGGGCGTCTGTTTCCAATCCGGGACCACGGCGCAAGACAATCTAGCCGAACACTTCGCCATGCAGAAGATCGCCATCCGCCCGGTGCCGAAAGGCCCGTTGCGCGAGATGATCGACGCCTATCTGACCGGCGAGTGCGACATCATCACCACCGACGCGTCGGCCCTGGCGGCGATCCGCGTGATGTACATGCCCCGCCCGGAGGATCACGTCATCCTGCGCCAGCGCATTTCCAAGGAGCCGCTGGGGCCGTTGGTGCGCAAGGGCGATGATTCGTGGCGGGAAATCACCCGCTGGACCCTGAACACGCTGATCGAGGCCGAGGAGCTGGGCGTGTCGCGCCAGACCGTGGCCGACCGCCTGACCTCCGACAGCCCGCGCGTGCGGCGTCTGCTGGGGGTGACGCCCGGCATCGGCCGCCCGCTGGGGCTGGACGATCAATGGGCGCGGCGGGTGATCGCGCAGGTCGGCCATTACGGTGAACTGTTCGACACCAACATCGGCCTGTCCAGCCCGTTGCGCATGGAGCGCGGGTTGAACGAGCTGTGGACGCGCGGCGGGCTGTTGTTCGCCCTGCCGCTGCGCTGACCAGTCTGCTGAGACGGGCGAGGGCCGGGATGAGCATCCGCACGCGTTTTCACCTGATTTTCGTCATCATCGCCGCCTTGATGATCGCGCTGGCGGTGGGGGCGGTGTCGGCCCTGTCGCTGTCGCAATCCCTGGTGGAGCGGGTCTATCGCGGCGCGCTGCTGCCGTCCCTCGACCTCAAACGGGTGGCGGACGCCTACACCGGGGCGGCGGTGGTGACGGCGGTGCGCGTGCGGGTCGGCGATCTGCGTTGGGAAGAGGGCGAAGCGGCGGTGCGCCGCGCCGCCGAACAGGCCAAACCGGCCTGGGAGCGGTACAAGGCCAACGCCAGCGGCGAGACCGAGCGCGCCCTGATGCGGTCGGCCCAGGAAAACATGGAGGAGGCGAACGCCGCCATCGACGAGCTGGCCGACATTCTGGCCGCGCAGGACATCGCCGGGCTGACCGCCTTCATCGCGCGGGCGATGTACCCGTCGGTCAACCCGCTGCTGGAGGACATCGACCGGCTGACCGCCCACCAGGACCGCATCGGCGAAACCACCTATGCCAACGCGATTGACGAGGTGAAGCGCTATTGGATCAACCAAACCCTGCTGCTGGCGGTGGCCGTCGCGATGTTCGCCGCCGCCTTCTACACCGTGCGCAACCGGGTGGTGCTGCCGCTGCACCGGATGACCGGGGCGATGGCGGCGGTGGCCGAGGGCGATCTCGACCGCCCGGTTCCCTCCGCCCGCCGGGCTGACGAGATCGGGGCGCTGGCCCGCGCGCTGGTGCGATTCAAGGACAACGCCGCCCGCCTGCGCGAGGATCAAAAGACCCTGCGCCGTCTGGCCGATGAATTGAGCGTGGCGCGCGACAAGGCCGAAGAGGCCACACGGGCCAAATCCACCTTCCTGGCGATGATGAGCCACGAGATCCGCACGCCGATGAACGGGGTGACGGCGATGGCCGAACTGCTCGACCGCACCGATCTGGGGCCGGAACAGCGCGACATGTTGGGCATCATCCGGTCGTCCGGCGACGCGCTGCTGGTCATCATCAACGACATCCTCGATTTTTCGAAGATCGAGGCGGGCAAGCTCGACATCGAGGTCATCGACCTCAGCCTGACCGAGGTGGTGGAGGGCGCGGCGGAACTGGTGGCCAGCCGCGCCGCCGACAAGGGGTTGCGCTTCGCCGTCGATCTGGCCCCCGATCTGCCCGACCGGTTGACCGGCGACCCCACCCGGATTCGCCAGATCCTCATCAATCTGCTGGGCAACGCGGTGAAGTTCACGGCGGCGGGCACGGTGACGCTGACCGTGCGCGACGCCACGCCGCCGGACAGCGACCCCGCCCGCCGGGTGTTGCGCTTTGCCGTGACCGACACCGGCATCGGCCTGACCGAGGAGCAAATCCAGCGCTTGTTCCGCCCCTTCGAGCAGGCCGACGGCTCCACCTCCCGCCGCTATGGCGGGACCGGGTTGGGGCTGTCGATCTGCGCGGCGCTGTGCGCCATGATGGGCGGGCGCATCGGCGTCAACGCCACGCCCGGCCAGGGATCGACCTTCTGGTTCGACCTGCCGGTCGGGGTGGTGGATCCCGCGCCCGCAGCACCCCCGCTGTCCATCGCCGACGCCCGGATCGTCGCCATCGGCTTTGCCGAGGAGGAGCGGGCGGCCCTGCGCAACCTGCTGGCGGCGGCGGGCGTCACCCGCCTGGATCGGTGGACGGAGGGGGACCCCTTGCCCGCACCGGCGGCGGATGGCGCGCCGATGGTGCTGTTGTGGCGGGCGGAGGGCGATGGCGCTGCGGCCGCGCCGACGGTGACGGGCGCGCCGCTGCTGCTCGCCACGCCGACGCCGCGCCCGACCCTGCCGCCGGGTGTGTTCGCCAGCCTGCCGCTGCCGTTGCGCCGCCATCGGCTGTGGCGGACGCTGGCCGCCGCGCTGGGCCGCGCGCCGCTGGACCCGGACACCCGCAGCGCCAGCGACCGGACCGGCTGGGAGCCGCCCGACCGTGCCGAGGCTGAGGCCGCCGACGCTCTGATCCTGGTGGCGGAGGACAACCCGACCAACCAGACGGTCATCCGCCGTCTGCTGGCCCAGAGCGGCTACGCCTTCGATCTGGTTGGAGATGGGCGGGCGGCGCTGGAGCGCTGGCGGTCCGGGCGCTATGGCCTGCTGCTGACCGATTTCCACATGCCGGAGATGGACGGGTTCGAGCTGACCGCCGCCATCCGCGCGGCGGAGGCGGAAAGCGGGCGGGCGCGGCGTCTGCCCATCGTCGCCCTGACCGCCGACGCCCTGCCGGGAACCGCCCAGCGCTGCCACGAGGCGGGGATGGACGCCTATCTGACCAAGCCCATCGAGTCGAAGGCGCTGGCCGCCACCCTGTCCCGTCTTCTGCCGCAGGCCGACGGGCTGCGGCGGGCGGCGACGGCCATAGCGGCGCGTCCGTCTGCCGCATCGCTACCGCTGGCGACGCGGGCGGCCGGAATCGACCCGTGGGTGTTCGATTCCGCCCGCCTGGGCGACAGCTTTGGCCGGGCGGTGGACGAGGGGCTGGCCTTCCTCGCCCAGTTCCTGGCCGCCGTGCCGGGCATGATCGCGGCCATCGACCGTGCCCTGACCGCGAACGATCCCGCTGCCGCCCGCGACGCCGCCCACAGCCTGAAAGGGGCCGCGCTGTCGGTCGGTGCGGTGCGGCTGGGGCAATTGGCGGGGGATGTTCAGGACGCGCTCGACGCCGCCGACACCGACACCGCCGCGATGCTGTGCGGCCTTTTGCCGCCCACCCATGAGGAGCTGGTCACGGCCACCGCGCCCCTGCGGGCGTCCACCGCCGCAGGCGTTGGGGCCGACCCGGAGATGAGGAGACCAGAATGAGCAAGATCGTCTACGACCGGTTGAAGGTTCTCGTCATCGAGGACGAGGATTTCACCCGCAACCTGACCTGCCGCCTGTTGCGGGAGGTGGGGGTCCGTTCCATCGGGGAATGCACCAACGGCAAGGATGGCCTGATGGAGCTGGTGCGCGCCCGACCGCATCTGGTCTTTTGCGACATTCATATGGAGCCGATGAACGGGCTTCAATTCCTCAAAGGGGTGCGCAACATCAAGGTCAAGGGGGTGGACCGCACGCCCATCGTCTTCCTGACCGGCGATTCCAGCACCGACGCGGTGATCTTCGCCAAGGAATACGGGGTGGCGGGCTATCTGGTGAAGCCGGTCAGCCTGAAGCAGATGCGCGACCGCATCGACCACATCGTCACCACCACCCCGGATCTGCTGGCGCTGGTGACGGATGGGGCGGACGGCGCACCCTCTCCGCGAGGGTCTGGTTGTTGATGCGCGTTTTGGGAGGTTCCCCGGAACAACCCTGATCGATTTTGTCGTCCCAACGCTCTAGCGTGGGAGCAAGCCGCTGGCTTACGCTTTGCCGCGCCTTGTTCTTTTCCGCCACGCTGGGACCGCCGGATGGACACGCCTCTCACCTTTGAAGCCGACAGCGCCGGGGCGGAGGCAATCCTTTTTCTGCGAGACGCGGCGGGCCGCGCGTTGACGCTGCCCAGCGACCGCGTGCACCGCATGTCCTTTGCCGCCGAAGCCGCCCCGATGCCCTTCGCCCCGCCGGGCTGCGAAGGGGTGGCGCGGGTGGATGGCGTGCTGGCCACCCAACTGGATCTGAGCGGCGGCGGGGCATCGTCGGGCGCGGCCTCTGCCGCCCCGTCTGCCGCGCGCTACACCCTGCTGCTGCGCGGGGCGCGCGGCTGGTGTCACGCCCGGGTGTCCGGCGTCTCCCTGATCGACCCGCAGCCGAATCAACCGCAGGATCCAGCTTTGCCGCGCCTGGATCGCTTGACCGAGGGGCTGACGGTGGACCGCCGCCGCCTGACGCTCGACCCCGAACAGCCCGATGACGTCGGCACCCCGGACGGCGACGCGCTGCTGGTGCTGCGCACCGGTCCCCGGCGGATCGCGCTGCCCGCGCGGGCGGTGGAGCGGGTGGCCCCGCATCAGGGGGCGTGGCCGCTGCGCCAGGGCGACCCCGACGAACGGGTGGTGGTGTTGGGCGGCGACCTGCTGCCCGGCTGTTCGCTGGCGGCGTGGCTGGTTGCCGACGCGCGCGGGACCGCGCCATCCCTGACGACGCCTCCGGGGGCGGACCCGGAGGCGGGCGAGGGCTGGGCGGCGGTGCTGCGGGTGGAGGGCCGTCGCGCGGCGGTGACGTTCACCGCGCTCGACGGGCTTGTCACCGCGCCGCCGGACCGCATCCGTGACCTGTCCCATCGCGGCCACACGGCGCGCCATTGCCTGGATCCCGAACGCGGGGCCATCGAGATCCTCGACCCGCGCGGGTTCATGACTCGCGTCGAAAACAGCCACATTCCGGCTCCGACCGACGGGGCGGTCGATGAGGGCCGCACCCCCCGAAGCGGTGGCGGGGACGACCCGCCGCCGATCCCCGATGGCGGGCTGGCGGCGCTGGCCGGTCCGTTCGTCTGTGTCTTTTCGCGCGGGGCGGCGGATCGCCTGCTGACCGGGACCGGTCTGGACCGGGTGGCGGCTGAACGGTCGCCGGGGGCCTTGCCGGTGGTCGATCTGGCGGTGTTGTTGGGGTTGCCGCGCCCCGACGCCGTCCGGGCGGGCGCGGGCCGCCTGCTGCGCCTGAACCGGCCGGGCCGCCGTCCGGTCGCGCTGTATGTGGACGGGGTTGCCCCCACCGAATCCGCCCCGGACTGGGAGGAACTGCCCAGCGTGCCGCCGATGGTGGAGACCCTGTTTTCCGCCCTGCGTCTGGTCGGCCCGGCGGGTGGGGCGCAATGGGGTGGGGCGCAATGGTTGGTGCGCGACCGCCTGTTGAGCGACCGCCCCGCCGGGCCGTTCGCCGCGCGCCTGTCCGCCGCGCATCTCGGCTGGCTCGACCCTCGCGCCGCCGACGGGTGACGCCCCGGCCATCGGTTCCGTCCCTGCTTTTCTCTCCGGACTCGCCACCGCCCACCACCACCGTTGTCAAAGGGTCATCATGTTCAAGAACCTCAAAATCGGTGTCCGCCTGTCCCTTCTGGTGGCGATTCTCTGCGCCTTTATGCTGGCGGTGGGGTTCATCGGGTTGAAGGGGATGCAGGCGGGCGACGCCGCGCTCGACACCGTGTACAACGACCGCGTTGTCCCGCTGCGCGATCTGAAGATCATCGCCGACATGTACGCGGTCAATGTGGTGGACACCGCCCACAAGGCGCGCAACGGCAACATGACCTATGCCGAGGCGAAGAAGAACATCGACATCGCCACGACGACGATCCGGCAGAAATGGCACGATTACCTCGCCACCTTTCTGGTGGAGGAGGAAAAGGCCCTGACCGTGCAGGCCGAACCCCTGATGACGGTGGCCGACCGCGAAATCAGCCGGTTGCGGATGATCCTGGAGAATGGCAACGCCGACGCCCTGGCGAAATTCACCATCGATTCGCTCTATCCCGCCATCGACCCGGTGTCGGACGTCTTTTCCAATCTGGTCAATGTGCAAATCAAGGTGGCCAAGGAGTCTTACGAAACCAATCAGGCGCTGTATGACACCTCGCGCACGCGGATGATCGCGCTGGTCGTGGGGGCGCTGCTGCTGGGGCTGGTGATCGGTGTGGCGACCATCCGCTCGATCACCGGGCCGCTCGCCTACGCCAGCGGCCTGATCGCCAGCATGGCCGAGGGGAAACTCGACATCGAGGTGGTGGACGACGGACGCCGCGACGAGGCCGGACGGATGGTGCGCGCCACCGCCCAGATCGCCACCACGCTGAAGGCGGTGTCCGCCGACCTGCGCGAGATGATCGACGCGGCGAAATCGGGGGCGTTGTCCACCCGCACCGATCCGGCCCGCCATCGCGGCGAGTTCGCCGCCCAGGCCCAGGGGGTCAACGATCTGGTCGACATCCTGACCGCCCCGTTGTTCGAGGTGGCCGCCGTGATGGCGAAGCTGGCCTCCGGCGACCTGCGCGGGCGCATCACCGGGGCGTATGACGGCGATCTGCGCGCGCTGAAGGGCAACGTCAACCGCAGCCTGGACGCGTTGGTGGCGCTGCTGGATGAAATTTCCGCCATCGCCGCCGCCATGGCGCAGGGCGACATCACCGTGACGATCGAAGGCTCCTATCAGGGCGATTTCGCCGCGATCAAGGCCAACATGAACAAGGCGGTCGAGCAGTTCAGCGGCGTGGTGCGTGAGGTGGCGGCCTCCACCCAGCAGGTGGCCCATTCGGCGGGCGAGACCACGGCGGCGGCACTGGACGTGTCGCGGCAGGCGTCCGAGCAGATGGGCACGCTGACCGACGTGTCGGGGGCCATCGAACAGATGGTCGCCGCCGTCGCCGAGATCGCCCAGAGCGCGGAGCGCGGCAGCGTGCTCGCCCGCTCCGCCGCCAGCACCGCCGAAGAGGGGCAGGCCAAGCTTGCCAACCTGACCACCGCCGTCGATCAGATCGCCGCCGCCAACGCCCGCATCAACCAGATCAGCGGCTTGATCGCCAGCATCGCCGAAAAAACCTATGTGCTCGCCGTCAACGCCGGGTTGGAGGCGGTGCGCGCCGGGGACCAGGGGCGTGGCTTCGGCCTGATCGCCCATCAGGTCACGCGGCTGGCCGAGGATGTCGCCCAGGCCACCCGCGACATCGGATCCCTGCTGGAGGCCACCGACCGCAGCGTGCAAAGCGGCGTGACGGCGGCGCAGGAGGCGCGCGGGTCCATCCGCCGCATCGTCGAAACCTCGCAGGAGAACGGGACCACCGCCCAGGCCATCGCGGCGGCCATCGACGAGCAGAACGCCATGGCCCAGGTGTTGAAGGACCGCGTCATCAGCCTGACCATGGTCGGCCAGAGCACGGCGGGCGCGGCGGAGGAGATTTCCGCGACCATGTCGTCGCTGACCGACATGGCCCAGCGGCTGAAAACCGAGATCGAACGGCTGAAGGTGGCGTGACATCATGCGGACAACCCTGCGCGACGCGTTCAGCAAAATCCTGCTGCCGGGGCTGCTGACCGTCGGCATCTTCACCTTCTTCTATCTGGGCGGCGACGCGTACCAGACCTTCGGGCTGGCGGCGGTGGACAACACCCGCCGCATCCTGAAATACGTGCTGGGGGTGGCGGCCTTCCTGTCGCTGGCGGTTTTGGCCCAGCGCATCATCCGCTACGTCATCTTCGACGGCATCGTCGCGTCGGCCACCGGTGCGCCGGTCCCGAAGCTGTTGAGCCAGATTTCCGGCCTGCTCATCTACATGGTGGCGCTGTCGGCCTGCGCCGGCATCGTCTTCGACCAGGATTTGACGGTGCTGTGGGCGGCGTCGGGCGTCGCCGGTCTGGTGCTCGGCATGGCGCTGCGCGAGCTGTTGCAGGACGTGTTCGCGGGCATCGCGCTGAACATCGACCGCGCCGTGAGGATCGGCGAATACATCCAGCTTCACAAGGCGGGCGAGACCGCCATCACGGGCCAATTGCTGGAAATCAGTTGGCGCACCACCCGGATCAAGGATTTTTCCGGCGACGTCGTGATCATCCCCAACAGCAAGTTCAGCGCCATCACCATCACCAACTTCAGCCAGCCGGAGGCCACGAGCTTCCGTTCGGCCATTGTCACGCTCGACGCCCGCGTACCGCCCGCCCGCGCCATCCGCATCCTGCAAGCCGCCGCGTTGGAGGCGTTGACCGGGCTGATCGGCGACCAGGGCGCACCGCCCCAGCCCTGGGTCGAGGTCAAGAGCATCAAGCCGGAGGGAGCGGAATACGCCATCTATTTCAAGGCGGAATGGCGCTTCCTGGCCTCGGCCCGCCCGTTGATCCTGCAAGCGGCCCTGACCCATCTGGCCCAAGCCGGGCTGGAGCCGGCGGTGCCGCGCCAGAACACCGACACCGAGATGGGGTTGCAGGTGCCGGGCAAGGACCGGCTGGCCCAACTGATCGGCGATGCCCCGCTGTGGCGCGACCTGTCCCGCCGCGATCTGGACCTGTTGGGCGAGGGCGCGCGGCTGACGGTGGAGCAGCCGGGCCGCGTTGTCGCCCAGGCGGGGGAGGCGGGGACCGTGCTCTACCTCGTGCTGGAAGGGCTTCTGTCCACCGAGGTCAGCCGCCGCAACGGCGCGCGCAACAGCCTGCCGCCGATGCTGCGGCCCGGCGACCTGTTCGACCCCGCCGTTGTCCTGTTGGGGGAGGCGCACGCCTGCACCGTGCGCGCCCGCACCCCGGCCCTGCTGTGCGAACTGGATTACGACCTGATCAACCGCCTGTTCCGCAGCAGCCCGGAAGCGTTCGAGACGGTCGGGCGCAACCTTGCCGCGCTGGTTCCGGCCAAGGCGACCAGCCTGGGGCGCGAGGGGTTGGAGGAGGGGGTGGATTGGTCCGACGAAATCCTGCGCCAGATGCGCCACCTGTTCCCCGGCCTGACCCTGCCGGTGCGCCGCGACGACGCTCCGTTGACCCTTGCCGCCCGCAAGGCCCCCTGACGACGCGGCGCGGCCTGTCCGCTGCGGAATCGCCAGCGAAATCACCCTTTGATTCGCGCTTGAAATCGCCATCGACAGCGCGCCGCCGGGTGCCTATGGTCGGCCCCAGCATTCAGGCGCGAGGGCAGCATGGCGAAGCGGAGCAACGGAACGGGCGGCGGCACGGGCAAGACCAACGGCGCGGTGGGGCGCGCGGTGGGGGGCGCGGGCGGCAAAGCGGCAGGACCCGGTTTCGCCGGGACCCCGGCGGATCGTCTGGTCCGGCTGTGGCGCACCGCCGACCAGCGCTTTGGCCTGCTGCTGGACGAGTTGCTGGACGCCGGGCGGCAGGCGGTGATCGAAGCCGCCCTGGGCAAGCTGCGCGAGGATGAGCAGTACAATTTCCTGGACGAGGTCGAGGCCTTCGCCGAATCCGTCCAGCGCACCGACCAGTATGGCGACCTGTCCACCGTGACGCTGTTCTGGCTGGCGGCGGAGGTGGAGGGCGATCTCAGCGAGCCGCCGACCATCGAGTCCATTGAAGAGGGGTTGGACAACTCCGGCCTGCTGGAAAACGCGGCGGACACCCGCCTGTTGCCGCTGTGGCTCGACCCCGAAGCGCTGTCCTATCTGGAGGCCGCCGACCGTCGCGCCTTCCTCAACCATTTGCTGACCTCGGTCGATGACGCCGTCGCTTACGCCCAGCGCCAGGATTTGGTCGCGGACGCCGAGGCACCCTCGCCGCGCTTCGTCGCCGTCGTCGGTCTGGTCGAGGAAAGCGGCGATGGGCTGGAAGGGGCGGGGGAAACGCTGCCCGATCCCCTGAATCTCGGCATCGACAACGCGCCCGAGGCGGAGCTTGACCCGGAGGAGGAGGCCCGCGTCCGCGCGGCGCTCGACCGCTTCACCGAGGCCGTGCGCGGTGCCGACCGCCGGGTCCGCCGCTGCGAGCCGATCGGTGGGCTGAACGACCTGTTGGATTTCACCGCCGAAGCCGAATGGCAGGCCGATTCCGGCCTGAACGAACTGGCCGATTTCCTCGACGTCGCCAGCCAGGAAACCGCCGACGGGGTGGTGGACGTCTCGGTGGCGGACACCGGGGAGGGGCTGCACATCCGCGCCGCCGATGGCGATGGCCGCACGTTGGACGACCGTCTGTTCCCGCTGACCGGCGAGGCGGTGGACGCGGCCATGGACCTGCTGAAGCGCCGCTGCCGCCGCGTGTCCGCCGATTGAGTGTCGGTTGATCGCCGGTTGATCGTCTGGTCTTGCCCCTCGGCTCATCCGGCCAGGGGCAGGAACAGGTCGGTCACGGCGTCCGTTTCCGGCACGTCGGGGAAGAAGCGGACGCGCTGGAGGTAGGGCGGGGCGTCGCCCGGCTCCTCCCCGCTGGTGGGCAGCCAATCGCGGTACAGGTGGAGCAGGGCGGCGCGCAACCCGGCCTCCGATCCGACATGGCGCAGGGTGGCGCAGCGGCCGCCGGGGATGACGCCATCGCGGACGCCGTCGGGGTTCGGCGGCACCGGCTGGTGAATCGCCACGCACAAATCCAGGCGGAAATCGCCCGGCGGCACCTGCTCCGGGTCGTTGTGCAAAATGTTGTAGGTGGCGTGGCGCTGGGGCGGCAGCCCGTTGGCTTTGCGCCAGGCGATGAAGCGGCGCACGCTGTCGCCGATCCGCGCGGGATCGCCGCGATGCTCCAGAACCGCCACCGGTGTGTCCGGCACGGTGACGATTCGGACGTCGGCGGCGTTGGGCGGGGGGTGGTCGGTCATGGCGAACCTTTCGATGGGCAGCAAATCGCGTTGGGCCGCCTGCCACGCCGCCCAATCGGGGGCGGCGCGGAAGGCGCTGGGGGATTGGCCGAACTGGCGTTTGAAGGCGCGGGCGAAGGCTTCCGGCCCGTCATACCCGGCGTCGAGCGCGATGGTCAGGACCGGATCGGTGCGGAAGGCCAGCCGCTGCCCCGCCCGCTTGAACCGCAACAGTTGGACGCAGCGGTGGATTCCGATGCCGAACAGGGCGGTGAATTGCCGGTGGAAGTGGTGCGGGGAAAAGGCGGCGACGGCGCTCAACGCCGCGACGCTCAAGTCGTCCTCCAAGTGATCGTCGATGTGGCGCAACACCCGCTGGAAGCGGGCGCGGTAGCGCTGGGCGGCGGTTGGGGTGGGTGTGGTCACGGTGTTGTCTCCGGGCATGACCCACACCCTACCCGGCGGATCGCCCGCCCGCCTGACCGAACTTGCGCAACCGGCATTGCGGCCATGGCGGTTGGCCGGTTGGGCGGAGCGGCCCGGCTGTGTTAGGGTCGCGCCGAACAAGGAGCATGCATGTCGTCTGATCGAGTGATGACGCTGGGCGCGTGGCCACGCCCGGCGGATATGCCGGAGCGCCTCGCCGTTGAGGTCGCCGGATGGGCCAGCCTGTCGCGTAGCCCCAGCGGTGGGGCGTTCTATTCCCAACCGGGTGAGCCGTGGCGGTCGCCGGAGGAGGGCTGTTTGCGCGCGGCCACCGTCTGGAACCGGGCGGTGGAGGGCGAGGAGACCCCGCGCTTTCCCACCGACGCGCCGCTGCCGCCCCGCTGCGACTGGGCGATTGCCCGCTGGACGGCGGGGGTGTGGGCGCTTGTCACCGGCGACCAGGACGACCCGCGTGTGGTGCGCGAACGGCGCAAGGACCGGGTGGACCGGCTGGTGGCCTCCCGCCGCTGGACCCGCAGCGACCTGGAGGTGCTCCAGGCCCTGTTGGGAAGTGATGCGCTCGCCCGTTCTTCCCTGTTGGCGACCGATCCGGGGCGTGAACGCTCGCTGAAATCGCTGACGGCGCTGCGTCTGGTCCAGATCGTGACGACGGAGGATTCCGAGACCCCCGACGCCGCCCGCCGGATTCTGGGGCAGGTGGGGGGCAACGCAGGGGACAGCGGGGCCGACGCGGCGGTGTGGCTGGACGAGGACGCGCAGGCCATCGCCGCCGAGGTGGTGGCGTGGCAGGCCAAGCGCCACGCGCGGGCCGAAAACCGCCAGGGCCGTCACGCCCAGGCGCGCGAGCAGGAGGAGGACGTCAAGGCCTCCATCGCCATGGCCGTGCGCAACGTCTTCCCCGCCATGCCCGCCGAGGTTGCGGCGTCCGCCGCCGCCCGCCTGGCCCCCAGCGTGGCCAAGCTGGGCCGCCGTCCCGGCACGCAGGGCATTGTGGACGCCGTGGTGGAAATCCGGCTGGAGCGCTGGCGTCAGGCCATCGCCAGCGATCCGGAGGTCGAGGCCCGTCTGTTGGCGATGCAGGCGCGCGGGGCGAACGGCCGCGTGCGCAAACGCTTCCGCGACCAGCGCGCCGCCGAACGGGTGGAGGCCGAGATCCGCGACTGGCGCGGCGATCTGGAACCGGTCACGTCCCACCGTCTGGGCGGCTGAGGCGCGCCTTCCCCCCACTGGCTTGACCGGTGGGGGGAAGGGCCAACTCCGCCGACCGGTCAGCCGAACGTCGGCTTGCCCGCCAGAATGGCCCCGGTCACGTCGCGCACGTCGCGCAGGCCGCACATGGCCATGGTGACGTCCAGCTCCTTGCGGATGATGTCCAGGCATTGGGTGACGCCCGCCTCGCCCCCGGCCCCCAGGCCATAGAGGAAGGCGCGGCCGATGAACACGCCCTTGGCCCCCAGCGCCAGCGCCTTGATGACGTCCTGGCCGCTGCGGATGCCGCCGTCCATCAGCACCTCGATCCGGTCGCCGACGGCCTCGACGATGGCGGGCAGGGCGGCGATGGACGACATCGCCCCGTCCAGCTGACGCCCGCCATGGTTGGACACGATGATGGCGTCGGCCCCCGTTTCCGCCGCCTGCGTGGCGTCTTCGGCGTCGAGGATGCCCTTCAGGATCAGCTTGCCGTCCCAGCGGTCGCGGATCCTGCGCACATCGTCCCAGTTCAGGGTCGGGTCGAACTGCTCGGCGGTCCAGGACGAGAGGGAGCGCAGATCGCCCACCCCCTTGGCGTGGCCGACGATGTTGCGGAAGGTGCGGCGCTGGGTGTTCAGCAGGCTCAGGCACCAGCGCGGCTTGGTCGCCATGTCCAGGATGTTCGGAATGGTCATGCGCGGCGGGGTGGACAGGCCGTTCTTGATGTCCTTGTGCCGCTGCCCCAGGATTTGCAGATCCAGCGTCAGCACCAGGGCCGAGCAGCGCGCCGCCTTGGCCCGCGCGATCAGCCGGTCGATGAAATCGCGGTCGCGCATGACGTAGAGCTGGAACCAAAACGGCTTGTCGGTGTTTTCCGCCACATCCTCGATCGAGCAGATGCTCATGGTCGAGAGGGTGAAGGGGACCCCGGCCTTGGCGGCGGCACGGGCGGCGAGGATCTCGCCGTCGCCGTGCTGCATCCCGGTCAGGCCGGTCGGGGCCAGCGCCACCGGCATGGCCACCGGCTGCCCGGCCATGGTGCTGGCGAGCGTGCGGTTGGTCATGTCCACCGCCACCCGCTGGCGCAGCGTGATCTTGGCGAAATCCGACTGGTTGGCCCGATAGGTGCCTTCGGTGTAGGAGCCGGAATCGGCGTAATCGTAGAACATGCGCGGCACCCGCCGCTTGGCCAGCCGCCGCAGATCCTCAACGCAGGTCACGGGTGTGTCGGCAAACGGGTTCGCCAAACGCGAAAAAACGGAGGTCATGGCGGCAGCATCCGGTGGTGGCGGCGCAGGAAGGGACACTGATTTGGCCACCGCGCTCCAGCCCCGTCAAGCCATACGCCGCCGTTTTGCAGGGCAATCGCTTGAACAAACGCTCATCGTCACGCAAACAAGAATGAACACGGATTTCACGGACAAAATGAAGGATTGCACGGATTTTTGATTCCAATTGCCTCCCGCAGCCCGCCATGAGGTTTGTTGCGAGATCGCAAACGGGGTGGCTCTGGGACGCGGTCCGCGAAATCCGTGAAAAAATCCATGAAATCCGTGTCGGTTCTTGTTTTGACCGGGCGCACGGTGACTCAAGCGATTGCCCTGCGCCGTTTCATCGTGGCCGCTTCGCCGGGATCGCTTCGCCCGATCACCCGGCGGCCAGACGCGGCAGATGGGCCGGATCGGTCCAGTCGTTCAGCGGCAGCGGGCGGCCAAACAGATAGCCCTGCGCCCGTTCGCAGCCCAGATCGCGCAGGGCCGCCGCCTGTTCCAGCGTTTCCACCCCTTCGGCCACCAGATGCACGTCGAAGCTGCGGGCGATGCCGACGATGGAATGCACGATGGTGCGCGATTGGCCGTTTCCGGTCATGCCGGAGACAAAGGAGCGGTCGATCTTCAGCCCGTCGAACGGCAGGCTGGTGAGGTAGGAGAGGGAGGAATAGCCGGTGCCGAAATCGTCGATCGCCACCCGCACCCCCATGTCGCGCAGTTGGATCAACGCCTCGCGCGCGATCAGCCCATCGGTGGCCAGCGAGGTTTCGGTGATTTCCAAGGTCAAATTGTCGGCGGGCAGGCCAGAGTCGCGCAGCGCCGTTTCCACCGTTTCGACAAAGCCGGACTGGATGAGCTGGCGCACCGACACGTTGACGTGCAGATCGAAATCGCTGGGCCAGCCCCGGTGCAGCCGTTCGGCGATGTCCTGGCAGGCGGTGCGCAGCACCCAGTGGCCGATGTCCAGAATCTGCCCGCTTTCCTCGGCCAGCGGGATGAACAGGTCGGGCGGAACCATGCCGCCGCGCGGGTGGTGCCAGCGGATCAGCGCCTCCGCCCCCACCACGCGCCCGCCGCGCGTCAGATCGACCACCGGCTGATAGACCAGACGGAATTCCCCGCGCGCCAGCGCCGGGGCCATCTCGGCGGTCAGGCGGGTGCGCTCCTTCGACTTGCTCATCATGTCGGGTTCGAACACCCGGGCGCTGCGCGGGCCGCGCCGTTTGGCCTCGCTCAGCGCCACGCTGGCGTGACGCAGGTGGGATTCGATGGTGTCCTGGCTGGTCAAGGGGCCGCCCGCCACGCCGATGCAGGCGCTGACCACCACCTCGTCCTCGTCGGCGCGGAAGGGGGCGGCGAACAGCCCCAAAGCCCATTGGCCGACGGCTTGCATCGTTTCCGGCGTCGCCGGGCTGTCCAGAACCACCGCGAACTCGTCGCCCTCCACCCGCGCGACCAGCGCGCCGTTGGGGCTGTGGGTGGCCAGACGGTGGGCGACGCTGGTCAACAGCCCATCCCCGGCCCCATGGCCGATGCTGTTGTTGATGCCGCGAAAGCCATCCAACCCGATCAACGCAACCACGACCGCCGCGTCGTCATCAATCCCGGACGAGGACAGCTTGCGGTCGGCCAGCGTTTCGCACAGGCCCGACCGGCTCAGCAAATTCGTCAGCGGATCCCGCACGATGCGGTCGCGCAACTCCTGGAAGGAGCGGCGCAGGCGCACCGACATGTCGTTGAAGGCGTCGACCAGCAGCGCGGTTTCCCGCAACGACACGCCGGGCGACAGTTCATGCCGCCATTCGCCGCGCGCCAGTGTCTTGGCCGCGTGGGCGGTGTTCAGGATCGGTTGGATGATGAGTTGCAGCAGCGCCAACCCAACCATCACGCCGAACAGGGCGATGCCGATCACGACCCACAGCGTGGTGAGGATTTCGCCGCGCAGCGTCCCGATCAGGTCGCTTTCGTTCATCACCACGCCGATCCGCCAATCCAGGCCCCGCGCGTCGGTGTAGGGTGTGACCTTCAGGAACAGCCGTTCCCCTTCGGCGCGGGCGATTTCCCGCGCGGTGTCGCCCGCGTGGCTCAGGAAGGGGGCCGCCGCCCGCACCAGCGGATGATGGCTTTCCTGAACCAGCAGGCGGGTTCCGCCCTTTTCCTTGCCACCGGCGGCGGTCAGGATGGGGCTGTTGCCGGTTTGCGCGACCAGACGGTCGCTGCTGTCGATGATGAAGATGGCCCCATGCCCCAAATCCGGGGCGTTTCCCAAAAAGCGACTGATGCCCTCCAGCTTCACATCCGCGACGATGATGCCCTGGAACGCGCCGCTGCGGTCCAGGCTGGGCGAGGTCGCCGAAATGGTGATTTCCTGCTTTTCGTCGTAGTTGCTGTAGATCGGAGTCCAACCCGGACCATTGTTCTGCACTCCCTCCAAGTACCAAGGGCGGGTCCGGGGGTCATAGCCGGGATATTGGGCGATCATCGGGCTGTTCAGCGTGTCGCCCGCATGGATGCGCAATTCCCCGTTGGTGCGCTTGTCGAGCACCATGGCGGCGAAGCCGTTGTTGGTTTCCCGGCGCATGCCAACGAATTCACCGTTGCGCCCGCCAAAGGCGACGACGCTGACATGCTGCTGTTCGACAAAGGCGGTGCCGTAGAGCGCGCGGATCTTGTTCTCGATGCCGGTCATGTCGCCGGGGGAGTAGAGGTCGTCGAACAGGATTTCCTGTCGCACCACCCGAAGGATGGCGTAGGGCGCGTCGAGGAAATGCGACAGGACATCGTGCGTGCGCGACGTCAGACTGCCGATCACGCGCTGGCTCTGCTCCGTCAACAGACGTTCATGACCGATGTGGGCGGCGTAGCCCATCAACGCCACGGACACCAGCATCAGTGTGGCGAAAGGCAGCATGATCGCCGTTCGCAAAGACAGACGCCGGACCTGGCTGCGCAGCATAGTGCCTCCTCGGCGAACCAATGCGGGATCGAAGACGGTGCCCGTGTTGGCATTGGAAAATCCTCACTCCCGGCAGTCGCTGTGTCAAGCCGGGGGATTCCGGTGCAGAATTCGGGAAAACCCTGAAAAAAGGTGATCAATCGTGTTTGGGCAAAGAGATGGAGCGCCAATCAATCGCGGGATGGAGGGGAGGGGATCAATTCGACGCGTGGCGTTGAATCATCCATCGGTGTGCAGGTTCATTTCTTGCGCACTGCTGTTTGTTCAACGCGATGAGGAGGTGCGGTCAACAGCCGTGCGTTGCGTTCGTCGTTGGTCTTGAGAACGCGGCCGCCGCCGCTATACTCCGCCGCGCGGTCGCGCCGACCGTGTGTCTTCGTTTCCCCAGGGATTTTTCCAAGGAGCGCCCATGGCCCCCGCCGCCTTCGACGTCACCGGCATTGGCAACGCCATTGTTGACGTCATCGCCCACGCCGATGACGCCTTTCTGGCCGCCAACGCCGTCGAAAAAGGGGCGATGACCCTGATCGACACCGCGCGGGCCGAAGAGCTGTATGGCCGCATGGGGCCGGGTGTGGAAATGTCCGGCGGGTCGGCGGGCAACACCATGGCGGGCATCGCCCTGCTGGGCGGGACCGGGGCCTACATCGGCAAGGTGGCCAAGGACCAGTTGGGCGACGTGTTCGGCCACGACATCCGCGCCTCGGGTGTGCGGTTCGACACCGCCCCGCTGGTGGGCGGCGCGCCGACCGCCCGCTGCCTGATTCTGGTGACGCCCGACGCCCAGCGCTCGATGAACACCTATCTGGGGGCCTGCGTCGAACTGGGGCCGGAGGACATCGACGAGGAGCGGATCGCCGCCTCCCGCGTCACCTACATGGAAGGCTATCTGTGGGATCCGCCCCGCGCCAAGGAGGCGTTCCGCAAGGCCGCCGCCATCGCCCACGCCGCCGGGCGCAAGGTGTCGCTGTCATTGTCGGACAGCTTCTGCGTTCACCGCCACCACGCCGAATTCCGCGATCTGGTCGAAAACCACGTCGACATCCTGTTCGCCAACGAGCATGAGATCGGCGCGCTCTATGGCACCGACCGCTTTGACGACGCGCTGGCCGCCGTGCGCGCCCTGGGCAAGGTCGCAGCCCTGACCCGCAGTGAGAAGGGCGCGGTCATCGTCTCGGGCGGTTCGGTGGTCGAGGTTCCGGCGGAACCGGTGGACCGGGTGGTGGACACCACCGGGGCCGGCGATCTTTACGCTGCCGGTTTCCTCTATGGTTTCACCCGCGATCTGGCCCCGGCGGTTTGCGGCCGGTTGGGCGCGATTGCGGCGGCCGAGATCATCAGCCACGTTGGCGCGCGCCCCGAAGCCGACCTGCGCGAACTGGTGGCGAGCAAGGGCGTTCTCTGATCGGTCCAGCGCGGGTGTCCGGCGGTTTACGGCACCCGCAACCCGGCCTTCCGGAACAGGCCGCGCGCCCGCGCGGTCTGCTCCGCCGTCGGCGGCTGGGTGTCGGTCAGGCGGTAGGGCAGGCCCAGCGCCGCCCATTTCGCCTCCCCCATCTTGTGGAAGGGCAGCACGTCCACCCGCTCCACCACGCCCAGCCCGGCGGCGAAACCGGCCAGGGCGGCGATCTCGTCCTCGTGATCGGTCAGGCCAGGAACCAGGACGTAGCGCAGCCAGACCGGCTTTCCCAGCCCGGCCAGCCGTTCGGCGAATTCCAGGGTGGGGCGCAGCGGCGCGCCGGTCAGCGCCCGGTGGGTCTGCTCGGTGAAAGCCTTGATGTCGAGCAGCACCAGATCGGTGTCGGCCAGCAGATGATCGTCGGCGTGCAGCCCCAGATGGCCCGACGTGTCGAGGGCGGTGTGCAGCCCCTGCGCCTTGCAGCCGCGCAGGATCGCCGCGCAGAATTCCGGCTGGACCAGCGGTTCGCCGCCGCTCAGCGTCACCCCGCCATGGGCGCGGGTCAGGAAACCGGCGGTGCGGGCGATGTCGGCCAGCACCGCGCCGGAATCCGTCGGCGTGCCATCGTGCAGGTGGCGGGTGTCGGGGTTGTGGCAATAGAGACAGCGCAACGGGCACCCGGCCAGGAACAGCACGTAACGCAGGCCGGGGCCGTCCACCGTGCCGCAGCTTTCCACCGAATGAACCCAGCCGCGCACGGTCATTGGCTGTCTTGCCCCATCCCGCTCAATGCCCGGCGTGGAAGGTGCGCGACACCACGTCAAGCTGCTGTTCGCGCGTCAGCTTGATGAAGTTCACCGCATAGCCGCTGACCCGGATGGTCAATTGCGGGTACAGCTCCGGGTGATCCATGGCGTGGATCAGGGTGTCGCGGTCGAACACGTTGACGTTGATGTGGTGGCCGCCCTGGGCGGTGTAGCCGTCCAGCATGCCGATCAGGTTGGCCACCCGCTCCTCCGGCGTCGGCCCCAGCGCGCCGGGAACAATGGTGAAGGTGTAGCTGATGCCGTCCTGCGCGTGGGCGTAGGGCAGGCGGGCCACCGACGCCATGGAGGCGATGGCCCCCTTGCGGTCGCGCCCGTGCATCGGGTTGGCACCCGGCGCGAAGGGTTCGCCCGCCTTGCGCCCGTCCGGCGTGCTGCCGGTCTTCTTGCCATAGACGACGTTGGAGGTGATGGTCAGCACCGATTGCGTCGGCACGGCGTCGCGGTAGGCTTTTTGCTTTCGCAGCAGTGCCATGAAGCGTTCCACCACCCACACGGCGATGTCGTCCACGCGCGGGTCGTTGTTGCCATAGGCCGGATGGTCGCCCTCGATCCGGTAATCGACGGCCAGACCGCGCGCGTCGCGGATGACATGGACGGTGGCGTGTTTGATCGCCGACAGGCTGTCGGCCACCACGCTCAACCCGGCGACGCCGCAGGCCATGGTGCGCAGGATGTCGCGGTCGTGCAACGCCATCTCCAACCGCTCGTACATGTATTTGTCGTGCATGTAATGGATGGCGTTCAGCGTGTTCATGTAGACCTTCGCCAACCATTCCATCATCGGAACGAAACGGGCGATCACCTCGTCATAGGTCAGGACATCGGCGGTGATCGGGGCAAAGGACGGGCCGATCTGCTCGCCCGTCAGCTCGTCGCGGCCGCCGTTGATGGCGTACAGCAGGGTCTTGGCCAGATTGGCCCGCGCGCCGAAGAACTGCATCTGCTTGCCGATCCGCATCGCCGACACGCAGCAGGCGATGGCGTAGTCGTCGCCCCAATAGGGGCGCATCAGATCGTCGTTCTCATATTGCAGGGAACAGGTCTTGATCGACGTTTCGGCACAGAAACGCTTGAACCCTTCCGGCAATTGTTCCGACCACAGAACGGTCAGATTCGGTTCCGGCGCGGGGCCGAGATTGTGCAGGGTGTTCAGCATGCGGAAGTTGGACCGCGTCACCAGCGTCCGCCCGTCCAGCGCCATGCCGCCCAGGCATTCCGTCACCCAGGTCGGATCCCCGGAAAAGAGCTGGTCGTATTCCGGCGTGCGCAGGAAGCGGACCAGGCGCAGCTTGATGACGAACTGGTCGATCAACTCCTGCGCCTGCGCCTCGTCCAGGCGGCCATCGGCGAGGTCGCGGGCGATGTAGACGTCGAGGAAGCTCGACACCCGGCCCAGCGACATCGCGGCCCCGTTCGATTCCTTCACCGCCGCCAGATAGGCCAGATAGGTCCACTGCACCGCCTCTTGCGCGGTCGCCGCCGGGCGGGTGACGTCGAAGCCATAGCCGGAGGCCATCGCCACCAGATCGGCGAGCGCGCGGATCTGCTCGGTGATCTCCTCCCGCGCGCGCAGCGTCGCTTCGTCCATACGGTCGAGGTCGAGGGAGGCGAACTGCGCGCGCTTGTCGGCGGTCAGCCGGTCGACGCCATACAGCGCGACGCGGCGGTAATCGCCAATGATGCGCCCGCGCCCATAGGAATCGGGCAGGCCGGTGATGACGCCCGATTTGCGGCAACGCAGCATCTCGTCGGTGTAGACGTCGAACACGCCGTGATTGTGGGTTTTGCGCAGGTTGGGAAACACCGCGTCCAGCGCGGGCGAGGCGGTGAAGCCATAGGCCTCCAACCCGCTTTTCACCAACCGCCAGCCGCCGAACGGCATGATCGCGCGTTTGAGCGGTTTGTCGGTCTGCAAACCGACGATCAGTTCCAGATCGCGGTCGATGTAGCCCGGCGGGTGGGCGGTGATGCCCGACACCCGGTCGGTGTCGGCGTCCAGCACGCCGCCCTTGGTCGCGCGCTCCTGCGCCAGCAGATCGGTGACGCGCGCCCACAGCGCCCGCGTCCGGTCGGTTGGGCCGCTGAGAAAGGCGGAATCGCCGGTGTAAGGGGTGACGTTGCGCAGGATGAAGTCGCGCACATCGATGGACCGCTGCCACGGCCCTTCGGCAAAGCCGCGCCAGGGCGACGTTGACGGCTCCGCGTTATCAGCCGGGGCCATCGTGTCCATCAACAGGCTGTCCATGATCGTGCCCTTTCCAACGACGGCGGCACCCGCAGCGCCGCACGGATCGTCAGTATACGCCCGATTCATGACGCCGGAGCGCGCCACCCCTGCGTCAGGGTGCCGCGCCCTTTCAGCCGATGGCAGATGGTCGGGGCAAGAGGGGCAAGAGGGGCAAGGGGGGCAAGAGGGGCAAGAGGGGCGGGCGGATTGGTGCGGCTCTCAGGGCAATCGGGTGAAGGCTTGAAATTCCTCTATTAGGACATTTGTCATCCCCGCGAAGGCGGGGATCCAGAGTTCGCAGAGTGGCTCTGACGGGAAAGCCTGGATCCCCGCCTTCGCGGGGATGACGGTAAATTCTTTATATAGGTTTATATACCTTCAAGCGATTGCCCTGGTGCGGCTCTGGTCAGCGCTTGACGTACTTACTATGTAAGTTTACATCGTATGTTCCTGGCGTCGGGAAGCCGGGGCCACATCAGGGAGTGTTTGAGCCATGCCACCGATGCCGCGATGCCGAGCCATATCGGCCACAATGCTGCGGCGGTCGGTGGTCGTCCTGACCATGCTGGTGGCCGTCGGCTGGGTCGCCCTGACGGCGGTTCAAAGCAGTCCGCCGGACGAGTGCGGCGCGTGCCTTCGCACTGTGAGCAAGGTGGCGCGTCTTTCGCTTTCCGGCCGGTGTCCAGAGGTTTGTGGCCAGCGCCAGGACCGTGCGAAAAGCGGGGGTGGAACGTTTGTCCGGCGCGCGTTCTGGCAGAAACGGGATGTGTTTCGCTTTTGACCGGGATGGCGCTTGTCTGACGCGCGTGGATGACGCTCTGCCCCCTGGCGACCGTGGCGGCGGCAACGATCCGCTGTGGTCGGAGCGGTCGGGGTGTGATAAAGCCGGGACATTCTGTTGATGACGAAGGATGGCGCGCGGTGGCGCAGGCACGGGGACAGACGGCTGTGATGGCCCGACGATCCGCCGCCGGACCGGTGATTCGGTCCGGGCGGGGGCGTTGGCGCGTCTGGCTGGCGGTTCTGGCCCTGCTGCTGCAAGCGATCCTGCCCGACGCCGCCATGGCGGCGCGCGGTGGGCCGGTCGGTGCGCGCGTGGTCGGCGTGGGTTCGATCGATGGGGGGCTGGGGACCAGCCTGCTCGTTGCGCCCGATCCGGCGGCTTGGGCCGTTGGCTGCGGCCCGTCCGCCCTCAATTCGACCCGTGATGCGGCCAACGATGCGGCCAACGATGCGGAGGACGCGGCGGGGAACGCCGGTGCACCCGCTGATGGCGCGCCTCACGCCCCGCCCTGCGCCTTTTGTCTGGCCTTGTCCGCCCACGCCCTGCCGCTGCCGGATGGCGGCGCGTTGGCGGTGTTGCGGCTTGGGGAGCGCCTGGAATCGGTGTGGCCGCGCGTGCGCGTGGCGTTGTCGGCGAGGCGGTCGAACCATGCCCCGCGCGCGCCGCCGGTGGTGTGGGCCTGAGACCGCCGCCCCGTTCCGCCTGACTCCCCGTTTTCGCCCGGATCGTTGCTGATCGCGCCCGTCCCCGCCTGGGACGCCGCGCGGCGGCCGTCGTCGGGTTCCTGTGGGTGTGGGCTGGGACACCGTTCCGCTGATTGTCGGTGATGTCCCCTGCCGTCCGATCGTTTGACCGCCGGTCCCCAGCCTTGCGCGCTGGTGCCGACGGCCCGCCCCGTTGCTCCGCGCCGTGCGTCCAGCCGATGGCCCTTGCCGCTGTCGGTGGCGTTGCACGTTGGCGTGATCGCCCTGGTCGCCGGGTTGGCGCGGCCGGACCCGTCGCCCGTCGCCGCGCCGGAGGCTGTGGCCTTTGCCCTGGAGTTGGAACCGATCCCGGAACCGCCTGCCGAACCGGCCCCGTCGGCTGCGCCCGTGGTTGAACCGGTGACCGAGCCGGTGGCGGCGGCTGTGGCGGAATCATCGGTCCCGTTGGCGAAACCCGTTGTGCCTCCACCGGAGCCGGTTGTCCCTGAAGCGACGCCGGTCGAACCGACCCCTGTGACCCTGCCGGAGCCTGCTCCGCCCCCTCCGGTGGAACCGCCCCCGCCCCCGCCTGAGCCGCCATCGGAGCCGCCATCGGAGCCGCCCCCTGCGCCTGCGCCGGTGCCGGAACCGACACCGCCCCCGCCCCGCCCCGTGCCGCCATCCCGTCCGGTGTCGGTCACGCCGCCGCCGGTCGCCCCGGCTCCGGCCCCGGTCAAGCGGGCGGCGGCGGCCAAGGCTCCACCCTCCCCAACGGCCCCACCCCCCGTGTCGGCTGTCGTCGTGCCCACTCCGCCAGCACCGCCCGTTGCCGCGGTCCCGGCGCAGGCCGCGTCCAGCGGGCCGCCGCCCGACTATCTGGCGACGATCCTCGCCCGGCTGGCCCGGTACAAACTCTACCCGCGCGCCGCCCAACTGGCGCGGGAGGAAGGGACCGTTCATCTGCGCTTCACCATCGCGCGGGACGGCGCGGTTCTGCGCTGGTCCATCATCCAGGGTTCCGGCCATGAGCGTTTGGATCAGGCGGCGGAACAGATGATCGAGCGCGCCTCCCCCCTGCCGCCCTTGCCGCCGACGCTGGGCGGCGACCGGTTGGAGGTGACGGTCCCGGTGCGGTTCGCCCTGCGATGAGGACGCGTTTCGAACAACGCAGGCCGGTTTGGACGCGCGGGCTGTGGGCGCTGCTGCTGCTGGCCGCGCTGCTGCAAGCGCTGTCGCCCATCGGGTCGGCCCTGGTGATGGCGGCCCGCAGCGCGGCGGCGGACGCGTCGGCCCCGTTGTGTCTGGCCGCCCGCTCGCCGGAATCGGCCCCGCCAAACGGCCCGCCCGCTGATCCGTTTGACGAGTCGTGCGCGGCCTGCCTGGCCTTTGCCGCCGTGCAAACGCTGTTGCCGGGTGGTGGGGTTCCCGCTACCGGCCCCAATGGCCATGGCTGGCGGCTGCGCCCAGCGCCGACCCGCCGCGCCGTTCCTCGGCCCGTCGCCCATCGCCCCCGGGCGCGGGGACCGCCGCCCATGGCCGGTTTCCGCCCCGACCGGGCGCGCGCCCTCACGCACGCGCCCCCCTGACCGATGATTCATGACCCATGCCCGGCCCGGCGACCCCCTTGCGGTCCCGCAACCGGGCACAGGAGAGACTGAGTGATGACCCGTGTGCACACCGGCGGCGCTTTGGCGCTCGCCTCCCTCGTTGCGGTCCAGGCGTTTCCCGCCGCCGCGCAAACCGCCCCCGCTCCCCAAACCAACGCCCCGGTCGCGCTCGACACGCTGACCGTCACCGGTCAGGGCAAAGGCACGCAGACCGCCCCCGCCGCCGAACAGGCGCAAGAGGAGCTGGGCAAGACCGTCGGCTCCGTCGGCTTTGTCGACGCCGAATCCTACAAGGGCACCCTGGCCAACACCCTGCGCGACGTGCTGGGCAACGTGCCCGGCGTCTTCGTGGAAAACCGTTATGGCCAGGAACTGCGCCTGTCGGTGCGCGGGTCGGGCATGGCGCGCGGCTATCACCTGCGCGGGGTGGAGCTGTTGCAGGACGGCATTCCGGTCAACGCCGCCGACGGCAGCGGCGATTTCTACCAGCTTGACCCGCAGGCCCTGCGCTACGCCGAAGTGTTCAAGGGCGGCAACGGGCTGGCCTATGGCTCCTCCACCCTGGGCGGGGCGATCAATCTGGTGACGCCGACGGCGCACACCGCCATTGCGCCCAACGTGTTGCGCGTCGATGGCGGCAGCTTCGGCACGCTGCGCACCTCCCTTCAGGCGTCGCGCGTGCTGGGCGATCTGGATTTTCTGGTCAACGCCACGGTGTCGCATTCCGACGGCTATCGCAAACACGCCCGCCAGCAGTATGAGCAGGTCAACGGCAACATCGGCTACCGCATCAGCCCCGATGTGGAAACCCGCTTCTATTTTGGCGAATACGTCACCCACCAGAAGCTGCCCGGATCGCTTGGCCTGAACGACGCGCTGAACCGTCCGACCATGGCGACGGCGGCGGTGTTGTCGGGCGATCAGGCCCGCGACGTCTGGACCCAGCGCATCGCCAACCGCACCAGCGTCAAGATGGAGTCCGGGCAACTGGACGTCGCCACCTGGGCGATCCGCAAAAAGCTGTTCCACCCGATCTTCCAGGTCATCGACCAGACCGGTTGGACCTATGGTGTCGCCCCGCGTTACACCACGCAGTTCACCGTGGGCGGCATGCGCGACGAACTGGTCGTCGGCGGCCGTCTGACGGCGGGCAACACCAAGGCCCGCCAGTTCATCAACATCAACGGCAGCCGGGGGGCGCAGACGGTCGATTCCCGCCAGAACGCCTACAACGCGGAGGTCTTCGCGGAAAACCGCCTGTATGTCCTGCCCACCCTGGCCCTGATGACCGGCGGCAAGGCGCAACGCGACCTGCGCAGCTACAGCGACCTGCTGTCGCCCACCAAGAACGGCGACCGCGCCTATTACGGCTTCAACCCGAAAATCGGCCTGCTGTGGGAACCCAAGCCCACCATCCAGGCCTTCGTCAACCTGACCCGCAGCCAGGACATCCCCGATTTCTCCGACCTGAACCAGACCCAGGCGAACGGCACGCTGGGCTTTGTGCCGTTGCAGCCGCAACGCGCCTGGACGGCGGAAATCGGCACGCGCGGCGAGATCGGCGGGGTGTCGTGGGACGTCACCGCCTACCGCTCGGCGGTGCGCGGGGAGATGCTGCAATACGTCACCAACAGCAGCGTTCCGGCGGCGACCTTCAACGCCGACCGCAGCATCCATCAGGGGATCGAGGCCGCGTTCAAGGCCACCGTCGCCACCGGCATCGCCGCCAAGGACGACCGCCTGAGCGTCGGGCAGGTCTGGACCTTCAACCACTTCACCTTTGACGGCGACCGCCAGTATGGCAACAACACGCTGGCGGGCGTGCCGCGCCATGTGTTGCGCTCCAGCCTGACCTACGCCAACGACGGTTTCTATGTGACGCCGACGGTGGATTGGGTCCCGCAAGGGGCCTGGGCCGATCAGGCCAACACGCTGAAGGTTCCGGGCCGCACCCTGTTGAGTCTGCAGGCGGGCAAGGAGTTTTCCAACGGCGTGTTGGTCTTCATCGATGGCCGCAACCTGACCAACAAGAAATACATCAGCGACATCGGCACGGTGACGGACGCGCGCCGGGTGGCGACGTCCATTTTCTATCCGGGCGAAGGCCGGGCGGTGTACGCCGGGGTGCGCGCCGCCTTCTGATTGGGTGGAGTGTCCGGCGGGGATTCGGGTCGCGTCAGGCGGCCCGGATCCCGGTCAGGAACTGTTCGACCTGGGATTTCAGCCGCACCGATTGTTCGGCCAGTTCGCTCGACGCCTCCAACACCTGGGCGGCGGCGGCCCCGGTCTGGGTGGCGGCCTGGCTGACGGTGGCGATGTTCATGCTGACGGAGCGGGTGCCTGTCGCCGCCTCCTGCACGTTGCGGGAGATTTCGGTGGTGGCCGCGCCTTGCTCCTCGATGGCGGCGGCGATGGTGATGGCGACCTCGCGGATCGTCCCGATGGTGTGGCCGATTCCGGCGATGGCCTGGGCGGCACCGTCGGTCGCCCCCTGCATGGAGGAAATCTGGCCGGAGATCTCCTCCGTCGCCTTGGCGGTCTGGGTGGCCAGAATCTTCACCTCGTTGGCGACGACGGCGAAGCCCTTGCCCGCCTCTCCGGCGCGGGCGGCTTCGATGGTGGCGTTCAGCGCCAGCAAATTGGTCTGGCTGGCGATGCCGGTGATGAGGCGCACCACCTCGCCGATCCGCTGCGCCTGCTCCACCAGCCCCTGCACCTTGCGGTTGGTGTCGGCGGCCTCCGTGCTGGCCCGGTTGGCGATGTCGGTGGAGCGGGACACCTGCCCGCTGATCTCCTGGATCGACATGGCCAATTCCTCCGCCGCCGCCGCCACCGTCTGGGCGTTCACCGACGCCTCTTCGGCCGCCCGCGCGGTGGCGGTGGCGCGCGCGTTGGTGTCGCTGGCGATCCCGGTCATGCTTTTGGCCGTGGCCTCCAACTCCGTCGCGGCGGCGGACACGGTGCGCAGGATGCTGGCGATGTTGCGTTCGAACTCGGCGATCATCCGCTCAATCGCCTCGGTGCGCCGCTCGCGCGCCAGACGGTCGCGCGCCTGTTCGGCCTCCAGCCGGTCGGCGGTCTGCATGGCGTCGCGGAACACCAGCACCGCCGTGGCCATCGTTCCCACCTCGTCCTTGCGGGCGGCGTCGGACAGGTCGGCGGTGTAGTCCTTGTGGGTCAGCCGTTCCATCGCGGTGGTGAGCCGTGCCAGCGGCTGAACGACGCCGCGACGGGCGATCAGCACCGACAGAACCACACCGACCAGGGTGCCGATCAGCAGAAAGGCCGTCACCATCCGGGTGACGGACGCTTCCACCTCGTCCAGGCGCTGGCTCAGCCGCTCGCCCTCCTTGATTTCCTCCTCGATCAACGGGTCGGTCAATTGGGACGCGGCGCGCTCGCTGTCGCGGACCTCGCTGCGGAACAGGGCGCGCGCCTCCTCCCGCTTGCCCGCCAGCGCCAGATCGCGGACCCGGCCCAGATTGTCGCGGACCTTGGATTGCAGCTCGGTCATCCGCGCGCCCTGGTCATGCCCGGCGGCGCGCAGCCGGGTGTCGAGGTCGCTGGTCAGGCGCGTCATCCGCTCCAACCGTTCGGCAAAGCGGCCTTTCAGCGCGGCCTGACCGGCTTCGCTCTCGTCGATCAGGTTGAGGGCGTCGCGCTGCAAGGCCCGGCTGACGGAGCGCAATTCCGACGCGGCGACGACCACGGCGTTGCTGCGCAGCAGGGCTTGGGTGGCGTCGTCGTTGCGGGCCATCCCCCACAGGGCCGCCCCGCCGATCAGCAGGCCGATCAGGGAGAGCACGGCAACGGGGGCCAAGAGTTTGGTCGCTATCTTCACCGCGCTCTCCCGGATTGGATGGGTTGTTTGGAATCGGGATCGTGTGAACGGCGATCCCCCTTACGATGTTGCGCTTGCAACGTGCCGGGCGCAATCAGGAGGAATCTGGAGGCGCGCGGAGATCGTTGGCTGTGAGATGGGAAAAATCGGCGCAAATTTTTAATTGAACGATCAATCAAAAGCAAAGTCGCGGCAAGGTGTCGCAAAATCTGGTCCGCTGTGATGAAAATGCAAAATAAGAAGACTCCACTATCGACCGGGAGGCCCGTCTCAGGGCAATCTACCGGACCTTTCATCCGGCCACCGCGCGCACCGTTCAAGGACCATTCCCCATGACGTTGATTTTGCCCTCCGACGCCGCCTTGTCTGCGGTGGGGGCGGACGCCGCCCGCAGCGGCGCGCGGGTGGCCGAGGCGCGCGGGGCGATCCGGATGGAGGTGCGCAACCTGTGCAAGGTGTTCGCCGACGATCCGCGCCCGGCGCTGGCCCTGCTGCGCGCCGGGGCTGGCAAGGACGAGGTGCTGCGGCGGCTGAACGTGAATGTCGGTGTGGTGGACGCCAGTTTCGACATCCGGGCGGGTGAGATCTTCGTCATCATGGGCCTGTCGGGGTCGGGCAAATCAACGATGGTCCGCTTGCTGAACCGCCTGATCGAGCCGACCGCCGGGTCGATCCATCTGGATGGGCGCGATCTGACCGCCCTGTCCAAAAACGAGCTGGTCGAGGTGTTGCGCCGCGACCTGTCGATGGTGTTCCAGTCCTTCGCCCTGTTGCCCAACCGCACCGCGCTCGACAACGCCGCCTTTGGCCTGGAGGTGGCCGGGGTGGGGCGCGACGCCCGGCGCGACGCCGCCATGCGGGCGCTGGACAAGGTCGGGCTGTCGGCCTACGCCCACCGCTACCCGCGCGAATTGTCGGGCGGGATGCAACAGCGGGTCGGGTTGGCCCGCGCCCTGGCGAAAAACCCCTCCATCCTGCTGATGGATGAGGCGTTTTCCGCGCTCGATCCGTTGATCCGCACCGACATGCAGGACGAGCTTTTGCGGCTTCAGCGCGAACAGGCCCGGACCATCGTCTTCATCTCCCACGACGCGGACGAGGCGATGCGCATCGCCGACCGCATCGCGGTGATGGAGGAGGGGCGGATCGTGCAGATCGGCACCCCGGCGGAGATCATCACCAACCCCGCCGACGACTATGTCCGCGCCTTCTTCCGGGGGGTGGATCCGTCGCGCGTGCTGCGCGCCCGCGATCTGGCCCGCTGCGACGACCGGGTGGCGCTGGTGGAGGAGGGGGAGGACCCCATCGCCGCCCTGCGCCGTCTGGCCGAACGCGGTGTTGGCCATGGCTATGTCCGAGGGGGCGACGGGCGGTTTCTCGGCGTGTTGTCGCGGGCCGAGGGAACCATCCTGAACCGGCCGGAACCGGTGGCGGCCGACGCGCCGCTGCACGGTCTGTTGCGCCGCGTCGCCACCGCGCCCTGTCCGGTTCCGGTGGTCGATGGCGGTGGGCGCTTTTTGGGCGTGTTGACCCGCGCGGCGCTGCTGGAAACGCTGGACCGTGGGGATGATTCGCGTGGATGAGCTGTGGAACGGCCTGCTGGCCGGTGGGGTCGGACGCTGGGCCGACCGGTTGGTCAACCTGATCCTCGACCATGGTCAACCGACGCTGGACGTCATCGCCGCCGTGGTCGATGGCTTTGGCGCGGCCATCGACAACGCCCTGATCGGTGCGCCGCCCTGGGCCTTGGGGGGGGCGCTGGTCGCCCTGGCGCTGTGGCGGGTGGGCAAGGGCTTTGCCCTGTTCGCGCTGCTGTCGCTGGCCGGGATTCACGCCATGGGGCTGTGGGAACCGATGGCGAGCACGCTGGGGCTGGTGGTGGCCTCTACCGCGCTCAGCCTGCTGATCGGGGTGCCGCTGGGCATCGCGATGGCGCGCAGCCGTCTGGCCGACGGGGTGGGGGCGACGTTGCTGGATTTCATGCAGACGATGCCCGCCTTCGTGTATCTGATCCCGGCGGTGATGTTTTTCGGCCTGGGCCGGGTGCCGGGCATCCTCGCCACCGTGATTTTCGCCATGCCGCCCGCCGTGCGGCTGACCGCGCTGGGGATCCGCCAAGTTCCGGCGGAGCTGGTGGAGGCCGGGCGGGCCTTTGGCTGCAAGGACCATCAACTGTTGCTGAAGGTGCAGTTGCCCAACGCGTTGCCGTCGATCATGGCCGGGGTGAACCAGACCATGATGATGGCGCTGTCGATGATCGTGGTGGCGTCGATGATCGGGGCCGGTGGGCTGGGCAACGTCGTGCTTCAGGGCATCCAGCGGTTGGACATCGGTCTGGGCTTTGAAAGCGGGCTGGCGGTGGTGCTGCTCGCCATCCTGCTCGACCGCATCACCCAGAGCTTTGGCAAAAGCGTTGCCCCTGGCGCGCCCAAGGGCGGCGCGCGGTGAGGGAGCGGCGCACCGCCCCCGTTGCCCGCCGTTCAGGCCCCCAGTTCGGCGTCCAGATAGCTCAGCGCGATGGCGCGGGCCTCCCGCCCGTCGGCGGCCCCGGTCAGGGCGGAGCGCAGCCACAGGCCGTCGATCATCGCCGCCACCCCGCTCGCCACCCGGTTGGCGCGCTCCGGCGGCAACAGGGCGCGCAGGCTGTGGCGCAGGTTGGAGATCAGGCGGCGGGCGTTGATCCGTTGCAGCCGGGCCAAGGCCGGGTTGTGCGGGGCCTGCGCCCAGAATCCCAGCCACGCCGACACGACGCGCGGATCGAACTGGCCATCGGCGAAATTGGCGTCGATCACCGCTTCCAACCGGGCGCGCGGCGAGGTTGCGGCGGCCAGCCGTTGGGTGACGTCGGCGCGGAGCTGGTCCAGCATGCTGCGCATGGTCGCCGCCAGCAGCTCGTCCTTGCCGCCGAAATAATGATGGATGATGCCGGGCGACACACCCGCCCCCCGGCTGATCGTTTGCACCGTGGTGTCGGCCAGCCCGTGTTCGCCCATCGAGGTGATGGTCGCGTCGATCAATTGACGGCGGCGGATGGGTTCCATTCCAACTTTGGGCATGCACCAACCTGCGTGACGGGGTGGAAGACCGGGCAAGACCGTAACCCGATTCAGGATTCAGCGCCATCTCATGCGCTTTTTTCGTCCGGGCGTCGATGGCGAAATCGCAGCGCCCGTTTCTTGTCCCACCGGCCCTTGTCGATCAGGGAGCACCGGTGGGGAACCACACCAGCTTGTCAGGAGTTCGACCGATGAAAACCGTCTGGACGGCGTTGCCCGCCCTCACCCTCGCCGCTGTTCTGACCCTGGGGGTTGGATCCGTCCAAGCCGCCGATCCGGCGTCGTGCAA
Source organism: Azospirillum sp. (assembly GCA_027486405.1). GTDB lineage: Bacteria > Pseudomonadota > Alphaproteobacteria > Azospirillales > Azospirillaceae > Azospirillum. The sequence continues at coordinate 117,618 of JAIXPD010000029.1, read as the reverse complement.
GAAGGTTCGTTTCGGTGATGTGGGGTGGACCGACATCGCCGCCACCACAGCGCTCGCCTCCGTCACCCTGGACGGGTTGGGTTACAGCCCGTCCACGACGATGACCTCGGTTCCGCTGGTCTACAGCGGGCTGAAGACCAAGTCGCTCGACGTGTTCCTGGGCAATTGGATGCCGACGATGGAACCCTTCCTCAAGCCCGCGCTGGAGGATGGCTCGGTCGAGGTGACGCGCGTCAATCTGGAAGGGGCGAAATACACGCTGGCCGTGCCGAAATACGCCGCCGACGCCGGGCTGAAGAGCTTCAAGGATCTGGCCAAGTTCAAGGACAAGCTGGACGGCAAGATCTATGGGATCGAGGCCGGGAACGACGGCAACCTCATCATCGACAAGATGCTGAAGGCCGACGCCTTCGGCCTGAAGGACTTCAAGATGGTGGAGTCCAGCGAGGCCGGGATGCTGGCCGAGGTCAAGCGCGCGGTGCGGGCCAAGAGGTTCATCGCCTTCCTGGGCTGGGCACCGCACCCGATGAACAAGGCGTTCGAGCTGACCTATCTGGCCGACGGCGACGATTGGTTCGGCCCGGATTTCGGCGGGGCGACGGTCAGCACCAACGTGCGCAAGGGCTACGCCGCCGATTGCCCGAACGTCGGCGCGCTGCTGGCCAACCTGTCCTTCACGGTGGAGATGGAAAACGCCGTGATGGACGACATCATGAACGCCAACAAGAAGCCCGACGACGCGGCCAAGGCGTGGCTGAAGAAGAACCCGGCGGTGCTGAAGGCCTGGTTGAAGGGCGTGACCACCATCGACGGCAAGGATGGTTTGGCCGCCGTGCAAGCCAAGCTGGGCATCCCGGCCAAATCCTGATGCGGTGACAAAGCGCGCGGGCGGTGGTGCGCCGCCCGCAATCCGTTTAGGCCATCCGTTCAGGCGGCGGCCACGCTGCGCAGGAAGCCGGACACCCGGCTGTTCAGCCGGTCGGCCTGATCGGACAATTGACCGGCCGACCGCAGCACGTCGCCCGCCCGCGCGGTGGACCGTTCGGCGTGTTCGGCCACCGCCGTGATCCCGGTGTTGACGGTGGCGGTGTTGACGGCGGCCTCCGCCATCCGTTGGCTGATTTCGGCGATGGCGGCGGATTGCTGCTCGATGGCGGCGCTGATGATGGCGCAGGCTTCGCCCAGATTTTCCGTCACCGCGTGCATTCCCTCCACCTCGGTCATCGAGGCGGAGGCGAGCGCGTGCAGGTCGCGCAGCCGGTCGCCGATGTTGTCGGTGGCGCGGCTGACCTGCTGGGCCAACTCCTTCACCTCCCCGGCGACGATGGCGAAGCCGCGCCCGTATTCCCCGGCGCGCGCCGCCTCGATGGTGGCGTTCAGCGCCAGCAGATGGGTGCGGGCGGCGATGGCGCTGATGAAGTTGGCGATCTGCTGGGCACCATCCACCGCCGCCGTCACCTGCCGGGTGCGCGCCACCGTGCGTTCGCCGCCATGCAACGCCTCGTCGGCGATGCCGCGCATGCGGTCGATCTGGCTGGCCATCTCGTTGACGGTGACGGCGATCTCCTCGGTGGCGGCGGCGACGGAGGTGACGGCGTGGCCGGACAGGCTGGCGGCCTGCGAGGCGTCGGACGACATCGACAGCGCGTCGGCGGCGATCCTCGTCATGTCCTCGGCGGTCTGTTCCAACGAGCCGGAGGCGTCGGACAGCGCGCCCGTGATCGCTTCGATCTGGTCGCGGAACTCCTGGGTCAGGCGGTCGAGGCGGCGGGCGCGGCGCAGGTCGCTGTCGGTGCGGGCCAGCGCGTCGCGTTCCAACGCCGCGCGGGTTTCCAGGGTGTGGCGGAACTCCTGCATGGCGTCGGCCATCGCCCCGATCTCGTCGCGCCGATGCCCATCGGTGATGGTGACGGTCACGTCGCCCTCCGACAGGCGGCGCAGGGCGGACAGGTTGCGTTGCAGCGGGCCGATGATGCCGATCCGCGCGATCAGCACCGCCGTTACCGTGCCCAGCAGGGCGGCCAGCGCCGCCACCGCGATCATCAGGGTGATGGCGTCGGCGGCCTCGGCGTCGGCGGCCTGCGCGGTCGCGGCGGCCGACGCGGCTGTCTTGCCGGACAGGGCGTCGGCGGCGGCCTCGATCCGTTCCACCAGTTCCCGCCCGTCCAGCAGCAGATCGACGATGGCGTCGCGCGCCGTCGGGTCGAGGATGGCGAGCTGTGCCGCCCCGATCACCTTCTTGATGTTCTGGCCGTATTGGGTGAGGTCGGCCTCCAGCCGCTGCGCGTCGGCCTTGTCCGCCCCGCCGCGCTTCACCAACCCGGCGAGGTCGGCCAAGGCCCCGTCCAGGTCGGTTTGCAGCCGTTCGGAAAAGCGGTCCACCACCGCCGGGTTGGCGGCGATGGCGAATTCGGCGCGGTTGATGGCGGTGATGCGGGTTTTCAGTCCGCCCGCGTCCAACGCCAACCGCCCGCCGCTTTGCACGCTGTCCAACCGGGCGCGGTCGCGGTTCAACCCCCCGACCCCCAGGGCGGCGACCGCCGTCAGGCCAAAGGTCAGCACGGCGACGATCAACAGCGTCTTTTGGGTCAATCCGATGCGGGCGAGCATGGGCGTGCTCCGGTTGCGGGTGGGCAACAGGCCAGGGGAAGGCGGCGCGGGGGAACCGCGCCGCCCGGGGTGGCGTCAAACGGTGGCGTCAAACGGGTGGTTGGGTGACTGGCCGACGGGCGGCGTCAGCGCGCCCGCGAACCGCGCCCGGCCTTGCGGTCGAGCAGGGCGTGGCGGTTCAGCCGGTCCAGCGCCAGACCATCGGCGTTGAACAGGTGGCAGGCGTCGGCGCGCAGCGACAGGCCGACGGTTTCGTGCAGATCGACGGCGGTTTCGCCGTCGGCCTCCACCACCAGCAACCCGGCCTCGGCGGTTTGGACATAGAGGAAGGTTTGGCCGCCCAGCCGCTCGACGACGGACACCTCGCCGCGCACCGGCCCGGCGTCGTCGAGCGTCAGATGCTCGGGCCGCACGCCCAGGGTCAGCGCCTGTCCGGTCAGCGCCTGTCCGGTCAACGCGTCCGATCCACGCACCGGAACCGTCACCGCGCCCTGACCGACGCCGACCGTCACGCCATCCTCGCCCACTCCCCGGCCGGTGACGGGGATGGTGTTCATCGTCGGGCTGCCGATGAACCCGGCGACGAACAGGTTGCGCGGGTGGTGGTACAGCTCCAGCGGGCTGCCGACCTGCTCCACCACGCCGCCGCGCAGCACCACGATCTTGCTGGCCAGCGTCATCGCTTCGACCTGATCGTGGGTCACATAGACCATGGTGGCGTCGAGCTGCTCGTGCAGGCGGGCCAGTTCGATGCGCATCTGCACGCGCAGCGCGGCGTCGAGGTTGGACAGCGGTTCGTCGAACAGGAAGACCTTGGGCTGGCGCACGATGGCGCGGCCGATGGCCACGCGCTGGCGCTGCCCGCCCGACAATTGGCCGGGCTTGCGGTCCAGCAGATGGTCGAGTTGCAGGACACCGGCGGCGGCCTTCACCTTGGCGTCGCGCTCCTCCTGCGGCACGCGGGCGAGCTTCAGCGAGAAGGCCATGTTTTCCGCGACCGTCATGTGCGGGTAGAGCGCGTAGCTCTGGAACACCATGGCCAGACCGCGCCCGGCGGGGGCGACGTCGTTCACCCGCTGCCCGTCGAGGATGAGGTCGCCGGAGGTGATCTCCTCCAACCCGGCGATCATGCGCAGCAGGGTGGATTTGCCGCAGCCCGACGGGCCGACGAAGACGACGAACTCGCGGTCCTTGATCTCCAGATCGACGCCCTTGATGACCGAATGGTTGCCGTAGGTCTTGTGAACGGCCTTCAGCGTGAGGTTTGCCATGACAGGGACTCCAAGGGATTACTTAACAGCGCCGAAGGTCAGGCCGCGCACGAGCTGCCGTTGGCTGAGCCAGCCGAACACCAGGATCGGGGCGACGGCCATGGTGGAGGCCGCCGACAGCTTGGCCCAGAACAACCCTTCCGGGGCGGAGAAGGAGGCGATGAAGGCGGTCAGCGGCCCGGCGTGCGCGGCGGTCAGGTTGAGGCTCCAGAACGCTTCGTTCCAGGTCAGGATCACCGCCAGCAGGCCGGTGGACGCCATGCCCGGCAGCGCCAGCGGCAGCAGCAGGAAGCGCAGTTCGTCCAGCGGGGTGGCCCCGTCCATGCGCCCGGCCTCCAGAATCTCGCGCGGGATTTCCCGGAAGAAGGTGTAGAGCATCCACACCACGATCGGCAGGTTGATCAGCGCGTAGACCACGACCAGACCGGCCAGCGTGTCGATCAGGCCCAGGTCGCGGAACACCAGCGTCACCGGGACCAGCGCGCCGACCGGCGGCATCATCTTGGTGGACAGCATCCACAGCAGGGTGCCGCGCGTCCGCTTGGTCGGGAAGAAGGCCATGCCGTAGGCGGCGGGAACCGCCAGCGCCAAGGCCAGCAGGGTGGAGCCGAAGGAGACGACGACGCTGTTCAGGGCGAATTTCAGGTAATCGGCCCGTTCCTGCACCGCGACGTAATTTTCCAGCGTCGGGGTGAAGATCAGCGACGGGGTGGTCGCCACCGCTTCGATTTCCGTCTTGACGCTGGTCAGCAGCATCCAGGCGATGGGGAAGAACAGCAAGCCCGCCGCCAGCCAACCGGTGACGCTGAGCGCGGCGTGGGTGTCGAGTTTCAAGCGCATGGCGGCCTCAGGCGTCGAGGTTGCGGGCGATGGAGCGGACCAGGAAGGCCGCGACGATGTTGGCCAACACGATGGCGATCACACCACCGGCCGACGCGGTGCCGACGTCGAACTCCAGCAAGGCGCGCAGATAGATGAGGTAGGTGAGGTTGGTGGAGGCCAGACCCGGACCGCCGCCGGTCGTCGTGTAGATCTCCGCGAAGATCGACAGGAAGAAGATGGTTTCGATCATCACCACCACCTTGATCGCCCGGCCCATGTGCGGCAGCACGATCCACCAGAAGATGGCGATCGGCCCGGCCCCGTCCATGCGCGCCGCCTCCTTCTGCTCGTGGTCGAGCGATTGCAGCGCGGTCAGCAGGATCAGGAGGGCAAAGGGCAGCCATTGCCAGGCGACGATGACGGTGACGGAGAACAGCGGCCATTGGCCGAACCAATCCACCGGTTGCAGGCCCAGCGCGCGGGCAATCGCCGCGCTGACGCCGTTGACCGGGTGCATCAGCAGGTTTTTCCAGATCAGCGCGCTGACCGTCGGCATCACGAAGAACGGCGCGATGGCCAGCAGGCGGGCGACCTTGCTGCCGAAGAAATCCTGATCGAACAGCACCGCCAGCAGCGTGCCGCCCACCACGGTGATCGCCAGCACCCCGCCGACCAGCAGCAGCGTGTTGGCCATCGCGACCCACAGCGAGGGATCGGTCAGCAGGAAGGAATAGTTGCTCAAGCCCACGAAGCCGGACAGCTCCGGGCTGAGAAGGTTGTAGCGCTGGAAGGAGAACCAGAGCGTCATCACCAGCGGGACGATCATCCAGATGAACAGGATGACCACCGACGGGGCGACGAACGGCAGGGCGTTGACGCCCCGTCCTCCCTTGATTGGCTGGTTCATGATGCGGATGTCCAAAAAGAAGCCAAAGACGGGGGCGGCGGACGGAAACGGGGCGCGCGGGTGGCGCGCCCCGATCCCGTGTGGGCGCTTACTTGATGTAACCGGCCTGCTTCATCGTGCGCTCAACCGCCGACTGCGCGGTTTGCAGCGCCTGATCGACCGTCGTCTGGCCCGACAGGGCGGCGGCGACGGACTGGCCGACCTGCGCGCCGATGCCCTGGAATTCCGGGATCGCCACGAACTGGATCCCCGCGTAGGGTCGCCGCCAGCGGCAAGGCGGAGCTGGAAGCCGCCGGTTACACCGCCGATGTCGTCCTGCTCGACGTCACCAAGCCCGCCGACGTCACCCGCGTGGCCGACGAGATCGTCGCCCGCCATGGTCGCATCGATATTCTGGTCAACAACGCCGGCATCGCCCGCAGCGGCACGCCCGGCGAAGAGGTGGCCGACGAGCATTGGCTGAACGTGATCGACGTCAACCTGAACGGCGTGTTCTGGTGCTGCCGCGCCTTCGGCCGCCACATGCTGGAGCGTGGCGTCGGCTCCGTGGTCAACATCGGGTCGATGTCGGGCTTCATCGTCAACAAGCCGCAGCCGCAGAGCTATTACAACGCGTCGAAGGCGGCGGTTCACCACCTGACCCGCTCGCTGGCCGCCGAATGGGGCGCGCGCGGCGTCCGCATCAACGCGGTGGCCCCGACCTACATCGAAACCCCGCTGACCAAGTTCGGCATGGAAGAGGGCGGCGACCTCTACCGCACCTGGATCGAGATGACGCCGATGGCCCGGATCGGCCAGACCGACGAGATCGCCTCGGTCGTGCTGTTCCTGGCGTCGGACGCCGCCAGCCTGCTGACCGGCTCCATTGTTTTGGCCGACGGCGGCTACACCTGCTGGTAAGCTGCCGGAACGACCAAGATCGTCGTTTCTGAAGAAAGGGTGAGAACGTGGCTATCCGGGCTTTGCTGTTTGATCTGGACGGCACATTGGCCGACACCGATCCGCTGCATTTCGAGGCGTTCGCCGCCGCGCTGGAGCCGCATGGCATCGCCATCGATCACCAGTTTTTCAAAACGGCGATCTCGGGCCGGTCCAACGAGGCGATCTGCCGCGACCTGTTTCCCAACGCCAGCCGCGACGAGCATGACCGCTTCGCCGACGACAAGGAGGCCGCCTTCCGCCGTGCGTCGGGCGGTCTGACCGCCATCGACGGCTTGCACGCGCTGCTCGACCGGGCGCGCGGGCGGGGGATCCGCATCGGGCTGGTGACGAACGCCCCGGCGGCGAACGTCCATCATGTTCTGGATCTGCTGGCGCTGACCGGGGCCTTCGACCCGCTGGTGCTGGCGGAGGAGTTGCCCCGCTCCAAGCCGGACCCGCTGCCCTACCAGACGGCCTTGGCCGCGCTGGGCCTGGGGCCGGACGAGGCGGTGGTGTTCGAGGATTCGATCCCCGGCGTCCAGGCGGGCAAGGCGGCGGGCATCCTGACGGTGGGGATGACAACGACGCTGTCGGCCGACGCCCTGCGCCAGGCCGGGGCGGATGTGACGGTCGGCGATTTTCGCGATCCGGTCCTGCTCCATCTGCTCGACCAGGCGGCCCGGTTGGCCAGCCGGGCGTGAATTGCAGCACGGCCCGGGGAAATCGGGGTTTTTCGGTCATCCGATGAAAAAACCTACTGATTTTCGACAACAGGCCCGCTAGAGCGATGGGGCGACATCGTGTTTGTTGGGCGAACGAAGCACGGGCCGGGGCTGACACGGCGATGAAAGGGAACGGACGATGACGGGTTCTGTCGGGCCATCCACCGCCGGGGGAGCGGTCGATGTCGTGGTCGGCGTCGATGTCGGATCGACCAGCGTCCGCGCCGGGCTGTTCACGCTCGACGGGCGGCTGTTGGGCCGCGCCGTCTGCCCCATCGCCACCAGCCGCCCGCTGGCCGACGTCGTCGAGCAGGATTCCGCCAACATCTGGCAATCGGTCTGCACCGCCGTGCGCGGGGCGGTGGCGGACTCCGGTGTCGCGGCGGAACGGGTGGTCGGCATCGCCTATGACGCCACCTGTTCGCTGGTGGTGCGGCAGGCCGACGGGGCCAAGATCGGCGTGACGCCGGTCGGGGGCGGAGCGGAACAGGCCGACCCCGACCCCGACCCCGACCCCGACCAATGGGACACCATCGTGTGGATGGACCATCGCGCCATCGCGCAGGCGGAGGATTGCAGCGCCACCGGGGCCGAGGTGCTGCGTTTCCTGGGCGGGCGGATGTCGCCGGAAATGGAAATCCCGAAGCTGATGTGGCTGAAGCGCCACCGGCCCGATTCCTGGGCGCGCAGCGGTCTGATTTTCGATCTGGCCGATTTCCTCAGCTGGATGTCCACCGGGCGGAACGAACGATCGGTCTGCACCCTGACCTGCAAATGGACCTATCTGGCCCACGCCGATCAGCCGTGGGATCGCGCCTTTCTGGCCCAGGTCGGGTTGGAGGATTTTTTTGAACGCACCGGCGTGCCCGACCGCGCCCTGCCCATCGGTGCGGCCATCGGACCCTTGACCGGTGCGGCGGCGGCGGCGCTGGGCCTGACCACCCGCTGTGTCGTCGCCGCCGGTCTGATCGACGCGCACGCCGGGGCGCTGGGCACCTTGGGCGGGCATCTGGGCGAGAGCATCGACAACCGCATCGCGCTGATCGCCGGAACCTCCTCCTGCAACATGGGGTTGACGACGGTCCCGCGCTTCATCCCCGGCGTCTGGGGGCCGTATGACGGCGCGGTCTGCGACGGGTTTCATCTGAGCGAGGGCGGGCAATCGGCCACCGGGGCCTTGCTCGACCACATCGTCGAAGGGCATCCGGCGCGGGCGGCCTTCGGTCCCAAGCCGCACGACGCCATCGGCGCGATCCTGCACGCCCGCATCACGCAAGCAAAGGGGAGCGCGCTTGCCCCGCGTTTGCATGTGCTGCCCGATTTCCACGGCAACCGTTCGCCGCTGGCCGATCCGAACGCGGTCGGGGTGATCTCCGGCCTCACGCTCGACCGCAGCGCGGAATCCTTGCTCGATCTCTATTGGGCGACGGCGGCGGCCATCGCCTATGGGGTCCGCCACATCATCGATCGCATGAACGAGGCCGGATACGCCATCGACACCATCCATCTCAGCGGCGGCCACGCCGCGAATCCCTTCCTGGTCAATCTCTACGCCGACGCCTGCGGCTGCGCCATCGCCCGTTCGGCCTGCCCGGAACCGGTGCTGCTGGGGACCGCCATCGCGGCCGCCGCCGGGGCCGGGCGTTACGATGGTCTGGCCGCCGCCGCCCGCGCCATGGCGGCGGACGACGCGCTGTTGCACCCGGACCCGCAGGCCCGCGCCATGCATGACCGGCGTTACGCGGTGTTTCTGGCGATGCACCGCCACCGTCAGGAGTTGGACCGGCTGACCGCCGACCCGATGACCGCCGACCCGACCGCCTGACCCGCCTTCCGACACACCCCCGCGCCAAACCCGGTGCGGGGCATCCACCGGCCGACCCTTGCGGGACGGAGGGCCGGTTGTTGCCGCGCGGCGTCACGGTTGACGCCGGGCGATCCTCCATGGGGTGACGCCCGTGGCTGTCCCAGTGGTGTTTACCCTCCAGCCTCTCCCCGTATGCCTTGGGGCGAGGTGACTTGCAGGGCCGGGCGCGCCTGTCGCCCGGCCCCTTTTTTCCCCTTTCCCGCGTGTTCGGGGTGATTTGCCCCACACAGGCCATAGCCACCGGATTTGCTTTTCACGTAGTCTGATCCCGAAACCGGCAGCAGGAACCCAACGCCCCGATGTCAGACCGTCACAGCCGGAAGCTCGATCAAGCGGCGCGCGCCGCCTGGCTCTATTACATCGCCGGAAACACCCAGGACGAGGTCGCCACCAAGCTGAACGTGTCGCGGCAGGCCGCGCAGCGGCTGGTGTCGCTGGCCGTCGCCGAAAAGCTGATCAAATTCCGTCTGAATCACCCGATCGCCGAGGCGGTGGCCCTGGAGGAGCGGTTGCGCGAGCGCTATGGGCTGGCGCAATGCACGGTGATGCCGGTCGATCCCGGCCATTCCAACCCGATTTCCGGCATCGCCATCGCCGCCGCCGAGCAGATCGAAACCTATCTGGAGCCGCGCGAGCCGACGGTGCTGGGCCTGTCCACCGGCCGCACCCTGCGCGCCGCCGTGGCCGAGGTGATGACGATGAACCGGCCGGAGCACAAGACCGTGTCGCTGGTCGGCGCGATGCTGCGCGATGGCCGCGCCGCGCCGTATGAGGTGGTGATGAGTCTGGCCGAACGCACCGGCGCGTCGGGCTTTCCGCTGCCCACCCCCAGCGTGACGGAGGCGGTGGAGGAGGCGCAGGTGCTGCGCGCCCAACGCTCCTACACCCGCATTCTGGAGTTGGTGGCGCAGACCAGCGCCTGTTTCGTCGGGGTCGGCAGCATCGCGTGGAACTCCGCCTTCCACCATGACGGTTTCGTCAACGACGCCGAACTGATGGAACTGATCGACTTGGGCGGGGTGGGGGAGATCGCCGGGCGTGTCTACAACAACGTCGGCGAACCGCTGCACGGGGCCGTCAACGACCGCATGGTCGGCGTCCCGCTGGCCGTGCTGAAGGAGTGCAACACCATCATCGTCGGCGGCGGCGATCAAAAGGTGATGGCGATCCGCGCCGCCCTGCGCGGCAAGCTGGCCAAGGGCCTGATCACCGACGAGCGGACCGCCGCCGCCGTCCTGTCGCTGGGCTGATCGGGTGGAGCGGGCATGTTCGCGCTGACCGGGATCGGCCGTTTCGAGCAGGAGGTCAAGAAAAGCCGCTTCGCCGCCGCCGCCGGGCCGGTGGCCAGCGAGGAGGAGGCGCGGCTGTTCATCGCCGCCCATGGCTTCACCGATGCCGGGCACAATTGCTGGGCCTACCGGGTTGGCGACCTGCACCGTTTCAGCGACGACGGCGAACCGGGCGGGACCGCCGGACGCCCGATTTTGCAGGCCATCGACGGGTTGGAGTTGGACCGGGTCGCGGTGGTGGTCAGCCGCTGGTTCGGCGGCATCCTGTTGGGGACCGGCGGGCTGGTGCGCGCCTATGGCGGCACGGCGTCGGCCTGCCTGCGGGCGATGGCGCGTGAACCGATCCTGGCGCTCGCCACCCTGTCCGTGACCTGCGCCTTCGCCGAGGAGGCCCGCGTCCGCGCCGCGCTCGCCCCCATTCCCCACGCTCAGGCCGAGCCGGAGGATTTCACCCCCGACGGCGTGCGCCTGCGCGTGACCCTGCCGGTCGACGCGGTGGACGCCTTCGCCCGCAAGATCACCGACGCCACGCGCGGGCAGGCGGTGGTGGAGCGCGGCTGAGGCGGTCCGTATAGGCGGCCTATATGGCGCGCGCCCGGTGCTCCCTCTCGTTTCTATACGGGGATCGGGACTTCACTGGTGGACACGCGGCGCCGGCCGCGCTGTCACGCTGGGGAGGTTGCCATGCTGTCGAACATCCAACGCGCGCCGTTTGGTCGTCGGTCGTTTGATCGCCAGCCGTTGGACCGGCGCGCGCCGGACGGGCGTTTGCCCGGTCAGGGCGAACCCGACCAGGAGACCACCCCGCCCACGCCGGGCGCGGTTGTGGTCGAGATGGCGCTGACCCTGGCGGTCTTCCTGCTGATCGCGTTGGTGCTTCATCACCTGGCCGACCGCCTGATCGGGTGACGGGCGCGATTGGATCGGCGTCAGAGCGCCGACGCCCCGCCCCGGTGTTCCGGCAAGCGGCGCGATGCGGCCCGGATGTCGTCCAGGATCGCCAGCGCGGCGGGGGAGAGCATCGCGCCGTCGCGCAGGGTGATGCCGATCTGGCGAACGGTCCGGTCCAGCGCAACCGGCAACTCCACCAGATCGCCCGACGCGATTTCGTGGTGCAGCTGGTGGGGCGAGATGGCGGTCAGCATGTCGCTGTTTGTCAGCAGGCTGCGCAACACGGCCAGATCGCCGGTTTCCACCGACGGGGCGGGAGGGGCGATGCCCAGCTCGCGGAAGGACTGGTCGATCAGGCGGCGTCCCGGCGCTCCGGGCCGGGGCAGGATCCAGCGTTGCGGCAGCAGATCCGGCAACGACATCCGGCGTCCGGGCAGGGCGTGTCCGGGCAAGGAGGGGTCCGTCAGGGGGTGGCCCGCGCGGGCGATGATGCCCAGGCGGTCTTCGAACAGGCTTTCGGTGAGGAGGCCGGTGTTGCGCTCCCCGGTGCGCAGCGCCCCGACGATGACGTCGATGTCGCCATCGCGCAATCCGGCGACCAGCGCCTCATACGGGCTTTCCACCGTGGTGACGCGGATGTTGGGGTGGCGGCGCAGCGTTGCCGCGATGGCGGTGGGGAGAATGTGGGTGCGGCCCAGCGGCAGGGCACCGATGGTGACGTGGCCGTGCAGGGTCCCGGCGATGGCGGTGACGTCGGAGCGCATGTGCCGCAACTCCGCGACGATGCGCTTGCCGCGCGACACGATCAACGCCCCGGCGTCGGTGACGACCATCCCCTGCATCATGCGTTGGAACAGCGGTTGCCCCAGCGCGCCTTCCATCCGCGACAGGGCCATGCTGGCCCCGGCCTGCGACAGGCCGACCTGGGCGGCGGCGGCCGAGAGGTTGCGCAATTCGGACAGATGGATCAGCAGCAGCAGCCCGCGTCCGTTGAACAACAGGCTGGTGATGGCGTGGCGTTCGACGGTCGGTTGCAGCTTGGCCAGACGCGACACCTCGTCCAGCGCGGCGGTGATCTCGTCGGTGATCCGGCGCGCCCGGTTGCGCACGGCTTCGCCATAGGCGTTGAGCAGCATCCCCCGTGGTCGGCGTTCGAACAGGCTGACGCCCAAATGGCGCTCCAACTCGCCGACGGCGCGGGCGATGGCCGACGACGCCTTGAAGATCACCTCGGACGCCCGCGCGATGGAGCCGCTTTCCGCCACCGACAGAAAATCACGGATGTAGCGCAGGCTGTCTTCCAGCCGGGTCGCGTCGGTGTCGCTCATTCGCCGCTCGTTTCAGCCAATGCCCTGCGCCGCTCCATCCAACGGGTGTTGGGCCAACACATTTGAACGGAAAGAGGCCCTCACCCTAACCGATCCAACCGTGCTGGAAAACATCGCATCACACGATGCGGTCGCAACGTCACGGCCCGATCCAGCGGGGCAGCCTGGACCAAGGACGCAAAAGGGTGCCAGTCCCCGACACGCTGGTCATCACCGGACGATCAAAGTCAATCATCACAAAATTCGAACGCATGATCAGGCGGCGGCAACGGTGTGGTTGGCGCAACCGACTATAGTGCCCCCCATCGTTTCCCCGCCTTGAGCATTGCGATGACACCCCACGCCGCGACGGTCTCCGGTCTTGTTCCAATCCCCTGCGTGTGGATGCGCGGCGGCACGTCCAAGGCCGCGTTCTTTCTTGCCCGGGATTTGCCCGCCGATCCGGAGGCGCGCGACCGCCTGTTGCTGGCCGCGCTGGGCAGCCCCGACGCGCGGCAGATCGACGGGATCGGCGGCGGCACGCCGCTGACCACCAAGATCGCCATCGTCTCCCCCTCAACCGACGCCGGGGCCGATGTCGATTATCTGTTCGGTCAGCTCGTGATCGGCGCGGGCCGCATCGACTACGCGCCCACCTGCGGCAACATCCTGGCGGGCGTCGGTCCCTTCGCCATCGACCGGGGGCTGGTTCCGGCGCAGGACGGGGACAGCGTCGTGCGCATCCGCATGGTCAACACCGGCGGCCTGTGCGCGGCGGTGGTGCAGACGCCGGGGCGGCGGGTTTCCTACGCGGGCGACCTGCGCATCAGCGGGGTTCCGACCCCCGGCGCGCCCATCGAACTGCGCTTCCGCGACATCGCCGGGTCAAGCTGCGGCGCCCTCTACCCCACCGGCAATCGCCTGGATCGGATCGAGGGGGTCCCCGTCACCTGCATCGACAACGGCATGCCGGTGGTGCTGATCCGCGCGGAGGATGTCGGGGCCACCGGATACGAAACACCGGCGGAACTTGACGCCGCCACCGCCGTGAGGGCGCGGATCGAGGCGATCCGCCTTGCCGCCGGTCCGCTGATGGGGCTGGGGCCGGTGGTCGGGAAGGTGGTGCCGAAAATGACGCTGGTGTCGGCCCCCCGCGACGGCGGCGATCTCAACACCCGCAGTTTCATTCCCCACACCTGCCACGACGCCATCGGCGTGCTGGGGGCGGCGTCGGTCGCCACCGCCTTCGCCGACGCGGGCACGGTCTGCGCCCCGCTGGCCGCCGCCCGCGCGCGGGACGGACGGTCTGCTGGCGAGGGGCAGCAAGACGTTTCGGTCGAACACCCGACCGGCGAATTCACCATCCGCTTGAGCGGCGGCCCGGACGGCGCGCCTGCGGTCGCCCTGCTGCGCACCGCCCGCCCTCTGTTCGAGGGCCATGTTCTGGTCCCGTCCAGCGCCGCACCCTGAACAAGATATTGGGAGGACACCATGACCGCGCCCGCCACACTGGAAATACGATCCTTCATCGACGGACGCCGCATGTCCGCGCGCCAATGGATCCTGACGGTTCTCTGTTTTCTCATCGTGCTGGCCGATGGCATGGATGTGGCCATCATGGGCTTCGTCGCCCCGTCCATCATCGGCGAATGGGGCATTTCCCGCCCGGCCTTCGGCATGGTCATGGGGGCGGCCCCCATCGGTTTGGCGGTTGGGGCGATCCTGGCCGGATCCTCGTCCGACTGGTTCGGGCGGCGGCGCGTGCTGCTGATGTCGGTGTTGAGCTTTGGGGTGTTCACCCTGTTCACGGCCTTCACCCGCGACCCGATGGAGATGGCGATCCTGCGCTTCCTGACCGGGCTTGGTCTGGGGGCGGCGATGCCCAACACCACGACGCTGCTGTCGGAATATCTGCCGGAACGGTCGAAATCCTTCCTGCTGGCGACGATGTTCACCGGTTTCAACTTCGGCTCGGCCCTGATCGGCTTCGTCGCCGCGTGGCTGCTGCCGGTCCATGGCTGGCAATCGGTCCTCTATTTCGGGGCCGCCGTGCCGCTGGCGCTGTTCCCGCTGCTCTGCGTCGCCCTGCCGGAATCGGCGCGCTACATGGTGGTGCGCGGCGTCGAGACCGACCGCATCCGCGCGGTGCTGTCGCGCATTTCCGGCAGCGACCTGTCGGGCTTTGCCCGCTTCACCCTGAAGGAGGAGGCGGTCGCGGCCAAGCAACCCTTCGCCGTCCTGTTCACCCGTGCCTTTGCGCTGCGCACCTTCACGCTGTGGGTCACGTATTTCATGGGGCTGCTGGTCATCTATCTGACCACGAGCTGGCTGCCGACCATGATGAAGGACGCGGGCATGTCCATCGACCGGGCGGCGAACGTGACGGCGATGTTCCAATTGGGCGGGACCATCGGCGCGGTGCTGGTCGGGCTGGCGATGGACCGTTTCGGGGCCAACCGCACCATCGGGGCCGCCTATTGCCTGGGCGGTGTCGCCCTGGTGTTTCTCGGTGTCGGTGGCCTGCAATCGGCCTGGTTGGCCCTGGTCGTCGGCGTCGTCGGCTTCTGCATGAGCGGCGCGCAGACCGGTCTGAACGCCTTTGCCCCTGGCTGCTACCCGACGCTGGCCCGCGCCACCGGGGTGAGCTGGATGCTGGGGGTCGGTCGGCTCGGCAGCATTCTGGGGTCGTCCATCGGCGGGCTGCTGCTCAGCTTCGGGTGGGGGTTCGAGGGGATCTTCTCCGCCCTGGCCCTTCCCGCCGTGCTGGCCGCCGGGGCCATCCTGCTGAACGGTCTGGCGCTGCGGCCGGTTGCGACCGATGACGCCGGACACCCCGCCCAGGCCCGGGGCTGAACACCCATCATTGCGCTGACCGCGCGCGAGCAAGGAGACATCACAGCATGGCACGGATCATCGGCGGCATCGCCTGTTCCCACACCCCGACCATCGGATTCGCCGTGGATGGCGACAAGCGCCACGACCCGGTTTGGGCACCGATCTTCGAAGGGTTCGAACCGGTTCGCCGCTGGCTGGTGGAGAAGAAGCCCGACGCCCTGTTCATGATCTTCAACGATCATGTGACGTCCTTCTTCTTCGACCATTACTCCGCCTTCACCCTGGGCATCGACACCCGATACGGTGTCGCCGACGAGGGCGGCGGCGCGCGCGATCTGCCGCCGGTCCCCGGACACGCCGCGCTGGCCCAGCACATCGGGGCCTCGCTGATGGCCGACGAGTTCGACATGTCCTTTTTCCAGGACAAGCCGCTCGATCATGGGTGCCTGTCGCCGCTGTCGGTGCTGTGCGACCGCCCGGACGGCGCATGGCCGGTACCGATCGTGCCGCTGGCGGTGGGCGTGTTGCAATTCCCGATCCCGTCGGCGGCGCGCTGTTACAAGCTGGGCCGGGCGCTGCGCCGGGCCATCGAATCCTATCCGGAGGACATGACGGTCGCCATCGTCGCCACCGGCGGCCTGTCCCATCAGGTGCATGGAGCCAGGGCCGGTTTCAACAACACCGAATGGGACCGCCAGTTCCTGGACCTGTTCGCAAACGACCCGGAGGCGCTGACCCGCCTGACCATCGCGGATTATGCCGAGTTGGGCGGCGTCGAGGGGGCCGAGGTCATCATGTGGCTGATCATGCGCGGCGCGCTGTCGGCCACCATCGACACGGTGCACCAATCCTATTACCTGCCGTCGATGACCGGGATCGCCACCGCGATCTACGAAAACCGCGACCGCCCGCTGCCCAAGGACAAGGAGGCGGAGCAGCGGGCGCGGATCGCCCATCAATTGGCGGGTGCCGAGAGCATCGCGGGCATCCACCCCTTCACCCACGCGGTCAGCGTCCGGGCCTACCGCCTCAACAAATTCCTGCACCGCATGATCGACCCGGCGCACCGCCAACGCTTCCTGGAGGAGCCGGAGGCGACCTTCGCCGCCGCTGGCTTGACCGAGGAGGAAAAGGACATGGTTCGCCGCCGCGATTGGGACGCCCTGATCCGCTACGGCGTCATCTTCTTCATGCTGGAAAAGCTGGGGGCGGTCGTCGGCGTGTCGAACCTGCACATCTACGCCGCCATGCGCGGCCAGACGCTGGAGCAGTTCCAGGCCACCCGCAACGCCCCGAACGCCCTCTATTCGGTCGCGGGCAAGCAGGGCCGGGAAGCCCTTGCCTGGAACACGGACACGAACACGGACACGAACACGTGAGCGCACGCCCATGATCATCGACATTCACGGCCACTACACCACCGCACCCAAGGCGTTGGAGGACTGGCGCGCCCGGCAGATCGCCGGTCTGACCGATCCTTCCCAAGCGCCCAAACCGTCGGACCTGTCCATCAGCGACGACGCCTTGATCGAGAGCATCGAGACCAACCAGCTCGCCAAGATGCGGGAACGTGGTCTGGACCTCACCGTGTTTTCGCCACGGGCGAGTTTCATGGCGCACCACATCGGCGATTTCCAGACCTCCGCCACCTGGGCGGCGATCTGCAACGAGCTGTGCCACCGGGTCGCGCGCCTCTTTCCCGATCATTTCATCGGCGCGGCCATGCTGCCGCAATCGCCGGGGGTCGATCCCAAGACCTGCCTGCCGGAACTCGAAAAATGCGTCACCGAATATGGCGTCGTCGCCATCAACCTCAACCCCGACCCGTCGGGCGGGCATTGGACGTCGCCGCCGCTGTCCGACCGTTCCTGGTACCCGATCTACGAGGCGATGGTCGCCTATGACCTGCCGGCGATGATCCACGTCTCGACCTCCTGCAACGCCTGCTTCCACACCACCGGCGCCCATTACCTGAACGCCGACACCACGGCCTTCATGCAGTGTCTGACCTCGGACCTGTTCAAGGATTTTCCCACGCTGAAATTCATCATCCCCCACGGCGGCGGTGCGGTTCCCTACCATTGGGGCCGGTTCCGTGGTCTGGCGCAGGAGCTGAAGAAGCCACAACTCCGCGAGCATCTGCTGCACAACATCTTTTTCGACACCTGCGTTTATCACCAGCCGGGGATCGACCTGCTGACCCGGGTCATTCCGGTCGACAACATCCTGTTCGCGTCGGAGATGATCGGCGCGGTGCGCGGCATCGACCCGGAAACCGGGCACGCCTACGACGACACCCGCCGCTACATCGAAGCGACGCTGAACCTGTCCGATGAAGACCGCTTCAAGGTCTATGAGGGCAACGCGCGTCGTGTCTATCCGCGCCTGGACCGGGCGCTCAAGGCCAAAGGACGGTGATCATGAGCATGACCAACAGCATGAACACATTGGGCATCGTGAGGCGGACCATCCAGCGGGCCGACCGGGCCGCCGTGGACCGTCTGTCCGCCTTCGGCGTGTCGACCGTGCACGAGGCCATGGGCCGGGTCGGGCTGATGAAGCCCACCCTGCGGCCGATCTACGCCGGTGCGCGCCTGTGCGGCACGGCGGTGACGGTGCTGCTGCAACCGGGCGACAATTGGATGCTGCACGTCGCCGCCGAACAGATTCAGCCCGGCGACGTGGTGGTCGCGGCGGTGACGGCCGACAGCACCGACGGTTTCTTCGGCGATCTGCTCGCCACCTCCTTCCGGGCGCGGGGGGCGGTGGGGCTGGTCATCGACGGCGGCGTGCGCGACGTCCGCGATCTGACCGCGATGACGTTCCCCGTCTTTTCCAAGGCGATCAGCGCCAAGGGAACCGTCAAGGCGACCCTGGGCAGCGTCAACATCCCGGTCATCTGCGCCGGGGCGCTGGTCAATCCCGGCGATGTGGTGATGGCCGACGACGACGGGGTGGTGGTGGTTCCGGCGGCGGTCGCCGATGCCGTCGCCGATGCCGCGCGCGCACGCGAAACCAACGAGGCGGGCAAGCGCGCGCGTCTGGCCGCCGGTGAACTCGGCCTCGACATGTATGCCATGCGCGCGGGGTTGGCGAAGGCCGGCCTCACCTATGTGGACTGACGCCATGACCCAAACCGCAACCCCCTGGCTGGACTGGACCATCGGCCTGATCGGCTATGGCGAGGTGGGCCGCATCCTGGCCGAGGATTTGGCCGCGCGCGGCGTGACCCGACTGCTCGCCTCGGACATCAAACTGGGCGGTCCGGACGAACAGCCCCTGATCGAGCACGCCGAACGCCACGGCGTCGCGCTGATCGCCGATCCCGCCCGGCTGGCGGCGGCGGCCGATCTGGTGATCGTGGCCGTCACCGCCGCCCAGGCGGTGGCGGTGGCCGAAGCCGCCACGCCGGGGGTGCGCGCGGGCGGCTGGTATCTCGACCTCAATTCCGCCTCGCCCGGTGCCAAAGCGCGGGCGGCGGAACGGGTGGCAGCGGCGGGTGGCCGTTTCGTCGAGGGGGCGGTGATGACGTCGGTTCCGCCCTACCGCATCAAGGTGCCGCTGCTGCTGGGCGGTCCCGACGCCGCCGGGCTGGAACCGGCGCTGGCCGCGCTCGGCTTTGCCGCCACGGTGGCGGACGCGCGGCTGGGCGTGGCGTCGGCCACCAAGATGTGCCGGTCGGTGATGATCAAGGGGCTTGAGGCCATGGTGATCGAAAGCTTCACCGCCGCGCGCGCCTATGGGGTTGAAGACGCGGTGCTGGCCTCGCTGGCGGAAACCTTCCCCGCCATCGATTGGGAACAGACCGGGGCCTATTTCTTCCAGCGGGTGATCCAGCATGGTGCCCGCCGGGCGGAGGAAATGCGCGAGGTGGCGCAGACGGTGCGCGAGATCGGCCTGACCCCTTGGTCGGCGTCCGGCACCGCCGACCGTCAGGCCTGGGTGGCCGAACAAGCCGGACAGGGCGTCTTCGGACCCAAGGACAACCCCGGTTTCGCCCGATCCGACGACTGGCGCGTCGAAGCCGACCGCATTCTGGCGCGTCGTTCCGGCTGAGGCGAACGTGGGGGAACGGTCTGAAGAGCGCATGAGCTTTTGAGCTGATATGGACGGCCTTCCAGCTTCTGGAATCGGTGCCAAGCGGATGCCGACGAAGACACCATGCGCGTTGGCGTGTCGGCGCAGGGGCTGATGCGCAGAGGGAATGCACCCCGTGGGGCACGACCCGCTGGAAACCCGGCGCTTCCCCAACAGCCCGGTTGGATCCGGGGCAGCGGTATGAGCACCGGATGGAATTGCGGTTGACGACGGGCGTGTGACGGCTGTTCACCGTCTGGAGATCGACATGCGCTGGTCTGCGCAGGAGACGAAATCACCGAACCAGGTGGTTCCGTCCCCTGTGTTTCTGAATGGCCTACGATCACGCAGCATTCGGCCCATTCCTATGGCAATGGCGAGACAGATCGCGCCCTGCCTGCGTTGTAAATCCGCCCAATGAGGCGCGGACCCAAGCGATTGGGGGCGGCGGATTCGCAACCTTAAA
The DNA here is from genome assembly GCA_027486405.1 of Azospirillum sp. Taxonomy (GTDB): domain Bacteria; phylum Pseudomonadota; class Alphaproteobacteria; order Azospirillales; family Azospirillaceae; genus Azospirillum. Next base: position 97,633 of record JAIXPD010000029.1, on the reverse strand, counting down.
AGATAAGCCTGAAAATTCAATCGCCATTTTGAATGCTCACCGGCGCGCGGTTCATCGCAAAATAAAACAACTGAATACTATTCAATTTTTTAATGCGGTTGTTGATTATCCTCAGTTGTCCGTCAAATCTTCTGAAAAACATATTAATTTGATCAAGCAGTTCATGCATGAAATACAGTATAAATAAAAATAATTCTCTGGTGAACACAAATGTATTCACGCAATGTAAACTCTGAATCTCTTGACGAAAACAGGTCGTGCGAAATACGGTATTCATCGTTGGGGGTGAATTTTTTCACTGGCGGTGGAAATGGAACGTGTTGCGCGCTTGAGTCTGCTCTTCCCCTTCCTGGCTTTGGTTGGGTGCGGCGAGCAACAGGTGGAATGCGTGCCGGTCTCGGTGAGCGAGGTCAGCGCGCAGAACGCCCAATTGTCCATCAGCCGTCAGCTCAGCGAAGCCGGGCGCGAGGCCGCGCCGATCACCGCAAACAACCCGCAGGTTCACATCTATCTGGATGTGTCGAACAGCATGCGCGGCTTTTTGTCGGGCGGAACCTGCGGGCAATGCGTTTCACCGGATTTCGATCCAAAGCCGGAAAACCGGTTTGAGGATCCGTTGTTCTCAGAGTCTGTTTGAAAACGGTTGCGGCATGTTCAAACAAATGATTCAAGTTCGTCATGTGAACGAGAAGCAGCCGAGACCGATTGGTCGCCATTGAGAAGAAAACGCCTCGGTATCCGACAGACCTTACGGACGAGGAATGGTCACTGATCGAACCGCTGATGCCTGGAAAGGCAAAGACGGGGAGATCGCGCACGGTTAATTTCCGTGAGATCCTGAACGCACTGCGCTTTCTGGTGCGCTCTGGCTGCGGCTGGCGGCTTTTGCCGAAAGATTTCCCACCGTGGCAGACGGTGTATTGGTGGTTCCGGCAATTCGTGCGGCGACTCCTCTTCCAGACGATCCACGACGTGGCGTTGATGCTGGATCGGGAACGCGCGGGACGGGAAGCCAGTCCAACCGCTGGGGTTGTCGACAGTCAGACGGTGAAGGCTCCTGCGGCAAAGGAGCGGGGCTACGATGGCGGGAAGAAGATCATTGGGCGCAAGCGGCACATCGCCGTGGACACCGATGGCCGACTGCTCATGGTCAATCTGACCACCGCCGATATCTCCGACTCCGCCGGAGCGCAGAAAATTCTGGAAGGAATAAGAAAGCGTTGGCCCTGGATGAAGCATCTGTTCGCCGATGGCGGTTACGACAGGACAAAGCTGATGGACAAAACCGCCTACCTCGACTTCACCGTCGAAATCGTCAAACGTACCGATGCCGAACCGGGCTTCAAGCTTCTGCCAAGACGCTGGGTGGTCGAGCGAACCTTCGGATGGATGACACGCTGGAGACGATTGGTCCGCGATTTCGAACAACGGATCGATGTGTCAGGCGGCATGATCCTGATCGCCATGAGCGCTCTGCTACTTCGGCGTGTCTCCCACTGAACAGGTTGTTAAACAGACTCTTGGATGTTTGGGTCCGGCATTCCCGGATGCCGTTGTTGCGCATGAGCTTCCAGACGTTGCACGCCGGGTCCGTTGGAGCCTGTCCAACGGACCCGCCCCTGCGTCATGACATTGCCATCACTTCATCGACGGGAAAGCGAACTGCGCCCCTTCGCGGACGCCGCCGGTCGGCCAGCGCTGGCTGATGGTCTTGCGGCGGGTGTAGAAGCGCACGCCGTCGGGGCCATAGGCCGACAGATCGCCGAACAGCGAGCGTTTCCAGCCGCCGAAGCTGTGATAGGCGACCGGCACCGGCAGCGGCACGTTGATGCCGACCATGCCGACCTTGATCATGTCGCTGAAATAGCGGGCGGCCTCGCCGTCGCGGGTGAACAGGCAGGTGCCGTTCCCGTACTCGTGGGAATCGATCAGGTCCATGCCCTCCTGCATCGTTTGCACGCGGACGACGCAGAGGACCGGGCCGAAGATCTCCTCCTTGTAGATCACCATCTCCGGGGTCACGCGGTCGAACAGGCAGCCGCCCAGGAAATTGCCGTTCTCATGGCCCGGAACCACCAGACCCCGGCCATCGACCACCAGTTCGGCCCCTTCGCGCACGCCTTGATCGACGTAGCTTTTCACCTTGTCGAAATGGGCGCGGGTGACGAGCGGACCCATCTCGCAGCCGGTCGAGGTTCCGGCCCCGACCTTCAGGCCGCGCAGTTCGACCGCCAGCTTTTCGACCAGACGGTCGGCCACGTTGTCGCCGACGGCGACCACCACCGAAATCGCCATGCAGCGTTCGCCGCAGGAGCCATAGGCCGCCCCCATCAGCGCGCTGACGGCGTTGTCCAGATCGGCGTCGGGCATGACGATGGCGTGGTTCTTCGCCCCGCCCAGCGCCTGCACCCGTTTGCCGTTGGCGGTGCCGGTGGCGTAGACATATTCGGCCACCGGGGTCGATCCGACGAAGCTGACCGCCTGCACGCGCGGGTCGGTCAGCAGCGTGTCGACCGCCTCCTTGTCGCCGTTCACCACGTTCAGCACGCCGGGCGGCAACCCGGCCTCCAACGCCAACTGCGCGACCAGCAGGGCGGAACTGGGGTCACGCTCCGACGGTTTCAGGACGAAGGTGTTCCCGCTGGCAATCGCGATGGGGTACATCCACAGCGGGACCATCGCCGGGAAATTGAAGGGCGTGATGCCCGCGACGACGCCCAGCGGCTGGAACTCCGACCAGGAATCCACCCCCGGCCCGACATTCTTCGAATGTTCGCCCTTCAGCAGCTCCGGGATGCCGCAGGCGTATTCGACATTCTCGATCCCGCGCGTCAGCTCGCCGCGCGCGTCGTCCAGCACCTTGCCGTGTTCTTGCGTGATGAGCGCGCAGATGCGGTCGGCGTTGTCCTCCAGCAACTGCTTGAAACGGAACATGATGCGCGCGCGCTTGGCGGGCGGGGTGGCCCGCCAGGCCGGGAAGGCGGCTTCGGCGGCGGCGATCGCCTCCTCCACCGTGGCGCGGGAGGCGAGCGCCACCCGGCCCGTCACCTCCCCCGTCGCCGGGTTGATGATGTCGGCGCTGCGGCTGTCGGCGGGGGCGTCGGTCTTGGCGCCGATCAGGTGCGGAAGAATGGTCATGGTCGGTTGGTCCGTCATCAGATCAGGCGGTGGCTTGGATGGCGTCGGCGACGACGTTCATCAGGCCGTCGAGGTCTTCCGGCGTCGTCAGGAAATGCGGGCCGAATTGCAGGGTGTCGCCGCCATAACGGACGTAATAGCCCGCGTCCCAACACTTCATGGCGATCTCATAGGGGCGGCGCGCCGGTTCGCCCGGCAGGGCGGCGATGGTGACGGCGCCCGCCAAGCCATAATTGCGGATGTCGGTGACGTGCTTCAGCCCCTTCAACCCGTGCAGGACCGTTTCGAAATGCGGGGCCAGCGCGGCGGCCTTCTCCGCCAGCTTGTCCTTTTCGAACAGATCCAACGCCGCGATGCCCGCCGCGCAGGCGACCGGGTGGGCGGAATAGGTGTAGCCGTGCGGGAATTCGACCATGTAGTTCGGCCCGCCATTGTCCATGAAGGTCTGATAGATTTCATGGCTGGCGACCACCGCCCCCATCGGAATCGCGCCGTTGGTCAGGCCCTTGGCGACGTTCATGATGTCCGGCACGACGCCGAAGGCGTCCGCACCAAAGGCCGCACCCATGCGGCCGAAGCCGGTGATGACCTCATCGAAAATCAACAGGATGCTGTGCTTGGTGCAGATGGCGCGCAGCCGCTCCAGATAGCCCTTGGGCGGCGGCAGCACGCCAGCCGATCCCGCCAGCGGCTCCACGATCACGGCGGCGATGTTGGAGGCGTCGTGCAGGGCGACCAGCTCCTCCAGCGCGTCGGCCAGTTCGGCCCCCTCGTCGGGCATGCCCTTGGTGAAGAGATTCTGCGGCAGCAGCGTGTGCGGCAGATGGTCGGCGTCCACGCCCTGGCCGAACAGCTTGCGGTTGCCGCCGATGCCGCCCAGGCTGATGCCGCCGAAATTGACGCCGTGATAGCCCTTCGACCGCCCGATCAGCTTGGTCTTCGCCGGTTGGCCCTTCAGCCGCCAATAGGCCCGCGCCATCTTCAGCGAGGTGTCGGCGGCCTCCGATCCCGAATTGACGAAGAAGACGTGATCCAGCCCGGCCGGGGTCATCGAGGCCAGCTTGTGCGCCAGCTTGAAGGACGCCGGATGGCCGTATTGGAAACCGGGGCTGTAATCGAGCAGGCCCATCTGTTCGGCCACCGCCTGGGTGATTTCCGGGCGGTTGTGACCGGCCCCGCAGCACCACAGGCCCGACAGGCTGTCGTAAATCTTGCGGCCCTGCGCGTCCCAATACCACGCCCCTTCGGCCTTCACGATGACGCGCGGATTCTCTTTGAACTCGCGGTTTGCGGTGAAGGGCATCCAATGGGCGTCCAGCTCCGCGCGGGTCAGGCCCGCCGCCTTGTCCAGTCCAGCGCCACGGTCATTGTCCAAGGGGGCCATCCGTCCATCTCCTGCGTTCGCGTCACGGTGAAAAGCAACAACGCGGACAGTGTGCCGGGCGCATGGATGTGGTTAAATCCAAACTGTTCAAACTTCAGTCAAGCGTTTCCTTACCTATCATTCGTCTGTCGAGCCGCCATCATGAGCAAACCGCCCCGCCCCCTGTCCCCCGTGACCGACGCCGACATCCGGTTGCTGCGGGTGTTCAAAACCGTGGTGGAGTGCGGCGGTTTTTCGGCGGCGGAGGTGGAGTTGAACATCAGCCGCGCGGCCATCAGCCTGCACATGGCCGATCTGGAACGCCGCCTGGGCCTGCGCCTGTGCCGCCGGGGCCGCGCCGGGTTCCTGCTGACCGACGAAGGCCGGATGGCCTATGAGGCGGCCTTGCGCCTGCTCGCCGGGTTGGAGAGTTTCCGCAGCGAGATCAACACCGCCCATGGCCGCCTGCGCGGCGAATTGAACATCGGCATCACCGACAACCTCGTCACCCTGCCGCAGATGCGCGTGACCGACGCGCTGCGCGGGTTGAAGACCCAGGCCCCCGACGTGCGGGTGAACATCCGCATGATCCCGCCGAACGAGATCGAGCGCGGCGTGTTGGACGGCCGTTTGCACATCGGCGTCGTCCCGGCCCGCCGCGCCCTGCCGGGCTTGGCCCGTTTCGCGCTGTACGAGGAGGACTCGCAACTCTATTGCGGCAAGGGCCATCCGCTGTTCGACGCCGCGCCGGAGACCATCACCCGCGACGCGGTGGAGGCCGCCGACGCCGTCGCCCCGACCCAGGCCCAGCAACCCCACGCGCTCAACGCCACGGCGACGGCGACCGACCGCGAGGGCGTGGCCTTTCTGGTGCTGACCGGCTGCTACGTCGGCTTCCTGCCCACCCACTACGCCCGGCAATGGGTGGAGCGCGGAGCGATGCGCGCCCTGCTGCCCGACAGCCACCGGTACAGCGTGACGTTCCACGCCGTGACGCACAAGGGGGCGCAACCCAATCTGGTGTTGGAACGGTTTCTGGATCTGCTGTCGCGCTCCGCCCCGCCGCCATCACCAGCGTTGCGGGCGCGCAAGGCGGCCCCGCCGCCGGTGTAGGGCGGGAGGCCGCCACCATCGGGCGTACATCAGGCGCATCAGGGATGGGACAGGGGGCGACGGCGTTGCCCCCCACCCGGACGATCACGAAATCCCGAAGCGGCGGCGGGCGGCGATCAGGGAGGCGAAGCTCATCGCCGCCAGAACCATCAGGTAATAGCTGGGCGACAGCTTGCTGCCGGTGACGTCGGTCAGCCAGGTCATGGCCAGCGGACCCAGCCCGCCGAACATCGTCACCCCCAGATTGTAGCTGAAGGACAGGCCGGTGGCGCGGGTGGCGCGGGGGAACAGGTCCGACATCAGGGCGGGCAGCGCGCCGAAATAGACCGACTTCAGCGTCGCCAGCCAGATCACCACGCCGATGATGACCATCGCCGTCGGGTTGGCGGTCAACAGCAGGAAGCAGGGGAAGAAGGACACGAACAGCAGCGCCGACGCGATCAGCATGGCCCGCGTCCGCCCCAACCGGTCGGACATATGGCCGACATAGGGGGTCAGCATCGTCAGGATGATCGCCCCGGCAAAGGTGCTGGTGTAGCCGATGGTCGGCGTCAGGCCCAGCTGCTTGACCGCGTAGGTCGGCATGTAGACCAGCAGGTAATTCACCGCCGTGGAGATGATGAGGCAGCCGATGGCGACCACGACGTTGAGCTTCTGCGATCCGAACACGGTGGCGACCGCCGCGCGTTCCGATCCATGCGCATCGTCGTTGGGGTCGGCGGGCGGCTCGTCGAGGTGGCGGCGGATGTACAGGCCGACCGGGCCGACCAGCAGGCCAAAGGCGAAGGGCAGACGCCATCCCCAATCCTGCAACGCGTCGGCGGGCATGTAGACGGTCAACAGCACGCCGAACAGGGCGGCGAGCGCGCTGCTCAGGCCCTGGCTGGCGAATTGCCAACTGGCGATGTAGCCGCGCCGGTCGGGCGCGTGTTCGACCAGGAAGGCGGTGGCGCTGCCGAACTCGCCACCGGCGGAAAAGCCCTGGATCAGACGGGCCACCAGAATGCCCAGCGGGGCGAAAACGCCGATGCTGGCGTAGGTCGGCATGAAGGTGATCATCGCCGTGCCCAGCACCATCAGCAGGATGCAGGTCAGCATCGCCGCCTTGCGCCCGACCCGGTCGGCGTAATTGCCCAACACCAGCGCGCCCAGAGGCCGGGCGAGGTAGGAGATGGCGAAGGTGCCGAAGGCCAGCAGCAGCCCCACCGTTTCATCGGCGGCGGGAAAGAACGCCTTGGTGATGTAGAGCGCGAAAAACCCATAGACCGCGATGTCGTACCATTCCAGCGCGTTGCCGATGGAGGTGGCGATCAGCATGCGGGTCAGGTTGAACGGCTTCCCGGTGCCGTCAATGCTGGCCGCTGTGTGCGGTGTGGAGGCCGTCCCTATGGTCATCTTTTGAAGTCTCCCCGATGATCGGCTGTGAATGGCGGCGGTGTGGCGGCGGTCCCTTGTGCGGGTTTTGCCCCGTGTGCCGGGGGTGCTCGCAGGGCAATCGGGTGAAGGCTTGAAATTCCTCTATTAGGACATTCGTCATCCCCGCGAAGGCGGGGAACCAGAGTTCGCAGAGTGGCTCTGACGGGAAAGCCTGGATCCCCGCCTTCGCGGGGATGACGGTAAATTCTTTGTATAGGTTTATAAACCTTCAAGCGATTGCCCTAGGGGTGCTCGTCATCGCCGCGCCCCTGTTGAATGGTGGTGGCTCGGTTGGCTGTGGTTCGCGTGGTTACGCGCGGTGCGGCGGGATCTCCCCCAAATCCCAGAACAGCCCGGCCATGATCCGCAACGCCTCGTCCGCCACCGGCATCAGCAGATGCTCGTTGGGGGCGTGCTGGTTGCAGCCGGGATAGGAATGGGGAACCCACAGGGTGGGCAGCCCCAAATCCACCGCAAAGCATTCGTTGGGCAGCGACCCGCCGAAATTCGGCAGCAGCGCCACCGGGCGGCCCGTCGTCCGTTCCATCGAGGCGGTGGCCCAACGAACCCACGGGTCATTCAGATCCAGCCGGGTGGCGGTCGCCATCACGTCCACCCGCACCGCCACATCGTCGAATCCGTGGGCGGCCAGATGGGCCGTGACCGCGTCCTGCGCCCCGGCGGTGTCGGTGCCGACGACGAAGCGCAGTTGCAGCACCGCTTCGGCCTTGCCGGGGATGGCGTTGACCGGGCGCTGGGTGTTGCCGGCGGAGAAGGCCAGCACCTCCAGCGTGTTCCAGCCATAAACCCGTTCCGCCGGGGACAGGCCGGGTTCGCCCCAGCCTTCGGCGATCTCCGGCTCGTCGGGACCGGGAACCACCGGGATGTCGGCCAGCGCGCGGCGCACCGCGTCGGGCATCGGTGCCGGGCGCAGGCCATCGACCAGGATGCGGCCCTGCCCATCGACCAGGCAGGCGATGGCGGCGGCCAGCCGCGTGGCCGGGTTGACCAGCAGGCCGCCCCAATTGCCGGAATGATGGCCGCCGGGCCGCAGATCCAGCGTCAACCGGATGTTCAGACCGCCGCGCGCGCCCAGAAACAGGGTGGGGCGGTCGGCGGCAACGCGCGGGCCGTCGGAGCTGAGCATCACGTCGGCCTTGAGCTGATCGCCCCGCTCGCGGCAAATGGCGTGCAGGTCGGGGGAGCCGATCTCCTCCCCCATTTCCAGCAGGATCTTGAGGTTGAAGCCGACCTTGCCGCGCCGCGCCTTCAGCACGGCGGCGAAGGCGGCGAGGTTCAGGCTGTGCTGTCCCTTGTTGTCGGCGCTGCCCCGGCCATACAGGCGGTCCCCGCGCACCGTCGCGCGCCAGGGCGACAGGCCGTCGGCCCACCGCTCGTCCATGCCGGGCACGACGTCGCCGTGGCCGTACATCAGCACGGTGGGGCGGCTGGCATCCTCGTGCCGTTCGGCGATCAGGAACAGGTTGCGGCTGTCGTCCGACACCCGGCGGATGTCGGTGGTGAAGCCCAGCGCGTGCAGGGTCGGCGCGATCTCCTCGGCCAGATAGCCGTACAGCGGCGCGGGGTTGCCCGCCGTGCTGTCGGTCTGGTGGCCGATGCGCCGGTCAAGGTCGGCGAGGAAGGAACCATCGGTCAACGCCGCCGCCGCGTCGGTCAACGCGGCGGCGCGCAAGGCGTCGATGGGGGCGTCTGTGGATGCGCCGCGATCCATGCGCGAACTCCTGTTTGCGGGGGTGCCGCTTGCAAAAGAGGTGGCCTGAAGCCGGGCGGGAGGCAAAGCGGGGGCGTTGCCGCCCGCCGGTCCCGGGCTGCGCCGCGCGCTTTGACATCACAGGCTTTCTGAACAAGGGCGATTGTGGGTGACAATCGGCGATGATGACAATTTCAATATTCTCAAGCACGCTTTGACTTTTCGGCAAACCGGGAACGCACCATGTTGAGCACCGCCCTGCGCTATTTTCTGGAGGTCGCCCGCACCGGATCCCTCAGCGACGCGTCGGACCGCCTGCACGTCACCGTGTCCGCCGTCAGCCGCCAGATCGCCAAGCTGGAGGACCAGATCGGCGCGCCGCTGTTCGAACGCCACCCGCGCGGGATGCTGCTGACGGCGTCCGGCGAGTTGCTGGCCGATTACGCCCGCCGCAGCGCGCTGGAGGCCGAACGGGTGGCGGTGGAACTGCGCGAGGGGGTGGGGCTGCGCAAGGGCGCGGTGCGCATCGCCGTGTCCGACGGGGTGGCCCTGATCGCCGTGCGCGCCATCCGCGCCTTCCAGGCCGAACACCCCGACGCGGCGGTCGATCTGACCGTCGCCACCTCCGACGCCATCGTCACCCAATTGCGGCAGGGGGAGGTGGATTTGGGGCTGGTCTACACCTGGCTTCCCGAACCCGATTTGCGAATCGAGAAAAGCTGGTCCACCCACACCTGCCTGTTCATGCGGCGCGATCACCCGCTGGCGACGCGGGCCAGCGTGACCATCGACGACCTGCGCGGGGTCAAGCTGGCGCTGCCCACCCACAACACCATCGCCCGCGTCGTCGCCCTGCTGCGGGTGGGTGAGCAGACGATGGGGGCCAGCACCTTCACCTCCAACTCCTTCACCATCATCCGCGATTGGGTGCAGGCGGAGGGGGCGGTGGGCATCGCCAGCGACATCGCCATCCGCAGCCTGAACGACGGCCTGCTCGTCTCGGTCCCCTTTGCCGAACCCGATCTCTACAAACGCACGGTCCAGCTTTACGGCAGCGGCGGGCGCATTTTGTCGGGCAGCGGCATGATGCTGCGCAACATCCTGGTCGCGGCGATGGACGCGGCGGCGGTGGCGTGACGCGCGGGCTTTTTTCGCTGGACAGGGTGGCGTGTCGCGGGTATGGACAAAAATAGGTGGTGCAAACGATCGCTGGTTGTTGGCCGGTCTCCGACACCAGGGTTGCCACCGATACCCGCTTCCGCGTTCGCCAGCGGTGCCGCCTTTTGCGCGCCGTTGTTCCGTGGCCTGAATGGAGCAGGCAGCCCGATGACCGATTTCCAAAAAACCCGCGCCCGATTCCGCATCCCGGACGGCGTGATCTATCTTGATGGCAATTCGCTGGGGCCGCTGCCGTTGGGGGTGGAGGAGCGGGTCGCCCGCACCGTCGCCCAGGAATGGGGCGGGCAGCTCATCCGGGGCTGGAACAGCGCCGGGTGGATGGTGCAGCCGCGCCAGGTCGGCGACCGCATCGCCCGCCTGATCGGGGCCGCCCCCGGGACCGTTGTGATGGGCGACACCCTGTCGATCAAGGTCTATCAGGCGCTGGCCGCCGCGCTGGCGATGCGCTCCGACCGCCGGGTGATCCTGTCCGACAGCGGCAATTTCCCCACCGATCTTTACATGGCGGAGGGGCTGATCGACAGCCTGGGCCAGGGCCACAGCCTGCGCGTGGTCGATCCCGAGGCGGTGGAGGACGCCATCACCGACGAGGTGGCGGTGCTGATGCTGACCCAGGTCGATTACCGCACCGGGCGGCTGCACGACATGGCGGCACTGACCGCCAAGGCGCACGCGCTGGGCGTGGTGACGGTGTGGGATCTGGCCCATTCGGCGGGCGCGCTGCCGGTCGATCTGGCCGGGGCGGGCGCGGATTTCGCCGTCGGCTGCACGTACAAATATTTGAACGGCGGGCCGGGCGCACCGGCCTTCATCTATGTGGCCCCGGCGCACGCGGATTGCGCCAAACCGGCCCTGTCGGGCTGGATGGGCCACGCCGCCCCCTTCGCCTTCGATCCGTCCTACCGCCCCGGCGACGGGGTGGAGCGGATGCGCGTCGGCACCCCGCCGATCCTGGCGCTGGCGGCGTTGGACGCGGCGCTGGACGTGTGGGACGGCGTGGACCTGCACGACATCCGCCGCGCGTCCATCGCGCTGTGCGAGCTGTTCATCGAGCGGGTCGAGGCGGCGTGCCCGGCGCTGGTTCTGGCCTCCCCGCGCGACAGCGCCCGGCGCGGCAGCCAGGTGTCCTTCCGCCACCCGCAGGGCTACGCCATCATGCAGGCCCTGATCGACCGGGGGGTGATCGGCGATTTCCGCGCGCCCGACGCGCTGCGCTTCGGCTTCACCCCGCTCTACATCGGCGAGGCCGAGGTGCTGGCGGCGGTGGAGGTGTTGAAACAGGTGATCGACGGCGCGCTGTGGGACCGTCCCGCCTATCACAAGAAGGCGATTGTCACATGAGCAAGCCCTATGATCCCGCGACCGAAGGCGCGCAGATGGCCTTCGACGGCCGCATGTCCTACGGCGATTATCTGCAACTGGACCAGATTCTGGGGGCGCAGCACCCGCGTTCCACCGCGCACGACGAGATGCTGTTCATCATCCAGCACCAGACGTCGGAGCTGTGGATGCGGTTGGCGATCTACGAGATCCACGCCGCCCGCGCCGCCATCCGCGCCGACCAATTGTCGCCCGCCTTCAAGATGTTGACCCGTGTGGCCCGCATCTTCGAACAGCTCAATTCGGCCTGGGACGTGCTGCGCACGATGACGCCCAGCGAATACACGCGCTTCCGCGACGATCTCGGCCAATCCTCCGGCTTCCAATCCTACCAGTACCGGGAGATCGAGTATCTGTTGGGCAACCGCAACGGGGCGATGCTGCGCCCGCACGCCCACCGCCCGGAGATCCTCGCCCGGTTGGAGGAGGAGTTGACCCGCCCCAGCCTGTATGACGAGGCGCTGCGCCTGCTCGCCCGCAGCGGCATCGCCGTTCCGGCGGAGGTGCTGGAGCGCGACGTGCGCGACACCCACCAGCCCCATGACGGGGTGACGGAGGCGTGGCGGCAGGTCTACCGCGATCCCGACCGCCATTGGTCGCTGTATGAGCTGGCTGAAAAGCTGGTGGATTTCGAGGATTACTTCCGCCGCTGGCGCTTCAACCACGTCACCACGGTGGAGCGCGTGATCGGCTTCAAGCGCGGGACCGGCGGGACCGGTGGCGTCTCCTACCTGCGCAACATGCTGGCGGTGGAGCTGTTCCCGGAACTCTGGCGCGTCCGCACCGTGCTGTAACCGCCTTGTGGGAAAGGGTGTTCTGATGATCGGGTTGCAGTCTATCAACGATTGGGACGACGCCTACAGCAACAGCGCCCACATTCCGGGCGGCAGCGGCTATCCGGCGCGCTGGACCGAACAGGCGGCGGGCTTCCGCGCGGCGCTGGCGGACGCGGGGCGGGCGGTGCTCGACCAGCCCTATGGCGATCACGAGCGGGAGCGCTACGACCTGTTCCTGCCCGACGGCGCGGTGCGGGGAACCGTCCTGTTCGTCCATGGCGGCTATTGGATGGCCTTTGACAAGAGCGTGTGGTCGCATCTGGCGGCGGGGCCGCTGGCGCGCGGCTGGGCGGTGGCGCTGCCCAGCTACACGCTGTGTCCGCACAGCCGCATCGCCGGGATCACCGCGCAGATCGCCCGGGCGGTGGAGGCGGTCGCCGCGCGGCAGGCCGGGCCGTTGCGCCTGACCGGTCATTCCGCTGGCGGGCATCTGGTCAGCCGGATGGCCTGCGCCGACGCCCCGTTGTCGGCGGCGGTGGCGGCGCGGGTGACGGGTGTGGTGTCGATCAGCGGCCTGCACGACCTGCGCCCGCTGATGGCCACCCGCATGAACGACACCCTGCGCCTTGACGCGGCGGAGGCGTTGGCCGAAAGCCCGGCGCTGCTGCGCCCGCGCACCAACACCCGCATCGTCTGCTGGGTTGGGGCGGCGGAACGGCCGGAATTCGTTCGCCAAAACGATCTGTTGGCGAATGTCTGGCATGGGTTGGGGGCGGCGACGGCGGCGGTTCAGGCCCCCGACCGCCACCATTTCGACGTCATCGACGCGTTGACCGATCCGGCCTCCGCCCTGGTCGACACGCTGTTGGCGGACTGATCCAGGCCGATGGATCCGGCGGGTGGCGGCGGCGGTTTTTAAAAAAGCCGCCGCCGTCTGGGTTTGCAGCGTCCGGGTTTACCTCGTCCGAGCTTACGTGTGGCTGGCCGACGCCATCACCCCGCCGATGCCGACGAAGGTCCCGCCGGTGATGCGGTTGAACCAGCGGCCATGGCGCGACAGCCACGGCGCGATCCGCTGCGCCATGCCCGCCAGCACCAGTTCGTAGCAAAATTCGGTGAAGGCGAAGGTTCCGCCGAGAACGGCGAACTGCATCCAGAAGGACGCGCCGGGAATCATGAATTGCGGCAGGAAGGCGGCGAAGAAGATCAGCGCCTTCGGGTTCGACACCGCGACCAGGAAGCCTTCGGCGAACAGGCGGACCGGGCCATGCTGCGGCCCGCCACCCTCGCCCGCCTCGGCCGACACGCTGGCCGCCGGGGTCTGCCACAGCCGGACACCGAGATAGACGAGGTACGCGGCCCCGATCCATTTCGCGATGGTGAAGGCGGTTTCCGACGCCGCCAGCAGCGCCCCCATCCCGGCCAGCGACGCCGCCACCAGAACCAGGAAGCCAACCACCCCGCCCAGCACCGTGGCGATGGTGCGGCTGAAGCCGTAACGGACGCCGTGCGTCAGCGACAGCAGGCCGTTCGGCCCCGGCGTCAGGGACAGGCCGATGGCGGCGAACGCGTACAGGAACCAGAGGTCAAGCGTCACGACGAACCACTCCCGGTGCAAAAGGGGGGGATCAGATACAGGGCAGGCTGGCAGTCTGCCACGCCCCCCAACCGTTCGTCATCCCCCCGTTTTGCAGCCTCCTGTTTTGCCGCGTAGGGCTGCGCGGGAGCGGGCGGGCCGGGTCAGCGGGCCACGCGCAACACCTCCGCGATCAGCCGGTCGGCCAGCGCGGCGATGTCCACCGCGCGGAAGCGCGCGCCGCTGTGCTCCAACCGCAGGGTCAGAGTGTCGCGCGGGACCACCACCAGGGTCAGCGGGTGGCTCATCCGCCCCCGGTTGCCGACGTCGCGAAAGGACAGGGTGGCCCGCTCGCTCTGGCGCAGCGCGTCATCGACCGGGTAATTTTCGAAGATCATCAGGCTGTCGTAGGGGGCACCCTCCGGGTCGGTCCAGCATTGCCGGTCCGGCGGCGGGGAATGTTCGTGCTGGCGCGCGGCGATGTTGGCGGCGAGCAGGCCACGCAACCACGCGCCGTCCGCTTCCCCTTCCACCTCCGGGTTGGCCGGATGCACCAGCGGCAAGGCACCGACCAGCAGGCCGGTGATGTGGTCGATCCCCGGCAGATCGATGGACCGGCCCGACATCACCGCGCCGAAGGCCACCCGCTCCTGTCCGGTCATGGCCCCCAACACGCGCAGCCACCCGGCTTGCACCAGCGTGTTGAGCGTCACCTTTTCCGCAGCGGCCACACGCTGGAGCCGCCGCACATCGTCGGCGTCGAGCGTGCGTTCCACCGCCCCGTCCGGTTCCGGCGCGTCGGGTCTGCGCAAAACGGCGGTCAGGCGGGTGGGGGCGGGCAGGCGGGCCAGCGTGTCGCGCCAATGGGCGTGGGCGGCGGCGCGCGGCGCGGCGCGTTCCGGCGCGTGGATCCAGGCGGCGTGCGCCCGCAGCTCCACCGGCGGCGGTGGGACCGCCTCACCGTCGTACAGGCGCAGAATGTCGCCCAGCAGGCGCGACATGCTCCAGCCGTCGAGCAAGGCGTGGTGCCAGGTCCACAGGAACCGGTGGGTGCGCGGGCCGGTGCGGACCAGGGTCAGGCGCATCAACGGGGCTTGGCTCATCTCGACGCGTTGCGCGAACTCCGCGTCGCACAGCGCCGACCACGCGGCGTCCGCGTCGGCCCGGTTGCGCCAATCCAGTGTCCGGATCGGCGGTTCGGCGTGCTTGCGCACGACCAGCAGCGGCGGTTCACCATCCTCCCCGTCCGTCCCCTCCACCAGGGCGGCGCGCAGGATCGCGTGGCGGGCGATCACCGTGCGCCAGACCGCCGTCAACCGCTCCACCTCCAGCCCGTCGATGGTGGCCCAGACCTGCACCCGGTAGGCGTCGGAGGTCGGGTTGAGGCGGCCATGGCGCAGCATCCCGGCTTGCATCGGCGTCGGCGGCAGGATGTCGGCGATCTCCGGGGCCGGGATCGGCAGCGCGTCGATCCGCGCCTGCGTCAGCGCCACCAGCGGGAAATCGGACGGCGTGGCCTGCCCCGGCACGGTGGCCGCGCAGTGGGCGGCGATGCCCGTCAGCGCGCCGTCCACCGCGTCCATCAGGGCGCTCAGAGCGTCGGCGGACAGCAGGGCGGCGCTGGCGCGGGCGTGCAGGGTCAATTCACCCCCCGACACCTGCCCGTCGAAGGCCAGCCACGCGCCCAGCGGCGCGTCGGGGTCGGTGCCATCGCCGCACTCTTCCGGGGCGACGCGCCACGGCCCATCGGCGGCGGTCCCGTCGAACTGGCCCAGATAGTTGAAGGACACGCCCACCGGCGGGTCGGACAGGGCGGCGCGCTCCTCCGCCGTTCCCAGATGGCGCAGCAGGTTGAAGCCGATGCCGCCGTCGGGCACGGCGCACAGCGCCTCCTTGGTGTGGCGGATGGCGCGGTCCCAATCGGTGGAGGACGGATCGGTGGACAACTCCAGCCGCAGCGGATAGACGCTGGTGAACCAACCGACCGTGCGGCCGATGTCGAGATCGGGGAACAGCGCCTCCCGCCCATGCCCCTCGACATGGATGGTCAACCGCTCCAGCCCCCAGCGCGCGCCGACCGCCTGGGCGACGGCGGCCAGCAGCAGCGCGTCGATCCGGGTCCGGTGGGCGGCGGGGGCGTCGGTCAGCAGGGCGCGGGTGCGGGCGCGGTCCAGCCGCAGGCTGTGGGCGACGGCGTGGCGGCGGCTGTGCGGGCGGCTGGGGTCGGCCAAGGGCAGGGGCGGGGCGTCCAGCGCCGCGCGCCAGAACCCTCGCTGCGCCTGGAAGCGGGGCGACCGCGCCGCTTCGGCCAAACGCCGCGCCCACAGGGCAAAGGGCGCGCCGGGGGCGGGTTGACGGTCGAGCACGCAGGAGCCTTGCAGGGCGGCGGCCAGCTCGTCGAGCAGGATGCGCCAGGACACGCCGTCCACCACCAGATGATGGGCGACGAGGAACAGCCGTTGCCCGCCATCGGCCGTGGCGATCAGCAGCGCCCGCATCAGCGGCCCGTGGACCCGGTCCAAGCGGCCCTGAAGCGCGTCGCACAGGCGGGTGACGTCGGCGTCGTCGCGGGCCTCGGCCCGTTCCAGCGGCAGGGTGGCGGGGCCGTCGGCGTGGGTCTGCGTCCACACCCCATCCGCGTCTTGCGTGAAGCGCAGGCGCAGGGCGTCGTGGCGCGCCGCCACCAGCGCCAGGGCCGCCGCCAGCCGGTCGGCCTCCACCGGTTGGGTGGCGGCGAGCAGAACCGATTGGTTCCAACGGTTGGGCTGCGGGATCGGCTGGGCGGCGAACCAGGCCTGGATCGGGGCCAGCGGCGACGGGCCGTCGGGGACCGCCATGGATTGGGCGTCGTCCGCCGTCACCGGTTCGGCGACCAGCGCCAGCGCGGCGACGGTCTGGCGTTCCAGAAGCTGTTTGGGGGTGATGCGCAGACCGGCGGCGCGGGCGCGCGCCACGATTTGCAGGGCGATGATGGAATCGCCGCCGATGTCGAAGAAATTGTCGGTGGTCCCGACGCGCTCCAGCGCCAGCGCCTCGGCCCACAGGCGGGCGAGCGTGTCCTCGGTCGGGGTAACGGGGGCGACCCGCGCGGCGGCCTCCCAACGCGGCAGCGGCAGGGCGGTGCGGTCGAGCTTGCCGGTCGGCGTGACCGGCAGGCGGTCCAACAGCAGCAGCCGGGCCGGAACCATGTGGGCGGGCAGGGTGGCGGCCAGCCCCGCCGTCAGCGCGGCGCCGTCCAGCGCGCGCCCGGCCTCCGGCACAACATAGCCGATCAGGCGGGTGACGCCGCCGCCGCTGTTTTCATCATCCTCGCCGCTGTGGGCGATCACCACCGCCTCGCGCACGCCGGGCAGGGCGGTCAATTGCGCTTCGATTTCGCCCAGTTCGATGCGGAAGCCGCGCAGCTTCACCTGATGGTCGCGGCGGCCCAGATACTCGACCGTGCCGTCGTCGCGCCAGCGGGCCAGATCGCCGGTGCGGTAGAGCCGCCCGCCGGGCGGGCCGAAGGGGTCGGGGATGAAGCGCTCCGCCGTCGCCGCCGGACGGTTCAGGTAGCCGCGCGCCAGCCCGCCGCCGCCGATCCACAGCTCCCCGGTCACGCCGATGGGTTGGGGGGCCAGATCCGCGTCCAGGATGTGGGCGCTGCGGTCGCCCACCGGGCGGCCGATGGGAACATAGGGGCAATCGGGCAGGGTGGAGCCGTCGCCCTTCCACACCAGCGGCGTCACCACGGTTTCGGTGGGGCCATAGCCGTTGATGGCGTGGCGTGGGCGCAGGCTGCGGAACAGCCGCTCCAGCCCGGCGCGCGGCATGGCTTCTCCCCCGAAGGAGCAGATCGTCAGGGCCGGGCGCTCGCCGTCGGGATCCAGCGCGGCTTGTTCCTCGGCCCAGGCGGCGAGCTGTTGCAGGTATTTCGGCGGGAACCCGGCGTGGGTCAGCCGGTGGCGGCGCAGGGCGTCATAGGTCTGTTCGACCGTCCACAGGCTGTCGTCGCGCAGCAGGATGGCCCCGCCCGCCGTCAGCGCCGTCATCCAGCGTTCGTGCGCGCCGTCGAAGGTGAAGGACAGGAAATGCAGCTCGCGGCTGTCCGGCCCCATGTCGTACAGGGCGGCGGTGGCGGCGCAATGCATGGCAAGCGCGCCATGCTCCACCGCCACCCCCTTGGGCGCGCCGGTGGATCCCGAGGTGTGGATGACATAGGCGAGGCTGCGCGGGTGCGGGGTGACGGCGGGGGGCCTGTCGAGCGCCGGATCGTCCTCATCATCCGCAATGGTCGGGTCCAGCGTGTCCAGCCCGTCGAGCGGCTGGTCGGACAGCAGCAGCGTCACCCCCGCCCGTGCGGCGATGGCGCGGCGGCGGTCCACCGGGTCGGCGGGGTCGAGCGGGACGAAGGCGGCCCCGGATTTCAGCACCGCCAGCAGGGCGACGATCAGATCGGGCGTGCGCGGCAGGCAGACGCCGATCCGCCGTTCCGGCCCCGCCCCGCGCGCGATCAGGCGATGGGCCAGCCGGTTGGATTGGCGGTCGAGCGCGCCCCGGCTGACCACCGCGTCACCGAACAGCACAGCGGGGGCGTTGGGCCGTTCGGCGGCCAACGCCGCCAGCCGCAGCGGGACCGGCGACGGCTCCCCGCCGGGGCCATGGTCGGCGCGCCACGCGGGATCGTGCGACCATTGGGCGATGGCGGCGCGTTCGTCGGCGCTGCGCGGGTCGAGCGCGCGCAGGGGCTGGTCCGGGTCGGCGGCGATCCGGTCGAGCAGCGCCCGCCAGCGCCGCAGCAGGCGTTGCGCCGGGGCGGCGTCGCCCCGGTGGGCCAGCCGCACCAGCACCGACCCGTCGGGCTGTTCGGTTCCGGCCAGCGCCAGATCGAATTTCGCGGTGCGGACGGGCAGTTCCACCGGCTCCACCGCCACGCCATCCAGGTCGGTCAGGGTGGGCGGGGCCGGGCGATGGTCGAACATCACCGACAGCAGCGGGCTGTTGCCGCGCTCCGGCTTCAGCGCCGCGACGATGCGGTCGAACGGCGTGTCGGCGTGGTCCTGCGCGTCGGTGACGACCCGCGCCACCGCGTCCAGCCAGTGGCGGAAGGGCTGCGCCGGGGCCAGCGTCAACCGCAGCGGCAGGGTGTTGACGAAGCAACCGATCAGGCGTTCGGCTTCCGGCGGGCGGCGACCGGCGACGGGAACGCCGACGATCAGGTCGGCCTGTCCGCTCATCCGACCCAACAGCAGGGCGTAGGCGGCCAGCAGCAGGGTGAACAGGGTGCAGCCCTTCTCCATCGCCAGCGCGCGCAGGGCGCGGGTCAGGTTTGGTGGCAGGCGGTCGGTCTGCTCCGCCCCCGCATCGTCGCTGGCAAGGCTTCCGGTGGTGGGGCGGTCGGGCAGGGTCAGGCGCTCGGGCGCGCCGCGCAGGCTGGTTCGCCAATGGTCCAACTGCCGGTCGCCCTCCCCGGCCTCCAGCCACGCGGCGGTCCAGGCGGCGACGTCGGCGTGCTGCACCGGCGGCGGGTTGCGGTCCGGTGCCTCCCCCCGGCGCAACGCGGTGTAGGCGGCGGACAGCTCCGCCATCAGCAGGCCGACGCTGGCCCCGTCGGCGGCGATGTGGTGCAGGGTGACGAGCAACCAACGCTCCTCCGTCCCCAGCCGCAGCAGATCGGCGCGCCAGGGTGGCGCGCGTTCCAGGTCGAAGGGGGCGGCGGCGAGCCGTTCGGCCAGCGTCACCGCATCCGCTTCGATGGCCGCCCGATCAAGCCCAGAGAGATCATGGTGGGTCAGCGTGATCGGGTGGTGCGGCAACGGGATTGCCCACAGCGTTCCATCCGTTTCCTCCCGATAAACGGTGCGCACAATCGCGTGGCGATCCGCCACCACGCCCAACGCCTCTTCGAGCGCACCCGCGTCCAACGGCCCGCGCAGCTGGAACAGCCCCGGCATGTGATAGGCGGCGGAATCCGGGGCCAGCCGGTGCGCGGCCCACAGGCGCTGTTGCGCGGGCGAGGCCAGCGCCGGGGCCGTCGGGTCGTCGCGTTGCAGGACCGGCAGCCGGGAAAAGGCGATGCCGCGCCCCCGCAGGGCGTCGAGGAAGGCCCGCCGCCGCGCGCTGGGCAGACGGGCGAACCCCCGCGCGATGTCGTGCAGGGATGGGACGGCGAGCGTGTCGGGCATGGCAACGAACCGTTGGTGTGGGAAAGGCAGGGCACGAAAGACAGGGACGGACGCGCCGCCGTCAGGCGGCGGCGCGGTCGAGCTGGCCCGGTTCCGCCTCCTCCGCGCGCAGGGCGCGGGCCAGCGCGGCGGGGGTCGGGTGGTCAAAGACCAGGCCGGGCGGGACCTCCACCCCCAGGCGGCGGCGCAGGCGCGACACCAGCTTGATGACCATCAGCGAATGGCCGCCCAGGTCGAACAGATTGTCGGATGGGCCGACCCGCTCGCGCTCCAGCAACCCGGCGATCAGGTCGGCGATCAGCCGTTCCAGTGGATCGGTGTCACCGCTGGCGGTGGCGTGCACCGATGCGGTGGGGGCCGCCGGTTCGGGCAGGGCGGCGCGGTCGATCTTGCCGTTGCCCAGCCGGGGCAGGCGGTCCAGCGTCAGCAGCTCCGCCGGTATCATCGCGTCGGGCAGCCGGTCGCGCAGGGCCGCCCGCAGCGCGGCGGGATCCAGCGTCTCACCGGAACGGGCCACAGCGTAGCCGACCAGCCGGTCGTCGCCCCACAGCCGCACCGCCGCTTGCGCCACACCGGGCAGGGCGCGCAAGGCGGCCTCGATCTCCGTCGGTTCGACGCGGAAGCCGCGAATCTTCATCTGGTCGTCGGCCCGGCCCAGCAGCAGCAGGCCACCGCCGGGCAGCCGCCGGGCGCGGTCGCCGGTGCGGTAGATCCGCCCACCGGGCGTGGTCGGGTCAAGGGCGAAGCCACCACCGCCGTCGGGTGATGCGCCGAGATAGCCGCGCGCCACCTGCGCCCCGGCGACGACCAACTCGCCGACGTCGCCCACGGCCACGGGCTGGCCATCCGCCCCCAGAAGCTCCACCCGGCTGCCGGACAACACGCGGTCGAGCGGCAATCGGTCGGGCAGCGGGGCGTCGGGCAACAGGACATGCACCATCACGCCGACGGTGGTCTCGGTCGGGCCGTAATGGTTGACGATGCGGGCGACCGGGTTGATCCGGCGGATCGTCTCCAACAGTGGTCGGTCGCTGGCCTCGCCGCCTAGGATCAGCGTGGCGGGCAGGGCGGGCGACGGGGTGTCGAGCAGGGCCGCGAGGTGGGACGGTGTGATCTTGACGACGTCGATCGCCTCGTCGCGCAGGAAGCGGGCGAAGGCCGCCCCGTCTTGCATCGTCGCCGCGTCGGCCACCACCAGACAGCCGCCGACGCCGGGCGCGCCGAACAGGGTGGTGTTGCCCAGATCGGCGGCCACGGTGGAACTCAGGGCGAAGCGGCCACCGGGCGGCAGGGCGAGCGCGTCGGTCACGGCGTCGGCGTAGGCGGCCAATTGGCCATGCTCCACCACCACCCCCTTGGGCACACCGGTGGAGCCGGAGGTGAACAGGACATAGGCCGCGTCCCCCGCCATGGGCGGCGGCAGGGCGATGTCGGGTGCCGGTTCGTCCAGCAACGCCGTGACGTCGGCGGCGGTCAGGCAGCGGCGGGGGGAGGCGGCGGCGATCACCGCCGCGCGCCGGGCCTCCGGCCAATCGGGATCGACGGGGACATAGGCCCCGCCCGCCCGCATCACCGCGTGCAGGGCGATCACCAGCTCCGCCCCGCGCGGCAGCAGCAGGGCGACGCGCTGGTCGGGGCCGACGCCGTCCCGGCGCAGGTGGCGGGCCAGCCGCTCCACCCGAGCGTCCAACGCGGCGTAGCTCCAGGCGCGGGGGCCGTCGCGCAGGGCCGGGGCGTCGGGCTGGCGGACGGCGGCGTCGCGCAAGCGGTCCACCACGGTGCGGTCCATCACGGTGGTCGGGGCGGTGGTCGGCGCGGCGGTCATGGATGGCGCGTCCATCAGGCCACCTCCGCCAGCGCGGGCACGACCGACCGGCGGTCCGTCATCGCCCCCATGGCGACGACGACGCGGCGCGGTCCCTCATACGGATCGCGGGCGTGGGCGGTCAGCATGTTGTCGACCATCACCGTGTCGCCGGTTTCCCAGACGAAGCGGACGGCGCAGGCTTCGTAAGCCGCGCCAATCACCGCCATGGTGGCGTCGGGGATGATCTCGCCGTCGCCGAACAGGACGTTGCGGGGGAAGCGGTCGATCCCGAACAGGTCGAGCAGATCCGCGCGGACCTCCGGGTCCAGACAGGCGGGGTGGTGCAACTGCATCTGGTTGAAGAACACGCGATCGCCGGTCAGCGGGTGACGGATCACCGCCGGGCCACGGGTGCGGGTCTGCGGCGTTTCGGGGTCGAGCCAGCGCAGGCCGATCCCCCCGGCGGCGCAGCGCGCGGCCACCTCCGCCCGGTCGTCGGTCTTGAAGAAGTCGCGCCAATCCACATCCAGACGCGGGGTGAAGGTGCGGACATACAGCAGCCCGCGCGCCTCCAGCGCCGCCACCAGATCGGGCGGCAGCGCGCGCAGCATGGCGCGACCATCGACGATGGGGGTGCAGCCGCCCACCGGGGCCACCTGTTCGGCGAAGAACCACTGCTTGCGCGGCCAGCGGTCCAGGTGGCTGCTTTCGTTGTGGTAGAGGATCATCTGCCGTTCCGGGTAGGGGGTGGAGCGGTAGGTGTTGCGCCCGCCCTCCTTCTTCGGCAGGTCGCCGTAGGATCCGAACAGGCCGGTCGGTTCCAGGGCTTCGGCGAAGCGTTCAAAGCGCTGCGGATCGGGCAGGTCGAAGCCCCGGAACACAATCGCGCCATGGCGCAGCAGCAGGGCGTCGAGGGCCGCGCGGTGGGCCTGCGCCCAGGCCACCGGATCCAGGCCGGGGGCGGTCGGCTCCAACCGGGCGGGGAACAGCGCCCCCGGCGTCAGGGTGGACAGGCGCGCGCCGTCCAGATCGGTGCCTCCCAGATCGGGGATATCCAGAGCGGAGGGAAGCGGGGCGCTAGCGCGCCGGGACTGGTCCATGGGTCAGGTCTCCAGGCCGAGGGAAACGGCGGTGGATGCGGGAAAGACGGGTTGCGTGGGGTCGGCGGCGGCGCGCTCCAGCAGCGCCACCCAGGCGCGATGCAGCCGCTCCACCGTCGGTGGATCGAACAGGGCGGCGGCGAACACCCAGTCGGCGGCGAGCGACGGCCCGTCGGGGCCGGTCTCCGGCTCCAGGAACAGCGCCAGATCGAACTTGGACGACCGTTCGGCGGGCGGGCGGTGCTCAACGCGCAGGTCGGGCAGGGCCAGCGGGTCGCCGGGGGTGTTTTGCAGGACGAACAGCGTCTGCACCAGCGGGTTGCGGCTGCGGTCGCGCGGCACGCCCACCGCCTCGACGATGCGGTCGAAGGGCAGGGCGTCCTGCTCGAACGCGTCGAGCGCCTCGGCGCGCACGCGGTCCAGCAGCGCGTCGAAGCTGTCGCCCGGCTCCAGCCGGGAGCGCAACGGCACGACGTTGACGAAGAAGCCGATCAGCCCCTCCAGCGCGCGGTCGGGCCGCCCGGCGGTGTCGGTGCCGACCAGCAGATCGTTCGTTCCGCATTCCGCGTGCAGCAGGGCCGCGAAGGCGGCGAACAGCGCCATGAAGGGGGTGGCGTTGCGCCGCCGCGCCCAGCCCTCCACCCGCGCCAACAGGACGGGGGCCAGCGTCCGCCGCAGGCTGTCGCCACGGGTGGAGGCCACCGCCGGGCGCGGATGGTCGGTGGGCAGGGCCAGCGCGGTTGGCGCGCCGGACAGGCGGTCGCGCCAGAAGCCGCGCAGCCGTTCCAGCCGCTCGCCCGACAGAAACGCGCGGTGCCACACCGCGTAATCGGCGTATTGCACCGGCAGGGCGGCCCAATCCGGGGCCTGACCAGCCCGCGCGGCGCGGTAGGCGTCGGCCAGATCGCGGCACAGCACCCCGACCGACCAGCCGTCGGCGACGATGTGGTGCATGGCGAACAGCAAGCGGTGGGTTTGCGCGTCCAGCCGCAGCAGGCGGGCGCGCAGCAGCGGGCCGCCCGACAGGTCGAACGGGGTGCGGCTGTGATCCTCCTCCAGCACGCGGGCGCAGGCCGCCTGCTCCGCCGGGGGCAGGATCGACAGATCGTCGAGCGGCAGCGGAACCGACAGCGCGGGCGCGATGACGGCGGCCGGTTCCTCCTCCACCTCCGGGTAGGCGGTGCGCAGGATCTCGTGGCGGGCGACGACGGCGTTCAGCGCGGTGTCGAGCGCGGCGGGGTCGAGCGCGCCGGTCAGGTCCAACGTCGCCGCCATGACATAGGCGCTGCCCCCGCCCGACAGCCGGTCCACCAGCCACAGCCGGTGCTGCGCCGGGGACAGGGGCATGGCGGCCCGCCGCGCCACCGGGCGCAGCGGCGGGGTCTGGTCGGTGCCGTCGGTGGCGGTGGCGACCAGCCGGGCGGCCAGGGCGCGCAGCGTCGGCGCGTCGAACACCGCGCGCAGCGGCAGATCGGGCCAGCCCTGCCGCCGCAGCCGGGCGACCAGCCGGGCGGCGAGCAGCGAATGCCCACCCAGCGCGAAGAAATCGGCGTCGCGTCCCACCGCTGCGGCGGGCAGCAGTTCCCGCCACAGCGCGGCGAGCGCCTGTTCGGTCGGGGTGGCGGGCGGTTCCCCACCGCCCACCGCCGGGGCACCCACCGCCGGGGCGTGGTCATCACTTGTCGGGGTGGGCAGGGCCTGGCGGTCCAGCTTGCCGTTCGCGTTGCGCGGCCACGCGGTGACGCGCGCCCAGCGGGTCGGAACCATGTAGGGCGGCAGATGGTCGGCGGCGTGGGCCATCAGGGCACCGACCACATTGTTGTCGTCACCGCTGCCCGCCTCCACCGGCTCCCACCAGGCGGTCAGATGGTCGGCGCGGATCTGGACGATGGCGCGGCGGACGGCGGGGTGGCGTTCCAGCACCGCTTCCACCTCCCCGGCTTCGATGCGGAAGCCGCGCAGCTTCAGTTGGAAGTCGCGGCGGCCCGCCCATTCGATCACCCCGTGCGCCGACCAGCGCCCGAGATCGCCGGTGCGGTAGAGGCGGGATCCCGGCGCGCCGTCGGGGTCGGGGACAAAGGCCGCCGCCGTCCGGCGCGGGTCGCCGAGATAGCCGCGCCCCACCCCGACGCCGCCCACCGCGATCTCTCCCACCGTCCCGATGGGAACGGGGGTCAGCGTCCCGTCGATCACGCGCAGCTCCGCCCCCGCCGTCGGACGGCCGATGGGGATGGCCGCCCCGGCGGCGGGGGTGGTGAACAGCGGGTGGAAGGCCACATCGTCGGCGCATTCCGCCGGGCCGTAGGCGTTCATCAGCGGAACGGTCGGGTGGGCGGCGAACCAGGCGCGGGCGTCGGCGGCGGTCAGCGCCTCCCCCGTTGGCAGGACCCAGCGCAGGGCGGGCAGCGGGCGGGGCTGGCCATCGGTTCCGGGTGTGTCCGCCAGCGCCCGCATCAGGGCGGGAACCGGTTCGAACAGGGTGACGCCGCCGCGCGCCAGCCGGTCGGCCAGCGCGTCGGGGTCGCGCACCACCGCGTCGGGGATGATCTCCACCACCCCGCCCAGCAGCGGTGCCGTCAGGGTCTGCCACACCGAAATGTCGAAGCAGGCCGGGGCGGTCTGGGCGATCACGTCGCGCTCGCTCAGGCCCAGCGGGGCGATCTTGGCCAGCATGTTGTTCAGCATGCCGTCGCGCGTGACCATCGCCCCCTTGGGCGCGCCGGTCGAGCCGGAGGTGAAGAGGACATAGGCCCGCTGGTCGCCGCGCGCCGGGCCGGTGGGCAGCGTCGCCCCGTCGGCGCGGGCCAGCAGGTCGTCCGGGGTCAGGGCCGACAGATTGCAGGGCACGGCGGGATCGCGCACCAGCAGCGCGTTCCCGGCCTGCGCCATCACCTGCGCCCAGCGCGCGGGCGGGTGGCTGGGGTCGAGCGGGATCCAGGCCCCACCGGCGCGCAGCACCGCCACCATCAGGCACAGCAGATCCAGCCCGCGCGGGGCCAGCAGCGCCACCGCGCCATCGGGCCGCAGACCCGAGGCGATCAGACCACGGGCCAACGCCTCCGACCGCAGCCACAGCGCGCCATAGCTCAGGCTGGCCCCGTCGCAACGGGCGACCGTCCGGGTGGGGTGGGCGGCAACGCGCGCCGCCACCCGTGCCACCCAGTCGGGCGTCAGGTCATAGGGGGCGGCGTGGCGGCCCCATTGGCGCAGGGCGCGCGCCTCCGTCTCGCCCATGCGGGGCAGGGCGGACAGCGGCGTGGCCGGGCTGCGGGCCAGCGCCAGCAGGGTGGTGCGCAGGCCCTGGGCCAGCCGGTCCAGCGCGGCGCCGTCGATCCGGCGGGCGTCGGCGTCGATGACGGCGCTCAGGCAATCGCCGGGGAACACCTCCACCGTCAGGGCGTAGTGGGTGCGCTCCACATTGGCGCGCTGGCGCAGGTCGAGCGCGCCGACGCGGCGGCGACGCCCCTCCAGCATCGGCAGATTCTGGAAGACCAGCAGCGTGTCGAACAGCGGGCCGACGCCCAAATCGGCCTGGAGGCTGGCCAAATCGCTGTGCTCATGCTCGCGCATCGCCGCGTTGTCGGCCTGGATGCCGCGCAGCCAGTCGCCCACCCCCTGCGCGCCGGGCAGGCGGACGCGCAGCGGCAGGGTGGTGATGAAGACGCCGAGCGTGCGCTCGTCCCCCTCAACCTCCCCGGTGCGCCCGGCGGAGGTGACTCCGAACACCACATCGGCCATCCCGGAACGGGCGGCGAGCGTCAGCGCCCAGGCCCCTTGCAGCAGCGTGTTCAGGGTCACGCCCAGCGCACGGGCGGTGGCGGTCAGCCGGGCGGTTTCCCCGGCGTCCAGCGTGACGCTGCGGCTGAGCGGGATCGCGGCCCCACCCGGCGGCGGCGGGGCCAGCAGGGGCAGCGGCGTGGCCCCCGTCACCCCGTCCAGCGCGGCGCGCCAGAAGGCGGCGGACGCGCGGTCGTCCTGCCGTTGCAGCCACGCGATGTGGTCGCGGAAGGGGCGGCGGGCGGGCAGGGTTGGCGTGTCCCCAGCCAGCCGGGCGCGGTAACGCTCCAGCACCTCGTCCAGCAGCAGGATGGAGCACCAGCCATCGACGATCAGGTGATGGCGGCTCCACACCAGCCACCAGCGGGCTGGCGCGCAGCGGATCACCGCCAGCCGCAACAGCGGGGCCTGATCCAGGGCGAAGCCGCGCGCCCGGTCCTCCGCCAGCAGGCCGGACAGGGCCGTTTCCCGCTCCCCGCCGCTCAAACCCGACCAGTCGCGCTGCGCCACCGGCAGGGCGGCGGCGCGCTCCACCCGTTGCAGCGGGCGGTCCAGCCCGTCCCAGAGGAAGGCGGTGCGCAGAATCGGGTGGGCGGCGACGGCGTCCCGCCACGCCCCGACCCAGGCGTCGGGGTCGAACGGGCCGTCGGCCTCGATCACCAATTGATTGACGTAGGAGCCGTTGGCCGGGTCAAGCAGGCTGTGGAACAGCAGGCCCTGTTGCAGCGACGACAGCGGATAGGCGTCCTCCGCCCCCGGATGCTGCGCCCGCAGCACCGCCAGGGCGTCGGTGTCCAGGCCGCTCAGGGCGAAGGGGGCCGACGGGTCGGCGTGGGCGGGCGCGTGGGCCGGGGCGAGTGTGGGTGCGGCAGCGGCTTTGGCGGGCAGGCTCGCGGCGATGGCGGCGATGGCGGCGATGGTGCGTTTCTGGAAAAACAGCTTTGGTTTCAGCGCCAGCCCCTGCGGGCGGGCCTTGGCGATGATCTGGAGCGCCAGGATGGAATCGCCGCCGATGGCGAAGAAATCCTCCTCCACCCCGACCGACGGGCGGTTCAGCGCCTCCGCCCACAGGCGGGCCAACAGGGATTCGGCATCGCTCAGGGCGCGGGCCGGAGCGGCGGCGGCGGGCGATTCCGCCGGGGGATCGTCGGGCAGCGCCTTGCGGTCGATCTTGCCGTTGGGCAGCCGGGGCAACGCCGCCAGCGTCCGCCACAGGGCGGGAACCATCGCGTCGGGCAACTCGGCGGCCATGGCGGCGCGCACCGGGCTGAGGTCCAGGGCGTTGGTGCCGGGCGCGACCGGAACGACGAAGGCGGTCAGGCGCAGCCCATCGCCGGTCGGCGTCGGGCGGGCGACCGTCACCGCCTCACGCACGCAGGGGTGACGGCGCAGCCACGCGTCCACCTCGCCCAGTTCGACGCGGAAGCCGCGAATCTTCACCTGATCGTCGGCGCGGCCCAGAAACACGACCTGCCCGTCCGCCGTCATGCGGGCGCGGTCGCCGGTGCGGTAGAGCCGCCCGCCGACGCTCCACGGATCGGGCACGAAGCGGTCGGCGGTCAGGCTTGGCCGGTCGAGATAGCCGGTGGCGACGGTCGAACCGCCAACCACAAGATCGCCCGCCACCCCCAGCGGCACCGGGTGGCCATGGCGGTCCAGCACCGCCACGCGCACGCCGGGCAGGGGCGCACCGACCGGGATCGGGGCGTCTGGATCGGTGGCCAGTTTGGGGGACGGCGTTGCGGTCAGGCAGCCGACCGTCGTTTCGGTCGGGCCATAGTGATTGAGGACGCGGCAGGCCGGGGCCAGGGCGCGGATGCGGGCGACCAGCGCGCCGTCCAGCGCCTCCCCGCCGAACACCAGACAGCGGCGGGGCAGCAGCCGGACCGGATCGGGGACCGCCATCAGCGCGGCGAGGTGGGAGGGCACGATCTTCAGCGCATCGACCGGCTGGTCGGCGAGATGGCGGGCCAGCGCCTCCGGATCGTCGGCCAGGGCGGGGGCGATCACCCGCAGGGTCCGCCCGCTCAACAGCGCGCCGAACCACGCGGTGTAGCCGAGATCCGCCGTCACCGCCGCCAGCGTCGCCAGAACGGCGTTCTCCGGCAGATCCATCGCCGCCAGCACGCCACGCGCGTAGCGGGCCAGATGGCCTTGGCCGACCACCACCCCCTTGGGCGTTCCGGTGGATCCCGAGGTGTAGATCAGATAGGCGGGCAGGGCGGAACAGGCGGGCGGCGTCAGCGGCGCGCCGTCACCCGCCCGGTCGTCATCATTCTGCTCAAGCTCCAGCCACGCCGCAGCGCCGCACCAGCCCGGCATCGCGCCATGGCCGACGATGGCGCGGGCACCGCTGTCGCGCGCCAACAGCTCCAGCCGCGCGTCGGGCAGGGCGGGGTCGAGGCAGAGATAGGCGGCCCCGGCCTTCCACGCCGCGATCATGGCGACGGCCAGACCGGCCCCGCGCGGCAGGTGCAGCCCCACCCGGTCGCCCGCCGTCACGCCGCCCGCGCGCAGCCGCCGGGCCAGCCGGTCGGCGGCGGCGTCCAACGCGCGGTAGGTCAGGGCGTCGCCGTCCGTTTCCACGGCGCAGCGGTCGGGGTGGCGGGCGACGGCGGCGGCGAACAGGGCCAGCGCGGTGTCGCCGTCGGCGTGGTGGTCGAGATCGGGCGCGTGGCGCAACGCGGCGTCGCCCACCCCATCCCCGGCCGCGACGGCGGCGATGAGGTCGGACAGGGGTTGGTCGGGGTCGGCCAGCGCGGAATCGAGCAGGCGGCGACAATCGCGCTGCATCCGGGCCGTGGTGTCGGCGTCGAACCGGGCCGGGTCGGCGCGCCATTGCCCGACCAGTTCGGCCCCTTCATCCACCCAGCGCAGGTTCAGCGCGTTGGCCGCCCCGCGCTGGTGGGCGAACAGGTTGCGCCGCACATGGCGATAGGCGGTGGCGCGGTCGCCCACCGGAACATAGGTGGTCATGTGGTGGAACAGCGGGCCGCCGCGCCCGGCCAGCGCGGTGATGCGGGCCAACGGCCAGCGCCGGTGCCGCAACAGTTCCATCAGCGTCCGTTGGGCGCTGCGGGCCAGCGTGGTCACGCTGGGATCGCCGGACAGGTCGACGGGCCAGGGCAGGGCGTTCAGCGTGCAACCGACCATCGCCCGGTCGGCGGCCCCCTGCCGCCCCGACACCGGCGTGCCGATGGTGAAGGCGTCCTGTCCGCTCCAGCGGTGCAACAGGATCTGGTAGACCGCCGTCAGCAGCGGGAACAGGCCAACGCCCAGCCGGTCGGCCACCGCGCGCGCCCGCGCCGTGGTGGCGGGGTCGAGCCGCAGCTCGCTCTCCTCCGGCCCGGCGCGGCCTGTGGTGGTGTGGGCGGTGGCGGTGTGGGCGGTGGGAAGCTCCGGCGGGGGCGGCAGATCGGCCACCCGGTTGCGCCAAAAGGCGTCGAGCCGGACGGCGTCGGTTCCGCTCTGGCGGGCGCGCTGGCGTTCCAGCCACGCGGCGTAGACCCCGGCGGGCGGATCGACCGGCTCCGCCCCGGCGCTCAGCGCGTCATAGGCGGCGAAGACCTGTTGGCACAGGATTTCAAAGGACAGGAAGTCGCCCGCGATGTGGTGGATGACGACCAGCAGGGACACGACCGACCGATCCGGCGCGGCGTCGGGCGTCACCAGCAGCCGGACCCGGCAGGCCACCCCCTGGTCCAGGGCGAGCGGGGCGTCGGCCTCGCGCTCCAGCCACGCGCGGCGGTCGGCCTCGGTCATCGGCGGGGCGTGGTGGACGCGGATGTCGGGGGCAAAGCCGGGCTGGCGTTCCATCACCAGCCGCCCGCCGGGATCCTCGCGGTACCGGCTGGACAAGGCGTCGTGCCCGGCGATGATGCGGGCGGAGGCGGCGGCGAGCCGCTGTGGATCGGTCCCGTCCCGCAGCTCCGCCGCGTAGGACATGTTGTAGCCGGGATCCTCCGGGGCCAGCCGCCAGGCGGTCCACAGGGCGTGCTGCTCCTCGCCCGCCAACAGGGGGGCGGGGGTGGGGGCGATCAGATGGCTGTCCATGGCGGCGGCCTCACGCGGCTGGAACGGGGGACGGAAGGGCGGGGGAGCGGATCGGGTCGGCCATCGCCACCACCACCTTGCGCGCGCCGCTGAAGGGATCCCGCCCGTGGGCGGCCAGCATGTTGTCCAGCATCATCACATCGCCTTCCTGCCACGGAAAACGGCGGGTGCAGGCGTCCAGCACCGCGCGGATGTGGTCCAGCGCTGTGTCTTCGATCGGAGTCCCGTCGCCGTAGAAGACGTGGCGCGGCAGGTCCTGTTCGTCCTCCACCACGGCCATCAAGCTTTCGCGCACGGCGGGCGGCAGGTTGGAGACGTGGAAGAGATGGGCCTGATTGAACCAGACCATCGCCCCGCTGCCGGGGTGGCGGGCCACCGCCGGGCAGATTTGACGGGTGCGCAGCTCGCCATCCTCGGTCCAGTCCCAGGAAATGGCGTTGGCGCGGCAGAAGCGTTCGACCTCCGCCGGGTCGTCGGTGTTGAAGGCGCGCTGCCAGGGCAGATCCAGCCCGTTGCCATAATTGCGGACATACATCAGCCCCTTGGCGGCGAAGCGGTCGCGGATGGCCGGGTCGATGCGCTGGTGCACGGCGCGGCTGTCGGCGATGGGGGTGGCCCCGCCGCTGGCGGCGGCGGTCACGCAGTGAAACCAGATCAGCCCTGGCCATTGCAGGGTGTAGGCCTGTTCGTTGTGCAGCGGGATCGATTGGTGGGCCGGGTATTCGGTGGAGGTGTAGACCCCTTTGTCCACCGCCGACCGTGGGGTCGATCCGAAATCGTAATCCAGCAGCGCCCGCCCGAAGCTTTCGGCGAAGGCGCGGAACGGGGCGTCGCCGTGCAGACCAAAGCCACGGAACAGCAGCCCGCCCACCTCGGGCAGGTGGGAACGCACGACGGCGTGGATGTCCGGCAGCCAGTCCCGCCAGTCCGCCGCCTTCCCGCCCGCGCCATCTCCGCCCGCGTCACCGCCCTGGGCGGGCATCACCAGCAGCGGCAACGCGCCGCCGGGCAGCAGCGGGCGAACGGTCAGCCGGTCGGTCGGCGCGGTCAGCGGCGGATGGGTGGGGCGGTGGTCCATGATCGGAACAGTCCAATTGGGGAAGGCGGGCGGGGATGGGCGGCTGCGGGATGGGCGGGCGCGAAAACGTCTTTGCTAGTATTGAGAATCATTCGCATTATTGGGGCGCGGCGGATCCGTCCGGTGGCGGGTTTCAGCAATCGGATCGGGTGTTGTGCGACGGAGCTGCGCGCATGGACTGGCTTGAGCGCTGGTCCGCATCAACGCTGCGGGTGATTCCCTGGGAACACCGCAGCCAAAAGGACCCTAGCCGAACGCGATTAAACTTGCAAATAAGAATCATTCGCGATATTGAGGCGGCGTCGGGCCGCTGCGGTCGTTGCGCCGCGCGCGCTCCTCTCCCATTCCCCCGCCTTCCAAACCGACCTTCGCCTCCAAACCGAAAGGAGATCCGGCATGAGCTGGGACAGCCCGGACACGCGTTTCCACGTGGTGGTGAACGAGGAAGAGCAATATTCGATCTGGCCGGACCACCGACCGGTGCCCGCCGGATGGCGCGCCGTCGGGGTCAGCGGTTCCAAAGACGATTGTCTGGCCCACATCGAACGGGTGTGGACCGACATGCGTCCGCTCAGCCTGCGCCGCGCGCTGGGCGAGGCCGCCTGACCGCACCGTTTTCCGCATTCTGGTCCCCGAACCGGGAGGTTCCGCCATGACCGCGACCCACGCGGCCCCCTTCGGCCTGGCTCCCTTTGGCCTGGACGGCTTCCGCGCCCAGCCGCCGATCCGCCTGCACGACGACCCGCTGCTGCGTCGGCAGGAGGCGCGGGAGTCGAACGCGCGTTCCTACCCGCGCCGCATCCCGCTGGTGCTGACCCAGGCGCGCGGCGTCTATCTGCGCGACAGCGCCGGTCAATTGTTCATCGATTGTCTGGCCGGGGCGGGCACGCTGGCGCTGGGGCACAACCACCCGGACGTCGTCGCCGCCCTGCGCGCCACGCTCGACAGCGGGTTGCCGCTGCACACGCTGGATTTGACCACCCCGGTCAAGGACCGCTTTGTCGAGGATCTGTTCGCCGCCCTGCCGCCCGGCTTTGCCCGCCACGCCCGCATTCAGTTCTGCGGTCCGACCGGGGCCGACGGGATCGAGGCGGCGATCAAGCTGGCCCGCACCGCCACCGGGCGGCGCACGGTTGTCGGCTTCGCTGGCGGCTATCACGGCATGACCCAAGGCACGCTGGCGATCATGGGCAATCTGGAACCCAAACGCCCGTTGGGCGGGGGAACCGGCGACGCCCACATGCTGCCCTACCCCTACGACGCCCGTTGCCCCTTTGGTTTGGGGGGCGAGGCCGGGGTGGACGCCGGGCTGGCGATGATTGAGCAATTGCTGACCGATCCCGAATCCGGCGTCGTCACCCCCGCCGCCGTGGTGGTGGAGGTGGTGCAGGGCGAGGGCGGGGTGATCCCCGCCCCGATCCGCTGGTTGCAGGGCTTGCGTCGGCTGACCCGCGCCCATGGCGTGCCGCTGGTGATCGACGAGGTGCAAACCGGTCTGGGCCGCACCGGTCGTCTCTTCGCCTTCGAACACGCGGGCATCGAGCCGGACATCCTGGTGTTGTCCAAGGCCATCGGCGGGGGGCTGCCGCTGTCGGTGGTGGTCTACCGCGAGGATCTGGACGTCTGGTCGCCGGGGGCGCACGCTGGAACCTTCCGGGGCAACCAACTGGCGATGGCGGCGGGCACCGCCACCCTGCGCCGCATCCGCGCCGACCGGCTGGACGAACACGCCGCTGCCATGGGCGCGCGCCTGACCGGCCATCTGCTGGCGCTTCAGGCCGAACAGCCCTGCGTGGGCGACGTGCGCGGGCCGGGCCTGATGATCGGGGTGGAGATCGTGGACGAGCGGATGCCCCCGGCGCGTCCGGGCCTGCGCCCGGCCGATGGCGCGCTGGCCCGCGCGCTGCAACGCCGCTGCCTGGAGCGCGGTCTCATTCTGGAACTGGGCGGGCGGCATGGCGCCGTCGTGCGCTTCCTGCCGCCGCTGATCGTCAGCGGCGAGGAGATCGACGCGATCGCCGACCGGTTCGCGTCGGCCTTGCGCGCCGCGCTGGCCGACCGGGTGCCGGCGGACCGAGTTCTGCTGGACCGAGTTCCAGCGGACCGGGGCGCGCTGCACGTCCCCACCGGTCTGGCGGCGGAATAGGCGGCCCTGAACATGCGAATAACTCCGAATCGCACAGAGCGGATCGCCCCGCTGTCGCTGGCGCAGGAACGGCTGTGGCTGTTGCAGCGGCTGGATCCCGGCGACACCGCCTACAACCTGACGCGCGCCTTCCGCCTGCGCGGCGCGCTGGATGCTGCTGCGCTGGATCGCGCCTTGTCGGCCCTGGTTTGGCGGCACAGCCTGTTGCGCACCCGCTTTGCCGAGCAGGACGGCGCGCCGGTGCAACTGGTGCTGTCCCGCCCGGCCCT
Organism: Azospirillum sp.; assembly: GCA_027486405.1. Classification (GTDB taxonomy): domain Bacteria; phylum Pseudomonadota; class Alphaproteobacteria; order Azospirillales; family Azospirillaceae; genus Azospirillum. The sequence goes on along the minus strand of JAIXPD010000029.1, from coordinate 63,587 downwards.
GACCCTGCGGCGGGAGGATGGTCCTCTTGATGACGCGGCGTTGGCCGCGCGGATCGAGGCGGAAACCCGTCGGCCCTTCGATCTGGCCGCCGGGCCGCCGCTGCGCGCCGCGCTGCTGGCGCTGGCCGATGGCGACGCCGCGCTGCTGCTGTCGCTGCACCACATCCTGTCCGATGGCCCGTCGAACCCGATTCTGGCGCGCGATCTGCTGACCGCCTACGTCGCCGCCGTCGCCGACGAGGAGGCCGACCCCGCCGATCTGCTGCCGCCCTTGTCCGTCCAGTACGCCGACTTCGCCCAGGCGCAGCGGGGGGAAGCGGCGCAGGCGCGCATCGCCCGCGCGGTGGACCGGGCGGTGGCGCGGTTGGGCGGCCCCATTCCGGCGCTGGAACTGCCGACCGACCGACCGCGCCCGGCGATCCGGGGGAACGGCGGCGCGCGGGTGACGTTCGCCCTGTCGGCCCAAACCGTCGCCGCCCTGCGCGTCCTGGCGCGGGCGGAAGGCTGCACGCCCTTCATCCCGTTGCTGGCGGCGTGGCAGGCGCTGTTGGGGCGCTGGTCCGGGCAGGATGAGTTCGCCGTGGGCGTTCCCGACGCCGGGCGGGAGGACGAAACGCTGGAACCGCTGGTCGGCTTTTTCGTCGACACCCGGATTCACCGCGCCCGCCTGTCGCCGGACCTGACCGGGCGCGCCCTGTGCCGCCGCCTGCGGGCCGACGCGCTGGCCATGCTCAACGACGGGGCCGCCCCGGTGGAACGGCTGGTGGAGCGGCTGGACCCGGTGCGCGACGGCAGCCGCACCCCGCTGTTCCAAACCCTGTTGAGCGTGCGGATGGACGCGCCCGCGTCCCTGCGCCTGCCGGGGTTGGTGGTCAGCCCGATCCCCGTGCCGGAAACCACGGCCAAGCTCGACCTGTCGCTGGATGTGGCGATCGGTGCCGATGGAGCCGACGGGGCGCTCGATTTCGCCACCGATCTGTTCGACCGCGCGACGGCGGAACGGCTGGCGACCAGCTTCGCCACCCTGCTGGACGCGCTGCTGGCCCAGCCCGACGCCCCGCTGGCCGATCTGCCGCTGCTGGTGCCGGAGGCCCGCGCGGCGGAGCTGACGCGCTGGAACCGCACGGCGCTGCCGCTCGATCCCACGTTGGATTTGGTGGCGCTGGTGGAGCACGCCGCTGGCACCCACCCGCACGCGGTGGCGGCGGTCTGTGGTGCCGCCCGGTTGACCCACGGCGCGCTCAACGCGCGGGCGAACCGGCTGGCGCGCTGGCTGGTCGAACGCGGCGTCGGCCCGGACCGGCTGGTGGCGGTGGCCCTGCCGCGCGGCCTGGATCTGCTGGTGGCGCTGCTGGCGGTTCAGAAGGCGGGCGGTGCGCATCTGCCGCTCGACCCCGATCAACCGCCCGCGCGCAACGCCCACATTCTGGCCCACGCCGCCCCGGCGCTGGTCATCGACCAGCCGCTCGACGCGCTGGTCCCGGACTGGGCGCGCTGGGACGACGGCAACCTGGGTTTGCCGGTTCATCCCGGCCAACTGGCCTACACGCTCTGCACCTCCGGCTCGACCGGCACGCCCAAGGGGGTGCAGATCGACCGGCGGGCCTTCGCCAGCTTCCTGCACGCCATGCAGGCGCACGTGGATCTGAGCGCGGAAGACCGGCTGCTGGCGGTGACGACGGTCGGTTTCGACATCGCCGGGCTGGAACTGTTCCTGCCGCTGGTCGTCGGTGGCCGCGTCATCATCGCCACGACGGCGGAGGCCGCCGATCCGCAGGCGCTGGCGCGCCTGATCGACCGGCAGGGCATCACGGTGATGCAGGCGACCCCGGCGCGCTGGCGCACGCTGCTCGACGCCACCGATCACGGCTGGCCGGGGCTGCGCGCGCTGTGTGGGGGGGAGGCGCTGGCCGCCGATCTGGCCCGGCGGCTGCTGGCGCGCGGGCTGCGGTTGCTGAACGTCTATGGCCCGACCGAAACCACCGTCTGGTCCTCGGCCTTCGCGGTGGAGCGGGTGGAGCGTCACGACGCGGTGATGCCCATCGGCCACGCCATCGCCAACAACCGCCTGCACATCCTGGACGACCGGCTGGAGCCGGTGCCGCCCGGCGTGGTCGGCGATCTGTGGATCGGCGGGGTGGGGCTGGCGCGCGGCTATGGCGGCCAACCGGCCCTGACCGCCGCCGCCTTCGTCCCCAACCCGTTTCCCGAAGCCGACGCGCCGGGCAGCGGGGCGGGAAGCCGCCTCTACCGCACCGGCGACCGCGCCCGCCGCCGCACCGACGGGGCCATCGAGTTTCTGGGCCGCACCGACCATCAATTGAAGATTCGCGGCTTCCGCATCGAAGCGGGGGAGGTGGAGGCGGCGTTGAACAGCCATCCCGCCATCCGCGCCTCGGTCGTCGTCGCCCACCGCGCGGCGGACGGCGACGCGCTGCTGTGCGCCCATCTGGTCACGCGGGACGGACGCGAGCCGGGCGACCTTGATGCCCATCTCGCCGCCCGCCTGCCCGCCTACATGATCCCGACGCTGCGGGTGGTGCTGGACCGGCTGCCGTTGAACAGCAGCGGCAAGATCGACCGCCGGGCGTTGCCACCGCCCACCGCCGTGCCCGCGCCGCAGGAACGGCGGGAACCGGCGGCCACCGACACCGAACGCCGCCTGATCGCCCTGTGGGAAGAGGCGCTGGAGCGGCCCGATCTGGGCGTGACCGACGATTTCTTCCGGCTGGGCGGCCATTCGCTGCGTCTGGTCCGGCTGCAAACGGCGATCCGGGCGGCCTTCGGCGTCGATCTGCCCCTGGCCGGGTTGTTCCGCGCGCCGACGGTGCGGGCGATGGCGGCGTTGATCGACGCCGAGGGGCCGCGCGACGAGGCCGAGGATCTGGCCTTCATGGCCGCGCTGCTGGCCGATGAGGGCGCGTTGGCCCAGGCCGGTGCGCGATGAGCCTGTTGATCGTCCTGTTGCGCCGGTCGCGCGGACGCTTGCCGCTGGCGCTGCTGCTGGGGGCCGCCGGGTCGTTGGCCGGGTTGGCGGTGATCGCGTTGGTCAACCGGCTGATCGCCGGAACCGCCGATCCCGACGCCGCCACCTTCGGGCCGCTGGCCCTGCTGCTGGCGGCGGTGTTCGGCTGTGGCTTTGCCTCCCAGGCGCTGTTGACGGCGCTGGGCCACGCGGTGGTCTGCGAGTTGCGGACAGCGACGGTCAAGCGTCTGCTCGACACCGACGTCGAACGGCTGGAGGCGGTGGGCACCCCCGCCCTCTACGCCACGTTGACCAAGGACATCGCGGCGGTGGGACAGGCCTTCAACCGCTTGCCCTTCGTCTTCTGCAACGGCGTGCTGGTGCTGGGCGGTTTCGCCTATCTCGCCTGGCTGTCCGCGCCGCTGTTCCTGGTCAGCGCGGCGGCCATCGGGCTGGCGGTGGGGGCGGCCTATGGCTGGGTGTCGGCGATGCGGCGGTTGATGATCGCCGTGCGCGCCATCGACGACCGGCTGTTCGCCGGGTATCGCGGCGCGGTGGAGGGGCGGAACGAGCTGGCGCTGAACACCGCGCGCAAGCGCGTGTTCCACCAGCACGACCTGACTGCCGTCGCCGAACTGGCACGCGACACCGAAACCCGCGCCGACCGCTATTGGGTGTTGAGCCTGAGTTGGACCGCGCTGGTCATCCTCGGCGTGATCGTCGGCATCTTCGCGGTGGGCGACGCGCTGGACCAGCCGCGCAGCCTGACCGCCGGGTTCGTGCTGGTGCTGATGTTCCTGCGCATGCCGCTGAGCGATCTGGTCGGCACGCTGCCGATCCTGCTGGCGGGCGGGGTGGCGCTGACCAAGGTGGAGGCGCTGGGGCTGGCACCGCACCGGGCCAGCTTCGACACCCCGACCGCCATGGCCGATGTCCCCGCCACCCTCCCCACCGTCGGCCCGCTGCTGGAGCTGTCCGGTGTGGTCTATGACCATCCCGCGCAGGATGGGGAGCCGGGCTTTCACCTTGGCCCGGTCGATCTGACCCTGCGGGCGGGGGAGATCCTGTTCATCGTTGGCGGCAACGGCGGCGGCAAATCCACCCTGCTGACGCTGCTGTCGGGGCTGCGCCGCCCCAGCGCCGGAACCATCCGTCTGGCTGGATTGGAGGTGACGGAGGAGCGGCGCGGCTGGCTGCGCGAACAGATCAGCGCCGTCTTTTCCACCCCCTACCTGTTCGACCGGCTGGTCGGCCCCGACGGGCGTCTGGACGACGCGCTGGCCCAGGCCTTCCTGCACCGGCTGCGGCTGGACCGCAAGGTGACGCTGACCGGCGACCGCCTGTCCGACATCCGCCTGTCGCAGGGGCAGCGCAAGCGGCTGGCCCTGCTGGCGGCGGCGGTGGAGGAGCGGCCGATCCTGCTGCTCGACGAATGGGCGGCGGATCAGGACCCGCTGTTCCGCGCTTTCTTCTACGACGAGCTGCTGCCGGAGCTGGCGCGTGGCGGCCGAAGTGGCGGCCGAACCATCGTCGCCGTCAGCCACGACGACCGCTACTTCCACCGCGCCGACCGGGTGCTGCGCTGCGACGCCGGGGTGCTGACGCCCTGGGCCGGTCCGGCGGCGGTGTCCCCGCCGGTGCTGGAGGCGGCGCAATGACCCCGCCGATCCCTTTCCCCCTTTCCCCCGAGGCCGCCGCGCCCTGCGCGCCGCCCGAACAGGAGGCGTCCGAAATGACCGCCGCAACCGACGACACCCGGGCCGCGTCCGGCGGTGCACCGGCACCGTGCCGCGCGCTGGGCCGCCCCCTCGTCACCCGCTGGGCCGATGGTCGCTTGACCGTCAGCTTGGACGACCACCCGATCCAGCGCTGGCGTCTGCTCGGCGACGGGGGCGACGCTACCCTGACCTTTGACGGCGGGGCGGACGCGGCGGCGTCCATCACGGCTGCGGAGGTCCAGCGTCTGGCCGCTCTGGCCGCGCTCGACGCCGCCTTTGTCCGCGCCGACGGTCCGGCCACCCTGCGCCTGCTCGCCCCCGACGCGCTGGCCGAAGCCCTGCGCGGCGACGGCGTGGCGGTGGAGGATGCGGGCGGCGGCCTGTGGGCATCGGTGGGGATGCTGTTCCAGCGCCCCGACCTGTGGCTGCTGGCGGCGGGATCGGGCGGCTACCCGCAGACGCACGTCCTGTCGAACGGGCGCTACCACCCGCGCCGCCCGCCCAAACCGCAAGGCACGCTCTACGCCCGCCACATCCCGTGGCTGGGCCAGACCCTGAGCTTCCGCGTGGCCGATCCGGTGCGGGATCTGGAGCGGTTCCACCGCTGGCAGAACGATCCCCGCGTCGCCGCCTTCTGGCAGGAAACCGGGGACCTCGACCATCACCGCGCCTATCTCGACGCGCAGACGTCCGACCCCCACACGATGCCGCTGATCGCCAGCCTGGACGGCGCGCCCTTTGGTTATTTCGAGGTGTATTGGGCCAAGGAAAACCGCATCGGGGCCTATTACGACGCCCAGGATTATGACCGGGGGTGGCATGTCCTGATCGGTGAGGAACGAGTGCGCGGGCGCGCCCATGTCTGTGCCTGGCTGCCGTCGCTGGTGCATTTCATGTTCCTGGACGATCCCCGCACCCAGCGCATCGTCGGCGAACCGCGCGCCGACCACCACCAGCAGATCCGCAACCTTGACCGGTCCGGCTTCGCCAAGGTCAAGGAGTTCGATTTCCCGCACAAGCGGGCCATGCTGGTCATGCTGCTGCGCGAGCGCTATTTCGCCGACCGCCTGTGGGTGCCGCGCGCCGATCCGGTTCCGGCGTCCGCCGCCGTGTCCCGGCAGGGGGGCTGAGGGATGGACGGGACCCCCACCCCGCTCCGCGCCGACGATGCGCGGGCGCATGATCTGGTCGGCGTCGGTTTCGGCCCGTCCAATCTGGCCTTGGCCGTGGCCCTGCGCGACGCGGGGGTTCCGCTGTCCGCCCGTTTTCTGGAGCAGCGCGACCGCTTCGTCTGGCACGGCAACATGCTGTTGGACGGCAGCCGGATGCAGATCTCCTTCCTCAAGGATCTGGTGTCGCTGCGCGACCCGACCAGCCGCTACAGCTTCCTCAATTACCTGCACCGGCGGGGGCGGCTTCCGGATTTCATCAATCTGCGGACCTTTTACCCCAGCCGCCGCGAGTTCAACGATTATCTCGGCTGGGTGGCGGCGGATTTCGCCGACGTCTGCGGTTATGGCGTGACGGTCACGGCCATCGAGCCGGTGCGCGGCGCTGGCGGCGGGGTGTCCCAGGTGCGGGTTCACGCGCGGGATGCGGCGGGGCGGGACCGCAGTCTGTTGGCCCGCAACGTGGTGATCGGGGCCGGGGCGACGCCGCAGGTGCCGGAGCCGTTTCAATCCCTGGTCCGCACCCATCCGGGGGCCGGTGACGCGCTGGATGGCCCGCCGGTGATCCATTCGAACGGTTATCTGGCCGCCGCCGACGCTCTGGCGCGGGCCGGGCGGGTGGCGGTGATCGGGTTGGGGCAGAGTGCGGCCGAACTGTTCCTCGACCTGCACGGGCGCGGGGTGGCGGTGGATGTGATCGCGCGCGGCCCGGCGATGCGGCCCGCCGACAGCAGCCCGTTCGCCAACAAGGTGTTTGACGCCGACTACACCGGCTACCTCTATGGCCTGCCCGCCGACGAGCGCGTCGCGTTGCTGCGCGCCTTCCACAACACCAACTACGCCGTCGTCGATCCCGACCTGATCGACGCGATCTACGCCATTTTCTACCAGCAGAAGGTCGCGGGCGTGGAACGCCACGCCATGCTGACGCGGCGGGAGGTGGTGGCCGCCACCGCCCGGTCCGACGGTGGTGGCGTCACGCTCGCCCTGGCCAATCTGGACGACGGATCGCGGGAGGAGCGGCGCTACGACGCCGTCCTGCTCGCCACCGGCTACCGCCGCCGCATCCACGAGGCGCTGTTGCAGCCGATGGAACCCTGGCTGACCGGCGGGGAGGTCGGGCGGGATTACCGCCTGCCCACGGTCCCGGGCTGCTCCGTCGGCCTGTATTTGCAAGGCGGTTGCGAGGCCACCCACGGCCTGAGCGACAGCCTGCTGTCGATCCTGCCCATCCGCGCGCAGGAGATCGCCACCGCCCTGACGGGCACCCTGACCGCCGCCGTTCCGGCGGAGGGGGGCCGCGACACCATCCGCATGTTGACATCCGCACAGCGATGAATTGGGGGATTTTTCCGATGAAGAGCATCAGGCAGCCTGGACGCCTTGGGGAGTGGAGCAGGGGGCGCGTCCGTCTGCTGGGGTCGGTCGCGGCGGCGGCGTTGCTGCTGCCGTCGGTGGTGATGGCCCAAACCACGGGGACCACCGACGCGACGAAGACCGAAAGCCTGTCGCTGCCGACCATCAGCGTTGGTGGTGAACGCCAGCGCGACGCCAACCCGCCGACCACCGTCGGGTCCAAGCTGCCGCTGGCCCCGCGCGAGGTGCCGCAGACCATCACCACGGTTCCGCGCGAACGGATCGAGGAACAGAAGCTCGTCACGCTGGACGACGCCCTGCGCCAGACGCCGGGCGTGACGGTGGAGCCGATCGACGGCAACCGCCTGAACATCTATGCGCGCGGGTTCGAGATCACCAACCTGCAATACAACGGCGTGCCGACCACGTTGGACGACCGCATCTTCGCCCCGCCCGATCTGGCGATGTATGAGCGGGTCGAGGTGCTGAAGGGACCGGCGGGCCTGTTGAACGGCATGGGCGGCCCCGGCGGTGCGGTCAATCTGGTGCGCAAGCTGCCGAAAAAGACGCTGGAAGGCTATGGCGAACTGACCGCCGGATCCTACGCCAATTATCGCGGCGAGGGCGACATCACCGGATCCCTGAACGAGTCCGGCACGCTGCGCGGGCGCTTCGCCGGGGCCTATCAGGACCGCAACACTGTCCAGGATTGGACCGACCAGCGCCGCGCGGTCGGTTACGGCAGCATCGCCGCCGATCTGACCCCCGACACCACGCTGACGGCGGGCGCGTGGTACCAGCGCATGGACTACAGCGGGGCGTGGAACCTCCCCGCCTACGCCTCGGTCGTCGGCGGACAGCCGCAGTTGCGTCTGCTCGACGTGCCGCGTTCGACCTCGCTTGGCATGGACTGGAGCCGCGACGTGTTCACCACCAAGGGCGGCTTTGCCGACCTGGAACACCGGTTCGGCAACGGTTGGAACGTCAAGCTGGCCACCCACTACATCAACAACCAGATGGACCGGAAGATGGCCTACGCCTATTCTCCGGTCACACCGGGGGTGAACCGCACCACGCTCTACGCCCAGAAGCTGCGTTACGACCAGGAGCAGTTCGGGGCCGACCTGTCGGCCAGCGGCGATTTCCGCCTGTTCGACCAAACGCACGAGGCGGCGGTCGGGGCCAATTACGAGCGCACCACCTTCCGCCACCGCGCCGCCAACCCGGTGGGGAGCTGGTCGGCGACGCAGAACATCTTCGCGCCCAACGCCTCCACCGCCGAACCGGCGTGGCGCAATTGGCAGCGCGACACCCACACCACGACCGACAGCTGGGGCGGTTACGGCGTGCTGCGTCTGCGCCTGGCCGAGCCGCTGCGCTTCATCGTCGGCGGGCGGATCAACTGGTGGCAGACCAAGGTGGACGCCGACCGGCTGTCCGGAACGGCGGAATCGAGCGCGTCCGTCGATGGCAAGGTCACACCCTACGCCGGGCTGGTCTTTGACATCGACAGCACCTATGCCCTCTACACCAGCGTCTCGCAGGTCTATCAGCCGCAATCCTATGTGGACGCGGCGGGCAAGGTGCTGACCCCGCTGAAGGGCCGCCAGTACGAGGCCGGGGTGAAGGCCGATTACTTCGGTGGGCGGTTGCACGCCACCGCCTCCGTCTTCCACATCACCGAGGAGAACCGGCCGCAGGCCGACGCGCGCTACCCCAACCAATCGATCTATGTGTCGGGCGGCAAGGCGCAGAGCCGGGGTGTCGAGCTGGATCTGTCGGGTGAGGTTCTGCCGGGCCTGGACCTGTACGCCGGTTACACCTACACCGACGCCAAGAGCCTGGACAGCAGCGCCAACGCGGCAAGCGCCTTCACCGCCATCGCGCCCAAGCATCAGGTCCGGCTGTGGGCCAATTACCGCCTGCCGGAGTCCATCGACAGCCGCCTGAGCGTGGGCGGCGGCGTCAACGCGCAGACGTCGACGTACAACGAGTTCCCCTCGCTGAACAACGCGCGTCTGACCCAGGGCGGGTACGCCACGGTGGACGCCCGCGTGGCCTATGACGTGACCGAAAAGGTGACGGCGGCGGTCAACGTCAAGAACCTGTTCGACCGCAGCTATTACCAGCGCATCGGCAACGCCCAGTCGGGCAACATCTATGGCGAGCCGCGCACCGTCCTGCTGACCTTGCGGGCCAAGCTCTGATGGGCGCGAAGACGGTCCGCCGGGCCGGAACGGGCCGGTCCCCCTCCGGCGGGGCGCGCCCGTCGCGCCCGGCCTGGACGACCGCCGCGCGGGTGACGGCGGCCGTCTTCGGGGCCTACGGCTTTGCCTGGGGGCTGGCGGCCTTCGGGGCGGAGCTGGGGGTGTTGATCGGGTTGGCCCCGGCGGAAGCCGTGACGGCGGCCAGCCTGTTGTCCTTGCTGATCCTGCCGATGACGGCGTTGTGGGCCTTCGCGGTTCCGCGCGCCGCCATCGGCTGGGCGGTTCTGGGCGGCGGCGGCATCGTGATGATGGCCGCCTCCCGCCTGATCGGGATCCCGTTGCCATGAGCACGAAAAAGCGCACGCTCATCAGCCCGGCGCTGCGCGCCGCGATGCTGTGGCCGCACACCTGGGCGGGGGTGACGCTCGGCGGGTTGCTGATGCTGATCTTCTTCATGGGGTCGCTGGCGGTCTTCGCCGACGAGATCGACCGCTGGATGATGCCCGACACCCGCATCGGCGCTGTGGGCGCGCCCGCGCCGGACGCGCCGTTCTCGCTCGACCGCCACGTCCTGCCGGTGGTGGAGCAGCTCGCCGCCGGGCGGGGGCTGCGCGACTGGTACGCCAAATTGCCCGACGCCCGCCGTCCGGCGATGGCGCTGCGCGTGCGCACCGACGGCGGGGTGTCCGGCGGCATGGCGACGGCGGACGGGCGGTTGCTGCCGCCGGTCGGCACGCTGGGGGCGACCTCCTTCTTTTACCCGCTGCATTACAGCCTGCATCTGCGGGCGGGTTTCGTCGGCTATTGGATCGTGTCCTTCGCCACCGTGGCGATGCTGGCCGGTCTGATCTCCGGAATCATCATCCATGCCCGCATCTTCAAGGACTTCTTCACCTTCCGCAGTTGGGGGCAGTTGCGGCGGTCGCTGCTGGATTTGCACAACCTGACCGGCGTTCTGGTGCTGCCCTTCCATCTGATGATCTCCTTCACCGGGATCGTCATCATCCTGCCGATGGTGCTGCCCGCCGGGGTGAACGCCCTTTATGACGGCGACGTGCAGCGTTTCTACGACGACGCCCTGGGCAATTACAGCCGCCCGCGCAGCGGAACCCCGGCCCCGCTCGCCCCGCTCGACCCGATGCTGGCGGAGGCCAAGCGCCTGTGGGGCGGGGGGGAGGCGGCGGTGGTCTTCGTCATCAACGCGGGCGACGCCGCGTCGGTCGTGCGCCTGAACCGCGACACCGGCGACCGCCTGAGCCTGGACGTCGAGCCGATCTTTTTCGACGGCGTGACCGGTGCCCTGCTGAAGCACCAGCGGCCCGGCCCGGTGGTGGCCACGCACCGGCTGTTGTCCGGCCTGCATTTCGCGGCGTTCGACCATTGGCCGCTGCGTTGGCTCTATTTCCTGTTCGGCCTGAGCGGGTGCGCGCTGATCGGCACCGGCCTGCTGTATTGGCTGGAGAAACGCCGGGTGGCCGACACCGCCGTGGTCGGACTCGGGTGGCGCAGCGTCGGGGCCTTGGCCTGCGGCAGCATCACCGGGCTGTTGATCGCGACGCTGGCGATGATGGCCGCCAACCGGCTGTTGCCCGCCGACGTGCCGTCGCGCGAGCTGGTTGAGGCCGGGCTGTTCTTTCTGGCCTGGATCGGCAGCGCCATCCACGCCGCCATCCGCACCCGGCGTGATCCGCCCTGGGCGGCGCAGTGCTCGGCGGTGGCCGCGCTCGCCGGGGCTTGTGTGGGGTTGAACTGGCTCACCACGGGCGAACACCCGCTGCGCGCCATCGCGCTGGGCGATTGGCCGGTGCTGGGGGTGGATGCGGTGTTGGCGTTGACGGCCTGGACGGCGTGGCGGGTGGCCCGCCGCCTGTCCCACCGCCAGTCTCACCGCCCGGGCGCATCCGCCCTGACGATGACGGAGGCGACGGATCATGTCTGACGCATGGGCGATGGTGACGGTGTTTGGGCTGTGCGGTCTGGCCTTTGCCGGGTTGGCGCTGACGGTGGGGCGTCATTGGGGCGATTTGGTGGATCGCCGCCGCGACCCGCCGCGCCGGTTGGTGACGCGGCTGCGGCTGGCCGCCGCGCTCTGCCTGGCCGCCGCCCTGTCGGTCGCGGTGCGCCACCAGGGTGTGGGCTTTGGCCTGCTGCTGTGGACGCTGGCGCTGTCGGTGGCGGCGCTGTCGGTGGCGGCGGGCATCACGGCGATGAGCCGCCCGGATCGGACGGCGGACCCGCGCTGACGCCCCGGTTCAATCGGTCCCCATCGCGGCGAAATGGGCGCGGATGCGTTCGGGGTCCGGCTCCACCCCGGTGAACAGGCGGAAGGCGTCGCTGGCCTGGAACACCGCCATGCCGCCGCCGTCCAGCGTGCGGCAGCCGCGCGCGCGGGCCTCGCGCAGCAGCGCGGTTTCCAACGGGAAATAGACGATGTCGGCCACCCACAGGCCGCTGTGCAGCAGATCGGCGGGCAGGGGCAGGCCGGGAAACTTCGCCATGCCGGTCGGGGTGGCGTGGATCAGGCCATCGGCCTGCGCCACCGCCGGGGCCAGATCGGTGATCGCCACCGCCCGCCCGTCGCCGAACCGGGCGTTGAGCTGGTCGGCCAGCGCCACCGCGCGGGCCGGGTCGGCGTCGAACAGGCTCAGCCGCTCCACCCCCAATCCGAGGGCGGCGTGGGCGACGGCGGCCCCGGCCCCCCCGGCCCCCAGCAGGACGACGCGGGCGCGCGGGGCGTCGGCCAAGCCGCGCCGGAAGCTTTCGGCGAAGCCGGAACAGTCGGTGTTGTGGCCGATCCGCCGCCCGTCGCGCAGCACCACCGTGTTGACCGCGCCGATGGCGCGGGCGTCGTCCGACAGCTCGTCCAACAGCGGAATCACCGCCTGCTTGCACGGGTAGGTGATGTTCAGCCCGGTGAAGCCCATGCGCTCCGCCCCCGCCAGCAGATCGGGCAGCGCGTCCACGCCCACCCCCAGCCGATCCAGGTCGATCAGGCGGTAGATGTAGCGCAGGCCCAGCGCGTCGGCCTCCTGCTCGTGCATCGGCGGGGTGCGCGACGCCTGGATGCCGGCACCGATCAGGCCGACGATGATGGACGGGGCGCGAACGCGGGCGGCTTGCGGTGCGTGGGTCATGATGGTCGTCTTTCCGTGAAAGCCCGAGGAAGCCCGTCGGAACAAGGGATCGGGGTCAGTCGAGGTAGCGTTCGGGCCAGCGGTCTTCCCGCAACTGCGCCTGGATCGCCATGCGCACCGGGGCGTTGACCGCGCCGAACTGGCGGTAATCGCCGCACCGCTCCACCACCTCGAAAAAGAAACGCTCGTCGAAACTGTCGGTGTAGGCGTGAAGGAACTCGCCCGCGCCGTCGCGGTCGTAGAGCAACTCGCGCCGCTTCAGCCCGTCGAGCGCGCCGTCGTCCAGCGGGTGTTTGACCGCGAGATCGTCGTAATAATTGGCCGGGATCGGCAGGAAGGGCACGCCCGCCGCCAGCCCGCCTTCCACCACCGGGGCGATGTCGGGGCTGGCGAAGGCGATGTGGTGCACGCCCGCCCCGGCGGTGGCCCCGACGAACCGCCCGGTCGCCGTCCGGCGGCTTTCCGAGATGTTCAGCGGCAGCCGCACCCCGCGCCCCGGTGCGGCATCGGGGCTGACCAGCGCCCGGCTGCGGATCAGGCCATACGGGTCGGGCAGCTCCCACAGCCCATCGGGCAGGAAGCCGAAGACGGTGCGGTAGAACAGGACGAAACCGTCCATCCGCCCGAAGGGCAGCGCCTGGGCGATGTGGTCGATGCCGGACAGGGTCCCGGTGGCCGGGCTGTTCGCGTCGTCGGCCCCCGGCAACAGATGGAAATCATCCTCCCAGATGCTGCGCCCGGCGGGGTCGTCGTTGACCAGATAGATCAGCGTGCCGTCGGGCGCGCGCAGCGCCGGGATGCGGCGTTCGCCTTCACCGACGCGCTCGCGCCAGGACAGGCATTTCAGCGCCTCGGCCCGCTCCATCGCCCGCTGCGCGTCGTCCACCCGGAAGGCCATGGCGCAGACCGAGGGGCCGTGCATCTGGAAATGCTCCGACGCCGCCGAATCCTCCTCGCTGTTCAGCACCAGATTGACCCCGCCCCGGCGGTAGAGATCGACCGCCTTGGAGCGGTGATGACCGGCGTGGCGGAAGCCCAATTGCCCCAGCAGCCCGGCCAGCGCCGCCCCGGCTGTGGCATCGACGGCGAATTCCAGGAACTCCACCCCGTCGCACTGCGGGGCGGCGGGCAGGCCGGGGCCATAACCCGCCTCCGCCTCCGCGTGGATGAGGGAGCGCAGACCGTCCAGCGCGGTCAACCGGGCGGGCGCGGCGCGGAACTCGTCGTTGAACACCTCCAGCGACAGCGGGCCGCGATAGCCGGAGTCCAGCACCGCTTTCAGGAAACCCGCGACCGGCAATTGCCCCTGTCCGGGGAAGTTGCGGAAATGGCGGCTCCAGGACAGCACGTCCATCGACAGCTTCGGCGCGTCGGCCAACTGCGCGAAGAAGATGCGCTCGCCCGGCAGATCGGCCAGACCGGCAAAATCATCCTCCAGCGCCAGCGTGTGGAAGCTGTCGACGATCAGGCCCAGGGCCGGATGGTCGGCCCGCTGCACGATGTCCCACGCCTGACGCCAGCGGTTGACGTGGCGGCCCCAGGCCAACGCCTCGTACCCCACGCGCAGGCCCCGGCGCTGGGCGCGCTCGGCCATCTCCGCCAGATCGGCGGCGGCACAGGCGGGGTCGTCGATGGCGTGTGGCTGCACGTTCGAACAGACCAGCACCAGATCGGTCCCCAGCGCCTCCATCACGTCGAATTTGCGTTCGGCGCGGTCGAGGTTGCGGGCGCGGATCGGGTCGGGCATCGCCTCGAAATCGCGGAAGGGCTGGAACAGGGTGATCGCCAGCCCCAGCCCGTCGGCGATGCGGCGCACGTCGGCGGGGGATCCGTCGAAGGTCAGCAGGTCGTTTTCGAAGATCTCCACCCCGTCAAACCCGATGGCGGCGGCGGCCTCCAGCTTTTCCGGCAGGGTTCCGCTGAGGGAGACGGTGGCGATGGATTTGACGAAAGGCGGGGTGGGCATGGTGGTCTCCGCTGGCCGTCTGTGGACCGGGTGCGTGTCAGGTCAGGCCGCCGCCTGCGCGTCGATCAGGTGGGCGATCCGGCGCAGCGCCAGCCCATAGCCCTGGGTGCCGAACCCGGCCATCACCCCATCGGCCCGCGCCGAGACGAAGGAGTGATGGCGGAAGGGTTCGCGTTTGTGGACGTTGGAGATGTGCAGCTCGATCACCGGCCCGTCGAAGGCGTTCAGCGCGTCGAGGATGGCGACGGAGGTGTGGGTGAAGGCGGCGGGGTTGATGACGATCCCGCCCGCGTCCTCGCGCGCCTCGTGGATCCAGTCGATCAGCTCATGCTCGCGGTTGCTCTGGTGGAAACGCAGCGTCAGGCCGAGTTCCCCGGCCAGCGCGCGGCAGTCGGCCTCCACATCGGCCAGCGTGGCCCGCCCGTAAATCTCCGGCTGGCGCTTGCCCAGCAGATTCAGGTTCGGCCCGTTCAGAATATAGACAAGACGGCTCATGCGATCTCCTGCCGGGGCTGGATCGGTCGGGACGAAACGGGGTGGATCGGGGGATGGAAACCGGCGCGCGGCTCAGTGGTGGGCGAGGATCTCGCCGAGGAAGCTGCGGGCGCGCGGGTGGGTCGGGTGGCGGAAGAAGCTCTCCGGGTCGGCCTGTTCCAGGATCTGGCCGTCGGCCATGAAGATCACGCGGTCGGCGACCTGCCGGGCAAAGCCCATCTCGTGGGTGACGCAGACCATGGTCATGCCGTCGCGCGCCAGCGACACCATGGTGTCCAGCACCTCCTTGACCATTTCGGGGTCGAGCGCGGAGGTCGGCTCGTCGAACAGCATCACCTTGGGTTCCATGCACAGCGCGCGGGCGATGGCCACGCGCTGCTGCTGCCCGCCCGACAGTTGGGCCGGGTATTTGTGGGCGTGTTCGGCGATGCGCACCCGTTCCAGAAAGCGTTTGGCGGTGGCCTCGGCGGCGGCGGCCGTCACCCCGCGCACCCGCATCGGGGCCAGCGTGCAGTTCTGCAACACGGTCATGTGCGGGAACAGGTTGAAGTTCTGGAACACCATGCCGACCTCGCTGCGCACCGCGTCCACGCTGCGGCTGCTTTCGTCCAGCCGCACGCCGTCCACGGTGATCCGCCCGGATTTGATGGTTTCCAGGTGGTTGATGCAGCGGATCAGCGTGCTCTTGCCCGATCCGGACGGGCCGCACAGCACGATCTTTTCCCCCCGCCGCACCGACAGGTTGACGTCGCGCAGGGCGTGATAGGCCCCGTACCATTTGTTGACGTTCTCCATCACGATCAGGGGCGCGTCGGCGGTGTCAGAAGCGTCAACGGTGTGGGTGGCGGTGGACGGCATGGCGCGGGTGTCCTGCACGGAAAGGGGGGCACGGAAAGGGGGGGCACGAAAAGGGGGCGCGAAAACGGAAGAAACGCGGGGAGCGGAGGACCGGCGGTGGCGGGTGCCAGCGCCGCCGGTGGCGCTGGCACCCGGCGCGTTCAGCCCACGGTGAAGGGCACGCCGTCCAGCGAGGCCGGGAATTCCGGCGGCTGGAAGCCCATCCAGGTCTGGTAGACCTTGGCCAACTCGCCGTTCGCCTTGATGGTGTCGATGAAGGCGTTGACCGTCTCGTTCCATTCCTTCTGGCCCAGACGGGTCCCCGCCCCGTTGTATTGGCGCACGAAGTCCAGCTTGCGTTCATAGGCGCCGGGCTGCGACTTGTTCAGGCGCTGCGGGTAGAACTGGTTGGCACCGACCGCCTGCACCTGCCCGGACAGCAGGGCCTGGATGGTGGCGGCGTCGTCGTCGAAGCGGCGGATCGTCGTGCCTTCCGGGGCAACCTTGGTCACGGCGGTGTCCTGCGCGCTCGACCGGGCGACGCCGATGGCGAAGTTCTTCATGTCGGCCGGGGTGGTGATCGCCGTGCCCTTGGCCGCCACCAGGATGATGTCGTTGGCGGCGTAGGGCTTGGAAAACTGGATCGACTTGGCGCGGTCGGGGTACATGCCCATGGTGGCGAACAGGATGTCGACGCGGCCCGTCACCAGGGCGGGGATGCGGTTGGCGACCGCCGTCGGCACGAATTCCACCGGCAGGCCCAGTTGCTTGCCGAACAGCTTGGCGATGTCGGCGTCAAACCCCTCCTGCACGCCCTGGGTGTTGACGAAGCCCCACGGCGCGTTGTCGCCCTGGATGCCGACGACCAGCTTGCCCTTGCTCTTGATGTCGGCGAGCGATTGGGCGACGGCGTTGCGCGGCAGGCCCAGGATGGCCGGGGCGGCGAGCGCGGCGAGGCCAGCCCCCAGAACGCTGCGGCGGGACGGGCGGAAGGTCGGCGTGTCGGTCATGATGGCGCTTCCTCGTGGTTTTTCTGTTGCAGGGTGACGGCAAGGAACAGGGGCAGCGAACAAGGCACACGAACAAGGCAGGCGAACAGGATCAGCGGGCGGTGGCGCGGGCGATCCGGCCTTCGATGCGCGAGCCGTAGAGCGACAGCGGCCAGCACAGGGCGAAATACAGCGCGCCGACCACGGTGAAGACGAGCAGCGGAGCGTAGGTCTGGTTCGACACGATCTGACCGGCGCGGGCCAACTCGATGAAACCGACGATGGCGGCCAGCGAGGTCCCCTTGATGAGCTGGACCAGAAAGCCGATGGTGGCGGGCAGGGCGATGCGCAGCGCCTGCGGCAGGATCACGTCGCGCATCCGGGGCAGGTAATGCAGGCCCAGCGCGCGGGCGGCCTCGAACTGGCCCTTGGGCAGCGCCTCGATCGCGCCGCGCCAGATTTCGCCGAGAAAGGCGCTGGCGTGCAGGGTGAAGGCGATGGCGACGGCGACCCAGGCGGGCAGCATCAGCCCCAGCAGCCCCAAGCCGTAATAGATGACGAAGAGCTGCATCAGCAGCGGCGTGCCCTGGAACAGCGCGATGTAGCCGCCGGTGATCCGCCGCAGACACTTGGAGGTGGAGACGCGCGCCAGCGCCACGCCCAACCCGCCGATCCCGCCGCCGACAAAGGCGATGGCGGCCAGCAGCACCGTCCATTTCAGGCCCTGGATCAGAAAACCCAGCTCGCCCAGACCGAATGTGGTTCCCATCGCGGCCGCTCCTATCGGGTCGGGTAGTTGAAGTAGCGGCGGGAGAAGACCGAGAAGCCGGTCATCATCAGCCAGGAGATCGCCAGATAGAGGCCGGTGATGGTGAAATAGACCTCGAAGCTGCGGAAGGTGTCGGACTCGATCCGCTGGGCGACGGAGGTCAGTTCATAGGCCGCGATGGCCGAACAGATGCTCGATGTCAGCGTCAGCATGATGAATTGGCCGGTCAACGACGGGTATATCGCCCGCAAGGCCGGTTTCAGCACGATCATGCGGAACACCTGCCCCTTGTGCAGGCCCAGCGCCAGACCGGCTTCGATCTGCCCCTTGTCGATGCTTTGCACCCCGCCCCGGATGATTTCGATGGCGTAGGCCCCGCCGTTCAGCCCCAGGGCCAGGATCGCCGTCACCGTCGGGTTCAGGGTCAGGCCGATGTGGGGCAGGGCGAAGAACAGGAAGAAGATCTGCACCAGAAAGGGCGTGTTGCGGATCAGCTCGACAAAGCCGATCACCAGCCCGCGCAGCCAGCGTTGGTTCGATCCCCGCGCCACCACCCCGGCCACGCCGATGACCAGCGCCAGGCTCATGCCGGACAGCGCCAGGCCGATGGTGGCCAGACACCCCCACAGCAGGGATGGCAGCGCGTCGATGACGACGCTGAAGTCAAGCGTGTAGCCCAAGGGCGGATCCTCCCTGCGGATCGGTGACGTCGGTGTGCGGTGTGTGGGCCTTGGCGAGATCGCCCGCCCGGCCCCGGCCCCGGCCCCGGTTAGGGTTGGGGTGGACGCGGCGATGGCGCGCAGGATAGGCCGGGTGATCGCCGGGCGGCCCGTTGGGGGAAACCACCACCGCCCAGCCCAGCGCCCGGTCTGTTCGGGCGGGATGGGGTGGTTGGGGGATTGTTCCGGTGCCGCCCGCCCTCGAAAGAGAACGTACTAGTTCGTACATTTTGCCGCAACTGATTTCTTCGCCAAACAATCCGATTTCCGATAGTCCTTACTCGGATTGAGTGTTTGGGCGGCTATCGCCCAAATCCGGCGGCGTTTGCGGGATTGAGATTTTGGTCCGGTTGGTTCATTACACGGGGCTTCGGGGTGTGCGATCCCGACCGCGCAGGGATGAAGGCATGACCGCAGACGACCCGACGACGCCCGACGCCTCCGCCGCGTCCAAGCCCGGCCGCAAGAACAACCCGGAAGCGACCAAGCAAAACATCCTCGACGTCGCGCGGGAGGAGTTCGCCAATCTGGGGTTCAGCGGCGGGCGGGTGGACGCCATCGCCGAACGGACGCGCACCACCAAGCGGATGATCTATTATTATTTCGGCAGCAAGGAGGGGCTGTATCTGGCCGTGCTCGAACAGGCCTACAGCGACATCCGCCGCATCGAAAACACGCTTGATCTGGACAATCTGGAACCGGAACAGGCGATCCGCACCCTGATCGACTTCACCTTCGATTACCAGGAGCAGCACGAGGATTTCATCCGGCTGGTGAGCATCGAGAACATCCACCGCGCCGAACACATGAAGGATTCCACCGTCATCGCCAATCTGAACGTCACGGTGATCGACACGATTGGCCGGATCCTCGACGCGGGCCGCACGGCGGGGGTGTTCCGCAACCCGATCTCACCGACCGACCTGCATCTGATGATCAGCGCCTTCTGTTTCTTCCGGGTGTCGAACCGCCACACCTTCACCCTGATTTTCCACCAGGATCTCGCCGCCCCCGACACCCGCGCCCGCCACAAGGCGATGATCGCCGACGCCATCATCAGCCTGCTGAAGTCCGACGGAACCGCCCCGGCTCTTCCCCCAGCCCTTGCGATGTGAGAACGCCCCCGCTCCGGGGGGAAGGGGGCGTTGCTGCGTGGCGTGTGGCGGATCAGCGCCCGACCATGCGCGTCAACTGCGCCGGGTAACGGTCGCCCTGCACCGGGATCGCGGCCAGGGCGTCGGCGATGGCGTTGAGGTCCGCCTCGGTCAGCGCCAGATCGGCGGCCCCGATGTTTTCCTCCAGCCGGTGGAGCTTGGTCGTGCCGGGGATCGGCACGATCCAGGGCTGTTGCGCCAGCAGCCAGGCCAGCGCGATTTGCGCCGGTGTCGCTCCCTTATCCGCCGCGATGGCGGCCAGACGCTCCACCAGCGCCAGATTCGCCCGCCGGGCGTCCGCCGCGAAGCGGGGCACGTTGTTGCGGAAATCGGTGGGGCTGAAGGTGGTGTCGGCGGTGATCGCCCCGGTCAGGAAGCCGCGCCCCAACGGGCTGAAGGGGACGAAGCCGATTCCCAACTCCGCCAGCGTGGGGAACAGGTCGGTTTCCGGGCTGCGCCACCACAGCGAATATTCGCTCTGCACCGCCGCCACCGGCTGCACCGCGTGGGCGCGGCGGACGGTGGCGGCCCCGGCCTCCGACAGGCCGAAATGGCGGACCTTCCCCGCCGCGATCAGGTCGCGCACCGCGCCCGCCACCTCCTCGATCGGCACGTCGGGATCGACGCGGTGCTGGTAGAACAGATCGATGACGTCGGTGCGCAGCCGCCGCAGCGAGGCGTCGGCCACGGCGCGGATGGTCTCGGGGCGGCTGTCCAGCCCGTCTTGCGGGTTGGCGTTGCGGAAGCCGAATTTGGTGGCGATCACCACCCGGTCGCGCAGCGGGGCCAGCGCCTCGCCCAACAGATCCTCGTTGGTGTGCGGGCCATAGACCTCGGCGCTGTCGAAAAAGGTGACGCCGCGTTCGACCGCCCCGCGCAACAGGGCGATGGCCGCGCCCCGCTCCGTCGCCGGGCCATAGGCGAAGCTCAACCCCATGCAGCCCAGCCCGATGGCCGATACCGCCGGGCCGCTGGTTCCAAGCGTGCGCGTGTGCATGACTTTTTTGCTCCCATGATCGCCGGTGTGGTGGGACGCCACTATATGGAGGGAGAGGTTCAGCGATTAGACGATGAAATGGGCATGGACTTATGCGTGGAATTCATGAATGAAGCGTGAGGAATTGGGCGATCTGGTCGCCTTTGCCACCGTGGCGGAAACGCGCAGCTTCACCCGCGCGGCGGCCCGGCTGGGAGCCTCGCAATCCTCCCTCAGCCACACCATTCGCCGGTTGGAGGCCGATCTCGGCATCCGCCTGCTGGCCCGCACCACCCGCAACGTCGCCCCGACGGAAGCCGGGGAGCGGCTGCTCGCGTCCCTGCGTCCGGCCTTGCAGGAGATCGATGGCGCGCTGGCCAACCTCAGCGCCCTGCGCGACAAGCCCGCCGGTCTGGTCCGCATCACCACCGCCCGCCACGCCGCCGAAACGGTGCTGTGGCCGAAGTTGGCCCGGCTGCTGCCGGATTACCCCGACGTGAAGGTGGAGCTGTCGATTGACAGCGCGCTGACCGACATCGTGGCCGAACGCTTCGACGCGGGCGTGCGCCCGGGCGAACGGGTGGACAAGGACATGGTGGCGGTGCGGATCGGGCCGGATTTGCGGTTGGCTCTGGTCGCCGCCCCATCCTATCTCGCCAATCACCCGCCGCCGGACTCCCCGCACGACCTGACGCGCCATTCCTGCATCAATCTGCGCCTGCCCACCCTGGGCGGCATGTACGCCTGGGAGTTCGAAAAGGACGGCCGCAGCCTGAACGTCCGCGTCGATGGGCAACTGGCCTTCAACGATCTGCCGATGGTGGTGCAGGCGGCGGTGGCGGGCTTCGGCCTGGCCTTTGTGCTGGAGGATCAGGTGGTGGAGATGCTGGCCGACGGGCGGTTGGTCCGCTTGCTGGAAGATTGGTGCCAACCCTTTTCCGGCTACCATCTCTATTACCCCAGCCGCCGCCAGCCGACCCCGGCCTTCGCCCTGCTGGTGGACGCGCTGCGCTACCGGTGACGCCTACCGAACCGCCAGGAAGTCTCGGATCGCGTCCACCGTCTCCGCCTCGCGCTCCCGGTGCGGGACATGGCCGGTGTCGGCCAGCAGGCGCAGGGTTCCGCGCCCGGCGGCGATGCGGGTGGGGTGGGCGACGGAGCCGTATTCGTCGCGGTCGCCGTGCAGCGCCAGGACCGGGCAGGCGATCTGGTCCAGCGCGTAGGACAGGCTCCAGTCGGCGAAGGCGGGCGACAGCCAGGTCCTGATCCAGGCGTTGACCACCCACGCCGCCTTGTCGCCGTGGTACTTCGCCAGCCGCGCCAGTTGGGTCGGATCGCGGAACCCCTCCTCCGCCACGCGGATTCCGGCCAGGGTCCGGTCTTCGACAAAGGCTTGTGCGGCGATCGTCACCAGCGCCCGGCAGCGGTCCGGCCAACGGGCGGCGGTTTCCACCGCCATGCCGCCGCCGACGCTGTGGCCGCAGGCGACGAAAGCGGCGACACCCAGCGTGTCGCAAAGACGGGGAACGATGCGTTCGGCCTCGTCGCGGACGAAATCCAGGCCGATGGAACCGGGGTGCGGGTCGGACGCGCCAAAGCCCAGCCGGTCATAGGCGACGACGCGCCGCCCGGTCGCGGCGGCCAGCGCGGCGGGAAAGCCGCGCCACAGATCGACGCAGCCCAGTGAATCGTGAAACAGCAGGATCGGCGCGCGCGGCCCGCCATCCTCCACGCCCGCCCCGTCCGCAGTCCAACTCTTGGCGAACAGCCGTCCGTCCGGCAGCGGGACAGACCAATCCTGTTCGATCACGCGGTGGGGGGCGGCGGTGGGCGAAACCATGGCGGGCGGGTCCGTGCAATCCGGTTGGGCGTTCGGCCGCCACTGTTCCGCAAGACGCGTGTCCGGACAAGCGGATAAGAGGGGGGCCGCGTCCCCCCTCTCCCGCTGTTCCGTCCGACGCGGCCCTCACAGGAAGCCGATGGAGATCCAGGGGATCAGCACGATCAGCAGCAGCGCCACCAGCAGCGCCCCCATGTGCGGCCAGACCCGGCGGATCGCCATGTCGGGCGACACCCGGCCGATCGCGCAGGCCAGATAGAAGCCGACGCCGAAGGGAGGCATGAACAGACCAAAGCCCATGGCGAAGACGGCGACGATGGCGTAATGCACCTCGTTCACCCCCATCATGCGGGCGATGGGGAACAGCAGCGGGCCGAACAGCACGATGGCGGGAACCCCTTCCAGCACGCTGCCCAGAATGATGAAGGCGACGGCGGAGGTCAGCAGGAAGCCCAGCTTGCCGCCCGGAACCATCGTCATCACCTCCACCAGTTGACGGGAGAAGCCGGACTGGGTCAGCGCCCAGGCCATCGCCGTGGCGGCCCCGACCACCAGCAGGATCGCCCCCGACAGCGACGCGGTTTCGACCAGGATCGGGTAGACCCGTTTCCAATTGAATTGGCGGTAGAACACCAGCCCGACGATGACGGTGTAGACGATGCCGATGGTGGACACCTCGGTGGCGGTCGCCACCCCCTCCACCACGGCGGTGCGGATGACCACCGGCAGGCCCAGGCCGGGAATGGCGACGGCGAACAGCCGCAGCTTGTCGCGCGTGGTGAAGCGCTGGACCTGCGACATGTCCTCGTCACGGGTCTGGACATACACGACGACGCACAGCACCGCCATGCCGACCACGGCGGGCAGCAGGCCGCCGGTGAACAGCGCGGCGATCGACACACCGGTGACGGATCCCACGGTGATCAGCACGATGCTGGGCGGGATGGTCTCCGACATCACCGCCGAGGCCGACAGCAGGGAGGTCAGATCGCCTTCGTGGTTGCCGCGCTTCTTCATTTCCGGGAACAGGGTGGGGGCCACCGCCGCCATGTCGGCGGCCTTCGCCCCGGAAATGCCGGAAACCAGATACATCGTCCCCAGCAGCACATATTGCAGACCGCCGCGCAGATGGCCCAGCAGCGCCACCAGGAAGGAAATCATGGCGCGGGCCAGCCCGGCGATCTCGATCAGCGCGCCCAGCAGGATGAACATCGGCACGGCCAGCAGGATCAAATGGGACATGCCCTCGTCCATGCGGCTCGGCACGATGGTCAACGGGATTTGCGTGGCGAAGGTCAGGTAACTGACGGTCCCCAGGCAGAAGGCAAAGGCGATGGGCGCGCCGATCACCATGCAGACGCTGACAATGCCCAGGAAGAAGATCAGCAGATTGGCGTTGCCCATCGCTTCGAAGCGGGGGGCGAGCGTCCAGAACAGTCCGGCGGCGGCGGCGATCCCCAGCGCGACCACAGCGATCTGCGTCAGGCGGGCGCGCTTCAGCGTCACGTCGATGGCCGTCACCAGCATCAGGCCAAAGCCGACCAGCACGGCGGCGACGCGGAATCCCTCGCTGATTTCCAGCACGGGCGTGGTGCTGATGGACAGATCCTCGAAATGCTCCAGCGTGGCGGGCAGCAGGGCCAGCAGCAGGGCGATCACCAGCCCCATGCCCAACGTGTCGAGCCAGGATCGCGTCTCGTCGGGCAGGTTGCGGACGAAGGCGGTCAGGCGCATGTGCTCGCCCCGCCGCAGGGCGACGACCGCGCCCAGCATCGCCAGCCACAGGAAGATGAGCGAGGCCAACTCGTCCGACCAGACGAGCGGGGTGTGGAAGACGTAACGCGCCGTGGTTCCGCTGGCCAGCAACACCGCCTCGGCGGCGACCAGAAGGGCCGCCGCCCCTTCGGTGACGGTGGTCAGGGCGGTGTCGAACCTATGCAACAACGGGCTGCGGTGGGCGGCCGCCGGCTCGGAACGCGGCTGGGGCGGTGTCATCGCGGTGCTCATGTCGGCTCAAGCCTTGTCGGAGAAGGAGGGGGCCGGGGACGGGCGGGGCCATCCCCGGTCGCGATTCCTGTCGCGCGCGGGCGCGTATGGATCAAAGCGGGCCGGAGTATTTTTCCAGAATGCTCCAGGCGGCGTCGCCATACTTGCCCTTGAACTCCTCATAGAATCCGGCGGCCTTCAGGGCGTCGCGGAACGGCTTCTTGTCGGGATCGGTGAAGACGATGCCGGCGGCCTGCATCGCGTCCACCGCCTTTTCGTTCAGGATGGCGACATCCTCGCGCTCCTTCACGGCGGCGGTGGCGAAATGCTTGGAGATGCTGGCCTGGACGTCGGCGGGCAGGGTCGCCCACTTCTTGTTGCCCATGAAGATGTAATGGCCGTCCCAGATGTGGCCGGTGCGGGCCACGTATTTCTGCACCTCGTACAGCTTGGCGCTCTGGATCAGGGCCAGCGGGTTTTCCTGGCCGTCCACCACGCGGGTCTGCAAGGCGGCGTACAGCTCGCCGAACTGGATCGGCGTCGGCGACGCGCCCAGCCCCTTGAACACCGACACCCACAGCGGGTTGCCCGGCACGCGGATCTTCAGGCCCTTCAAATCGTCGGGCGTGTTCACCGGCTTGCCGCTGGTGGTGATGTTGCGATAGCCGTTGTCGAGCATTTTCTCAAAGGCGTGCAGCCCGGCCTTGTCGAAGGCGGCGCGGACATGCGCGCCCAGTTCGCCGTCCATCGCCGCCCACACCTGCTTGTAATCGGCAAAGGCGAAGGCGACGGCGTTGATGCTGGCGACCGGAACGATGGTCTGGTTGACGCCGGAGGTGGACATGAAATCCAGCGCGCCGGAACGCACCTGGCTGAACATTTCCGGCTCGCTGCCCATCTGGCTGTTGGGGAACACCTGGATGTCCACCTGACCGCCGGTTTCGGCCTTGATCGCCTCGGCCGCTTCGGTGATGCGCAGCACGGCGGGGTGATCGGCGGGGAAGGCGGTCCCATAGCGCAGGCGATGCTTCGCCTGGGCGGCGGCGTCCTGCGGCAGCGCGGTCAACAGGGCGACGGCGGCGCACAGGGTGGTCAGCGCGCCGGTGACGCGGCGGCGGGTGAAGACGGTGGTCATGGCGGCGGTCATGGGAAACGATCCTCCCGGATGATGGGCGTTTTGATTGGGTGCGGCGGTGACGGTGGTCAGCGGCTGAAATCCAACTGGACCTTCACCGTGCGGCCCGGATCGCGTTCGATCAGGGCGAAGGCGGCGGCGGCGTCGGCCGCCGGAAACACTTGGGTGATGAGCTTTTCCGGCTGCAACCGGCCGGTTTCGATCCAGTCGATCACCTGCGGCAGCAACCGACGATTCAGGCGGGAACCGACCAGCGTCAGTTCCTTTTTGACGATTTCCTGCTGGCTGATGTTGCAGGGTGCGGGCGAGAAGCCGAGCAGGCCGATGCGCCCCGCCGGGCTGGCGACACGGCAGGCCTCCTCCAGCAGGGCGGGCACCCCGGCCCCGTCGATGACGATGGTCGGCCCCAGCCCGTCATTCTCGTCGCGCACGGCGTCGGGCACCGATTGGCGGGTGGAATTCAGGGTCACGTCCGCACCGAAATCGCGGGCGCGCTCCAGCCGGGCGTCGTCCAGATCGACCACAATGCAGCGCGCGCCGTGCAGCTTGGCCACCTGCACCACCGTCAGCCCGACGGTCCCCGCGCCATAGATCAGCACGATGTCGTCGGCGCCGATGCCGGTGCGCGACAGGACGTTCGCGGCGATGGACAGCGGTTCGGCCAACGCGGCGATGGAAAAGGGCAGGTCGTGGCGGACCTTGATGGCGTTGGCGGCGGGCACGGCGACCCGGTTGCGGAATCCGCCGTCGCGGTGGACGCCGAACACCTCCAATTTGCCGCACACGTTGGTCCGCCCGGCGCGGCAGGCGTAGCAGCGCCCGCAGGACACCACCGGATCGACGACGACGTGATCGCCGACCGCCACCGTCTCCACCCCGGCTCCCACCGCCTCGACGATCCCGGCGAACTCGTGGCCGATGACGCGGGGGTAGACGGCGAACGGGTTGGCCCCGTGATAGATGTGCATGTCGGAGCCGCAAATGCCCGCGCGCTGGACGCGGACCAGAACCTCCCCGGTGGCGACCGTCGGGTCGGTGTCCGGGACCACGGCCAAGGCGTGGGGTTTTTCGACGAGCAGGGCAACCATGGGATCAGTCCCTCGCAGCAGAAGGCGGAAAGCGGGTCAGTGGTGGATCAGGCAGCGGCGGCGAGCACGGCGCGCGCGCCCTCGGAGAACAAACGGCGCAGCGCGGCGCGCACCGGACCGGTGAAGCGCGGATCGGCGGGCAGGTCGGTGCCGAACACGGCGGTCAGGCCCAGCAACCCATCGGCCAAGCGGTCGGGGTCGCCCCCCGCCCCGGCGGCGATGGCGGCGAGCCGGTCGGCCATCGGGTCGCGCACGTCGATGGTGTGGCCCTGTTCGTCCACCCCGGCGGCGTAGCGCATCCAGGCCGCCACCCCCAGCGCCAGCCGGTCGATGGGCAGGCCCGCCGCCAGCCGGTCGCGCGCGGTTCCCAGCAGGCGTTGCGGCAGCTTTTGCGTTCCGTCCATGGCGATCTGCCAGGTGCGGTGCCGCAGGGCCGGGTTGCGAAACCGCTCCAACAGCGCGGTCTTGTAGCCATCCAGATCGGCACCGGGTGGCAGATGCAGCGTCGGCCCGGCCTCCTCGTCCATCAGGCCCCGGATCAGGCGGGCCATGCCGGGATCGGCGATGGCCTCCGCCACCGTCTCGTAACCCGCCAGATAGCCGAGATAGGCCAGCGTCGAATGGCTGCCGTTCAGCAACCGCAGCTTCATGGTTTCATAGGGGTGGACGTCGGCGACCATCTCCACCCCCACCGCGTCCCAGGCCGGACGCCCGGCGGGGAAACGGTCCTCCACCACCCATTGCGTGAAGCGTTCGGTCATCACCGGCCAGGCGTCGGCCATCCCCAGCGCGGCGGCCATGCGGGCGCGGTCGTCGTCGGTGGTGGCGGGAACGATGCGGTCGACCATGCTGTTGGGGCAGGCCACCGCCTCGGCCACCCACGCGCCAAAGGCGGGGTCGCGCAGGCTGGCGAAGCGGCGCAGCAGACCGGCCAGCGTGTCGCCGTTGCTGGGCAGGTTGTCGCAGCTCAACACCGTGAAGGGGGCCAGCCCGGCGGCGCGGCGGCGGGCCAGCGCCTCGGCCAGGAAGCCCAGCGCGGTGCGCGGTTGCTGCGGGTTGGCCACATCATGGACGATGTCGGGGTGGGCTTCGTTCAGCGCGCCGGTGGCCGGGTCGTGGCAATAGCCCTTTTCCGTCACGGTCAGGGTGACGATGCGCACCGACGGGCGGGTCAGCCGGTCGAGCACCGCCGCCGGATCCTCCGGGGCGACCAGCCCCTCCAGCACGCTGCCGACGACGCGCAGGCTTTCGCCCTCGGCGTCGCGGATCGCCACGCTGTACAGCCCATCCTGCGGGGCGAGCGCGTCGCGGGTGTCGGGGCTGCGCAGGCTGACGCCGACGATGCCCCAGGGGCCGAAGGCGCGGTTCAGAACCGCGTCGGTGTAGACCGCCTGATGGGCGCGGTGGAACGCCCCCAGGCCAAGATGGACGATCCCCGGCTCCAGCGCGGCGCGGTCGTAACCGGGTCGCTGCACGGCGGCGGGCAAGCCGGGCAGGGTGGCGGCGGAGAGGCGCGTGGGGGAAAGACTCATGGCGCTCACCAGTTCCACAGGGTGCCGTCGGCCAGCCGGGCGACCGGCAGGGAGGCGGGGGTGTAGGGGTATTTGGCGGCGAGTTCCTCGTCGATCTCCACGCCATGGCCCGGGGTTTCGCCGGGGTGCATGCAGCCGTCGGTCAGCGTGTAGCTGTGCGGGAACACCGCGTCGGTTTCCGGGCTGTGCTCCATATGCTCCTGCACCCCCAGATTGGGGATGGCGAGGCCGAGATGGAGGGCCGCCCCCATGCAGACCGGCGACAGATCGGTGGCCCCATGGCATCCGGTGCGCACCTGATAGAGCGCGGCCAGATCGGCGATGCGGCGCAGATGGGTGATGCCGCCGGCGTGCGCCACCGACGCGCGGATGTAGTCGATCAACTGGTTCTGGATCAGATCCTTGCAGTCCCAGACGCTGTTGAACACCTCGCCCACGGCGATGGGGGTGGTGGTGTGCTGGCGGATCAGGCGGAACGCCTCCTGGTTCTCCGCCGGGGTCGGATCCTCCATCCAGAACAGGCGGTAGGGTTCCAGGCTCTTGCCCAGCCTTGCGGCCTCGATCGGGGTCAGCCGGTGGTGGACGTCGTGCAGCAGATGCGGCCCCATGCCGTATTTGACGCGCAGCGCCTCGAACAGCGACGGCACAAAATCGAGATAGGCTTCGGTCGACCACACCGATTCCTGCGGCAAGCCCTTGGTCGCCGGTTCGTAGAATTTGCCCTTGGCGATGCCATAGACGCCCGACAGGCCGGGAACGCCCGACTGGGCGCGGATCGCCTTGTAGCCCTTTTCGATGTATTCGCCGACGCGGTCG
This sequence comes from Azospirillum sp., assembly GCA_027486405.1. Lineage (GTDB taxonomy): Bacteria > Pseudomonadota > Alphaproteobacteria > Azospirillales > Azospirillaceae > Azospirillum. The sequence goes on along the minus strand of JAIXPD010000029.1, from coordinate 34,736 downwards.
AGCGTTTCGGGAACGTCGCGCCCGTTGGCGTGGGCGTAGACCATCACCCCGTCGCGGCTTTGCCCGCCGAGAAGCTGGTAGAGCGGCAACCCGGCGATCTTGCCCTTGATGTCCCACAGCGCGGTGTCCACGGCGGCGATGGCCGCCATGGTCACGGGTCCGCGCCGCCAATAGGCCCCCCGGTAGAGATACTGCCAGATGTCTTCGATCCGCTGCGGGTCGCGCCCGATCAGGCAGGGGATGACGTGGTCGGTCAGATAGGAGGCGACCGACAATTCGCGGCCGTTCAGCGTCGCGTCGCCCAGGCCGGTGACGCCCTCGTCGGTTTCGATCTTCAGCGTGACGAAGTTGCGGCCGGGGCAGGTGACGATGATGCGGGCGTTGGTGATCTTCATGGCGGGCAGTCCAAAAGGGGTGAAGGCCACAAAAGGGCGCGCGGATGGGTGGCCGGACGCGGGCGGTCTGGCGTGTGAAGCGGGGTGCGGGGGTTCAGGCGCGCGTCGGCGGTCCGCCGGACGGGCGGGCGGCCGCGTGCGGGAATCGGTTGCGGGTTTGGATCGGTGTGTGGGGGGGCGGTCTGTGTGGGGGCGGTCGCCCGTCGCGGGTCAGCGCGCCGGGTCGGTCGGGCTGTCCTCAAAATACTCTTGGTTGGTGGCGGCGATCCGGTCGATGGCGTCGAACACGCTGCGCAGATGCGCGCGCATCGCCGCTTCGGCCCCGTCGGGGTCGCGGGCGCGGGTGCGTTCGATGATGACGCGGTGCTGGTCGAAGATCATGGCGAGCCAGTCGGCGCTTTCCAGCGACAGGCAGCGCACGCGGTCCAACTGCGCCTTGACGTCCAGAATCAGGTTCCACACCGCCGGGCGACCGGCGATGCGGATCAGGTCGGCGTGCATCGCCTCGTCGGCGGTGAAAAAGGCGGTGGCGTCGTTGGCGGCGACCGCGCGCTCCTGCGCGGCCAGATGGCGGTCCAGCGCGTCGGCCTGCGTCGGGTCCAACCGTTCGGCGGCCAGCCGGATGGTGCGGCATTCCAGCGTCTCGCGCACGAACTGGCTGTCGGCCACCGCCGTCAATTGGATGGGGGCGACAAAGGTGCCGACCTGCGGGATCACGCGCAGAAAGCCATCGTCGGACAGCCGCCGCACCGCGTCGCGCACCGGCGTGCGGCTGACGCCGAATTGCGCGGCGAGCTTGGTTTCCGACAGTCCTTCTCCGGGCCGCAGATCCCCGTTCAGGATCGCGTGGCGCAAGGTGTCATACACATCGTGCTGACGCGGACCGCGCGCTGTGGCGGACAGTGGCAAGGGCATGATCGGCACGCACCGTTGGGTCAACGAACTTGTATACTAGCGTACAAGCATTCGCGCCCCAGCGCAACAGCCAATCGGCGGGGGGCCATCCCGACACGGATGCTCCGCCTGCTCTTGTTGGTCGCGCATGGCCAGTGTAGGATTTTTAACCCATCATGAGGCGAAGGATCAACCATGACCGCAGCCCAGAACGGCCACCCATTCGTTTGCTTCACGTGGATGGAACAGGTGAACACACCCCGGAAAAATGTTTCACGGTGTTTCAAACGTTCCATTCACCCGCCGCCACCCGACGGTTTGGACGGGTCTGGCGAGGGCTGTGAAACAGACGGAGGGGTGGCGGTGCGTTCCTGCGGTCGATCAGAAACGGGTGAGGTCGTCGATCTCCAGGACCGCGTCGGGCAGGGTCAGCACCAGGTTGTCGAAGGGCTGCAACAGGGCGCGCGGGTTGCGTTCGGTGCCGCAGACCCGGTATTCCAGCCGGATCGCTTCGATCCGCCGGGGCAGGGTGCGGTCATGGTCGCTGATGAGCTGCCAGGCCAGCACGCAGGTGTTGGTGGCGTCCTGCGCCAGCGCGAAATCATAGTCGCCGTAGCGGTTGCGGCGGGCGCTGTCGGCCACCTTGGTTTTCAGGCCGGGAAACTCCTTGGCCAGCGTCTCGGCCAGCGTTTCGGTGGAGTAGAGCGGCACCGGGAAGACGCGCGGCGGCTGGACGAACATGCCGAGCGGGCTGTCGGGCAGGGTGTGGACATCGATGGACAGGCGGTTTTCGCCCGGCAGCAGCGTCGGGTTGCCCAACACGACGTTGTAGGAGCTGTAGATGGCCCCGGTGGTGCGGGCGCGGGCCGCGACGATCGGGAATTTGGGATTGGCGGGCAGCGTCACCGGCAGGTCGGCGGGCTGCACCCGCCGCCAGGGCGTGGGCGATTGGGTCAGGTTGTTGTCAACCCAGCCGAAACAGCCGCCAAGGGCCAGCGTGGCGGCCAGCAGCGCCCCCCGCACCAGCAGCCCTGGCAACAGCGCCTTTCGCACCCTGTGTGAACGCCCGGACATGCGCGCCCCTTCACCAGTCATGATACATCGTCTTCACCGTGGTGGAGAGCGCCTCGCGCGATTCCTCGGTGCTCAGGCGGTCGTCGATCGACTTGAACAGCGCGTGGGCTTCGTCCAGCCGCTTCAGATTGTACAAGGCCCAACCGCGCAGGATGCTCAGATTGCGCGGCTCCGTCGTCAGCTCCTTGCGGGCGTCGAGCAGACGCAGCACGTCGCGGTAGCGCTTGTCCTCCAGCGCCCGACCGGCCTCCGTCGCCAACAGGCTGGCGCGGATTTCCGCCTTTTGCTTGGCGGTCATGTTGGTGCGCGGCAGATCGCGGCTCAGGCCCGTCACATCGCCGGTCGCCAACCGCGCCACCGCCTGGCCATAGGCGTTTTCCTGCGCCGGGGTGGCGGACTCGTCCAGCGTCGGATCGTTGGGGTCGCGCAGGCCCGTTGACTTTGTTGGCTTGCCGGTGGCCTTGGCCGGTTCACGCGCCGCCAGGGCTTGGGCCTCGGCAAAGGCGGCCTCGGCCTCGGTCGGGCGCTTCAACTCCAGCAGGCACCAGCCGCGTTGCTGCAACAGGGCGGCGGTCGGGCGGCTGTGCGCCAGCATTTGTTGGATCGCCGCCAGACAACCGGCGAAATCATCGCGGGCCAGCGCCGCGCTCAACGCGCTCTGCCCCGGCGTGCCGCCCCCGGACGCGGCGTTTCCGCCGCTGGCCGCGCGCGTCGGCGGGGTGGTGACGGCCTTCAACGCCTGATCGACCCGGCCGGATTTGCCCTGCCAGGGGGCACCGGCCTCCCGCGCTTCGGCCTTTTTGCCAAGCGCGGCGAGCGCCAGGATCAAGCCCTCCGCCGCCTTGTCGGACGGGGTCCAGCCGTTGGCCTCGGCAAACCAGCGCTGGGCGTCCGCGTGCTTTTTCTGGCGTTGGAAATACCAGCCGAGCGCGATGGCCCCGTCGGCGTCCTGCTTGTCGCGGATGGTCTGTTCGGCCCGCGCCAAATCGGCGACGGACAGCGGGCCAGCCTTCGGGTTGCCCAGCTTTTCCAGCAGGCGGCCGGTTTCCAGCTCCCCTTCCACGGTGCGGACGGCGCTGTAATCCTCCCCCGCCGCCGGGTTGGCGGTGGCCCCGATGGCGGTCAACTCGCGCAACTGCTCCGGGCTGAGGTGGCGCGACGCCTTGAAGATGGTGTCGCGCCGTTCCTTGGCCCGGGGGCATTGGCTGACGATGGTCTTGTAACGGTCAAAGGCGCGGTCGAACTGCTTCAACTCGGCGTAGGCCTCGGCCAAGCGCCACGCGTTGTCCAGCCGGTTGCAGGCCACCGCCTCCGGCTGGGCGGCGGCGGCGTCGATCACGTCCTGCCACCGTTTGGTGTCGCTGGCCCCGCGCAGGCGGCTGGCCCCTTCGGCGACGTCCAACTCCTGCAACAGCTTGGCCGATGGTTGCCAGGATGGGGTTTGGCGGCGCTGTTCGGCGATGGCGGCGCGGGCCTCGGCGAATTTGCCCGCCGACACCAGCGACCAGAAGGGCGATTCATCCACCCCCGGCCCGGCGGCCTGCGGGGTGAACAGGTCCTTGGGCGGTTCCCAACCGGGATCGAGCGCGCGCAGACGGGCGATTTCCGCCTCCATCCGCTCCACATCGCCGATGCGGGCGTAATAGCGCAGCGCCGAATCGTCCAGCGCGTTGGGAGCGGCGGCGGGGCCGCTGCCGGGGGCCGGGGCAACCTCCACCTTCACGCCGGGAACCAGCGCCCGCGCGCCGGGTGTGGTCGAGGTTGCCCACGCCGGGGCGGCGTTCAGCGTCAGCCCAAGCCCAACCGTGATCCCAACCAGGGTTGTGGCGCGGCGCAGGCGTTTGGAATGGGTCATGGCGGGATCCGTCTTGGCGCGATCCGTCATGGCGTGATCCCCAGGGTTTGCGCGGCGATGGCCGACAGATGAGCCAGCGTGGTCGAGTAATAATCCTCGTTCGGACCCAACGGCGGCACGGTCACGCTGTTGCCGGTGGCGGCGAGTGTGCAGGCCAACCGATAGACCGCCATCATGCCGACCGACGCCGCCACCTGGGTGGTGGTTCCGGCGGGCAGCGACACGGTGGCCGGAATCGGTCCGGTTCCAGCCTGGGCGGCCAGCATGGCGAAGGGGCGGAAATAATACGGGTCGCGGTGCCCGTCCATCGCCAGATAGAGCGGGACGCGCACGGCGTCGTAGCCATACTGCTTGCGGAAGCCATCGGCCACCGCCACCCCGCCCTTGGCGTCCATCGCCAGCCAGTCCGGCGGCAATTGGTGGCTGCCGAACCGGCCCTTGGCCAGCAACACCAGCCCCGATTCGGACAGCTTGCGCCAGCGTTCGGGGTTGGGCAGCAGCGTGGCGGGCAGGGCGGCAAAGGCGCGCAGCGCCGGGAACACCCAATAGCTGGGGTTCAGGATCAGCGTGTCACCTTTGCGGAAGCCGTCGCGGCCGGGCAATAGCACGGTCATCCCGGCGTGCTCCACCAGAACGGCGGCGGCCAGCGCCTTCAGCAGGGCAACAGCGGCGGTGCGGTAGGCGTCGGCCTTCCACTGGTCGGCGGCGCGCAGCAAGGCCCAGGCGATCAGGATGTCGCCGTCCGACGCGTTGTTGCGGTCGGCCACGCCGCCCTCCGGCTGCCAGCGCCACGCCGTCAACCCGTCCTCACGGATCATCAGGTTGCGTTGGGTCCAGCCCCACATCCGGTCGAAGGCCCCCCGGTCGCCCGCCGCCACGGCCAGCAGCAGGCCATAGCCCTGGCCTTCGGAATGGCTGACGCCGTTGTTGCCGGTGTCGACGATTCGGCCTTCTGGGCGCAGGAACCGGTCGGCGTAGTCGCGCCACGCGGCGGCGTCGAACGGCTTGGCCGCCAACGGCAGGCCCCCCGTCGCCGTGGCCAGCAGCCCGGCGGCTCCACCGATCAGAAGGTCGCGCCGGGTCGGCGTCATGCTGCGTCCTGTTCCCTATGAATCCACATGGTTCCGTCGGGCGTGGCCCGGACGCAGCAGCATGCGCATGCTGATGGTCAGAACCACCGCCGTTCCCAGCAGCAACCCGAACAGCAGCTCCAGCCGCTGCGACAGGTTGCGTGCCAGAATGAGGATCATATTGCCGATGTCAAAGGGATTGAGAATGATCTGGTAGGGGCGCGACGGATCCAGCGCGGTCATGGCTGGGGCAGCGCTGCTCCACAGGCCGGTTCCACCCTTCAGCTTGTCCCACAAGCCACCCTCGCCCAGGCTGCGCAGGGCGCGGTCGAGCGAGCGGGGATCCGACGCGGTCAGCACCGTCCAGGTCAGCGCGTCGGTTCCCGGCGCGTGGTATTGCAGCAGGGCGGCTTCCGGCAGGGTTTCGGTGTTTTCGGTCAAGGCCACCACGTCCACCGGCGCGTCCACCACGGTCCAGCGGTTGACGTAGCGCGCGGCCACCGCCATGCCGCTGCGCACCCAGTCGGGCAGCCAGCTTGACGCCGGAGTCGCGGCGGCTCTGCCGTCCCCGGCCATGCGCTGCCACCGGCTTTGCGCCGATCCATCCACCGGTGCGGCGGCGACCGGTGCCGCCGTCGGCGCGTTCGGGCGGATCGTGCTTCCCCGGACGGTGCTGCCGCTCCAGGCCCCGCGCAGCCGGTCCACCAGGGCGCGGCGGTCAGCGGCGGCCATCGGTTCGCCCCGGGCGCTGGCCTGGGCGATCAGCGCCCCGGCCTCCAGCAGACCGGCGAGCCGGTCGGCGGGCAGGGGGGCGCTGGCGAACACCGCCTGCGGCAGCGCGGCCACCGGACCGACGATGAGGGCGTTGTCGTCGGGCGCGCCGTCCCAGCCGACGGAGGGGACCAGCCGCAGCAGGTCGCCCGCCCGTTGGGCCAGCCGGGCGGCCATCGTCCAGGCCGCGCCGAACCAGGGGGCCTCCTTGCCCACCACCACCAGATCGAAGGGCAGCGCCGTGTCACGCCCGTTCCACCCGGCGTAGGGATAGGCGGTCTGCGCCAGCGTGGTCAGGTTGGGCAAGGTCGCCAACCGGGCAAAGCCGGGGATTTCCAGGCTGGAACTGTCGTGCAGGGTGAAGGTCGGCCGCCGCACGGCAAAGACGCAGTCGGTTCCGCTGGCGGGCGGCAGCTCCGCTTCGAACTCGATCACGTTGGGGCCGGGGCGGAACAGCGTCATCGGCAATTGCATCTCGCCGTTGTCGATGATGCCGCTCGACCGCTTGTCGATCTCCATGGCGGTGGCCGACCGGCCATTGACACGGACGTTCAGAACCGCCCCCGGCCCCAGATTGCCTTCGAACGCCCCATTGACGTGCAGCAGCACCACACGGTCGCTGACCGGGGCGAAACCGGCGGGCAGCGTCAATGTCACCCGGCCGGTGTAGCGGTAGCCGCTGTGCTGGACGGTGGCAAAGCCCAGATCGGACAGGCGGTAGCGCCCTTCCTCCTGCACCACGCGCGGCGGCGGTGGCGCGGTCGGCGTGGTGTCGCTGACGATGACGGTGGATTGGGCCGGCAAATTGCGGGTGACGTCGGCGAAGCGGGCGACGGCCTGATCGACCTCCGCCGGGTTGCGGCCGGACACCACCCCCAAAAAGGACCCGGCGGGCAGATTCGGGCCGGACACGGGGTAGACGCCCAGGAACGGACCGGCGATGGCCGCCGTCCGCGCCTCCCCCAACAGCGGGGCGATCTGGTCGCGGGTGCCGATCAGGATGTTCTTGCTGCTCAATCCCGGCACGCTGTCAAGCGTCACCGGCGGGGTTCCCGGCTTGGCCGGGGGAATCGGGCGGGCGACGATGCGCGGGGCCTGATCGCCCAGCAACAGGCCATAGGCCTGCGCCACCATCGCGCCCCAGCCGAGATGGTCGGCGTCGATCTCCGCCCCGGCCTTCAGGATCGCCAGCGGATCCCGCGCCCGGTCGGAAGACACCAGAAGCTGACGCATCACCGCCAGATCGGGATCGGGGGCGTTTCCATCCGATTCCAGAGTCAGGGAGGAGGCCGCCAGATTGATCCGCGTCCATAAATCGAAGGTGCCGCGCACGGTGCAGATGGCGCGGTGCTGGGCGCTGACCTCGAACTGGATCTGGTTTTCGCCGGGGCGCATCAGGCTGGGCGGCAACGAGATGGCGGCGTTGACCGGCCCCTTGAAGGCGGCCAGCGGCAATTCGGCCACCGCCGCCCCGTTGATGAAAACGGCCAGCGCGCCCTTTTCGGGCAGGATGTCGATGCCGTTTTCGTAGGAGACGGTCAGCAGAACCGACGACAGCGGGCCGGTGGGCGGAATGAAGACGCGGAGCGCGGTGCTGTCGGTTTCACCGTTCAGCGTGGCATCGGGCGGTCCATCGCGCAGGCTCGACAGCGGAATCACCCGGCGGTCCAGCGCCTGGGCGGCGCTGGCCATCAGGCTCACCAGCAGGGCAGCGCAGACCGCCCAGGCCCGAAACGACGGCAACCGGATCGTCATGGCGCGCGGAACAGCAGAATGCGACCCACGGCCCCCGGCAGCGCCAGCAGCACATGGCCAAGCCGGGGCACGACGCGGGTGATGAAGAACAGCAGCCCACCGAAGAAGGTCGGGGCCTGCACGCGCTTGCGATCCAGGAAATTGTCCCATCCCACGCTGTTGCCGAAGACGAAGCGGGCCATTTCGACGATGTCCTGGCGGTTGCGCGGCGAGAAACCGGCCCCGACCGCCAAGGTGCCGCCCCGCATCTCCATGCGCGACAACCGGACGCCGGTGGTGGTGGCCGCTTCGCTGTCCGTCGCGGCGATGATGAGGATGGGGGAATCGGGGTGGGTCAGGCGCTCGCGCCAACGGGGATCGACGTCCAACCCGACGCCGCCCGCCGACGCGTCGGTGACGATCACGTCGATGCGGTCGCCGTTGGCAAACACCAGCTCCGCCGCCCGTTCCATGGTGAAGCGTTCCTGACGGCGCACGCGTTTGCGCTCATACACCACCGCCAGCCCGCCGAGCGACAGGATGAAGCTCAACCCGTTCCACACCGCCACCGGCACGATGGCCGCCCGATGCTCCGGAAACAGGCTGTAGCGCCAGGCGCAGGCGGCCAGCCCCAGACCCAACAGCAGAGTGACCAGGATGAAGGGGGTGGCCAGCGACGAAAAACCGTCCTTGTCGACCGATTGCCCCTTGGCCGTCACCTTGAAGACCGGGTTGCGGGGGCGCAGGAAGGTGGCCAATGCAGCGCGCGAGACGTGGAAGCTCTGCAAATACTCGTACAGTTCGGAGAAGAGCGGCCAGCGCATCCGCCCATGCAGGAATTGCGACAGGAACGCGGCGGCAAAGACGTGGGGCAGCACGAAGCAGGCGAAATCCGGCAGGTTGATGCGGTAGATTTCCATCCCGAACAGCGCGTAGCACAGCGGCGACAGCAGGAAGATCGGCCGCCAGAACCAGAAGAACCAATAAAGCATGGTGCTGAGGTAGCACAGCCGTTGCGGCAGGCTCAGCCCGCTCTTGAACAGCGGGTTTTTCAGCAGAAAGAGCTGGATCATGCCCTGGGTCCAGCGCGACCGCTGGACGATGAAGGCGTCGAAGGTTTCCGGTTGCAACCCGGCGATCAGGGGGCGCGGCAGGTAAGCGCTGTCCCAGCCGCGCGCGTGCAGCTCCAGCGCGGTTTCGCAATCTTCCGTGATGGTGTCGCCGGAAAAGCCGCCCACCTCCTCCAACGCCGCGCGGCGGAGGACGGCGGCGGAACCGCAGAAGAAGGAGCCGTTCCAACGGTCCAACCCCGGTTGGATCGAGTAATAGAACATCTCGTTCTCACTCGGCATCCGCTCGAATGTGCCGAGATTGTACTCGATGGGGTCGGGGTTGACGAAGAAATGCGGGGTCTGGACCAGAAACAGCCGGGCGTTCTGTTGGAAGAATCCGACCGTCGCCTTCAGGATGCCCGAGGTCGGGACATGGTCGGCGTCCAGGATCAGCATCAGATCGCCGTTGGTCTGATGGAAGGCGTGGTTGATGTTGCCCGCCTTGGCGTGTTCGTTGCGCGGGCGTGTCATGTAGGTGACGTGCAGCCGCTCGCACAGCGCGGTCAGCGTGGCGCGGCGTTCCCGTGCCTCGGCCGCCGACGCCGGGTTCGGGTGGGCCAGCTTCTGGTCGGTGCCGCCATCGTCCAGCAGATAGACCCGCAGCTTGTCGCGCGGGTAATCGATCGACACGGCGGCGGCCAGCGTGGTTTCCAGCAGCTCGGGCTCTTCGTTGTAGGACGGGATGTAGACATCGACCGTCGGCCAGAAGGCGGGATCCCCCGTCGGCTCCACCGGTTCGCGGGTCAGCGGATCGATGATGATGAACAGCGAGGTGAGGAAGAGGACGAAAGACAGCGCTTCGGCAGCGAACAGGGTGACGCCGGGGATGAAGTTCAACAGGTCGTCCGACGGGGGCATGGTCCCGGTCAGGCGCCAGAAGAAATACCGGAATGTAACAAAGGCCAGCAGCAACACCGTCAGGGTGCGCGCGTGCCAGAATTTTTGCGCGAAGCGTCCCAAGATGAACGCGGCCGCTACCACACCAACCGAAATCGCCGCGCTGGCCAGACGCCCGACCGGCAAGGCGGCGAGCGCAAGAAAGAAACCGCCGGAAAGAAACAAAAGAATGGACAGCAGGAATCCACGAACGGTGAATCGGCGGCTGCGCTGGCTGGGCCGCCGATTGGTGGGTTGCGCCGTGTTGTTCAACGGGCGAACGACCGTGGGAACGCTTGTCGAGGGTGTCATTCGTGTCCAAAAGATAATCGACCTCTACCATAGACAGCGGCCCCACCGTGGCTCAAGCTCCGTTACATTTTGCTACGAGAATGTGATAAATATTGCACAATTGACGCGGATTCGTTTGTGCTCCTGTCGCCTGCTGACCGTTCCTTGCCGTATGGGTCACAGCTTCGCCGCCTTTCACAGCGGGCCGGCCGAACGGCCGTAGGCGAATCGGCCGACCGGCGATGATCGCGCGCCAGCCCTGCGCGAACACAGGGGGTGTTGGGGGTGACGGCGCGGCGATTTGCCCGCATGGTGCGATCGTTCGATCACCAAACGCACCGACCATCGCCGATCCCATGCCACTTTCCATATCATCGCTGGCCGTGTTGGCCGACGCCTTTGGCGTGATCGCCCCGGTGTTGATCGTGGCCGCCATCGGTTTCGGCTGGCGGCGGGCGCAACTCCCGTATGACAGCGCCTTCATCACCACCTTTGCGATCAACGTCTCGTCCCCTTGCCTGGTTTTCTCGGCCCTGACCCGTCTGCACATCAGCGGGGCGGTGATGGGGGACATGGCGCTGGCGGCGACGGTGTGCATGGGGCTGTCCGGGTTGCTGTCCATCCCGATCCTGCTGGCGACCAAACTGCCGTTGCGGGTCTATCTGCCCGCGATGAGCTTTCCCAACGCGGGCAATCTGGGGCTGCCGGTGTGCCTGTTCGCCTTTGGCGACGAGGGGCTGAGTCTTGCCGTGCTGTTCTTCGCCGTGATGTCGGTGTCGCAATTCACCCTGGGGCCGGCCCTGGCCGCCGGGCGTTTCAGCTTTGGCCAGATGATCCGCACGCCGGTCATCTACGCCGTGGCGCTGGCGGTGACGATGCAGATCACCGGTGTCACGGCCCCGCAATGGGTGACGAACTGCACCACTCTGCTGGGCAATTGCGCGGTGCCGCTGATGCTGCTGTCGCTGGGGGTGGCGCTGTCCTCCCTGCGCCTGACCGGCGCGCTGCGGGCGCTGTCGATGTCGGCCTTGCGGCTGGGGTTGGGCTTTGCCATCGGCTGGATGGTGGTGTCGGTGATGGGGCTGACCGGAACCATGCGCGGGGTCGTGCTGGTGCAAAGCTCCATGCCGGTGGCCGTGTTCAATTACCTGTGGGCGCTGCGCTACAACAACGCGCCGGAGGAGGTCGCCGCGCTGGTGCTCGGCTCGACCCTCATGGCGTTTCTGGGCCTGCCGCTGCTGTTGGCGGTTGTGATGTGACCGTTCTCACGAACAAGGGAAGGAAGGCGACATGAGCGACAAGCAGCACCGCTACCGGGTCCGGCTCGATTGGACGGGCAACCAGGGAACCGGCACCTCCGCCTACCGGGCCTACAGCCGCGACCACAGCCTGAGCGCGGGCAACAAAGACCCCATCGCCGCCAGCTCCGACCCGGCCTTTCGCGGCGATCCCGCCCGCTGGAACCCGGAAGAGCTGTTGGTCGCCGCACTCTCCTCCTGCCATCAACTGTGGTATCTCCACCTGTGCGCCACCGCCGGGATCGTCGTCACGGCGTATGAGGACGACGCCGACGGCGTGATGATCGAGCAGCCGGATGGGGCCGGGCAGTTCACCGGCGTCACCCTGCGCCCGCGCGTCACGCTGGCACCGGGCAGCGACGCGGAGAAGGCCCGCGCGCTGCATCACACGGCGGCGGAAAAATGCTTCATCGGCCGTTCGGTGAATTTCCCGGTCGCGCACGAGCCGGTGATTCGGGTGGCGGAGGGCTGAGGCGTCGGGGCCGTCACGCCCCGGCGAAATAGTGCCCGACCAAACGGCGCAACTCCGCCTCGACCCCCTCGTCACCGATGGCGGTCAGGTGGGCGTGCAGGGCGGCGGCGATCCCGCTGAAACGGGCCAGGACCGTGGGATCGAAATGTCGCCCTTCCCCGTCGCGCAGGATGCCCATCGCCACGTCGAACGGCATCGGTTCCTTGTAGGGGCGACGGGAGGTCAACGCGTCGAACACGTCGGCGACGGCGAAGATGCGGGCGGTGATCGGGATGCGGTCCCCGACCAGGCCGCCGGGATAGCCCGACCCGTCGAATTTCTCATGATGGCCGCCGACCACATCGGCGGCGTCGCCCAACCAATCGGCGGCGCGCACGATGTCCAGGCCGTGGGCGACGTGGGTTTTCATCACCGTGAACTCGTCGGTGTCCAGCTTGCCGGGTTTCAACAGGATGCGGTCGGGAATGGCGATCTTGCCGACATCGTGGAGAAAGGCCCCCTTCACCAACCGCCGGATGGCGGCGGCGTCCAACCCCATTGCCTCGGCCAGACGGATCGCCAGCACGGTGACGCGGTAATTGTGGGCGTGGGTGTCGCTGTCGCGCTTGGCGATGGCGCTGCCCAGCACGGTGAGGATGTCGATGTTGGCGTCGAGAAGCTGGCGCGACAGTGTCATGACCCGCCGGTTGAAGGCGACGAAGATCGGCAGCAGCACCAGCGCGGCCAGGATGACCGACAGCGAGGACACGGCCACCACGGTCACGGTGTCCATGATGATTTCGCGCGAATGCTCCGGCGACAGTTGGAAGACGCTTTCGAAATACCCCAGGATGCGGCCGTCGCGGTCGGTCAGGGATTCGATGGTCTGGATGAAGAAACGGCCGTCGATGGTGTAACGTTCGTATTGGAAGGTCCCGGCCGCCGGGAAGTCGTGCCGGGTGCTGCGAAGCCGTTCTTCCGCCCATTCGGCACCGGGGGCGATGTGCTCGCCGATCTTCACCTTGTTGGCGTCGTACAGTTCGGCGACGATGAAGAGGCCACCGGTGACGGGAGTCTGTTCGGCCTGGATGCGCCGGTGCATGAAGCGGTCGAGCGCCTCCTCCGGTTGCAGCGCCATCGCGCCAGCGGCGGCACCGGGCAGCGTGTCGCGCGCTTCGGCCAGGAAGGCGGTCGATTCCCGTTTGGCGAGGTCGGACACCAACTCGTCCGCGATTTCGATTTCGACGAAGAAGGCGATGCCGCCGACCGCCACCGCCATCAGCAGGGTGGCAACGGCGACGCGGATCAGAATCGAGCGGTAGGTGGGCAGGGACATCGGTGCGCCCTCGTTGCCAAAGGACCGCGCGTCATCGGGCGCGCGCTCGACATTGTCGCACTGGCGGCAGGGTCTTTCAAAGCGGTCTGTGCAAAACGGGGCCAAACGCGCGACGCGCTCGCCCCGCGCGCATGTGGTCGACCAGCCGTTCAACCTGTTGGCTCAGAGCGTGGATCTCGTCGAGCACGGTGGAGGAGGCGGAGAGCACCTGTCCGGCGGTTTCCCCGGATTCGGTGGCGGCGCGGGCCACCGATTCGATGCTGCCGCGCACCCGCAACGATCCGTCGCTGGCGACCAGCACGTTGCGGGCGATCTCCTGGGTGGCACGGCCCTGCTCTTCGGCGGACAGGGCGACGGCGGTGGTCCGCTCGTAGATGTGGCAGATGGTGGCGTCGATGGACTGGATCGCCGCCACGGCGTCTTCCGCCACCGCGCGCATGGAGGCGATCTGGCGGGCGATGTCCTCCGTCGCCGCGCCCACCTGCCCGGCCAACGCCTTCACTTCGCTCGCCACCACGGCGAAGCCCTTGCCCGCCTCGCCCGCGTGGGCGGCCTCGATGGTGGCGCTCAACGCCAACAGGTTGGTTTGGCTGGCGATGCCGTTGATGAGCTGCATCACCGCCCCGATCTTGCGCGTGCTGTCGGACAGCTCGTCGATGGTGCGGTTGCTGCGGGCGACCGCGCCCACGGCGTCGCGGGCGTTGTCGCTCATCCGCTGGGCCATCGTCTGCATCGCGTCCGCCGCCGTTCCAGGGCGGTGCGTTCGCGTTCGGCCTCGGCCTGGGCGTGGGGCGGACGGGTGCGGCGGAGCTGAGGGGGCTGACCATCGCGGTGGGGTTCCCTTGCCAGACAGAGGAGGAGGCGCGGCAGCGCGGTCCAGGCCCCACGCCGCCACAGACCGGGATCGAATGACCCCGGATCGGAGCGGCCCCGATCAGAAGACCAGGGTCGAGCGCAACAGCACGATGTTCCCCCGGTCGTTCTGGGAGGCGCTGTCCGACTTCAGATCGAAGTGGTTGTATTCGGCCCCCAGCGCCAATCCCGGTGCCACGGTGTGGCGCAGGCCGGTGGTGACAAGAGCGCATCTGGCTCTTCCTGCGCGAAAACTCATGTCCCTGCGGGTCTTTCCCGATCAGAACGCCATCATCAATGCCTGCTGCGACGCATGGAATGCTCTCGTCGCCGAAACCGACCGCATCAAATCCCTCTGCTGCCAGCCATGGAGCCAGAAGGCCATTTCATAGGTGAGGCGGTATCACCGACTGCGCGGAACTCCTCCCCTGGGCCATGACTTCGGAGACCGCAGCTGGCTGAGGGGCGTTCCGCGCCCGCTTACCATTTAGCCATCGTCGGTCGGCAACAGAGCATCCAGCTCTTCACGCCAGGGGCCGATCTCCGGAATTCGTCGCCTTGCCGAAACACGTCATTGCGAGCCGATCCCGGATCCATTTTTGCGCGGGATCACTCTGCAGACGCTCATGCCATACAAGGATCTTGGCGAAGCCCGGAATAGGGATCGGCGGCGGCACGACCAGCAGATCCTTCACATCCGCAAGGAGTCGGCTGGGAACCATCGCCACAAGATCGGACTCCCGCACGAGGTCGATCAGAATGAGAAAGCTTGGAACGACGGCGGCCACCCGGCGGCTGCGCCCGAGCGCCTCAAGCGCAGTATCGGTCGCCCCACGGAATTTCGAGCCGTCATGGGACATCAGCGCATGGTCCAGCGCGCAAAACCGGTCCAGATCCAGCGGCGTGCCGGCGGCAGGGTGCCCCGGGCGCAGGATGCAGCTGTAGGTCTCGCTGAACAGCATCCGGCTGTGCATCGTGTCGAGCGCCATATCCGGCGTGACCAGCGCCATGTCGAGCGTGCCGCTCTCCATCTGCTGGCTGAAGCCGGACAGATCGACGGGGCGAACGGAAATCCGGATGCCGGGGGCCTCCCGGCGCAAGGCCGACATGAGCGGCAGCAACACCGCCTTCTGCGCGTAATCGGTGGCGGCGATGGTGACGGTCATCGCCGCCTTCGCCGGTAGGAAGGCTTGCGGTGCCAGAAGTGCCTGGATGTCCATCAGTGCCTGCCGCAAGGGCAGGGCGAGCGCTTCCGCCCTTGGCGTCGGTAGGACACCGCGCTGGGAGCGGATGAACAGTGGATCGTCGAAGGTTTCCCTAAGCCGCGTCAGCATGCCGCTGACCGCCGGCTGCGTCAGCCCAAGCCGTTCGGCCGCCTTCGTAACGGAGCGGGTGTCCAACAGCGCATCCAGCGCCTTCAGCAGATTGAGGTCGACGCCCCTGATATCGTTCATGCTTATACCAAAAATAATACACCGCAATTTCCCTTATAACACCCGCTCAGCCATTCTCCCAGCATCCGACGCCGTCAATCGGCACACCAACAGGAGATCGGAATGAGCGACATCATCTGGCCTGCGGGATACGTTCCCGGCTTCACCGACAATTATTGTTCCAACGAGGTCATCGTCGCCGACCTCGCCACCGAAGACGTCTGGCCGTTCCTGAACATCCCCGCGCGCTGGCCCGGCTATTACAGGAATTGTGCCGACATCCGCTTCCACGACGGCAAGGGGCCGGAGTTGGAAGCTGGCGTCCGTTTCTTTTTCAGCACCTTTGGCTTTCCGGTCGAAGCCCAGGTCATCGAACATGTGGCGCCGGTCGAGGGGCAGCCGGCGCGGGTGGCCTGGCACGGCTGGGCCGGTGCGGAGGGTGCCGCCGACCGGCTCGACGTTCATCATGCCTGGTTGATTGAGGATCTGTCCGGTGGACGCGTCCGCATCCTGACCCAGGAGACACAGAACGGTGTTCCGGCGCGGGAACTGGCGCGCGCGGTGCCGAACCCGATGATCAACGGCCATCAGGAATGGCTCGACGGGCTGGTTGCCGCCGCACGCGCCGCCAAGGCCTGACGTCTGGAATGGCCGTCCGGCCTTGGCCGGGCGGTCGAGGAATCCAAAATCGGGGTCCGAACACACATGGCAAGACTTGCTGTATTGGGATTGGGGGCGATGGGCAGCCGCATGGCGCGCCGACTGCTGGAAGCCGGCCATGATCTGACGGTCTGGAACCGAACAGCATCGGCAGCCGAATTCCTGGCGGCGCGCGGTGCCATCGTTGCATCGACACCGCGCGAGGCGGCACGCGGTGCCGATGCGGTGATCGCGATGGTGCGCGACGATGAGGCATCGGCCGCAATATGGTCCGATGGCGAAACCGGTGCCTTCGGCGGCATGCGGTCGGGGGCGCTCGCGATCGAGAGTTCGACGCTTACACCGGCCCATGTCCGCGCATGGGGGCAAGAGGCCCGTGATCACGGGGTTGCACCCGTGGAAGCCCCGGTATCGGGATCGAGACCGCAGGCCGACGGTGGGCATCTGCTCTATTGCCGCTGACGCACGCGCTCCATACCCGCTTCGCAGCGGCAATCGCGGCGGGGCTGGCGGACGAGAACATGAGCGCCCTGGTGAAGTTGCAGCAGGCACCTGCCGTCTGAGTCCGGACCGGAGATGCGATGCCATCCGCGCCGCCCGGCAAGACCATCGGCGGCGCACCGGCAACGCATGCGGGGCAGACCGCAAACAGCGCACAGGTTCCGCCTGTTACAGACCGTTACAGGAAAGCCCGCATCGGACATCGCCGGGTTACAGTCAAGTCTTAGTTTTTCCGGAACAGACATTGAGAGTCGCCAGGTTCAAATGGAAGATCTGGAAATTATTGATCAGTCCGACAATCCCGCCAGGAACCGGCCCTTCATCAAGGACCGACGGCTTTCCGCCCGACCGGGACGATTGCCGGTACTCGGCGTCGGCGCAGCGCTTCTGCTTCTCACCGCCTGCCAGGAAACCGGCACCCAGACCGGCGGTGCGGTCCAGGGGGCCCCGCCGCCGCCCGGCGTGACCGCGGTGGTCCTGCACCCCCATCCGGTTCCGGTGGTGACGGAATTGCCCGGCCGCGTCACCGCCTTCCAGACCGCCGAGGTGCGGCCGCAGGTCGGCGGCGTGATCCGCGACAGGTTGTTCACCGAAGGGCAGGCGGTGACGGCGGGACAGCCGCTGTACCAGATCGATCCGGCCAGCTACCAGGCGGCGCTCGCCAGCGCCGTCGCCGCCCAGCAGAAGGCGGAGGCGGCGACCGCGTCGGCCCAGCTGACCGTCAACCGCTACCAGCCGCTGGCGAAGGAGAAGGCGGTCAGCCAGCAGGATCTCGACACCGCGGTCGCCACGCTGCGTCAGGGACAGGCCGACGTCGCCGCAGCGAAGGCGAATGTCGAAACCGCGCGCATCAATCTGGAATACACCAAGGTGCGCTCGCCGATCTCCGGCCGCACCGGCCGCTCGTCGGTGACTCCCGGCGCGCTGGTCACCGCCGACCAGACCACCTCGATGGTCACCGTGACCCAGCTCGATCCCATCTATGTCGACGTGACCCAGCCCAGCTCCGCTCTGCTCGGCCTGCGGCGCGATCTGGCCGTCGGCCGCATCCAGGGAACCGGGGCCGGTCAGGCCGAAGTCCGGCTGGTGCTGGAGGACGGGCGCGAGTACGACCATCCCGGCACGCTGCAGTTCTCCGAGGTGACGGTCGACCAGACCACCAGCTCTGTCACGCTGCGCGCCGTCTTCCCCAATCCGGACGGGCTGCTGATGCCCGGCATGTATGTGCGGGAAAAGCTGCGGCAGGCCACCGACCCCAATGCCTTCCTGGTTCCGCAGCAGGCGGTTTCCCGCGACTCCCGAGGCCGCGCCGTCGTCCAGCTCGTCAAGGCAGACGGCACCGCCGAGGCGCGGCCGGTGACGGCCGACCGTACCCAGGGCAGTAAATGGGTCGTCACCGACGGCCTGTCCGACGGCGACCGCGTGGTGGTCGAGGGGCTCCAGAAAATTCGCCCCGGCGTGACGCTGGCGGCGACCGACCTCACCGAGGAGCAGTTCGACCAACGCGCGGTGGCGGCCCTGCCGTCCGCCGCCCGGCAGACCCGCTAGGAGACCGGACATGGCCCGTTTCTTCATCGACCGGCCGGTCTTCGCCTGGGTGCTGGCCATCGTGGTCATGCTGGCCGGCCTGCTGGCCCTGCGCACGCTGCCGGTGGCGCAATACCCGTCGGTGGCACCGCCCGCCATCTCGGTGTCGGCCAGCTATCCCGGTGCTTCCGCCGAAACCGTGCAGAACGCCGTCGTCCAGCCGATCGAACAGCAGTTGAGCGGCCTCGACAACCTGATCTACTTCTCGTCCGAATCGAACAAGGACGGCAGCATCAGCATCACGCTGAACTTCGCCCAGGGCACCAATCCCGACACCGCCCAGGTGCAGGTCCAGAACAAGGTTGCGCTGGCCGAGGCCCGTCTGCCGGAGACGGTGCGCAACCAGGGCATCCGCGTCGCCAAGGCGACCAAGAACTTCCTGATGGTTGCAAGCTTCTATTCCAGCGACGGCAGGATGACGTCCAACGATCTGGCGGATTTCATCGCCTCGACCATCCAGGATCCGCTGAGCCGGGCTGCCGGTGTCGGCGATTACCAACTGTTCGGTGCCCAGTATGCCATGCGCATCTGGCTCGATCCCGACAAGCTCGACAAATACGCCCTGATGCCATCGGACGTGGAGAGCGCCATCAGTGCCCAGAACGTCCAGATCGCGGCGGGCGAACTTGGCGCCCGTCCGTCGCGTCTGGGACAGCAGTTGAACGCCACCGTCATCGGTCCCTCTTATCTGAAGACGCCGGAACAGTTCGGCAAGATTCTGCTGAAGGTCCAGTCCGACGGTTCGCAGGTCCTGCTGCGCGATGTGGCGACAGTGGAACTGGGCGGCGAGAATTATTCGGTCAACACCGCCTACAACGGCATGCCGGCGGCCGGCATCGCGGTGAAGCTGGCCAGCGGCGCCAATGCGCTGAACACCGCCACCGCAGTGCGCCAGGCCATCGAATCCCTGCGCCCGTCCTTCCCGGCCGGCGTCGAGGTGACCTATCCCTACGACACCACGCCCTTCGTCCAGCTGTCGATCGAAGAGGTGGTGAAGACGCTGGCCGAAGCGATCCTTCTGGTCTTCCTGGTGATGCTGCTGTTCCTGCAGAATTTCCGGGCCACGCTGATCCCGACCATCGCGGTTCCCGTCGTGCTGCTCGGCACCTTCGCGGTGCTGGCCGCTTTCGGCTATTCCATCAACACGCTGACCATGTTCGGCATGGTGCTGGCCATCGGCCTGCTGGTCGACGACGCCATCGTCGTTGTCGAGAATGTCGAGCGCGTGATGCAGGAGGAGCATCTGTCGCCGCTGGAGGCGACGCGCAAGTCGATGGACCAGATCACCGGCGCGCTGGTCGGCGTCGCCCTGGTTCTGGCAGCGGTGTTCCTGCCGATGGCCTTCTTCGGCGGATCGACCGGCGTGATCTACCGTCAGTTCTCCATCACCATCGCCACCTCGATGCTGCTGTCGGTCGGCGTCGCCGTCATCTTCACACCGGCTCTGTGCGCCACGCTGCTGAAGCGGCCCGACCATGGCAAGACTGCTCGCGGCTTCGCCGGCTGGTTCAACCGCAACTTCGACCGTGGCAACCGCGTCTACATCCGCGGGCTGGGCGGGGCGCTGAAGCGGCCCGTGCGCTTCCTGCTGGTCTATGGGCTGATCGTGGGCGGGCTGGCGGTCCTGTTCCTGCGCGTCCCGACCTCCTTCCTGCCGGACGAGGACCAGGGCGTGATGTTCATCCAGGTCAGCACCCCGCCCGGCACCACCGCCGAACGGACCGACCGGGCGTTGGCCCAGGTGCGCGACTATCTGCTGAAGGAGGAGGGCGCGCTGGTCAGGTCGGTGTTCACCGTCTCCGGCTTCAATTTCAGCGGCCGCGGTCAGAGTTCCGGCATGGCCTTCGTCAGCTTGAAGGACTGGTCGGTTCGTCGGGATGCGGCCAGCAAGGTGAAGGCGCTGACCGGCCGCGTCATGGCCCGCTTCGTCGGCTATCAGGACGCGACGGTCTTCGCTCTCGCTCCGCCGGCCATCAGCGAGCTGGGCAACGCCACCGGCTTCGATTTCGAGCTGATTGCCCGCAGCGGCGCCACCCATGAGGAACTGCTGGCCGCGCGCAACCAGCTTCTCGGCATGGCGGCGCAGAGCCCGCTGCTGATGGCGGTCCGCCCCAACGGCCTGAACGACGAGGCGCAATACCGGCTGGTCATCGACTGGCCGCATGCCAGGGCGCTGGGCCTGTCGGTCGGCGACGTGACCAGCACGATCTCCTCGGCCTGGGGACAGAGATACGTCAACGACTTCCTCGACCGCGGGCGCATCAAGCGCGTCTACATGCAGGGCAACGCCGACTCCCGCTCCGATCCCGGCGATCTGTCGCGCTGGTCCGTCCGCAATTCCACCGGCTCGATGATCCCGCTGTCGGCCTTCGCCCGTGCGGAATGGAGCTACGGCGCGCCCAAGCTGGAACGCTACAACGGCTTCGCTTCGATGGAGATCCTGGGACAGGCCGCTCCCGGCCAGAGCAGCGGCACGGCGATGGCGGAGATGGCGCGCCTCGCCGCGCAGCTGCCGCCCGGATTCGGTTTCAGCTGGACCGGCACCTCCTACGAGGAGCAGCAGTCGGGCGCGCAGGCCCCGGCGCTCTACGCCCTGTCGCTGCTGGTCGTCTTCCTCTGCCTCGCGGCGCTGTACGAGAGCTGGTCGATCCCGGCGGCGGTGCTGCTGGTGGTGCCGCTCGGCGTGTTCGGCGCGGTGATGGCCACCTGGGGACGCGGGCTGTCGAACGACGTCTATTTCCAGGTCGGCCTGCTGACCACCATCGGGCTGTCGGCCAAGAACGCCATCCTGATCGTCGAATTCGCCAAGGAGAGCTTCGACCACGGCGAAAGCCTGGTGGATGCCGCCATCGGCGCGGCGCGGCAGCGGCTGCGGCCGATCCTGATGACCTCGCTGGCCTTCACGCTGGGCGTGGTCCCCCTCGCCATCGCCAGCGGCGCCGGTTCGGGCGGGCAGAACGCCATCGGCACGGCGGTGGTCGGCGGCACGGTCGCCGCCACGCTGCTGGCCCTTCTCTTCGTTCCGATCTTCTTCGTCGTCGTTCTGAAGCTGTTCCGCGTGAAGCCGTCCCGGCTGGCTCAGTCCGGCGATGCGGCGGCATCCCCTCCAATCGGCCCGGACGCGCTGGCCGACGGCCATCGTTGAGCGGCGGTGACAAGACCATGACCCACAGATTCGTTCCTTTCGCCGCCCCACTGGCCGCCCCCCTGGCCGCCGCGCTGCTGCTGGCCGGCTGTTCCCTGGTTCCCGACGTCGCCCTGCCGGACCCGCCGGTTCCGGCCGCCTGGCCGGACGGGCCGGCCTACCGGCGCCCGCCCACCGCGTCCGTATCCGCCACGGCGTCCACGGGCGCCGATCCGGCGCGCTCCGCCGACGCCATCGGCTGGCGCGAGGTGATGCGCGATCCCACGCTGCAGACGCTCGTCGAGACCGCGCTGGCGAACAACCGCGACCTGCGTGTCGCCCTGCTCAACGTCCAGTCGGCGGAGGCCGATTACCGCGCCCAGCGCGGCGACCTGTTCCCGACGGTCTCCGGCAGCGGGTCCGCCACCTGGTCGCGCGTGCCAGCCGCGAGCACGTCGGCCGGTTCGGCGCTGGGCAAGACGGCGGGGGTGGAATCGCGCTTCTACAGCGCCGGGATCGGATTCACCGCCTACGAACTGGATCTGTTCGGCCGCGTGCGCGCGCTGACCGAACAGGCGTTCGAGCAGTATCTCGGCTATGACGAGACGCGGCGCAGCACCCAGATCGCGCTGGTGGCGCAGGTGGCGACCGGCTACCTGGCCCTGCTCGCCGACCGCTCGCTGCTGGATCTGACCCGGCAGACGCTGGAGAGCCAGAACGCCTCCTATCAGCTGACGCGCAAGAGCTTCGACGCCGGCAACGCCACCGAACTGACCCTGCGGCAGGCCCAGACCTCGGTGGACAGCGCGCGGGCCAACCTCGCGCTCTACACCCGGCAGGTGGCGCAGGACGAGAATGCGCTGGCCCTGCTGCTGGGCCAGCCCCTGCCACCGGAGATCGCGTCCGGCGCGTCGCTCGACGCCCAGCCGGTGCTGACCGACCTGCCGCCGGGCCTTCCGTCCAGCGTCCTGCTGCGCCGTCCGGACGTGATGGCGGCCGAGCACAATCTGCGGGCGGCCAACGCCAACATCGGGGCGGCCCGCGCCGCCTTCTTCCCGTCGCTGACGCTGACCGCCAGGGCCGGCACTGCCGCCTCCGGCATCCAGTCGCTGTTTGCCCCCGGATCCTCCAGCTGGAGCTTTGCCCCGTCGCTCAGCATCCCGATCTTCTCGGTCGGCGTGAACGAGGCGAACCTCGACCTCGCCAAGGTCAGGAAGGACATCCAGGTGGCGACCTACGAGAAGACGGTCCAGACCGCCTTCCGCGAGGTGGCCGACGCGCTGGCCGCCCGCAGCACCTACGACGACCAGATCGCGGCGCAGCAGTCGCTCGTCGACGCCTACGCCCGCTCCTACCAGCTGTCGGAGATGCGGTTCCGCAGCGGGGCCGACAATTTCCTGACGACCCTGGATGCGCAGCGCTCGCTCTATGCGGCACAGCAGACGCTGATCTCGCTCAAGGCCGCGAGGCTGGAGAACCTCGTCACCCTCTACAAGGTTCTGGGCGGAGGCTGGCAGTAGAGATCCCCGTCAATTGGCAGAAGCCGCCCAGGTGATGTCCACATGATCGGCTAAAGAGGCTGCTGGTTCACAATCGCGAGAGGAACCGTCTATCTATGCAGCGATCAATCATTGTTGTTATTGCCGCTGCCTTCCTGGTTTGTGCGTCGGCTGCACTGGGAATGGCCGCTTCGCAGGAGGCTGGAACGCCGCTGGAACTTGCGGTCGTGAAACCCATCCAACACTGTACGGACCTGAGTGCACTCGACCTGGAAAGCATAGGTGGAAAGGGAAGCTCCGTGACCGGAGCGAGCGAGACGACGAGCGGCGGGATCGCGGTCTGTTCCGTCACCGCGCACCTTGCGCCCGCGATCAATCTCCAGGTGCTCCTGCCGCTGGCAACGTGGCAACAACGTTACCTGCAAGTAGGGTGCGGCGGCTTGTGCGGCAATATTACCCTGCAATCCGGCGCTTCCGAAGGATGCCATGTCCTTGCCGGTGGCGGCTTCGTGATGGCCGCGACGGACATGGGACATGACGCACGGGACGGCAACTGGGGCTTGGACGAGCAAAAGCGCATCGATTTCGCGTATCGCGCCCAACATGTGACAGCCCAGGCCGCCAAGGCAATGATCCAGGCCTTTTACGGTCAACCGCAGAAATTCGCCTACTTCAATGGCTGCTCGGATGGAGGACGTGAAGCGCTGATGGAGGCGCAACGTTACCCGGACGATTTCGACGGCGTTATCGCCGGTGCTCCCGCCATGCTTTTCCAAGCGCAGAATACTTTGTACCACGGTTGGCAAGCGGTTTCGAACACAGCGACCGATGGGTCGGTCATACTGACATCGGACCGGCTTCCTCTGTTGCACAGCGCGGCAATCGATGCGTGCGACGCACGTGATGGCGTGAAGGATGGCCTGATCGCGCAACCTGCCGGATGCACGGTCGACCTGACGGCAATCACCTGCAAACCAGGGGCAAGCGGCTTCTCCGACTGCTTGACCCCGGCAGAGGCGGAGGTCGCGCGCCGCTTCTACGATGGCCCGCGCGACAGCGCGACTGGACTGCCGCTGACGGCTGGACAGCCGTTGCCAGGTTCGGAACTGAACTGGCAGGGTGTTTACGTTGCGGACGACCATCAGGGTCGGTTCATGAGTCCCATGGCGGCACTGCCGGTTCTGCGCACGCTGGCATTCCCGGAACCGCGTATGGGTTTCACCCTGCATGACCTGCGCTTTGATATCGCCACACTGGACGCGTTGCGGATCCGCCATCCCCTCTATGACGCGACCGATCCAAACCTTGATGCGTTCGCCAAATCGGGCCGGAAGCTGATTCTCTGGCACGGTCTGGCTGATCCGCACATCGCGCCTGCAAACACCCTGGCTTATCACAAGGCGCTGATTTCACATATGGGGGGCCAGGCGGTGGAGAATTTCGAGCGCCTGTATCTGCTGCCCGGAGTATCCCACTGCGGCGGAGGCTTGGCTTTGAGCCATTTCGACCTGCTGACACCAATGATGGCCTGGGTGGAACGTGGTGTCGCGCCCGATGGAATCGCGACAAGATCGACCGGAGAGCGCAACAACTTCGGCCAGCCGGATTTTCGCCCCGATGGCGGAAGAATGCGGAATGGTCCGCCAGCGATGAAGCCTCTTGTCATGCCTCCCCTGGCCCCCATGAACCGCCCCGTTTTTCCTTATCCTCATGTCGCCACCTACAGCGGACACGGGGATGTCGGGGAGGCCGATAATTGGATCAAGGGTCCCGCTGAGGAGATCGTCGCTTTGCGTCTATGGCCCGGACAGAACCTGTTCGCTCCCTACAAAGGATCAGAGCGATAGGGAAAAGACTGTGTTCGTAGACGTTATGCGCCGACTGCTTGGGAAGCGGACCGCATGAGGCGCATGGCCCTCTGCACGAAGATGGTGCTCAATCATCTGTAGAAGCTGCTCCAGGCGAAGGACCGCTTCACCATTCACACGATTGCGGTCGGGAGAAAGTCCCCATCTCGGTCGCGCGCGATCGGTTGAAGGGTGATGCTCGTCGGCCGTCACCTCGGTGATCGCCCCCTTGCGGCCGACGACCGGCACGGCGACGATCTCCCGGGCGAAACTACCGTGCCGCCCGTGCCCAGGCCTTCGCCACCTGGGCCGAGGTCGTCGGCGTGCGGCTGGCTGCCGCATGATCGACCGGTCCGGGGGGCGTCCGTCTGCAAACCGTGCTAGCGAGAACCTCCAGGATCAACAAGTTGACGGTGCCCAGGCGACGGAGGCAGACAGGCCGCTTGCCCGAACCGCCTCCAACGCCTGGATCAGCTCACCATTTGACGGTGGCGTGGACCAGGAAGGAGCGTCCGGCCTCCAGGTAGCGGCGGCGGTCGGCGGAGGTTTCGGCGACGCTCACCACGTTGATGTGGTTGTAATATTCCTGGTTGAACAGATTCTTGACGGAAGCGCCGAGCGACAGATGGTCGGTCGGGTTCAGGTAGGCCGACAGGTCGACGGTGGTGTAGGACGGAGCCTTCAGGTAGGTGGAGCTGCTGACGTCGTCGCTCTTCTTGGCGAAGGCATGGGTGGTGACGACCTCCGCACCCCAGACATTGTCCGGCGCGGTATAGGACAGGCCGGCGTTCAGGGTCAGCGGTGCCACCTCGTCGATGGCGGTCTTGGCGTCCAGGTCGAAGCCGCGGGCGAAAGCCGCCGCGCCGAACAGCGACCAGCCCGGCCGGAAGCGCCATTCGCCCTTGCCCTCGACGCCGAAAATCTCGACCTTCGAAATGTTCTGCGACTGGTAGCGCAGCAGGCCGGTGCCGCTGCGGCCGACCGCCCGCTGGGCGATGAAGTTGCTGTAGCGGTTGTAGTAGCTGGAGAGCTGGAAGCTGGAGCCGTCGGCGTATTTGGCGCGGAAGCCGGCCTCGACCCCGTTGCTGGTCTCCGGCTTCAGGTTGGCGTTCGGCAGAACCTCGTAGCCGTAGGTCGGGTTGGAGAAGCCCAGATTGGCATCGTCATAGGGCGGCGCGCGGAAGCCGTGGGCATACTGTCCGAACAGCGAATATTCGCGGGTCAGCTCGTAGGTGGCGCCGAACTTCGGCGACAGCGCCAGCTTGTCCAGCTTCGACGGGGTGGAGGACGGGTTGGAGGCGAGATAAGCCGCGTCCAGTTCCGGGTTCATCCGGTAATAGTCGAGCCGCAGCGCCGGAACCAGACGCAGCCTGTCGATGGTGATCTCGTCCTGCAGATAGCCGCCCAGCATCAGCGTGCTGGTGTTGGGGAAGGTTCGGCTGGGATAGGTGTCGCCGTTGTAGCTCTTGGCGGAGGCACCGGTCGCCGTGTTGGTCAGCGTCACGTCGCGCATGCGCTCGGTGCGGATGTGATCGACGCTGAAGCCGTAGGAGAGGCGGTTGGGCAGACCGAACCAGCTGGTGTCGGTGCGCATGTTGACGGCACCGCCGAAGATGCGCTGTTCGGATTCGTTGTTGGTCTCTTCGCGCAGGGTGGAGCGCGCCGGGAACAGCGTGTTGGTGGACGCCGTGACGCCGGCGGTGCGGGTGCGGTTTTCCTGATGGTCGTAGCCGGTGGCGTAGAGCCGCCAGTCGATGTGGTCGATGAAGCCGATGGGGGCGTCGTGGGAATGCTCCAGCCCGATGCGCCAGCGCGTCGCCTCGTCGTCGCTGACCGAATTGGCGACGGTGCCGCGTGTTGTGCGCGGCGGGGCCATCGAGAAGATGTAGCTGGCTGCGCCGCCGACGTCGTTGCGCAGGGTGGTGTCGGTGTCGCGGTGGAAATACTCGCCGGTCAGCGTCACCTTGTCGGGACCGCGTTCCCACGCCAGCTTGGCGAGGCCGTTGTTGACCTGATAGTCCTGCGGGTTGCGGAAGCTCTTGTCCTTGGATTTGTACTCCTCGCCGTCGCGGCGGGTGAAGATGCCGAGGATCGAGAATTCGCCCGCGCGCATCGCTGCGGTGCCGGTTTCGGAGAAGGAGCTGTCGACGCTGTCGTAGGCCCCCTTCAGCGAGGCGTAGAAATCCTTGCCCGGATAGAGGTAGTCGGCCGGATTCTTGGTGACGTAGCCGACGACGCCGCCCAGCGCGTCAGACCCGTAAAGCGCGGACGACGGACCGCGCACGATCTCCACCTGCTTGAGGGAATCGAGATCGACGGCATCGCGGCTGTAACCGGCGGAAGGACCGGCGGATTTCGGCGTTTCCGGCAGGCGGGTGCCGTCGATCAGCATCAGCACGCGGTTGTCGGTGATGCCGCGGATGGCGAAGCCGCCGGCACCGGCGCGGGCGGGCGAGTTGCTGACCGTCACGCCCGGCTCGTGGCGCGTCAGGTCCTGCAGGCGGTGCAGACCGCGCGTCTCGATCTGCTCCTCCCCGATCACGGAGATGGTGGAGGTCGCCTCGTCGAGCCGCCGCTCCCCGCGCTCGCCATAGACGGTCACGGCGTCGAGCACCGTCGCCGGTTGGGCCGCCTGCGGAGCCGCCGCCGTCTGCGTCGGCGTCTGGGCCGCTGTCTGGGCGAGCGCCGACCCGGTGCCGGCCAGGGTCAGCGCCGACGCCGACAGCCACAGCGCCCGGCACAGCCGCCCAGGTCCTGCAATCCGCTGCGGAATGCTGGAGGTTCCGGTCATCTCTGTCTCTCCTCGCTCTTTTTGGGGTCACGCCGGACCCGGCCGGCACGGTGATGTCAATTTTACTATTGATTATTATTCGCAACTGCTGGGCGCAAAGCGGGCTGGCAAGCGCGCATTGCGCCAGACGGCCACGCTTTGCGACGCCGACGCCGACTCAGGCGGCTGGCGGGCAGAGCCGGTCGCGCAAGGCCAGGAAGCGGTCCACCTGATCGGCCAGCATCTGGCGCTTCTCGTCGCGGCCGACGAAGATCTTGAACATTGCCTCGCCATCGCCGTTGAAGAAGATCACGGCGCAGCTGTCGCCGCTGCCCATGAAGGGGCGGCGGACGAAGGCGAGATCGGCGCAGCGATCCAGGCGGATGTGGCCGCCGATCGGGCTGCCGCCGACCAGATTGTAGAAGCCGCGCCCGAACTGGCCGAGCGGCAGCGGCCCCTTGCATTCCAGGACCAGATCGGCGCTGTGCACCAGGAAGGTGATCGGTCCCCAACCGGCGATGTCGGTCATTGCCGCTTCCGCCGCCGAACCGGGGGCGAAGCGGCGCATCGCCGCTGGCAGGCAGTCGACCACGGTGCGCAGTCTGATGCCGATCTCGGCTGCCACCGCCTCCAGCACCCCGCCGGGGTCGGCAAGGAGCCGGGCGCGCAGGGGGTCCAAGGCGGCTTCCGGGCTGGCGGCGGGGGGGTGCTGTGCGGTCATGACGGGATCCAAATGGACGGGACGGGAGGGGACAGGCGACTGTCCGACGATAATCATGAGAATAATTCGCAATCGCGTTTAAGCTCAACCGCGCTTCCCTTAACGCCGCTTAATGTGGCCGGTCTCTTCATCCCGGCGGGTCACTCGATCTGGGCATGGCGGCCGAGCCGGACGGTGACGCGCAGCCCCGGCGCGTTGTCGTCCAGCAGCAGACCGCCGCCATGCAGCGTGGCGATGGCGCCGACGATGGACAGGCCCAGCCCATAGCCCGGCACCCCGTCCTGCGGGTTGAGCCGGAAGAAGCGCTGGACCGCAAGCGCCCGTTGGCCGGGTGCGAGGCCCGGTCCGCGGTCGGCGACGCACAGTTCTTCCCAGCCGTCGCGGATGCCGGCCGACAGCCGGATCTCCCGGGCACCGGCCGCGTATTTCAGGGCATTGTCCACGAGATTGGCGACGGCCTGGAACAGCAGGCTGCGGTCGCCCCGGATGCGCAGCCCAGGTTCGACTGCGACGGACAGCGCGACGCCCGCCTCCTCCGCCAGCGGCAGGTAGGATTCGCGGATCTCCTCCAGCAGCGGCCCGGCTTCCAGCGGTTCCATGCTCAGGCTGCAGCGGGCGGTCTCGATTTCGCCGAGCCGCATGATGGCGCGGAACAGCTGCTGGATCCGCCGGGTCTCCTCGATGCCGTCCTCCAGCGCGCGGCGGATTTCGCAATCGGCGCAGTCCTCGGCAATGCTGGCCAGCCGGTTGTGCAGGTGGGTCAGCGGCGTGCGCAGCTCATGCGCGATGCTGCTCGACACGCTCGACACTTCTTCCACCAGCCGGTTGACGCGGTCGAGCGTGCGGTTGATCTCGCGGCCCAGGCTGGCGAACTCGTCGTCGGTGCGGCCGGCATCGATCCGGCGGTTGCGGTCGCCCCCGGCATAGGCGGCGAGCGCTTCGCTCATCGCGCCGACCCGGCGCAACGTTCCGGAGCTGTAATAGACGCCGAAGGTCAGGCTGGTCAGCAGGAACAGCAGCACGCCGACGCCGGCCGCCAGCGGCACCGCCCGCATCTGGCTCAGCATCGGCTGAATGTCGTAGGCATTGAGGAAACGGCCGCCGTCGGGCAGCGCCACCACCATCGCCTGCATCTTCCAGCCGTCGGTGGCGTCCTTGCCCCGGCGTTCGACCAGCCCGGTCGGGCAGGAGGCGAGACGGGCGGGATCGCAGTTCAGCGCGTCCAGCAGCCGCGCCGCCGTCGCGTCGTCGCCATAAAGCAGCCGTCCCGACGCATCCAGCACCAGCCGCTTGCGCGCCGTTTCCGTCTCGAACATCTCGCGGCGGCGCAGGTCGGCGGCCAGATCGGGGGCCAGATCGGGGGCGTCACCGAAGCGGCCGAGCTGGCGCTGGGTGGCGGTGTCGCGTTCCAGCAGCTCGACCACATGGTCCTTGACCAGATCGGTCAGCAGGCTGCGGCTCCACAGGACGGCACCGGAGGTGACGACGACGAAGACCGCGCCGATGGTCATGGTCTGGCGGAAGCTGCGGGTGTCGAGCAGCGGGCGGATGCGGGGGGGAAGCCGCTCAACCAAGCGCATAGCCGATGGCCCGCACCGTGCGCAGAAGGGGCGGATCGAAATCCTTGTCGATCTTGCTGCGCAGCTTGAAGACATGCACCTCCACCAGATTGGTCGGCGGGTTGAAGCCGTAGCCCCACGCCTTCTCCAGCAGCATGGTCCGCGTCACCGTCTGTCCGGGGTTGCTCATCAGGATGTGCAGCAGGCGGAATTCCTTGTCGGTCAGCTCGATGGGAACGCCCTGCCGCGTCACCCGCCGCTGGGCAACGTCCATCACCAGATCGCCGACGGTCAGCAGGTCGCCGGGAGCCGTCATCGCCTGCCCGTGGCGGCGGGACAGATGCTCCAGCCGCACCAGCAGCTCGGCGAAATCGAAGGGCTTGCCAAGATAATCGTCGGCCCCGGCACGCAGCCCGGCGACCCGGTCGGAGGTCTCGTCCAGCGCCGACAGAACCAGCACCGGCGGATGGCGCGTGCCGTTCAGCCGTTTCAGCACCTCCATCCCATCGAGATTCGGCAGCATGCGGTCGAGCACGACGACGTCGAACGCCTCTTTCGCCAGCAGGCGCAGCGCTTCCTCGCCGTCGCCGGAGAAGCGGCAGGAATGGCCCGAGCCGTTGAGCCTGGCCCCGATCCAATAGCTGACGGCCGTATCGTCCTCGACGACCAGAACGCGCAACGCCTCCTCCCTTCTTGCAAAGTAATATTAATAATCAGTCGCGATTGCGCCGTCCAGCCCGGACAGCGATGGGGTGCTGGGCGGCTGCCCCGTCGTGGCGAAGACGGCCCCCTGACCGTCCGGTGCCGGTATCCGGACGAAGCGGGTGGCGAAGACCCGTTCCAGAACCGGAACCGGGAGGGCGGGCATCGGGCCGCTCCAGGCCTCCCGCCCGTCCGCCAGCACCAGCGCGTCGTCGCAATAGCGGGCGGCCAGCGTCATGTCGTGCAGCACCACGGCGCAGGCACCGCCGGTCCGCTCCATCCAGGCCCGTGCCGCCCGCAGCAGGTGATGCTGGTGCGCCGGATCCAGGCTGGCGGTCGGCTCGTCAAGCAGCAGGCAGGGGGATCCGTCGGGTCCGTCACGGTGGAGCGCTCCGGCGGCAAGCTGGGCCAGCGCGCGGGCGAAGGCGACGCGCTGGCTCTCGCCGCCCGAAAGCTCAGGCAGCAGGCGGTCGCGCAACCCCTCGGCATCGGCGGCCCGCAGGCTTTCGCCGATCAGACGCCGCCGGTCGATGGCGGAACAGGGCGCGGTTTCGACCGCCAGGGTGATCGCCTCCTCCACCGAAAAGGCGAAGCCTGCGGCCGGATGCTGACCGACCAGCGCCCGGCGATGGGCAAGCAACTGCGGCGGGAGCTCGCGCAGGTCCTGGCCGTCGAGGCGGACGGCGCCGCCGGTCGGCCGCCTTTCGCCCGACAGCAGGGCCAGCAGGGTGGATTTTCCGGCACCGTTGGGGCCGAGGATGGCCAGCAGTCGGCCGGGAACCAGATGGACGGTCACGCCGTCGACCAGTCGGCGGCCGCCCACGGCGAAGGACACTTGATCGGCTTGCAGCAAGATGGAGGTCCTCACCCGAACGAACGTCCGCCGCGAGCGCGCAGCAGCCACAGGAAGACAGGCGCGCCGACGGCACCCAGCAGCAGCCCGACCGGGACGTCGGCCGGGGCGGCGATGCTGCGGGCGGTGGTGTCGGCCAGGACCAGCAAGGTTGCCGCCGCCAGGGCGGTGGCCGGCAGCAGCCGACGGTGGACCGGCCCCAACCACAGTCGGATCATGTGCGGCACCACCAGCCCGACGAAGCCGATCAGGCCGGAGACGGCGACCGCCGCACCCACCCCCAGCGCCACCAGCAGGACGGTGCGCACGGCGAAGCGGTGCGGCTCCAGCCCGAGAAGGAAGGCGTCACGCTCGCCCAGCGCATAAAGGTCGAGCCGACGGGCATTGGCGAGCAGGCCGGCAGTGGCGGCCAGCATCAGGACCAGAGCCGGTCCGATGTGAGTCCAGGCGGCACCGCCGAAGCCGCCCATCATCCAGAAGGTCATCTGCCGCAACGCCTGGTCGTCGCCCAGATAGCTGCACAGGCCAATGCCCGCAGCGCCCAGCGCATTGACGGCGATGCCGGCCAGCAGCATGTCGGTGGCGGAGCAGCGTCCGTCGCGCCGCGCCAGCGCCAGGATCAGGATCGTCGCAATCAGCGCCCCCAGAAAGGCCGTCACCGGCAGCAGGGTGGACAGCGACAGGCCGCTGCGCGACAGGCCCAGACCGGAGACGCCCAGCATCATGGTGACAGACCCGGCGAACGCCGCGCCGCTTGACACCCCGACCAGTCCGGGATCGGCCAGCGGGTTGCGGAAGATCGCCTGCAGCGAGGCACCGGCGACGCCCAGCGTGACGCCGACCGCCGCCGCCAGCAGGATGCGCGGCAGTCGCAGGGTGTAGAGGACGGCGGCGTCGCGAGCACCCAGCGGCTCGCCCGGCAGGCCGACCACCTGCGCCAGATGCGACAGCACCCGGTCCAGCGGCAGGGCGATGCTGCCGGTCGACAGGGCGATCAGCACCGCAGCCGTCAGCGCGGCACCCAGCAGCCCCAGGGCGGGTCCGAGGCGGGGACGGCGGGCCGGGGCTACGCCGACGATGGACATGCCGATGCTCATGGCCCGCCCTTTCCGGTTTGGGCGCGCAGCAGCGCCTCGACCGCTTCCGGCGTGCGCGGACCCAGCCCGACCAGAAGCGCGCCGTCGATCTGGACGACGCGGCGGTCGCGGGCCGCCGGCGTCATAGCCAACTGCGGCAGGGAGAGCAGGCCGTCGAGCCCGCCCGACCGTTCCACCAGCGCGCGGCTGACCAGCAGAATCTGCGGCTCGGCGGCCAGGGCGGCTTCGGCCGACAATGGCGGGAAGTCGCGGTCGCTGTCGATGGCGTTTCGCCCGCCGGCCAATGCGATCAGGGCATCCGGCACAGTGCCGCGTCCAGCCGCCATCATGCCGCCTGGACCGCCGCCGACCAGACAGAGGATGCGCGCGCCCGCCTTGCCGGAACCGGCGGCCTGCTGCGCCTCGGCCGACAGGGCTGACAGTCGGCCGGTCAGTTCGGCGGCGAGGCGACGGCCCTCCTCCTCGCGGCCCAGGGCGCGAGCGACGGCGGTGATCTTTGCGGTCAGCCCGGCCGGGTTGGAGACCTCCGGCACCATCTCCACCGCCACGCCCATGGCGCGCAACTGGTCGAAGGCGGTCTGCGGACCGGCCCCCTCGACCGCCAGCACATGGGTGGGGGCGAGCGACATCAGCCCTTCCGCCGACAGGGTGCGCATATAGCCGACATCGGGCTTCGCCGCCGCCGCCGCCGGTTGGCGGCTGACGGTGTCGCGCCCGACCACCGCTTCGTCGGCCCCCAGCGCGAAGGCAAGCTCCGTCACCGGCGCCCCGATGGTGACGAGGCGCATCGTTGACGTCCCCCCTGCCGCTTCGGTGGTGGGTGGCGTCAGGCAGGCGGCGATGCCAAGGGCAAGGGCGGCCAGCAGGCGGCGGGAGGCTGTGCGCGTCATCGTCGGCGCCCGCATCTCAGGCGACGCCGGGCAGGTCGGGCATCGACCGGGCCAGCGCGCGCCATTCCGTCCGTTCCGGCTTGTCCTCGTCGCGCTGGCCGCAGAAGATGGCGCAATTCTCCCCTTGGGCGTTGTAAAGCTCGACGGTGGTGATACCGCCCTTGTCGGTCGGCTTGAACACGACCCAGGCGCTGGACAGGCGCGCCATGTCGCAGTGCAGGCGGAAGGCGGGACCGTCTAGGCCGAGCACGGCCCCGTCAGTCCGAAGCGTGGCGATGGTGCCGGTGTGGATCTGGATGCAGCCGGCATTGCCGACGAAGATCATGATTTCCATCCGCTCGTCGCGGGCGGAGTCGAGCAGGCCGGTCAGCGCCGCCAGCGGGATTTGGCGGGCGAACTCGCCTCCCGCCAGCCGCATGGCGTCGAGGCGGGCGACGCCGAACCGCTTCAGCATCCCGTGGAATTCATGCACGTCGGCCATCGCCGCCCAGGCGGCGCGCAGGCCGACAACGTCGATGTCGACCGGGACGGTGGCGACGGTCTGGACCGGCGCTTCACCGCTGTCGATGTCGGCGGCCACGTCGCCGTCGGCGCGGTGCTCGGCCAGGACAGCGTCCCACGCGGCGCTGTCGGTTTCCGCCGTGCGATGGATGGCGTGGACCGGTTTCCCGGCCGCATCCTGGACCAGGATCGCCCCGGCGGCCGGATCGTAGGCGGTCCGGTGCCAGTGGCGGGGGAAGATCCGCAGATCGACGTCGCGGTTCAGCACGATGATGGCATGGCCGTTGCCAGACACATTGCCGAAGCGGCCGACCTTTTCATGGGTGATGGCGCTGTTGGCCGTGACGATCCGGACCGGACCGAGGGCGCCTAGGCGCGGTAGCACTGCGGGCCAATCGACATCGAGCCGCAGAAGGCCGGTCGCGTTGTCGGTGACGGTGGGCGCTTCGATGGAAGGCAGGGAGGTGTCGGGCATCGGGAAATCCTTGGCAGGGCTGGCGCGGAAGACCGCAGCGCCGGGTGGTGAGCTTTCCCGGATGATCATGATAGTCATTATCAATAACAAGGCGGAGATCATTAACCCGCATTAATTCTGCACCAAGGGGGGCTGTAGCGGAGGCGTCCGGTGGGCGGGCTCTGTTGCAAAGTTTGTCGACACGCCGGAATGAGGGGGCTGAGTAGCAGCGGGTGCGCCAGGCGAAGCTGGCGCGGTCCAGCGGGTGGAAGTCCCGCCCGGGTAAGGCGTAACGAGCCGCCCGTTAGAGACAAGCGCCGTGGACTGCTTCATGTTTTGAGCACGGCGCTTGTCTTATAGAATCCTCGGCTCATTCTGCAAGAATGGGCCGTTTGGGGTGGGTGGCCACCCAGGGGAATCGCATTTGAGAAAAGAGTGTAGCGCGTCGCTCTGAAAAGGATTCTGTAGGGAGGCTCTGACGGTCAGAGGAGGAGCCCCCGATGTCGTGGTACGCCAAAGTGTTTGCCGC
>JAIXPD010000084.1 GCA_027486405.1 Azospirillum sp. | reverse complement strand
TCAAAACATCATCCACGCGCAACGGTGGGGCCTTTGCCCCGCCCGCCCGCCCCCGCGACCCCATGACGCGGCGCAAGGCTGGACAAATTGCTGTTCCTTCGAGTAGTCCTAGGAACGGATTGATGTCCGCCGCCCCTTCTTGAAACATCCCTTTTCTGAAAGATTTCGCGATGGCCGACCGGGAAGATCAGAAATCCGCACCGATCACGATCAAGAAGTATGCCAACCGGCGGCTTTACAACACGGCCACCAGCAGCTACGTCACGCTTGATCATCTCTGCCAGATGGTGAAGGACGGGTTGGATTTCGTCGTGTACGACGCCAAAACCGGGGAGGACATCACCCGCTCCGTCCTGACCCAGATCATCGTGGAAGAGGAAAGCAAGGGGCAGAACCTGCTGCCGATCAGCTTCCTGCGCCAGTTGATCGGTTTTTACGGCGACAACATGCAGTGGGTGGTTCCGCGCTATCTCGAATATTCGATGCAGTCCTTTTCCCGCAATCAGGATCAGGTGCGCGATTATTTCCAGAACACCATCGGCGGCATGTTCCCCTTCGGTCGCCTGGACGAGATGAGCAAGCAGAATCTGGCGATGTTCGAACGCGCCATGCGCATGTTCACCCCCTTCGGCCCGGTCGGTGCGTCGGAGGAGCCGCCGCCCGCCGCCCGCCCGGCGGCACCCGCCGCCGCCCCCTCCAGCGGCCCGACCTTTGACGAGCTGCAAAAGCAGATCGACGCCCTGCAAAAGCAGATCGCCAGCATCAACATCCCCGGCAAGCCCGACGGGAAGTGACTCCCGCCGCGCGTCGCCCTCCTGTCTGACCGGCGCTGCAAACGCTGCCCCAAGCGCCCCCCAAAAAAACGCCGATGGCCCCGCGCCGTCGGCGTTTTTGTTTGCGCGCGCGCCGTCGCGCGCTTGCGTTCAGGAGCATCCCGTAAGGGCTGTCGCCAATTGTGCGACACGCGGATCGAGCGCCAGATATCGGGGTGCGGTTCTGGAAACGGAGCGCCGCACGGCAAACCCGCAACGCAGACCTTCCACGGAGCAAATCTCAGCCACGCGCACACGGCCCCTTCCCTCAGCGCCCGAAATGCCCATATCATCACAGCACGAGAGTGCATCAGACGACATTTGATTGAGACCATGGGCGATTCGGACAAGTTCGGCAACGGCGGCCCCAACAGCGGCGTGGTCATCAAGACCAAGCCGAAGACGAAAAAGCCGTCGATGTACAAGGTGTTGATGCTGAACGACGATTACACACCGATGGAATTCGTCGTCCTGGTTCTTGAACGCTTCTTCAGCAAATCGCGCGAGGAAGCGACCCGGATCATGCTGCATGTGCACCGTCGGGGCGTGGGGTTGTGCGGCGTGTTCACCTACGAGGTGGCGGAGACGAAAGTCACGCAGGTGATGGACTTCGCGCGCCAGAACCAGCACCCGCTGCAATGCACGTTAGAGAAGGACTAGACCCATCCATGCTGTCGCGTAACCTGGAACAGACGCTGCATCGGGCCTTGGCCCACGCGAACGAGCGCAGGCACGAATACGCGACGCTCGAACATCTGCTGCTCGCGTTGACCGACGACACCGACGCGACCGCCGTTCTGCGGGCCTGCGGGATCGATCTGGACCGCCTGCGCGCGGAGCTGGCCGAATACATCGACAACGAACTGGCGAACCTTATCACGAGCAGGACCGACGACGCCAAGCCGACGGCTGGCTTCCAGCGGGTGCTGCAACGTGCGGCCATCCACGTCCAGTCCTCGGGACGTGAGGAGGTGACGGGTGCCAATGTGCTCGTCGCATTGTTCTCGGAACGCGAGAGCCACGCCGTCTATTTCCTGCAAGAGCAGGAAATGACCCGGTTCGACGCGGTGAACTACATTTCTCACGGAATCGCGAAGGCTCCGGGCCGCACGGAAACCAAGCGGGTCTCGGGCGCCGACGACGAGGCGGCGGCGGAGAAGGTCGTGAAAAAAGGCAGCGAAGCACTCGACGCCTATTGCGTCAACCTGAACAAGAAAGCCGCCGGTGGGAAGATCGACCCGCTGATCGGGCGGGAGCAGGAGGTCGAACGGACCATCCAGATCCTGTGCCGACGGTCGAAGAACAACCCGCTGTATGTCGGCGACCCCGGCGTCGGCAAGACCGCCATCGCCGAGGGGCTGGCCCGCCGCATCGTCCAGAACGAGGTTCCGGAGGTGCTGCGCAACGCCACCATCTTCGCGCTCGACATGGGCGCGCTGCTGGCCGGCACCCGCTATCGCGGCGATTTCGAGGAGCGGCTGAAGGCCGTCGTCTCGGAATTGGAGGCGACCGAAGGGGCCGTGCTCTTCATCGACGAAATCCACACGGTGATCGGGGCCGGGGCGACCTCCGGTGGGGCGATGGACGCCTCGAACCTGCTGAAACCGGCCTTGGCGTCGGGCGCGCTGCGCTGCATCGGCTCGACCACCTACAAGGAATACCGCAGCTATTTCGAAAAGGACCGGGCGCTGGTCCGCCGCTTCCAGAAGATCGACGTCAACGAACCGTCGATCGAGGACGCGATCAAGATCCTCCAGGGCCTGAAGCCCTA
Organism: Azospirillum sp.; assembly: GCA_027486405.1. Taxonomy (GTDB): domain Bacteria; phylum Pseudomonadota; class Alphaproteobacteria; order Azospirillales; family Azospirillaceae; genus Azospirillum. The sequence continues at coordinate 48,538 of JAIXPD010000084.1, read as the reverse complement.
TTACGAGAAGCATCACAAGGTCAGCTACACCGCCGACGCCATCCGCTGCGCGGTGGAGCTGTCGGCGAAATACATCGGCGACCGCAAGCTGCCCGACAAGGCCATCGACATCATCGACGAGGTCGGGGCGGCGCAGATGCTGCTGCCGGAGAACAAGCGCAAGAAAAAGATCGGCGTGAAGGACGTGGAGGCGGTGGTCGCCAAGATCGCCCGCATCCCGCCGAAATCGGTCAGCCGCGACGACCGCGAAACGCTGCTGAACCTGGAACGCGATCTGAAAACCATGGTGTTCGGCCAGACCAAGGCCATCGACGCCCTGGTGTCGGCGATCAAGCTGGCGCGTGCCGGCCTGCGCGAACCGGAAAAGCCGATCGGCAATTACCTGTTCATCGGCCCGACCGGCGTCGGCAAGACGGAGGTGGCCCGCCAGCTCGCCATGACGCTGGGGATCGAGCTGACCCGCTTCGACATGTCGGAGTATATGGAACGGCACACGGTGTCCCGCCTGATCGGCGCGCCGCCGGGCTATGTCGGCTTCGACCAGGGCGGCATGCTGACCGACGCCATCGACCAGCACCCCCATTGCGTGCTGCTGCTGGACGAAATCGAGAAGGCCCACCCGGATCTCTACAACATCCTGTTGCAGATCATGGATCACGGGAAGCTGACCGACCACAACGGCAAGATCGTCGATTTCCGCAACGTCATCCTGATCATGACGTCGAACGCCGGGGCCGCCGACATGGCCAAGCCCGCCATCGGCTTCGAGCGGGAACGCCGGGTGGGCGAGGACATGGAAGCGGTGGAAAAGCTGTTCACCCCGGAATTCCGCAACCGGCTGGACGCGATCATCCCCTTTGCCCCGCTGACGCAGGAGGTCATCAGCCGCGTGGTGGACAAGTTCATCATGCAGATGGAGGCCCAGTTGGAAGACCGGGGCGTGTCCATCGAGCTGAACGACGACGCCCGCGACTGGCTGGGCAAGAAGGGCTACGACCCGCTCTATGGCGCGCGTCCGCTCGGCCGCGTCATCCAGGAATACATCAAGAAGCCGCTGGCCGAGGAATTGCTGTTCGGCAAGCTGGCCAAGGGTGGTCTGGTCAAGGTGACGGTGAAGGACGACAAGCCCGCCTTCGATTACGCCGAAGGAAACCGCAGCAAGCGCAGTTCCAGCGACGACGACGAAGAGGGGCTGGTCAGCGAAATGGCGGAGTGATGTGGCCCGAATGATTGGGCCGGTGTGACCGCGTGTCACCCACCCTGCATCGTACAGCGGCGGGGGGCCTTCGGGTCCCCCGTTTCGCGTTGGAGCCTGTTTCGCCTGTCGGCGTGAGCCTTCGCGCCGCATCTTTTGCGCTGCACAGGCGATGAGCGCCGTTTCCCCGCCGCTTGGTCCTGCGCTATGGTCGGGGTCATGATCGACCTCGCCGCGTCTCTCGCCCTGCCCGCCGCCCAGCCCGGCCACGCCGCATCCGGCCCGGCCCTGCCCGCCCCGGACGCCCTGCGCATGGCCTTCGTCAGCGCGGACACCGACGAGGCGCGCGCCGCGCGCACCCGGCTGATCCACCGCTATGGCAACGCTCCCCTGACCGACGCCGACGCCATCGTCGCGCTGGGCGGCGACGGCTTTCTGCTGGAAACGCTGCACAAGGCGCTGTCGCTGAACCGCGAGCGCCCCTTGCCGGTCTATGGCATGAACCGTGGCTCGGTCGGCTTCCTGCTCAACGCCTACCGCGAGGACGAGGTGGCGGAGCGTGTTTCCGCCGCCCAGCATGTGCAATTGAACCCGCTGCGGATGATCGCCACGCGGGTCAACGGCGACCGGGTGGAGGCGCTGGGCATCAACGAGGTGTCGTTGCTGCGCGAAACCCGGCAAGCGGCCAAGCTGCGCATCTCCGTCGACACGGTGGTGCGGCTGCCGGAGTTGATTTGCGACGGCGCGCTGGTCGCCACCCCGGCGGGCAGCACCGCCTACAACCTGTCGGCCCACGGCCCCATCGTGCCGCTGGGGGCCGGGGTGCTGGCGCTGACCCCGATCAGCGCCTTTCGCCCCCGGCGCTGGCGCGGGGCGCTGTTGCCCCACACCGCCAAAATCACCTTCGACATTCTGGAAGAGAGCAAGCGCCCGGTCAGCGCCGTCGCCGACTTCACCGAGGTGCGCGAGGTGCTGCGGGTCGAGGTGCAGGAATGCCGCGACGTCGCCCTGACCCTGCTGTTCGACCAGGAACTGAATTTCGAGGAACGCATCCTGAAGGAGCAATTCGCCCCCTGATGGACGCGCGCGCCGCCCCCACCGATCCGACCAATGATCCGGGCACCGATCCGCCCACCGATTCAGCCGTGACGCACACGGTCCTCACCCGCCTGGCCGACGCCGCCGAGGGGGTGATCCGGCAGGAGCCGGGGGCGGTGGAAGCGGTCTTGGCCCTGGCGGGCGACCCCGGCCTGCCGCCCGATCACCGGCGCGCCGCCGAGGCGGTCGGCATGATGATCGTGAAGCTGGAAGCCCGCGAATACGATCTGGAGCTGCGGAACGAACGGCTGGAGGCCGCCGCCCGCCTGCGCGATCAGGCCAGCCTGATGCTGACCGTCTGCATCCTGCTCATCAGCGGCTACACGCTGACCTTTGCCACCCTGCGCGGGATGCTGCGCATCAACGGCTCCGATCTGGTCAGCACGCTCTACAATCTGGGGGTTCTGGCGGTCATGCTGGGCGGCTGCGCCGCGCTGGCCCGCCTCAGCCGCTTGCCGATGGCCGCCTTTGGCCTGACTCTGGTCGGGGCGAAACGGTCGGTGCGGGAGGCGCTGGTGATGACCGTTGTCATCAGCCTGCTGATGACCGGGGTCAAGGCCGCGCTGCCCGCCTCCGTCACCAGCGCCCAGCCCTTTTTCAACTGGGCCAGCCTGAGCGGATCGACCGGGGTTGTCATGCTGGCGGTCTACGCCCTGTCCAGCCTGTTGCAGGAAGGGTTGGCGCGCGGCGTGATGCAGGGGATGTTGGAACGCCTGCTGGTCGGGCGCTTCGCCGCCGCCCTCAGCGTCCTGTTGGCCTCCACCATCTTCGCGACGATGCACGTGCATCTGTCCCCGCTGATCGGGCTGGCCGCCTTCACCCAGGGGTTGGTCTTCGGCTGGCTGTACCGCCGCCACCGCTGCCTGATCGGGGTGACGCTGGCCCATTTCCTGTTCGGGGCCTACACGCTGAGCGTCCTGGGCTATGACTGGATGCTGTATTGAGGGCGCACCCCGTATTGAGGGCGCAGCCCGTGCGTCACTCCGCCGCCAACCGGTCCGGGGCGTTCAGAACACAGCGGGCGTGGTCGGCCACCCGCGCGATCACCGCGTCCAGCGCGGCTTTCACCGTGGCAAAGCCCGCGTGCCGCTCAAGGCTCTCTTCGTTCAGATACAGACGCCGGTTGATCTCCAACTGGATCGAATGCCGCCCACGCGCCGGGTTGCCGTACCGGCGCGGCATGGCCATCGTCTTGAACGGGTTGTTCAACGCCACGCGGTAGCCAAAGCCGCGCAAGCCGTCGGCCAACACCCCGACCAGAGCCGCGTCGCTGCTGGTCCCATGCGCGTCGCCGATCACGAAATCGGCCAGCACCGGTTCGCCGCCCCCAACACCGCCCCCTGTGACCGATGGCATCGACTGCACGTTGATGTGCCAGACCGCGCCAAACCGCGCGACCAGACCGTCCAGAATCTGGCCGAGTTGGCTGTGGTAGGGGCGGTAAAAACGCTCAATCCGCCCGGCGACGTCGGCCACCGCCAGGGTGCCATCGTACAGCGGCACCCCAGGCGGCACCCCAGGCCGCAACCGGCTGCGCACCAGCCCGGCCCCGTCCACGCCGCGCGCGCTGGGGCGGAGCGGGACCGGCCACGGCCCATCCAACAGGGCCGGGTCGAGATCGTCCTCCTCGCGGATCGGGTCGATGCAGACGCGCGGAAACAGCGCGCAGAGCAAGGTCGCGCCATGGTCCGGCGCGCTGGCCAACAGCGCCTCAAGCGCGTCATCCTCCAACCCCCGCAACAGGAGCTGCGGGCAGGACACGCGCAGATCGGGCGGGTGGATCCCGCCGCTGTGCGGTGAATCGAACACCACCGGCACCCGCGCGCCCACCGGATCGTTGCGGACCAACACATCCGCGATCACCAAACTCATGGCACCAAACCCATCAACGCATCCCTGTCGAACCGGCGGTGCAGCCCCGGTTGGTGTCGTTTGAAACCGCGTGGTTGCACCGCAAAACGGCGCTCCCTATAACCCATAGGTCAAGCGGCCGTCGATGGCGTTTCGTCATCGCACCGTCACTATTTTGCGAACGGGTCGCATTTCTTTTGCGCCGCTCGCGGGGCGGCTGCATGGCCCCACTGGCGCGGTGTCGGCGCGTCGGCCATACTGGACGCCACAGGCCAACGACGCCCGAGCCAACCGCGTGACCGATCCCCTGTTCGCCCCCATCGAATTGACCCCACCGGACATCGCGCCCTACCGCCCGGGCAACACCGGCCTGGATCACGTCATCAGCCTGACCGCAGACGAACCGGGGCCGCATGTGGTGCTCAACGCGCTGGTGCATGGCAACGAGATTTCCGGGGCCATCGCGCTGGACCGGCTGTTGCGCCTGCGGTTGACGCCCCGGCGCGGCCGCCTGACCTTCGTCTTTGCCAACACCGAGGCCTATCGCCGCTTCGACCGGCAGAATCCCTACGCCTCCCGCTTCGTGGACGAGGATTTCAACCGGATCTGGTCGCCCGAGCATCTGGACGGGCGGCGCGACAGCGCCGAACTGCGCCGCGCCCGGCGGCTGCGCCCGCTCTACCAATCCGCCGACCTGCTGCTCGACCTGCATTCGATGACCGCCGACACCGCGCCGCTGACGCTGTGCGGGCGCACCACGCGCGGGCGCGATCTGGCCCTGGGGCTGGGCCATCCGGCCTGGGTGGTGGCGGACGATGGCCACACCGGCGGGCGACGTCTGATCGATTTCGGGGCCTTCGCCGAACCGGAGGGCGCGCGCACGGCGATTCTGGTGGAATGCGGCCAGCATTGGCGCGCCGACACCGCCGCCGTCGCCCTGGAAAGCTGCCTGCGCCTGCTGCGCGGGTTGGAGATGATCGATCCGGCGGTCGGGCCGCGCCTGCTGCCGCGCGCCGACCCGCAACGGCTGGTCGATGTGACGGAGGTGGTGACGGCCACCAGCGACCAGTTCCGCTTCACCGCCCCCTTCATCGGTCTGGAGGTGATCGGGCGGGCCGGGACCGTCATCGGCTGGGACGGGGAGCAGGCCATCCGCACCCCCTACCCGGATTGCGTCCTCATCATGCCCGCGCGCCGGGTCAAGGCCGGGCAAACCGCCGTCCGGCTGGGGCGGATCGTGCCGCAACCGGACTGACGGCCTAGAGCAGATCGCGTTAAATCGGGATCGATTTGACGCGTGAAGATGCTCGATAAACAAAGGCATAGAGCGCCGTGGACTGTTTCATGTTTTGAGCACGGCGCTCTAGAGCGCCGGTCCCGTGACCGGCGGGGATCACTTCACCAGGGCAATCGCTTGAACGAACGCTCATCGTCACGCAAACAAGAATGGACGCGGATTTCACGGACAAAAGGAAGGATTGCACGGATTTTCGACTCCAATTGCCTCCTGCACCCCACCATGAGGTTTGTCGCAAGATCGCAAGCAGCGCAGATCTGGGGCGCGTTCCGCGAAATCCGTGAAAAATCCGTGAAATCCGTGTCGATTCTTGTTTTGACCGGGTGCACGGTGCTTCAAGCGATTGCCCTGGTCACTTCACCGGCGGTTTGCCCTTGGTCCATTGGGCGTTGGCGCTGAACAGCGGCACGGTGGAGATCGACATCTTGGCCGAGGCGTTCGTCACCTGACGGCTGTAGACGACATAGACCAGCGTGTCGTTCACCCGATCGTAGATGCGGCGGATGGCGACCGATTTGAAAATCAGGCTCTTGCGTTCGGAAAACACCTCCTCCCCCTTGGGCGAGAGGTCGATGTCGCCGACCGTCACCGCCCCGGTCTGGCGGCAGGCGATGGAGGCGTTGGACGGATCCTCGAACCAATTTCCCTTCGACAGCCGGTCGATCAGGCTGCGGTCGAAATCGACGAGGTGGCAGGTGACGCCCTTGACCTTCGGATCCTCGATGGCCTGGATTTCCAGCCCGTTGCCGGTCCAATCGTTGGAAAAACGGCCCACCACGGAATCGGCGGCGGCGCTGTGCACCAGCCCCACCACCGCCAGCGCGGCCAGAACAGACATCGACATCAGGCTGCGCATCGCACACTCCGCTTCCATCGCACCCAGGGGAACAACCACGCTGTAGATCGGAAGACCCCGCCCCGCCGTCAAGCGGCGGGCGGCAGCGTCCGATCCAGAAAGGCGTCGATGTCGGCCCACACCCGGTCGCGGATGGCGTCGCGCTCCATCAACAGCTCGTGCTTGGCCTCCGGATGCTCGACGAGCGTGGCGTGACCCAAGCGGGCGGCGACCCGCCGCTGGGCGTCGGCGCGCACCAACCGGTCGCCCGGCGCGCTCAGCAGCAGCACCGGAACCCGCACCCGCTCCAGCGGCAGGTCGCGCGTGACCGCGTCCTCCGCCCGCAGAGCCGCCGCGATCCAGCCATAACTGACCCCGCCGACCCGCAACTCCGGCCGCGCGGCGTAGGGACCGTGGAAGGCGGCGTAACGCCGGGGGTCGGAGGTGATGACGTTGTCGGGGGTGAAGCGGCCATCCGCCGGATCGTAATCATGCTGGCCCAGCGCGTAGCGGTCCCCCCGCCCCAGCGCCACCGCCAGACCAGACAGCGCGCGCGCCACGACGCGCGGCAGCGCCCCGAGATGGATGGCGTGCATCGGGGCCGACAGGATGGCGGCGGCGCAGACCGCCGGAACCGCCGCCGCGTGACGCGACAGGAACAGGGTGGCGACCAGCCCGCCCATCGAATGGGCCAGCAGAATCAGCGGACCATCCCCGGCGCTGGGCCGGGCCACCCGCGCCACCAACTCGTCCAGATCATCGACCAGGGTGGAGAAATCCTCCAGATGGTGAATCTGCCGGTTGGTGAGCGGCCGATCGGACAGGCCCTGGTTGCGCCAGTCAAAGGCCAGCGCCTGGAAGCCGCGCGCGGTCAGCGACTGGGCGGTTTCCGTGTATTTCTCGATGAACTCGGCGCGTCCGGTCAAGACCAGCACGGTCCCGCGCGGTGGCCCCGCCGGTTGCCAGCGCGCCCAGCGCAGCGTCGTGCCGTCGCGCAGGCGCAGCGTGTCAACGATCGGATCGGTCATCGCGGCGGTCCCCCTCTTCCCCGCCGCTCCGCGCGCGAGTCTCCGCAATCGGGATTGAAGCAGCCCTCCGCCCGCCCGTCCACCCCCGAACCGTTCCCCGAGCGCCCGGGCCGCCGCCGCGCGGCACCGGGTTGCCCCCAAGTCATGGCAGCGGCATGGTGTCGCAGCGGTGGATCGTCACAAGTAACCGCAACCCTCTTCGCACGAGTCGCGTCGAGTCGGTCCGAGTTGCGGCGACGCAACGGATACTTTGCTGCGCCAACGAACAAAAGGTCGCAAATCCACCTTTTTGTTGCAACCACACGGTCATTCTCCGACAGGATCTTGCGCCCTGCCCCGCCCGCCCCGTCCTTTGCCCGCTTTTCGGCCTTCACGGGCGGTTTCACGCTAAGTCCCTGGGCAATATGGGCTTCTTGGGAACACACCGTTCCACGAAGTATTCACACCCTTCCCCTTTGGCCTTTTTGGTTTGCGCGACTTTGTGGCGTCGGGGTCGCAGGGGCCAACAAACCGCCGGAACCTTTGCCGCGACGTTAGAGATTTTTTTGCATTTTTGCCGGACACATGGTGCCATTCGCTTCGTTGCACTGCACATGACGCGGTGCGGCACAGCGACGGCAGCAGCCCTGTCGGTGGCATTGAGCGCCGGGAAACGGCGCGGGAAAAAGGAAAGCGCGTGATGGACGATGTGCGTCAGGTCCGCAAGGACATCGAAGGGTATTGCATCGAAGACCTCGCCGTCGGCATGACGGCGTCGTTCGCCAAGACCGTGACGGAAGCGGACATCGTTCTGTTCGCCGGCATTTCGGGCGACACCAACCCGGTCCACCTGAACCAGGAATACGCCGCCGGGACCATGTTCCAGGGCCGCATCGCCCACGGCATGCTGACCGTCGGCTTCATCTCCGCCGTTCTGGGGACCAAGCTGCCCGGCCCGGGCGCGATCTACATGTCGCAGAACCTGAAGTTCAAGGCCCCGGTGCGCGCTGGTGACACCGTGACCGCGCGGGCCACCATCACCGAACTGATCCCGGAAAAGCGCCGCGTCGTCGTCCGCACCGTCTGCACCGTCGGCGAAACCGTGGTCGTCGATGGCGAAGCGATGCTGATGGTTCCCTCGCGCGGCTGACCGCCGCCACGCTGATCGCTGGAAAGGGTCCGCGTCCCGCCGTCGGTGCGTTTACCGCGCGCCGACGGCGTTCTATATAGACGCCCCAGAAGGTTTCTCCAGATCGGGGCGCGCATGCGACTCTACAGACACACCGCCGACCTGCCCGCCGGGGAGCGCGGGGCCGTTGTGGCCCTCGGCAATTTCGACGGCGTGCATCACGGCCACCGCGCGGTGATCGGCACCGCCCAACGTCTGGCGCGGGAGTTGGGCGCGCCGTCCGCCGTCCTGACCTTCGAACCGCACCCGCGTTCGGTCTTCCGCCCGGACGATCCACCCTTCCGCCTGACCCCATTCCACATCAAGACCCGCCACATCCAGGCGCTGGGCGTCGATCAACTGATCGTCCGCCATTTCGACGAGCGTCTGCGCACCAAGACGGCGCAGGCCTTTGTCGACGACATTCTGGTCGGCGATCTGGGCGTGCGTCACGTCGTCTGCGGCTATGACTTCCTGTTCGGGCACAAGCGCGGCGGCGACCCCGCTTTTCTAGAAGCGGCGGGGCAGGCCAACGGCTTTGGCGTGACCATGGTCGGGCCGGTCCGCGATCCCGACGGCGGCGTCTACTCCTCCACCCGCGTGCGCGACGCCCTGGTGGCGGGCCGCCCGCGCGAGGCCGCCCATGTGCTGGGCAGCCCGTGGGAGATCGAGGGCCGTGTGGCCCATGGCGACAAGCGGGGCCGCACCATCGGTTTTCCCACCGCCAACATCGCGTTGGGCGAGTATCTGCGCCCGGCCTTTGGCGTCTACGCCATCCGCGCCGGGCTGGATCGGGGTGCCGAGACGGTGTGGCACAAGGGGGTCGCCAATCTGGGGGCACGCCCGACCGTGGGCGGCACGGTGGAACGGCTGGAAGCCCATCTGTTCGACATGAGCGCGGATCTGTACGATCAGCATTTGCGGGTGCAACTGGTCGAGTTCCTGCGGCCGGAGCAGACATTCGCCAGCTTCGACGCGCTGAAAGACCAGATCCTCCGCGACGCCGAGGCCGCCCGCACGGTTCTGGCCGCCTCCTGACACCGGACAAACGGACGGGGACCGACGAATGGAACGCGTGCTGATGCTGCTGTTCATGCTGAATCAGGGCGGCCCGACCACCCTGGATTTCGCGACGATGGAGCAATGCAAGGCGGCTGAACCGCTGATCGTGCAGAATTACCGGGAGATGACCGGAAACAGCGTGCTGGTGCGCTGCGTCCACCTGCCGCTGCCGCCATCACCGGCAGCCAAACAGCCCTGAATCAGGCCTGAGCAGCCCGCTCTACAGCCCGAAGCCGCACTCCGGCTCACCACAACCCGCATGGTCGGAGGCGGTTCGGGCGTTCCAGTCGCGCAGCCAATCGGCAAACGCCACGGGATCCATCGGGCGGGCGTAGTGGTAGCCCTGCCCCATGCAACAGCCGTCCGCCTTCAGCATCCGGCTTTGGGTGTCGCGCTCCACCCCTTCGGCGATCACGGTCAGGCCCAGGCTTTGGCCGATCTGGATCATCGCGCGCACCAGGGGGCGGTTCGCCGCATCGATGTCGAGTTCCTTGACGAAGCTGCGGTCGATCTTCAACTCCCCGACCGGGAAGCGCTTCAGATAGCTCAGGCTGGAATAGCCGGTGCCGAAATCGTCGATCGACAGCGTCACCCCCAGGTCGCTGAGCGCGTCCAACGCGTCGTGAACGGTGATCTCCTCGGTCATCATCAGGCGTTCGGTGATTTCCAGGGTCAGATCGCTGGCCGGAACCCGCGACACCGCCAGAACATGCCGCACCTGTTCGACCAGATCGCCATGGGCAAAACAGACCGGCGACAGATTGACCGCCACCCCCGGGACCGCCAACCCATCCGCCCGCCAACTCGCCAACTGGGCGATTGCGTTCTCCAGCACCCATTGGTCGATCCGGCCGATCAAGCCGCACTCCTCGGCCAGCGGGATGAACTCCACCGGCGACACCGCCCCCCAGCGCGGGTGCGTCCAGCGGATCAGCGCCTCCACCCGGTGAAGCCGCTGGGTGTCCAAGCGAACCTGCGGCTGGTAATGCAGGGTGAAGTCGGCCCGGTCCAACGCCTCACGCAGCGCCGCTTCCATCTCCAGCCGTCGCACCGCCTGGTCGTTCATGTCCCGGCGGTAGAAGTGGCAGCGGTTGCGCCCGGCCTGCTTGGCCCGGTACATCGCCGCGTCGGCTTGCCGCAGCAGCGTGTCGAAATCCAACCCGTCATCGGGGTGGACGGCGATGCCGATGCTGGCGGTGGGGGACAGCGTCAGATCGGCAATCGTGATCGGCAGCGACAGGGCGGCCAGAATCCGTTCGGCCGTCAGCGAGGCGTGGGCGGCGTCGCAGCCCGGCAGCAGGGCGACGAACTCATCCCCGCCCAGGCGCGCCAGCGTGTCGCCATCGGGGAACAGGCGGGTCAGCCGTTCCGCCACCTCCACCAGCATGCGGTCGCCCGCCGCGTGGCCCAACGAGTCGTTGATCGTCTTGAAGCGATCCACGTCCAGGAACATCAGCGTCACCGGCTGCTTGGTGCGCCCGGCCAACGCCAGCGCGGCGGTGGCGCGGTCCTTCAGCAATTGGCGGTTCGGCAACCCGGTCAGGGTGTCGTAGAAGGCCAGCCGGTTGATTTCCGCCCGCGCGCGGTCATGCTCGATGGCCAGCGCGCAGAGATGGACGCAGGCCTCCAGCATGCGGCGGTGAAAGGGCGTGGCCTGCCGGGGTTCCCGGTAATACAGGGCGAAGGTCCCCAGCACCCGGGCGTCGCGCCCCTTGATCGGGTGCGACCAGCAGGCGGCCAGACCGTGGGACAGGGCCAGATCGCGATAATCGGCCCACAGCGGATCGGTGGCGATGTCCGACACCTCGACCGGGGCGTTGCGCCACGCCGCCGTGCCGCAGGATCCCACCGACGGACCGATCCGCACCCCATCGATCGCCGCGCAAAAGGCGCTGGGCAGCGAGGGGGCCGCCGCGTGGCGCAGACTGACCCCATCCTCCAGCAGCAGGACCGAACAGGCAATCTCCGGCGCGCAGGTTTCGACCTGACGGCACAGGAAATCCAACACCAGCTTCAAGGACCGCCCGGCGGCGACCAGTTCCAGCACATCCTGTTGCAAGCGGGCGATGGCGTTGGCCCGTTCACGCTCCTCAAACCCCTGCATCTGGCAAAAAACCAGAGGTTCGGGAAAGCCGGTCAACATCTGCCAATGAAGATCGACGGGAACCGGATCGGCGCGCAGCGGGCGGATGATCCCCGCGCCGGGCAGCGGCCCTTCCTCGCGCAGGGAGGCCCACACCGCCCCCCACTCCCAACTGCCCAGATCCAGCACCGACAGCAAGGGCCGCCCGATCAGACCGGCCACCCCACCGCCGCGCGGGGCGCGCCCGGCCCATTCGGCAAAACAGGGGTTGACGCTGACGATCAAGCCATCGGCCCCGGCCCACACCAACCCGGTGGCGCACTGCTCAACGGTCGCCCGGATCAGGGAATCGGGCATCACGGCCTTGTCCAGCGTTCCGTCGGCGAAATCCATGGCGCGCGTCCTCCCGGATGCCAGCGTGGTCCGGCCTGATTATTAATGAAAATGTTACCATGGATACGGGCCGGACGGTCAAGCCCCACAGCACGCCATGAGGTTGCCAAGGCCAGACAAAGGAAAAGGGGAGAGTGGTTGCCCACCCTCCCCTTTTCCTTTGGTCATCTTTGCGGCGCGCCGTTCATCATCGGGTGACGAACGGTTTTTGCCATCACGAGCAGCCGGTGGTCGAGCCGCAGCTGTCGCACTTCAGGCAGGTGCCGTTGCGCACCAGCGTCATGTTGCCGCACTCGCCGCAGGGATCGCCCTCATAGCCACGGGCGCGCGCCTCGCGGATGCGGTCGAACCGCTGGTCGCTGGTGCTGCCGCCATAAGCGGTGCTGGTCACGGCGCTGGCGGCGACATGGCCTTGCGCGGCCACCACGCTGCCCACCGCCGGGCTGGACGCCACCGCGCTTTGCGCCGCGCTGGCCACCGCCTGGGTGGTGGTCGGGGTGTCGGTGCCGGCCGCCGCCAGGGCCGCCGCCGCGCTGGCGCGCTGGGCCTGCCCATGACCGCCGTGCAGAACGCGCAGGTTGTTGCGGACATAGCCGGTGGAGGCCACACGGCGGACGAAGTCCGACGGCTGCGGGTTTTCCGGCAGATCGCCCTGCTTGTCGCCGCTGCCGACCGTGAAGGGCAGCAGATCTTCCGGCGTGGCGTGGGCCAGATCGGTGCGGCCCAGATAGGAGATCGCCACCTCGCGGAAGATGTAATCGATGACCGAGGTCGCCATCTTGATGGTGTCGTTGCCCGTCACCATGCCCGACGGCTCGAACCGGGTGAAGGTGAAGGCTTCGACGAACTCCTCCAGCGGCACGCCATATTGCAGGCCGATCGACACCGCGATGGCGAAGTTGTTCATCAAGGAGCGGAAGGCGGCCCCTTCCTTGTGCATGTCGATGAAGATTTCGCCGATGCGGCCATCCTCATACTCGCCGGTGCGCAGGTAGATCTTGTGACCGCCGACGTTGGCCTTCTGGGTGTAGCCCTTGCGGCGGTGCGGCAGGCGTTCGCGCGACGAGATTTTCCGCTCGACGATCTTTTCGACCACCTTTTCGACGATGCGTTCGGACACGATCTGCGTGCGGGTGGCGTTCGCCCCCTCGACCACCGCGTCGATGGTCTCGCCGTCCTCCTCATCCTCCAGCACGGCGGCTTGCAGCGGCTGGCTGAGCTTGGAGCCGTCGCGGTACAGCGCGTTGGCCTTCAGGCCCAGACGCCAGGACAGCATGTAGGCGTCCTTGCACTCCTCCACCGTCGCCGAATTCGGCATGTTGATGGTCTTGGAGATGGCCCCGGAGATGAAGGGCTGCGAGGCCGCCATCATGGTGATGTGCGACTGCCAGGACAGGAAACGCTTGCCGATGCGGCCGCAGGGGTTGGCGCAATCGAACACCGGCAGATGCTCGTCCTTCAGGAAGGGCGCGCCTTCCAGGGTCATCGCACCGCAGCAATAGGTGTTGGCGGCGTCGATCTCCACCTTGCTGAAGCCCAGATGGGTCAGCAGGTCAAAGCCCGGCGCGTCCAGCGCCTCCATCGGCACGCCCAGCGTCTGCACGCAGAAGTCGGCCCCGATGGTCCAGCGGTTGAACACGAACTTGATGTCGAAGGCGGTGGCGAGGTTGCCCTCCAGCTTCTCCAGCATCTCGTCGGTGAAGCCCTTGGCCTTCAGCGCGGCGTGGTCGATGCCCGGCGCGGTCTTCAGCGTGCCATGGCCGACGGCGTAGCGCTCGATCGCCTCGATCTGCTCCGGGTTGTAGCCCAGCGTCGCCAGGGCTTCCGGGACCAGACGGTTGACGATCTTGAAGTAGCCGCCACCGGCCAGCTTCTTGAACTTCACGAGCGCGAAGTCGGGTTCGATGCCGGTGGTGTCGCAATCCATCACCAGGCCGATGGTCCCGGTCGGGGCGACCACCGTGGCCTGCGCGTTGCGGTAGCCATGGGCCTCGCCCAGTTCCAGCGCCTCGTCCCACACCCGCACGGCGGCGGCGGCGAGATCCTGGTCGGGGCAGAGGTCGGCGACGAAGGGAACCGGGGCGACGGTCAGCCCCTCATACCCGTCCATCGCACCGTTGGCGGCCCGGCGGTGGTTGCGGATGACGCGCAGCATGTGGTCGCGGTTGGCGTCATAGCCGGGGAACGGCCCCAGCTCCTGCGCCATTTCCGCCGAGGTGGCGTAGGCCACACCGGTCATGACGGCGGAGATGCCGGCGCAATAGGCGCGGCCTTCATCCGAGTCGTAGGACAGGCCGGACGCCATCAGCAGGCCGCCGAGGTTGGCAAAGCCCAGGCCCAGCGTGCGGAACTCGTAGGAGAGCTGGGCGATTTCCTTGGACGGGAACTGCGCCATCAGCACGGAGATTTCCAGCACGATGGTCCACAGACGGCAGGCGTGTTCGAACGCCTCGGTGTCGAAGGAGCCATCCTTCAGCCGGAAGGCCATCAGGTTCAACGACGCCAGATTGCAGGCGGTGTCGTCGAGGAACATGTATTCCGAGCACGGGTTGGACGCGTTGATGCGCCCCGACGCCGGGCAGGTGTGCCATTCGTTGATGGTGCTGTCGAACTGCACGCCGGGATCGGCGCAGGCCCAGGCGGCGTAGCCGACCTTGTCCCACAGATCGCGGGCGCGCAGCGTCTTCATGACCTTGCCGTTGGTGCGGCCGATCAGGTTCCAATCGCTGTCATCCAAGACGGCCTGGACGAACTCGTTCGACACGCGCACCGAGTTGTTGGAGTTCTGGCCAGCCACCGTCAGGTAGGCTTCCGAATCCCAATCGGTGTTGTAGGTCTTGAATTCGATGCTGGTGAAGCCCTGACCGGCGAACTGGATCACGCGCTGGATGTAGTTTTCCGACACCTGATCCTTGCGGGCGGCCAGGATGGCCTTCTTCAGCTCCTTGTTCTCCTTCGGATCCAGCCCGCTTTGCGCGGCGGCCATCACCGTCGTCAGATGCTTCTGGCAGATCTTGGAGCCGGTGACGAGGGCGGCGACCTTCTGCTCCTCGTTCACCTTCCAGTCGATGTAGCCCTCGATGTCCGGGTGATCCATGTCCACCGAGACCATCTTGGCCGCGCGCCGGGTGGTCCCGCCCGACTTGATCGCACCCGCCGCGCGGTCGCCGATCTTCAGGAAGCTCATCAGGCCCGACGACTTGCCGCCGCCCGCCAGCTTCTCGCCCTCGCCGCGCAGGCGGGAGAAGTTGGAGCCGGTGCCCGAGCCGTACTTGAACAGGCGCGCCTCGCGCACCCACAGATCCATGATGCCGCCCTCGTTGACGAGGTCGTCGGCGACCGACTGGATGAAGCAGGCGTGGGGCTGCGGATGCTCATAGGCCGAGGCCGAGGAGGTCAGCAGGCCGGTCTTGAAATCGACGTAGAAATGGCCCTGGCTGGGGCCGTCGATGCCATAGGCCCAATGCAGGCCGGTGTTGAACCATTGCGGGCTGTTGGGCGCGGCCATCTGGGCGGCCAGCATGAAGCGCATTTCGTCGAAGAAGGCGCGCGCGTCGGCCTCCTGATCGAAATAGCCGCCCTTCCAGCCCCAATAGGTCCAGGTCCCGGCCAGACGGTCGAACACCTGACGGGCGGAGCTTTCGCCGAGGAAACGCTTTTCCTTGGGCAGGGCCGCCAGCGCTTCGGTGTCGGCCTCCTTGCGCCACAGCCAGGAGGGAACGGTGTTCTCCTCGACCGACTTCAGGGCGGCGGGCACACCGGCCTTGCGGAAATACTTCTGGGCCAGAATGTCGCTGGCGACCTGGCTGAAGCCTTCCGGCACCTCGATGTTGGTCTGCTGGAAAACGATCGAACCGTCGGGGTTGCGGATTTCGCTGGTGGCGCGACGGAAGCCGAGGCTCGCGTAAGCATCCTGGGCTTCATTCGTAAAACGACGCTCGATCCGCATGGTCCCGCTATCCCCTGATGAATATCGACAAAGCAAGACGACGACGCGCCACACGCTTGCGCTGGTCGCTGGTCATCGGTTGCTGTAAGGTTGATGTCATCCTAGACATCGACGCCCCCGCAGGCAAGAGGCCGAACGCCTTCCGACACCACATATTGTGGTTGACACGGAAAACTGCGACAAAATCCAGCAGCCCCAGCGTTTCCGCCCTTTTCGCGCGGCCCCCTTGGCGCGCCTGGGGCTTTTTAAAAACCGCGCCTTGAACAGGGTTTTTTACGCCCGATTTGTCCACCCGGTTTTCAACAGCGCCGGGGGTTGGGAACACAAGATTTTGTGGGCTTTTCCACAGCGCCCCACCAACGGCCCCCTTGGGATGAGTTGGGGATGAGTTGGGGGCGACTCGGGGATGGCCGTGCCCGGCGCGACTCCGCAAACCGCCGGGCGACTCGGGGCCGCTCAAAAATCGGCCGTCAGGCCGACAATGCGTTTGAAAAACGACCCGCCGGGGTGCCGCACGCGCACCGCCAGCGCCCCACCGCCAGACACGACAACCACAAGATATAGTTGGCCGGGCCGGGGAACCCCCAACGCCCCGTGGGAGACCCTTGGATTCCCCCGGCCAGCGGAACCAACCCGCCCCAGCCGATCAACCGATGCTCAGTCGATCAGCAGATCGAGGGTGGAGCGCACGACCTGGACGATCTCCGCGCCTTGCAACGGCACCGGCAAATCGCGCCCGCCGACGATGATCGACAGCTCATGCTCGGTCGTCGGGGCGAAGCGCGCGATTTCCTGCACCAGATCGTCGGGCAGGATGACGTCGCGCGTCACCCCCACCCCGGCGGCCACGCGGTCGCGCCAGCCGTTCAGGGCGGCGGCGATCGCCGCTTCGATCTGCTGCGACTCCTCCTTGCGCCGCAAATCGGCGTAGAGGACCAGCACGCGCCAACCGTCGCCCGCATAGGCGGTGTCGATGCGCTGGACCTCGACCGTCCGCAGAAAGCTGGACAGCCGGTCCTGCGCCTCGTCGGCGTTGGCGTCGGGAATGATGAAGGTGCGGATTTCGGTGCTCATCGCCGTCCTTGAGGTGAAGACTTCCCCGGTTCCCCGCAGCCTACACGACAAGCGGGGCGGCGGGCAAACCACGACCATGGCGTTCAGGGTCGCACCCCGTTCAACCGGCCCGGCCGGGGCGATTGGACGCAAAGCTGCGATCCCCCACAACGATCATCCGCAATATTTCTTAAAATGCCATACATATCCATGGTCATAATAAGGACACTTGCGCTCCCAAACAGCATTGTGTGATAAGCCCGCAAGTGACGACCACAGAAACACGGTTGTCATCAAAATGAAATCTTTTGCATCGTAAGATGAAGGCACAGGTCATGCTGATGACGTCACCGGACCATTCGATTCCCGCCCCGCGTTGGGTCCGGGAACAACCACGGAGCGCCGCGATGGACTTCACCGTTACCGATGGCCCGAACAGCACCGAGATCCGCCTTCATGGCCGGATGACCTTTGCCGACCACGACACCTTCCGCGCGGTGATCGCGGCGTTTGACCGGCCGGCCGGCCACCGCATGGTTTTCGATCTGTCGGGTCTGGATTTCGTTGATTCCTCGGGCCTTGGCATGTTCATCATCGCCCGCGACACGGCGCAGAAAAAGAAGCTGGATTTCACCATGCGCGGCGCGCGGGACGAGGTGCAGCGCCTCATCACGCTGGCCAAGCTGCACAAGGTCTTCACCATCGACGCCTGACGTCGTAACCCGCGCGGAGGGCGGGGCGCATGGAGGGTCCAACCGAAACCCCCGCCTCGCTCTATGGCCTGGATCTGGGAATCCCCTTGGGGGGCTTCCGGGTCTTGGTCGCCGACAACAGCCGGTTCAGCCGCCGCACGCTCGCCCGCTTCCTGCAATGGATCGGGATCGTGGACGTGGCTTTCGCCACCAGCGGGCCGGAGTTGATGGACCAGATCGAGGCGTTCGACCCCGATCTGCTGATGATTGATGACCGGCTGCCCCCCATCGACGGCATGGCCCTGTGCCGCATCCTGCGCGCCAACCCACGCTGGCGCGATCTGCCGATTTTGATGCAAAGCACCCGGCAGACCGACCAAATCCGCTCGCTCTGCTTCCAGGCCGGGGCCACCGATCTGCTGGCCAAGCCGATCAACCCCGGCGAATGCGTCGCCCGCGTCCGTTACCATCTGGAACGCCGCGCCATGGTGAAGGAGCTGCGCGCCTTCCGCGAGCGGGTGGAGCGCGATTTGCGGCAGGCCCGCTCCATGCAACTGGCGCTGGTCCCCGACTCCGACTGGTTGGAGGCGATGGCCGAGCGCAACGGCCTGCGCATCGACCCGGTGTTCCAAACCTCCCACGAGGTCGGCGGCGATTTCTGGACGGCGTTCGAGATCGGCGGCGGGCAGGTCGGCGTGTTCGTCGCCGATCTGTCCGGGCACGGCATCGCGTCGGCCATCAACGCCTTTCGTTTGCACACGCTGCTGACCCGCACCCCGCCCGACGAGTTGCGCGACCCCGCCCGGCTGCTGACCCAACTGAACCAGCGGTTGGCCGACATCCTGACCGTCGGGCAGTTCGCCACCGCCTTTTACGGCGTGATCGACCCGGCGCGCGACACGCTGCTCTACGCCGCCGCCGGAGCGCCGAATCCGTTGCTGGGCAGCCGGGGCGGGTTCCGCACGCTCGACGCGTCGGGCATGCTGCTGGGGGCCTTCGCCGACGCCGAGTATGAGACGCGCGTCACCCGCTTCCTGCCCGGCGACACGCTGTTTCTCTATTCCGACGGGCTGACCGAGGCGCGCGACCAGACCGACACCATGCTGGGGGAACTGGGGCTGGCCGATCTGGTGGAAGAAGCGGTGCGCACCGCACCGGAACACCCCTTCCCCTGGCTGATGGCGCGCTTTGCCGAACGTTTCGGCACCGGGCTGTACGACGACCTCACCGCCCTGTGGATCGCCCGCCGCCCGCGCTGACCTTGCCCCCAAACGCGCGCCGCACCCGGAAACCGCGTCCGGAAGCCCAGCCCGCAAGCCACAATGGAAATCCATTGCCTTTCCAGCGGTTTCGCGGCAGCAGAGTCGGCCATGAGCGCGATCATGACCCTGCCCCCGCTGCCCGCCCTGCCGATCGACCCGGCGCTGCCCCCTCTGCTGGAGGCGCTGCGAACGCGCGGCGTGGCCGTGCTTCAGGCCCCGCCGGGCGCTGGCAAGACCACGCGCGTCCCCCTGGCCCTGCTGGAACAGGATTGGCTGCCCGGCCACCGGATTCTCGTGGTGGAGCCGCGCCGTCTGGCCGCCCGCGCCGCCGCCGCGCGCATGGCGGCGATGCTGGGCGAATCGGTGGGGGAAACCGTCGGCTACCGGGTGCGGGGCGACACCCAAATCGGCCCGCGCACCCGGATCGAGGTGATGACCAGCGGCCTGTTCCTGCGCCAGATCCAGGAGTCGCCGGAGTTGATGGACGTCGGTGCCGTGCTGTTCGACGAGGTGCACGAACGCGGCATCGATTGCGATCTGGCCATGGCCTTTGCCCGCGAGGCGCGCGAGGCGCTGTGCAGCGATCTGCGGTTGGTCGCGATGTCGGCGACGCTGGACGGCGCGCCGATGGCCGCCCTGCTGGGAGGCAGCGACGGCGACGCGCCCATCGTCACCAGCGAAGGCCGGGCCTTCCCGGTCGAAACCCGCCATCTCGACGCCCCGTCGCCCGGCGGCCGGATCGAAGACGCGGTTGCCGCCGCCGTCCGCCTCGCCCTGCGAGAGGAGAGCGGCAACGCCCTGGTCTTCCTGCCCGGCGTCGGCGAAATCCGGCGGGTTCACACGCTGTTGGAACAGGCCGATCTCGGGCCGAACATCCTCCTCGCCCCCCTGTATGGCGATTTGGCCAGCGACGCGCAGGACGCCGCCATCGGCCCCACCCCGCCTGGACGGCGCAAGGTCGTGCTGGCCACCGCCATCGCCGAAACCAGCCTGACCATCGAAGGCATCCGCATCGTCGTCGACAGCGGCCTGACCCGCGCGCCCCGATTCGACCCGCGCAGCGGCATGACCCGGCTGGTGACGATCAAGGTCAGCCAGGCCGCCGCCGACCAGCGCCGGGGCCGCGCCGGGCGTCTGGAGCCGGGCGTCTGCTACCGTCTGTGGCCGGAATCGACGCATCGGGCGCTCCCCCCGCACCCCACACCGGAAATCCTGTCCGCCGATCTGACGCCGCTGGCGCTGGAGCTGGCGGTCTGGGGCGTGCGCGATCCGGCGGACATCGCGTGGCTGGACGCCCCACCCGCCGCCGCCATGGCCCAGGCCCGCACCCTGCTGGTGGAGCTGGGAGCCCTGACCGAATCCGGTGCCGCGACTCGTCTGGGGACCCGGATCTCCCGGTTGGGCGTTCATCCCCGGCTGGGCCGCATGATGCTGGATGGGGCGGCGATGGGGCTGGGGCCGCTGGCCTGCACCGTCGCCGCGCTGGTGGAGGACCGCGACATCGTGCGCGCCCAACCCGGATTCCGCGACGCCGATCTGCGGCTGCGGGTCGATCTGTTGCGCGGCGAGGAACGGGGCGGCCGGGGTGCCGCGCGCGGGCTGACCCTCGACCGGGGCCGGGTTCGGGAGGTGGCGCGGCAGGCGGATCGCTGGCGGCGGCAGCTTGGCTTTCTGAACGGCGACACCGCCGATGACAGCGCGCGCACCGGCGCGCTGCTGGCGCTGGCCTACCCCGACCGCATCGGCCAGCGCCGCCCCGGCGGCGCGGCGGGTGGGGCGGCGGCGCAATACCGGCTGTCGGGCGGGCGCGGGGCCTATTTCCAGGACGCCGAACCGCTGTCGGCCGAAGAGTGGCTGGTGGTGGCCGACCTGGACGGCGCGGCCCGCAAGTCGCGTGTCTTCCTCGCCGCTCCGGTCACGCTGGCCGAGTTGGAGGAGCTGTTCGCCGACCAGATCCGCAACGAGACCATCGTCGCCTGGGACGCGCGCGAACAGGCGGTGCTGGCCCGCCGCCGCCGGATGCTGTTCGCCCTGATCCTGAAGGACGAGCGTCTGGCCAACCCGCCCGCCGGGGCCATCACCGCCGCGATGATCGAGGGGGTGCGCGGCCTGGGGCTGGAGGTCCTGCCCTGGTCGGACGAGTTGCGGGGCTGGCGCACCCGCGTGACCTTTCTGCGCCAGCGCGAGGGGGCGGAGTGGCCGGACCTGTCCGACGCCGCCCTGCTCGACAGGCTGGAGGAGTGGCTCGTCCCCTTCCTGGACGGGGTGTCGCGCCGCACCCATCTGGAGCGTGTCGATCTGTCCAACGCCCTGCGCGCCCTGCTGCCGTGGGAGCTGAAAAACCGCCTGGACGCCGAAGCGCCCACCCACATCACCGTGCCCAGCGGGTCGCGCGTGCCGATCGATTACAGCGGCGACGAACCGGTGCTGGCGGTGCGGTTGCAGGAGATGTTCGGGCTGGCCGAAACCCCGCGCATCGCCGGGGGCCGGGTTCCGCTGCTGCTGCATCTGCTGTCGCCCGCCCGCCGCCCGGTGCAGGTCACGCGCGACCTCGCCAGCTTCTGGGCCAACGCCTACAAGGCGGTGAAAGCCGACCTGAAGGGGCAGTACCCCAAGCATTACTGGCCCGACAACCCGCTGGAGGCCGAACCGACCGCGCGGGCCAAACCGCGCCCGCGCTGACCGACCCGCACAAGCGCGCCCCACAAGCGCCCACACGCCGCTGTCGCCCGCCCGGCGGTCGGTGTATCCTGGGGTGAACGTCCCGTCGGGGTTGCGCGCCATGCCGGTCGTCGATGCCGCCCAACGCCAGAAGATCGAAGACGCCCTGCTCCGCAAGGCCGAGGATCTGATGCGCCGCTTGCGGCGGGAGGCGGACACCGCCGCCCCCGACCAGATCGACGCGCTGGCGGCGGCGATGGCCGAGATGCTGAAGGCCAAGGAGTTTCCCAGCGTCCGCGCCGCCGAATTCCGCGAATTGACCAAAATCGTCCAGCGCGGTGTTTACCAGCGCAGCGTCGACAGCCTGCTGATCCAGGCCGAACGCTGCGGCCATCGCGGCGACGACAAGGGCCGCAACGCCCTGCTGACCGCCGCCAAGGACCATTTCGCCAAGGCGCTGCGATTCGGGGCCGACGACGAGTTCCGCCACGGGGTGGAACGCCGGGTTCAGGCCACCTTGATGACCAGCAAGGACGGGGTGGACGACCGCACCAAGGAAGCCGCCAAGCGCAAGCTGAACCAGCACGACACCGGCGCACGCCCGCCCAATGGGATCGAACACCGCCGCGCCATCCGCTACCTCGACCCGCCGCTGACCGTGCTGGCGGAAGGGCGGCGGTGCACGACGATCAACTGGAGCACGCGCGGCCTGCTGGTCGATCTGCCGCCGGAGGAGTTCCACCACGCCATCGGCGGCAAGCTGCGGCTGGAGTTGAGTTGCGCCGAGGTGCCCGGTGTGGGCTGCGTGGGCGGGGCGGTGAGCGGGCGGCAGATCGCCCACGTCGTCCGGCTCGACCCCGACCGCCGCGCCGTCGCCCTGGCCTTTCCCGACATCAGCACGGTGATTCTGGACCTGATGCACGCCATGAAGGACGCGGGCATCAAGCCCGAACCGGAACGCTGACGCCAAAACGGACGACGGGCGATCACGGACAGCGGGCGATCACGCCCGCCGCCAAACGTCCACCGTGCTCCTTCCGCGCCTTACTCGGTCGTCACCTGCTGGCGGGCAAGGTCGAGGAGATGGGCCATCTCCCTCTCGACCCGATGGTCGGAGATGTCCACGCCCTTGGCGTGCAGGTCGGCGGTGATGCGGTCACGGATGTCGTGCGGCCCCGGCGTGCCGATGTCCACCTCGACGATCTGGCGGGCGTAGGCCTTGGCCTCCTCCTCCGTCATCCCCATCAGTCCGGCGGCCCACAGCCCCGCGAGCGTGTCACGGCGCGTGCGGATGCGAAACAACAGGTCTTCGTCGTGCTGGAACTTGTTCTCGAAGGCCTTTTCGCGGTCATCGAAGGTCGTCATGGACCTCGGCTCCTTAGCAGGGGTTGGGCGCGTTTGGGGCACGCGCTTGGATTTCTCTCCCGGTTGTCCGATTGTACAGCCAGACGGGGGCCGCCGCCACGATCAAGCGTCCGCTGGCAAGCGTCCGTTGGCAAGCGTCAGCGGGCAACGCCAGGGCAATCGCTTGAACGAGCGATCATCGTCGCGCAAGCAAGAATGGACACGGATTGCGCGGACAAAATGAGGGATTGCACGGATTTCCGACCTCAATCGCCTCCCGCATCCCGTCACGAGGTGTGTCACAAGCTCGCAAACTGGATGGCTCTGGGACGCGTTTCGTGAAATCCGTGAGAAAAATCCGTGAAATCCGTGTCCATTCTTGCTCCGGTCGATTGCACGATGCTTCAAGCGATTGCCCGGCGGGCACCGCCCCCTTGCGAAGACGGGATGGCCCGCCGACATATCGGGCCGAGACAACGGGCGCGCCATTGATGCGCCATTGAGATGCGCCATTGAAATGACAAGGTTCCCATGTGCAGCGTGATCCTTCTGCGGCGACCGGAGGCAACCTGGCCGTTGCGGATCGCCGCCAACCGCGACGAAATGTCCGGACGCCCGTCCCAACCACCCGGACGCCATTGGCCCGACCGCCCGAACGTGGTGGCCGGGCTGGATGAGTTGGCGGGCGGTTCCTGGCTGGGGCTGAACGACGAGGGGCTGGTCGCCGTCGTCCTGAACCGGGAAGGCACGCTGGGGCCGGAAACCGGCAAGCGCTCGCGCGGGGAGCTGGTGCTCGACGCGCTCGACCACGCCGACGCCGCCGACGCCGCCCGCGCGCTGGCCGCGCTCGACACGCGGGCCTACCGCCCCTTCAACCTGCTGGTCGCCGACAACACCAACGCCTATCTGGTCCGCCATCGCGGCGATTCCCCGCGCCACCGGCCCGAGGTGACGGCGGTTCCCCCCGGGACCCACATGCTGACCGCCCATGATCTGGACGACCGCCGCGACCCGCGCATCGCCCTCTACCACCCGCTGTTCGACCACGACGCCCCGCCCGACGGCGAAACCCCGGAGTGGGGCCAATGGCCGACCCTGCTGGGCAGCCGGATTTGGGAGGGCGGGAAGGGCGAGCGCGGGGCGATGGATTTCCGCCTGCCCATGGGCTTCGGCACGGTGTCGAGCGCGCTGATCGCCCTGCCCCACCGCGACCGCCCCGACCTGAACCCATCCTGGCTGTTCGCCCCCGGCCGCCCCTTCGAAACCCCCTTCGCCCCGGTGGATCTCGGGTGAGCGGAGCCTCACGCGCCCCAACTTCCGACGGCGTGTTCCAGGGCAATCGCTTGAACGAGCAATCATCGTCATGCAAACGAGAATGGACACGGATTTCACGGACAAAAATTAAGGATTACACGGATTTTCGCCCCCAATCGCATCCCGGATCCGGTCACAAAATTTGTATTCCGATTGCAAACAGGAAGGCTCCGTGATGCGTTCCGCGAAATCCGTGAAGAAATCCGTGAAATCCGTGGCGAATCTTGTTCCGGTGCTGGCGCGCGGGAATTCAAGCGATTGCCCGGCGTTGTGTTCCCCCGGCCGGCTTGCTATATGACTGGTCGCACCTTCCTGGACCGGCAAGCTCTCTTGACCGGTCCTTACGCATTTGGACGACCACGCGATGACACGACGCCGGCGCATCTATGAAGGCAAGGCGAAGGTTCTGTTCGAAGGGCCGGAACCCGGCACTCTGGTGCAGTACTTCAAGGACGACGCGAGCGCCTTCAACAACCAGAAGAAGGGCGTCATCACCGGCAAGGGGGTGCTGAACAACCGCATCTCCGAATATCTGATGAGTCGGCTGTCGGAAATCGGCGTGCCCACCCACTTCGTTCGCCGCCTGAACATGCGCGAACAGTTGGTGCGCGAGGTCGAAATCATCCCGATCGAGGTCGTCGTGCGCAACGTCGCCGCCGGATCGCTGTCCAAGCGGTTCGGCATCCCGGAAGGCACGCCGCTGCCGCGTTCGATCATCGAGTATTATTACAAATCCGATGAGCTGAACGACCCGATGGTGTCGGAGGAGCACATCACCGCCTTCGGTTGGGCCGCCCCGGCCGACCTGGACGACATGGTGGCGCTGTCCCTGCGGGTGAACGATTACCTGTCGGGCCTGTTTCTCGGCAACGGACTGCGGCTGGTCGATTTCAAGCTGGAATTCGGCCGCCTGTGGGAAAACGACGAGATGCGCATCGTGCTGGCCGACGAGATCAGCCCGGACAATTGCCGCCTGTGGGACGTGAAAACCAACGAGAAGTTGGACAAGGACCGTTTCCGCCAGGATCTCGGCAAGGTCGAGGAAGCCTATCAGGAGGTCGCGCGCCGTCTGGGCATTCTGCCCGAAGGCGGCCCCACCGACGTCAAAGGCCCCAAAACCCTTCAGTAACCTGTTTCCACCCGCCCCCACTTCTATCCTTTAGCGAGCGACATCCGATGAAGGCCAAGGTTCACGTCACCCTCAAGCGCGGCGTTCTGGATCCCCAGGGCAAGGCGATCGCCCACGCGCTGCAAACGCTGGGCTTTTCGGGTGTTGACGACATCCGCGTCGGCAAGGTGATCGAACTGGAACTGACCAGCACCGACCAGACCGCCGCCCGGGCGGAGGTTGAGGCGATGTGCACCAAGCTGCTCGCCAACACCGTGATCGAGGATTACGCCATCGAACTGGTGGCCTGATCGCGCTGACCACAGGGATCGGGGGCGGCGGTTCATGAGCATCGACGATCAGACCGCCCGTCTCGCCGCCCTCGACCCGATCTTTGCCGAATGCCTGCGCGTCGGCGGTCCCCTGCGGCGTGATTTCGCGCGGCCCAGCGGCTTCATCGGCCTGCTGCGCATGGTGATGGAACAGCAGCTCTCCACCACGGTCGCGCTGGCGCTGTGGGACAAGCTGCGTTCCCGTTTGGGCGACGTGACGCCCGCCACGATTCTCGACACCGACGACGACACCCTGCGCGCCTGCGGTTTTTCCCGGCAAAAGGTCGGCTACGCCCGTGGCTTGGCCCAGGCCGTGGCCGATGGCCGTCTGGATTTCGACGCCATCCACGCGATGCCCGACGAAGAGGCGATCGCCGCCCTTGTCACCCTGAAGGGAATCGGGCGCTGGAGCGCCGAGGTCTATCTGATGATGGCGCGGGACCGGCCCGACATCTGGCCCGTCGGCGACCTTGCCATTCAACTGGGCGTGCAGCGCCTGAAGGGCTGGACCGACAAACCCACCCCGGCGCAGCTTCTGGCCGTCGCCGAACCCTGGCGGCCCCACCGCAGCCTCGCCGCCAAGCTGGTCTGGCACCATTACGTCAGCCTTCAGGAACAGGCGCGCGCGGCCAAGCAAAAGCCCGCCAAAGCAAAGCAAGCCCCCCGATGATCGACCTGCCCCTGCGCGCCGTTCTGGTTGGTTCCATCGCCCCCTTCGGGCCGGAGGGACGGACCAGCGCCATCCACAAAACGCCGGTCGATGGCCCGCGCGCCGTTGGGGTGAACGGTTTTCTCGACGACGAGCAGGCCGACCGCCGGGTCCATGGCGGGCCGGACAAGGCGATCCACCATTACCCGCTCGACCACCACGCCGCATGGCGGGCGGAGTTGGGGGCGGACGTTCCGCATCTGGGCACGCCCGGCGCGTTTGGTGAAAACCTGTGCAGCGAGGGGGTGACGGAGGCCGACGTCTGCCTGGGCGACCGCCTGCGCGTCGGCACCGCCCTGTTGGAGGTGGCGCAGGCCCGCCAACCCTGTTGGAAGCTGAACCACCGCTTCAGCGTCCCCGATATGGCCAAGCGGGTGCAGACCACCGGCCGCACCGGCTGGTATTATCGGGTGATCGAAGACGGCTCCATCGGCCCGGCCGACCGCCTGACCCTGGTCGAACGCCCCTGCCCCGATTGGCCGCTGACCCGCCTGCTGCGGGTGTTGTACGTGGACACGCTGGACCGCGCGGCGCTGACCGATATGGCCGCCCTGCCCGCGCTGGCCCAAAGCTGGAAGACGCTGGCCGAACGGCGCTTGGCGCGCGACGCGGTCGAGGATTGGACCGGACGCCTGACCGGCGGCTGATCCGGAAGCAGCGGCCAGCAAGCAACGACCGAACGGTCCGTTTTCGGGCATCACCCGCCCAAACCCTCATCGCTTGGCATCCTTCTTGCGCAGGAAACGGGCAGCCCGGATCGGGTTCGCCCGCCTTTTGCGCTGTTTTCTTGGCCCCTGCCCGCTCCGTCGGCACTTCCGCGCTTGCGCAAAACTGCATGATCTGTTAGCAGATTGCCTATTATTTGAGCATAACGCTGAAGGTTTGTGCAAATGGATGCGGCAAAGACGGGGGGCGACGTTCTGTTCGTCCTGATTGGCGCGGTCATGGTGCTGGCGATGCACTGCGGTTTCGCCCTGCTGGAGGTCGGGACCGTCCGGCGCAAAAATCAGGTCAACGCGCTGGTGAAGATCCTGTCGGACTTCGCCGTTTCGACCTTGGTCTATTTCGTCATCGGCTACAGCGTGGCCTATGGCGTCGATTTTTTGGTCGATGCCAAGACCCTGGTCGGCAAGGGCGGCCCCGGCTTCGCCGCCTATGGCTATGATCTGGTCAAATTCTTCTTCCTGGCGACCTTTGCCGCCGCCGTTCCCGCCATCGTGTCGGGCGGCATCGCCGAACGCGCCAAATTCTGGCCGCAACTGGCCGCCACCGCCGCGCTGATCGGCCTGTTCTACCCGTTGGTGGAAGGCAGCCTGTGGGGCACGCGATTCGGCCTGCAAGCCTGGATGACGGCAACCTTCGGCCAGCCCTTCCATGATTTCGCCGGGTCGGTGGTGGTCCACGCCTTTGGCGGCTGGGTGGCGTTGGGCGCGGTGGTCAACCTGGGCAACCGGCGCGGGCGCTACCGGGCCAACGGTTCGCTGATCGCCATCCCGCCGTCCAACATCCCCTTCCTGGCGCTGGGGGCCTGGGTGCTGTGCGTCGGCTGGTTCGGCTTCAACGTGATGAGCGCGCAGACGCTGGACGGCGTGTCGGGTCTGGTGGCGTTGAATTCGCTGATGGCGATGGTCGGCGGCATCATCACCTCGCTCATCATCAGCCGCACCGATCCGGGTTTCGTCCACAACGGGGCGTTGGCCGGTCTGGTCGCCGTCTGCGCCGGGTCGGACATCATGCACCCGCTGGGGGCGCTGGCGGTCGGCGGCATCGCCGGGCTGCTGTTCGTCTGGGCCTTCAACAAGTGCCAGATCGATTGGAAGATCGACGACGTGCTGGGCGTGTGGCCGCTGCACGGGCTGTGCGGCCTGACCGGCGGCCTGCTGGCCGGTGTGTTCGGGCAGGAGGCGTTGGGCGGCCTGGGCGGGGTGTCGCTGGCCGCGCAGACCGTCGGCACGCTGGGCGGGGCGCTGTTCGGGCTGGCCGCCGGGTTCGCGGTCTATGGCGTGCTGAAGCGCACCGTCGGCATCCGGCTGGACCAGGAGCAGGAATACAAGGGGGCCGACCTGTCCCTGCACCACATCACCGCCTATCCCGAGGAAGACGCCCCCGGCATGTGAGAGTCGCGTGATTTTGCGGACCGCCGCCCTTGCTTTGGCGGGGCGGCGGCTTTAGTGTCCGGCCCGAACAACTCCCCCCTTGATGCCGGATTTTGCCCGCCCCATGAAGGCCGCCATCGTCGTTTTCCCCGGCTCCAACCGCGAACGCGACGCCGTCGCCGCGCTGGAAGCCGCCAGCGGAACCAAGCCGTATCTGGTCTGGCACCGCGACACCGAACTGCCCAAGGTCGATCTGATCGTCGTGCCCGGTGGTTTTTCCTATGGCGATTACCTGCGCTCCGGCGCCATGGCGGCGCATTCGCCGATCATGCGCGAGGTGAAGGCGCGGGCCGATCAGGGCGTGCGGGTGCTTGGCGTCTGCAACGGCTTCCAGATCATCACCGAAGCCGGTCTGCTGCCCGGCGCGCTGATGCGCAACGGTGCCCTGAAGTTCGTCTGCCGCGTCCAGCATCTGCGGGTGGAGAACACCGACAGCCCGTTCACGGCGAAATACGCCAAGGGCCAGATTGTGCGTTACCCGGTCGCCCATGGTGACGGCAATTACTGGGCCGACGCCGACACGATCCGGCGGCTGGAGGGCGAAGGCCAGGTGGCCTTCCGCTACGTCGCTGACGACACCCGCGCCGACCCGCGCGGCAACCCCAACGGCTCGGTGTCCGACATCGCCGGCATCTTCAACGCCAAGCGCACCGTGCTGGGCCTGATGCCGCACCCCGAAGACGCGGTGGAGGGCCTGCACGGCAACACCGACGGCAAGCCGATGTTTGATGGTCTGGTGGAGGCCCTGTCGTGAGCGCCGAAGCAACCCGCGCCCAAGAGCGCCCCGTCACCCTGGAACTGGCCCGCGAGTTCGGCCTGTCCGAAGCGGAATACAAAAACGCCCTGGAGATTCTGGGCCGCGTCCCGACCTTCACCGAAATGGGCATCATTTCGGTCATGTGGTCGGAGCATTGCTCCTACAAATCCTCCAAGCGCTGGCTGAAGACGCTGCCCACCACCGGCCCGCAGGTGATCTGCGGCCCCGGTGAAAACGCGGGCGTGGTCGACATCGGCGACGGCGACACCGTCATCTTCAAGATGGAAAGCCACAACCACCCGTCCTACATCGAACCCTACCAGGGTGCGGCGACCGGCGTGGGCGGCATTCTGCGCGACGTGTTCACCATGGGCGCGCGCCCCATCGCCAACATGAACGCCCTGCGCTTCGGCTCGCCCGACCACCCCAAGACCCGCCATCTGGTGTCGGGCGTGGTGTCGGGCATCGGCGGCTACGGCAACTGCGTCGGCGTTCCCACCGTGGGCGGCGAAACCAACTTCCACCCGGCCTACAACGGCAACATCCTGGTCAACGCGATGACCGTGGGCGTGGCCAAGGCCGACAATATTTTCTATTCGGCGGCGGCGGGCATCGGCAACCCGGTGGTCTATGTCGGGTCCAAGACCGGCCGCGACGGCATCCACGGGGCCACCATGGCGTCCGCCGAATTCACCGAGGATTCGGAGGAGAAGCGCCCGACCGTGCAGGTCGGCGATCCCTTCACCGAAAAGCTGCTGATCGAAGCCTGCCTGGAGCTGATGGCCACCGACGCCATCGTCGCCATCCAGGACATGGGGGCGGCCGGTCTGACCTCCTCCTCGGTCGAGATGGCGGGCAAGGGCGGCCTGGGCATCGAGCTGACGCTCGACAGCCTGCCGATGCGCGAACAGGCGATGACGCCGTACGAGATCATGCTCTCCGAAAGCCAGGAGCGCATGCTCATCATCCTGAAGCCCGGTCGGGAAGAGGTGGCCAAGGCCATCTTCGACAAATGGGAGCTGGATTTCGCCGTCATCGGCACGTTGACCGACACCGGCAACCTCGTCATCAAGATGTATGGCGAAACCTGGTGCGACATGCCGATCGCCCCGGTGTCGAACGCAGCGCCGGAGTATGACCGCCCGTGGGAACCCACCCCGGCGGCGGCCGAGGTCCCCGACAGCGTGTTCGACGGCTACCGCCTGTCGCTGGGCGAGGCCCTGGAAACGCTGTTCGCCTGCCCCGATCTGGCCTCCAAGCGCTGGATTTGGGAGCAGTATGACAGCCTTGTCGGCGGTGACACCCGTTTCATGTCGGGTCAGGCCGACGCGGCGGTCGTCCGCGTGCCGGGCCAGACCAAGGCGGTGGCGATCACCACCGATTGCACCCCGCGCTATTGCCTGGCCGATCCGGTGCGCGGCGGCGCGCAGGCGGTGGCCGAGGCGTGGCGCAACCTGTCGGCGGTCGGTGCCCTGCCGCTGGCCATCACCGACAACATGAATTTCGGCAACCCCGAAAAGCCCCGCATCATGGGCCAGTTCGTCGGCGCGGTTCAGGGCATTTCCCAGGCCTGCACGGCGCTGGACTTCCCGGTCGTGTCGGGCAACGTCTCGCTCTACAACGAGACGAACGGCGAAGCCATCCTGCCCACCCCGGCCATCGGTGCCGTCGGCACCCTGCCTGACGCCATGATCGCGGTCGGCATCGCCTTCCAACAGGAAGGCGACGTGATCCTCGCCATCGGCGAACCGGGCAGCCACATCGGCCAGTCGCTGTTCCTGCGCGAAATCCTGGGCCGCGAAGAAGGCCCGCCCCCGCCGGTGGATCTGGCGGTGGAGCGCCGCAACGGCGAGTTCGTGCGCGGCTTGATTCACGCCGGTTTGGTGGCGTCGAGCCACGACGTGGCCGACGGCGGCCTGATCGTCACCATCGCCGAAATGGCGCTGGCCAGCGGCATCGGCGCGCATCTGCCCGCGCTCGACAACGCCCACCCGCGCGCCCTGTTCGGCGAGGACCAGGCCCGCTACGTGCTGGCCGTCCGCCCGGACGTGGCGGCGACGGTGCAGGAGAAGGCGAAGGCGGCGGGCGTCCCGGTCACGGTGCTGGGTGAAACGCGCGGCACCGCCCTGTCCACCAGCGCGGGCGAGATCGTTTCGCTGAAGCGCCTGAAGGACGTGAACGAAGGCTGGCTGCCCACCTACATGGCGGCGGAGTCGTAAAACCGGCGGTCCACCGCCCCCGTCCCGGTTGGATGGGGGCGGCGGACCCGCCCGATGCCGTCCGGTGTGGTCCACGCGCCATACCCACACCCCGCGCAGGGCCACAAATCCATGGCCCAAGGGGTGACAAACCGCGCCCAGCCCCCTACCTTCTTGCCCTGAACGGACGCCCCGGCGGGGCATCCCCGGACCAGGGACACGGAACAGAGCGAGGATGCGCCATGGCGATGGAAGCCGCCACGATTGAACAGCTCATCAAGGAAGGCATCCCCGACGCGGTGGTGCAGATCGTCGATCTGCGCGGCGATGGCGATCACTACGCCGCGCACGTCGTCTCGGCGACCTTCAAGGGCAAGAGCCGGGTGAAGCAGCACCAGATGGTCTATGGGGCCTTGCAGGGCCGCATGGGCGGCGAACTGCACGCGCTGGCCCTGACCACCGCCGTGCCGGACAACGCCTGAGCCGCCCGCCAGGGCACGCCAGCCACAAGACACCAGCGCCCCCCACCCCACCAACGGCGCAGACCGCCGGGGCCGGGCCTCATCGAAACAGGGAGACGGGACATGGTCGATCAGAACGTCGTCGAACGCATCAAGCAGGACCTCGCCAGCAGCGACGTGGTCCTTTACATGAAGGGAACCCCGGTGTTCCCGCAATGCGGCTTCTCCGCCGCCGTCGTCCAGGTGTTGAGCCATGTCGGCGTCGCCTTCAAGGGCATCAACATCCTGGAGGATCCGGGCCTGCGCCAGGGCCTGAAGGACTACTCCAACTGGCCGACCTTCCCGCAGCTCTACGTCAAGGGCGAACTGGTCGGCGGCTGCGACATCGTCCGCGAGATGTACGAAACCGGCGAATTGCAGCAGCTCTTCACCGACAGCGGCGTGGCCACCGGCGTCAACGCCTGAGTGGTCCCAAGGGCCGGGATGTGGCAAGGGCCTCGCTTCGGCGGGGCCTTTTGTTTTTGTGATGACGTTGCAGAACCCCACAAGACGCCGCATACTGAATCATCAGGCCGTTGCACCGCTGCACCGGATGTCCTGTCTGCGAGAGGGCTTGAATGCCTGCTAATGAAAAATCCACACCGGCTGTGCAACCACGAACCGTCACCGCCTCTGGCACGGGTTCGGTTGTGATCGGCGGCAATGCGTCTGGCTCGGTCATCACCACCAACCGCATAACGCTCAACCGGGATCAATCCGCAAAGCTTGACCGTATTTTGACAAAAGCCTTCGCCAGCGGGGCCGTTTGGACTCGAAAGTAACGGATCGGTCGCCGCGTCATGGTGCTTCCCAAAGTCACGATTCCGGGTGCTTCGCGCTTCCGAAAGCCGGTTGAGGTGCTCAAAGCGCAAACCTACACCGATTCCGTGCGCCGCCTCACACCATCCGAACAGGGCATCGCATCCCGCATTTTGGATTCTTTTGAAGACGATCCCTCTCCAGATCGTGACCAGATTGTTGACGGCGATGGCTTGGGCACCTGCTTGGTGCGCTTCCTGGAAGGGCTTTTCGTCATTTACCAGCTCTACTCCGTCTCGGACGCCATTGAGCGAACCTCCTGTAAACAGATCAGCGCGCTGTTTTGCTGGCGCTCTGTCGTCGAGAACGGGGTCGAGACCATTTCTCTGCCGGATTGGGCTGACGAATAGTCGTTTGCCCCACGCGTCATGCCCGCCGCGCAGCCGGGCCATGCCATCGCCCCGCTGCTCGACTGCACAAATTGTGTGCTAAACGAACCGTATGGCACATCCCATCTCCGCCCCGGCGGGCGAAACCTCCACGGCCACGGCGTTTGCGGCGGCTTTGGGGTCCTTTCTGATTTGGGGACTGGTCAATCCGGTCTATTTCAAGCTTCTGGGCGGCATCGGGCCGGTGGAGATCGTCGCGCACCGGGTGGTGTGGACGGTCGTGCTGGTCGGGATCGCGGTGTTGGCGCTGCGCGGGCCGATGGCGGTGGTGCGCGGGGTTGGCACCTGGCGACGGCTGGGCATCTTCATCGTCACCACCCTGCTGGTGACGGTCAACTGGACCGTCTTCATCTGGGCCATCGGCAACAACCGCCTCGTTGAATCGAGCCTGGGCTATTACATCAACCCGCTGGTCAACGTGCTGTTGGGCGTGCTGTTCCTCAGCGAACGGCTGAACCGCAACCAGATCGCCGCCGTGGTCATCGCCGGGCTGGGGGTGGGCAGCCTTGTGCTGTCCTATGGCTCGGTCCCGTGGGTGGCGCTGTCGCTGGCGATGTCCTTTGGCGTCTACGCGCTGATCCGCAAGAAGGCGGCGATTGATCCGGTCATCGGCCTGCTGGTGGAAACGCTGCTGCTGGTCCCCTTCGCCCTGACCTATCTGCTGACGCTGGGCTGGGACGGCTCCTTTGGCCACACGGTCGGGACCAGCCTGCTGCTGACGCTGGCCGGACCGATGACCGCCGTGCCGCTGCTGCTGTTCATGGTGGGGGCGGCCAAGCTGAAGCTGTCCACCGTCGGGCTGCTGCAATATGTCGGGCCGACCGGCCAGCTTCTGTTGGGCGTGCTGGTCTATGGCGAGGCGTTCACCCAGGCGCACGCGATTGCTTTCGCCTGCATCTGGGTGGCGTTGATGGTGTTTTCCGCCGACGCCTTCACCACCCACCGCGCGGCCAAGGCGGCGGCAGCGGCGGAGTGATCGGGCGCTGTCACGGACGCGGCCCGGCCCTGAAACGTCCGGGCCGGGCCGCAGCCGCGTCTCAATGGATTTTCTGCGAATCCCCCGCCGCGCTGCGGTAGACGTGGACGTAGTAGGCGGCCATCGGGTTGTCGGCCAGATACCGCAACAGCGCCTCCTCCGTGCGCGGGGTGGCGTCGCGGATCAGGACCTGCCACGCCGGTTCCATCGTTGCCCGCCGGGTGTCGTCGTGCGGCAGCATGATGAAGCCGCCCCATTCCGGGCCGAAATCAGCCAGATAGCTTTGGGCGTAATGTTTCATCATGGCGGCGTCGTTGACGCTGACGTTGGCCATGTTTTCAAAGCACACGCGCAGATCCATCGCCGGTCTCCCCATGCCGGGCCAATCCGGTTGACCCATCCGCAGGACCGGGCGCGTCCGCTGGTCGGGGCCGCGCCCATCAATCCACACAAACACTCGTGCTGTTAAGATGGGGCCGCCGCCCCCCGCTCGGCAAGGGGGGACGACACGCATCCCGCACACCGGTCACGGCGTCTTGCGCGCCGCCAGGATCGACACGACGCCCGCCGCCCCCACGCCCGCGCGGGTGCCGATGACCGCCAGGGTCTCGCCGCTGGCCGCGTCGATGCTCGACGCCTTCAGGCGGGTGATCGCCTCGTCCGGCGACAGGCCAAAGGCGGGGGCCGCCGCCGCCAGCGGGGCGCGGGACAGCGCGCCAAAAACCGCGCCGGGGTTCACTTGACTGGTCGAGCCGGTCATGCCGGTGAAGACCAGCGACAGCAGCAGACTGACGGCGAAGGCGGCCACGGCGACGTTGCGCTTCAGATAGGCCAGGAACGCCCCCCAATTCTTCGCCAGATGCCACAGCCCGACCGCCGAAAAGACAACGCTCAGCCATTCGTGGGAAAAGCGCACCAGACCGGCGTTCCAGTGGAGCAGCAGCATCACGCCGGTGACGGTGGACACGACGAAGGTGACGATCGTCACCGGGGTCACGACGTTGCGGGTGATGGATTTCAGCGCGGTCGGTTTCGAGGCAGCGGGTTTGAAGGCAATGGCCATGGTGGCGTGTCCTGTGATGAGATCAATTGTGATGCTCTTCAGAATTGTCCACAATTGTAACAGGGGAATGTCCGCTCTCGCGCCGCTGTGCAACAGAGTGTAACAGAGGCTCACCCCCGCCCGTCCGCAGGCCCGCCCGCTCATGACCGACACCTTGTCCGACACCCTGACCGACGCCCTGCGCCTGCACCAGAGCGGACGTCTGACCGAGGCCGCCGACCGGTACACCGCCATCCTGCGCGCCAATCCCCTGCACGCCGACGCGCTGCATCTGCTCGGGATTCTGCGGGCGCAGCAAGGCGCGGCGGTGCGGGACGCGGTGGCCCTGATCGGGCAGGCGGCAGCGCTGAACCCAGCGGCGACCAGCTATCGCGGGAATCTGGGGAAGGTGGTGCCCAACGATTGGCCCGCCGCCGCCGCCGGGCTGCGCGACGCCGGGGATGCCCTCTACGATCACGGCCAACCCCAAGCCGCCGTTCCCGCCTATCGCGCGGCCGTCACGATCCAGCCGGACGACCCGCTCGCCTGGGGCAATCTGGCCTTGGCGAATCGCGACCGGGGCGCCCCCACCGACTCCGCCACGCCCATCCGCCGGGCCGCCGTGCTCGACCCGGCCAACGCGGCCATCGCCCGGCTGGCGGCCGCGCTGCTGCTCAGCGCCCGTGACCCCGCCGCCGCGTCCATGATCCGCCGGGCCATCGCCGACGCCCCCACCGACGCCGCGTTGCGCCGCGCGCTCGCCGACGCCGCCAAGATCGCCGGGGACCGTCCCGCCGCCGAAGCCCTCTACCGCACCGCCCTGACGCTCGACCCGGCGGAGGCCACGGCGTGGTTTCATCGGGGGGTGGTGCTGGGCGACCAGGGGCGGCACGGCGACAGCGCCCCGGCCTACGCCCGCGCGGTGCGGCTGGATTCGGCGGCGGTCGATCCGCGTTACAACCTCGCCCACGCCCAGCTCATCACCGGGGATTGGCGGGCGGGGTGGGAGTCCTTCGCCGTCCGTTTCGCGCGCGGCGTCACCCTGCCCGCCCACGCCCCGCCCCGCTGGCGGGGGCAGCCGCTGACCGGCCAAACCCTGCTGTTCTACGGCGAACAGGGCCACGGCGACGCCATCCAGATGATCCGTTACGCCCCGCTGATCGCGCAGGCCGGGGGCCGGGTGGTGGTGGAATGCCTGCCGGCACTGGTGCGGCTGTTCGCCGAGGCCCCCGGCGTCAGCGCCACCGTGCCGCTGGGCAGCGCGCCCAAGGCCGATTGGCTCTGCCCGATGATGGACGCCCCCGGCCTGTTCGCCACCACGCCCGACCAGTGCCCGAACGCGGTCCCCTATCTGCGCCCGCCCGCCGACGCACGCAAACCCGAACTGCCAGACGACCCGTCGCGCCTGACCATCGGGCTGGTGTGGGCGGGCGATCCGCACCGCGAGGATGCCCGGTGGAGCCACGCCGACACCCGCCGCAGCCTGCCTTTGAGCGGATTCGCTCCGCTGTTCGACCATCCCGGCCTGCGGCTGGTCAGCCTGCAAAAGGGCAGCGCCGCCGCCCAGGCCGACGCCCCACCCTGTGCCGGGCGGCTGTGGACGCGCGACATCGCCGCCGCCCGCGATTTCGCCGACACCGCCGCGCTGGTGCAACGCCTGGATCTGGTCATCAGCGTCGACACCGCCGTCGCCCATCTGGCCGGGGCGCTGGGGGTCCCGGTCTGGGTGTTGTCGCGCTTTGACGGCTGTTGGCGCTGGCTGCTCGACCGCGACGACAGCCCTTGGTACCCCACCGCCCGCCTGTTCCGCCAACCGGCCTTGGGCGAGGATTGGACCCCGGTTCTGGAGGCGGTGACGGCCGCCGTGGACGCCGCCGTGGACACGCTGGTCAGGACGCGGGCGACGACGCCCTGATCCAGGCCACCACCCGCGCCAACTCCCGCCCGGTGCGCGCCACCATCGCCGCCATGCCGTCCAGCCGCCGATCCACCGCCGCGATCTCCACCGCGTCGGCGGCGGCGGCCAGATCGCGCGCGCCGACCGTGCGCGAGGATCCCGCCAGCTTGTGCGCCGCTTGGCGGACATCGCCCCAATTCTGCGCCGCCAGCGCCTCCTCCAACCAGCGATAGGACGCCTCGTTCGAGGTGATGAACTCACCCAAAAGCTGATGGACGAACTCCAGATCGCCGTCAAACAGCCCGGCCAGCGCGTCGATGTCCAGCGGCGGAAGGTCCGCCGGGGTGGCGGGCGGTTCGATGGCTTGCAAGCCCGCCCCCGGTGACGAATCCGCGCCCACCGCGCCCTCCATCGGGGGCAGGAAGCGGTCCAACACCCGGCGCAGTTGGGTCAGATCCACCGGCTTGGACACGCTGTCGTCCATGCCGACCGCCAGGCATTTCTGCAAATCGTCTTCCAGCGCGTTGGCGGTGACGGCGGCGATGGGCAGACGGCGGCCATCGCCCGCCGCCGCTTCCGCCGCGCGGATGGCGCGGGTCAATTCGAACCCGTCCATCACCGGCATCTGGCAATCGGTCAACAACAGGGCGTAACGACCGCTGCGCCACATCGCCAGGGCCTCCGCCCCATCCTCCGCCAGCTCCATCGCGTGACCCAGCAAGGCCAATTGCCGTTGGATGACGCGGCGGTTGGTCGGGTGGTCCTCCGCCACCAGGATCAAGCGCCCTTGCGCCCGCGCCTCCTCCACCGTTGGCGGACGGACCGACGGCAAGGCGGCGGGGGCATCGGACGCGGCGGGCGCTTCCACCGGGGCCGCCCGCCCCGCCGCCGCCAGCACCGCCCGCGCCAGATGGGCGCGCCGCACCGGTCGGCTGAGCGGCACGCTGCCCGCCGGTGCCGCGTCCCCCGGTCCGCACAGCACCACCCGCCCCCGCACCCGGCCACGCGGGTCGCCGTCCAAAGGCCGCGTGTCCACCCCGGCCTCCATCACCAGCGCGTCGCAGGCGGCGGTGGGCAGCAGGCTGTTCAGCGCGGTGGCGGCGGCGTCGGCCTCCACCACCAGCGCGCCGTCGCTGTTGAGATAGCGGGCGAGGAACCCCCGCTCCGTCTCATCGGGGACCAGCAACAGCACGCTGACCCCGGCCAGCGGCGGCGCGGTGTCCACGGGCGTCTCCTCGGCGGGCAGATCGGTGGACACGGTGAACCAGAAGGTCGATCCCGCGCCGGGCGCGCTGGTCAGACCAATCTCACCCCCCATCAGTTCGGCCAGACGGCGGCAGATCGACAGCCCCAGCCCCGTTCCGCCAAAGCGCCGGGTGGTGGACGCTTCGGCCTGGGTGAAGGGGCGGAACAGCCGGGCCTGATCCTCCGGCGCGATGCCGATGCCGGTGTCGGTCACGGCCACGCGGATGGTCACGCGGTCGCCGTCGAAGCGGGCCAACTCCGCCTTGACCGTCACCGACCCGCTGGGGGTGAATTTGACCGCGTTGCCGGTGATGTTGAACAGCACCTGACGGATGCGCACCGGATCGCCCAGCACCAGCGGCGGCAGATCGGGATCGACGAAGGTCATCAGCGACAGGCCCTTGTCGCGGGCACCGGGGGCCAGGGTTTCGGCCACCCCCTCCACCACCGCCGCCAGCGACACCGGCACGCGCTCCAGATCCAGCCGCCCGGCCTCGATCTTCGAAAAATCGAGGATGTCGTTGATGATGGTCAGCAGCGCGCCCGCCGAATCGCGGACCACATCCACCAACTCGCGCTGGTCGGTGGTCAGGCTGGTGTGTTCCAGCAGTTCCAGCATGCCCTGGACGCCGTTCATCGGCGTGCGGATCTCGTGGCTCATCGTCGCCAGGAACAGGGATTTCGCCTGATTGGCGGCCTCGGCCTCCGCCCGCGCCGCTTCGGCCGCGTCGGTCGCGGCGACCAGATCGCGGGTGCGGTCCTCCACCTGCTGTTCCAGGCTGCGGTTCAGCTCGGTCAATTCCTCGTAAAGCTGCACATTGTCGAAACCGACGGCAACCTTGGAGCAGAACACCTCCATCAGCCGCCGCTCATCCGCCGACAGCGCCCGCCGGTGGCTGAGGTAAAAGGCCGTCTTGTGCCCCAGCGAGCCGGAACGGAAGACCAACACGCTGTGGGCGCGCTCGTACCGGTTCCGCCCGTCGGCCAGCGCGTCGCGCAGCAGGGACACCGCCGCCTCGGACAGCACCGTGGCGAGGGGCCGACCGACCGCCGTGGCGTATTGCCCCGCCCCGCCGAGAAGCCGGGGGGTGCCGTCCTGCCGGGCGCAGCCGCTGACCAGCGCCACCCCGTCGCCCGGCGGGCAGACGCTGACCAACTGCGCCACCGCGTCGTCGACAAAGGCCGCCATCGTCCGCTTGTCGAGCAGGGAGGAGGAGGCGTCCAGGATCCGTTCCAGCCCCTCGCGGTGATCCTCGATGGCGGAAATGTCCTGATAGCCGCGCAGGGCGGCGACGACGGAGGTGAACAGCTTTTGCGCCGTCAGCTCGGTCTTGGATTTGTAATCGTTGATGTCGTAGCTGAGGATGACGTCGCGTTCCGGGGCCTGCCCCGGCTGGCCGGTGCGCAGGATGATGCGGACGCGGCGGTTGTTCAGCTCGCTGCGGATGTGGCGGACCAGCCGCAACCCGGCGTCGTCGGATTCCATCACCACATCCAGCAGCACCACGGCGATGGCCGGGGTGTCGCGCAGCACCGCGCGCGCCTCCGCCGCCGTGCCCGCCGACAGGAATTGCGCCGGTCGCCCTTCAAAGGTGAAGCCGCGCAGCACCATCTTGGTGGTGGCGTGAATGGCCGGATCGTCATCGACGATCAGAATGATCCAGGGTTCGACCGGCTCCGGTTCCGGGGCGGTGACGGCGGCGTCGATCGTCGGTTCTTCGTCGGCGAACAGAAACTCGTCGCTCATCCCCACCCCCGCCCCATCCCGGCAACCTCCGGCCAGCACCGTCCGGCGCGGCGACGATAGCACAGCGGCGCAAGCCGGTTCCAGTCGGCCCCCGCCCGCCGGGCAACCGAAGGAAAGGATGGATTTGCGGTTCCGCAACCGCCATGGTGGCGTCCGCCCCGCCTCCTTCCCGGCCCGCCCGCCATGAACCTGTTGAGCTGCATCCACGACACCGCCCCGATCATCGAAGCCAAGGACGCCGACCTGGGCGACCTGTTTCCGCCGGGGTTCCTCGATCTGTACGAGGTGCACAGCTACCGCAACGCCGCGCGCATCCTGGCCCACGCCTGCCCGGTGGAGTTTGCGGAGATCACCGCCCGGCTGATGGCCTTCCGCATCCGCACCGAGGACATCGTGGCGGCGGGCGGCAACAAATCGCAGATCGCCAAGTCGATGGAGCAGATGCTCAACCCGCTGGGCTGGAACGAGACGCGGATTCGCGGCGACCTGTTCATCACCAAGATGATCGTCACCCACGAGGAAAAGCGCCGGATCGCGGGCAAGAACAGGGGCCAGACGGTGACGGAACAACGCCAGCACGACGAGATTTACAAGGTGCAGGGCTTCATCGACGGCCACAAGATCGACTTCGTCAAGGGCCGCGTCGCCTTCGATCTGGAATGGAACAGCAAGGACCAGACCTTTGACCGCGACCTCTACGCGGCGCGCACCTTCTACGAATGCGGCATCGTCAGCGCCGGTGTGCTGCTGACCCGCAGCGCCGAACTCGCCCCGCTGTTCACCGAGGTGGCGCGCCGGGTCGAGATGAAGAATTTCCAGAACAAATACGGCTCCAGCACCACCTGGATGAAAAAGCTGCTCTACCGGTTGGACGCCGGACGCGGCGGCGGCTGCCCCATCCTGGCGCTGGGCATCCGCCCGGCGGTCGTGTCGGATTTCGAAGACTGGAAGGC
Source organism: Azospirillum sp. (assembly GCA_027486405.1). Lineage (GTDB taxonomy): Bacteria > Pseudomonadota > Alphaproteobacteria > Azospirillales > Azospirillaceae > Azospirillum. The sequence goes on along the minus strand of JAIXPD010000084.1, from coordinate 7,446 downwards.
CCGCCACCCGGTGATCCGCCACGCCGTGTCCCTGGACATCGACGGGCACGACGACGAGGACGAGGTGGGATGACGCCCACAAAAAACCCGCGCGCAGCGTTCCCACCGCGCACGGGTCCAGCGTGCATGACCGCGATCCACCCGCTCAAACGGCGTGGAACTCAGTAAGCAAACTCCGTGAACACCGGATCGACCACGCCGCCCCAGGCCCCGTTGAAACGGGCCAGCAGGTCGTCCGCCGGGCTGCGGTTGTCGCGCAGGATGGCGTCCAGCGTGTCGAGGTAGCGGCCTTCGTCCTGCCCGGCCCCGTTCAGGCGGGCGCGGCGGGTCAGACCGCTGCGGGCGATGGCCAGCGTTTCCAGGGCGACGTCGCGCACCGTCCGGTCGCGGAACGGGGTGCGCAGGCCGTGGCGTGGCACCTCGGCGCGCAGGCTGGCGCGCTCCGCCGTCGTCCAGCCCTTCACCAGATCCCACGCGGCGTCGAGCGCTGCATCGTCGTACAGCAGGCCGACCCACAGGGCCGACAGGGCGCACAGGTTGGGCAGGCTGCCGGCGTCGGCCCCGCGCATCTCCAGATATTTCTTGAGCCGAACCTCCGGGAAGGCGGTGGTCGTGTGGTCGGCCCAATCGGTCAGCAGCGGCGTTTCGCCCGGCAGGGCGGGCAGCTTTCCAGCCAGGAAATCGACGAAGGACTGCCCCGACGCGTCGATGTAGGTGCCGTCGCGGTAGACGAAATACATCGGCGTCTTCAGCAGATAATCGACGTAGCGTTCAAAGCCGAAGCCGTCTTCGAAGACGAACGGGATGTCGCCGGTGCGGTCGGGGTCGGTGTCGGTCCAGATGTGGCTGCGGAAGCTCTGGAAGCCGTTCGGCTTGCCTTCGGTGAAGGGCGAATTGGCGAACAGCGCCGTCGCGATCGGCTGCAAGGCCAGCGACACGCGGAACTTTTTCACCATGTCGGCTTCGGACGCGAAATCGAGATTCACCTGAACCGTGCAGGTGCGCGTCATCATGTCCAGGCCCAGCGAACCGACCTTGGGCATGTAATTGCGCATGATGACGTAGCGGCCCTTGGGCATCCACGGGATGTCATCGCGCGTCCATTTGGGTTGGAAGCCCAACCCCATCATGGCGATGCCCAGCTCCGCCCCAACCGCGCCCACCTGGGCCAGATGCTGGGACAGTTCGGCGTGGGTTTCGTGCAGATCGGCCAGCGGCGCGCCCGACAGCTCCACCTGCCCGCCCGGCTCCAGCGTGATGTTCGCCATGCCGTCGACCAGCGCGATGATGTTGCCCTTCTCCTCCACCGGGGTCCAGCCGAAGCGGGTCAGGCGGGTCAGCAGCTCGCGGATGCCATCCGGCCCGTCATAGGGCAGCGGCCGGTGGTCGGCGACGCGGTAGGCGAATTTCTCGTGCTCGGTCCCGATGCGCCAGGCCGAGGCGGGTTTGCACCCCGATTCGAGATAGGCGACCAGTTGGCGGCGGTCGGTGATCGGTTCACCGCGCGTTGTCGGGGGTGCGGACATGGAAACTCCCGCAGAAAGGTGACTCTGAAGTCAGGCCGTCGGTTCGGCTGACGAACGGAAAGGCGGTCGTGTGTCACCGCCGTTGGCCGTCCAATCCCCGGACAGGGATTGCCAGCAGGCCAGCGCCGCCACAACCGCCGTGTCGGCCCGCAGGATGCGCGGCCCCAAACCCACTGGAACAACAAAGGGGAGTTTCCCCAGTTCGTCAAGTTCGGACTGGTCGAACCCCCCTTCCGGCCCGATCAGCACCGCCGCCGGGCAGGGTCCCGTGGCGCGCATGGCCTCGGCGATCGGGCGGGCGGTCCCGGCCTCCGCGCACAGGAACAGCTTGCGGTCCGTCGGCCAATCGGCCAGGGCGCGGAACAGGGGCAACGGCTCGCTCAGCTCGGGCACGCTCAGCCGCTCGCACTGCTCGGCGGCCTCGATGGCGTTGGCGCGCAGGCGGTCGGTGTTCACCCGGTTGGGGTCGGTGCGACGGGTGAAGACCGGCATCAGGCGCGACACGCCCATCTCGGTTGCCTTTTCCGCCACGAAATCAATGCGCCCCTTCTTCAGCGGGGCGAACAGCAGCCACAGATCGGGGGACCCGGCTTGCGGGCGGCGTTGGTCGGCCACGGTCAGCGAGCACCAGCCCTTGCCGAAGCCGTCGATCACCGCGCGCCATTCGCCGTCACGCCCATTGAACACCGCCACCGCATCGCCCCGGTCGAGCCGCAGGACGTGGCGCAGGAAATGCGCCCGCTCATGATCCAGCCCGACCGACTGGTCGGCGGCCAACGGGCTGTCCACATAGAGGCGGGTGCGGACGGGGGTTTGCAACGGTTCGGTCATGACATCCCTTTTACGCGGTGTGGCGGCCGCAATCGTGTCGATCCGCGACGCCGATCAGCCTTGGCCCGCCAGACGGTCGATGTGGGTGCGCAGGTCCGCCGGGGCGACCGGCTTGTGCAGCACCGTCAACCCCTCGGTCTGCGCGGCGGCGACCAGATCGGCCCCGGTGTCGCCGGTCAGGATGATGGCGGGAACCGCCGCGCCGCACAGGACGCGGATCGCCCGCACCGTCTCCAGCCCCGACATGCCGTGCAGCCGGTAATCGGAAATGACGACGCAGGGGGTGGGCAGCGGTGAGCGCGCGCGCAAGGCGGCCAGCGCCGCCGCCCCGGTGTCGGCGGCGATGACGCCATAGCCCCAACTGTCCAGCATCATTTCCATGCCGGTCAGGATGATGGCGTCGTCGTCGATCATGATGGCCAGCCGGTCGGGCGCTGCGTCCATGGTCATGCTGGTGGGCGGTCCGTTGCCGTTGATGCGTTGCGCGCCAGTATCGGGGCCACGCGCGCGCTGGCAAGCCTTTCTTGCCCCAGGGCGACCGCTTGAAGCATCGCGCACCCGGCCGGAACAAGAATTGCCACGGATTCCACGGATTTTCTCACGGATTTCGCGGAACTCGCCTCAGGGCCATCCTGTTTGCCAGGTTACGACAAACCTTGTGACGGGATGGGTGAAGCGATTGGGGGAAAAATCCGTGCAATCTATCCTTTTGTCCGTGAAATCCGCGCCCATTCTTGTCTGCGTGACGATGATCGCTCGTTCATGCGATTGCCCTGCCTTTCTTGCCCCAGGCTGGACGCAACCGCCCCCGCCCGATAGGGTGCGGCCTCAATCGACCCTCCCCAATCGCCTCCACCAATCGCCCTCATTGGCCTCGCCGCATCATGACCAACCCCTCCACCCCCGACTCCGCCGGTTACACCGACATCCGCCACGATGGCTGGATCGGCCGCTGGCTGCCCGCCGCGTGGCGGCCCTACGCGACCCTGGCCCGGCTCGACCGCCCGATCGGCACCTGGCTGCTGCTGTTTCCCTGCTGGTGGAGCTTGGCGCTGGCGGCCCCGCGCTGGCCCGACCTGTGGCTGATGGCGCTGTTCGGGCTGGGGGCGCTGGTGATGCGGGGGGCGGGCTGCACCGTCAACGACATCCTCGACCGCAAGTTCGACGCGATGGTGGAGCGCACGCGCAGCCGCCCGATTCCGTCGGGCCAAGTGTCGGTCCGGCAGGCGTTGGCCTTTCTGGTGGCGCAATTGCTGGTCGGGCTGGCGATCCTGCTCCAGCTTCAGCCCGCCGCCATCGGGTTGGGCGTGCTGTCGCTGGCGCTGGTCTTCACCTACCCGCTGATGAAGCGGATCACCTGGTGGCCGCAAGCCTTTCTGGGATTGACCTTCAACTGGGGCGCGTTGATGGGCTGGGCGGCGGTGCAAGGCGACGTCGGCCTGCCCGCGCTGGTGCTCTACGCCACCGGGCTGGTCTGGACGCTGGGCTATGACACCATCTACGCCCACCAGGACAAGGAGGACGACGCCCGCATCGGCGTCAAATCCACCGCGCTGCGGCTGGGCGACCAGAGCAAGATATGGATTTACGGTTTTTACAGCCTGACCTACGCCGGGTTGGGCTTGACCGGCCTGTTGCACGGGTTGGGCGGGCTGTATCTGCCGGTGCTGACGCTGGCCGGGATGCATCTGGCCTGGCAGGTCGCCACCTGGCGGCCCGACGATCAGACCGATTGCCTGGACAAATTCAAATCGAACCGCTGGTTCGGCTGGCTCGTTCTGGCCGCGATCCTGGCGGGCAAGCTGTAAGGGACCGGACGCGCAACGGGAAAAACCGGGGGGGGGAAAAACCGGGGGTAAAAACCGGGAAACAGCCGGGCAAAAGAAAAGCGGGGCAAACGCCCCGCTTGTTCGTTTTCAAAGCGCTGATGGAAGCCGCGCCGATCACACCCGGATCAGCGCTCGTCCTCCACCAGTTCGGCCACCGCGTTGACGCTGGCGGTCGAGCCGGGCTTGCGATTCGGCATCAGGGTGCGCAGGCCATCGACTGAGGCAACCATGTTCTTCAGGTTGGTCGGCAGGGTGGGCTTGCGGTTCGGCGTCAGCGCGGCGACATCGACCCGCTCGGCCTTGCCGGTGGTGGCCTTGGCCGGGGTCGCGGCCGGAGCGGCGGCAACCATCATCGCCTGCGGCTTGCGGCCCGGCGCGGCGACCGCGTGGGCCACGGTGACGCGCGGCTTCAGCGACGGCGCGGCGTGGCGCGCGTTGTTCAGGGAGGCTTCCATCATGCGCGGGCCGGTGGCGCGCGCCTTGGCACGGCCCGACGGCGCGACGGAGAAATCGGTGTCCATGCCCCGGTCGCCCGCGTCCAGCGCGCGCGACTTCGGCGCTTCGCTTTCGCCTTCCGGCATGATGAAGCCGTAGGAGGCGTAGACGCGCATGCCCATCTGGTCGGTCGGCTCGTGCCAGACACGAACGGAGGACCAATCGTTGTTGCGGGACACGTCCACCACGCGCATGCCACGGCGCAGGCCGTCACCGTTGATCCAGGTGTGGTCCACCTCGATGGTGCGGCGGTCGATGACCGCGCTGACGAGGGAGACGTGGCCACGGCGCATGTGGCCGGTGCGCTTGAAGACGAGAACGGAGCCGACGGCGGGATGGTTTTCCCGGTCATAGACACCGGCGGCGTGGTTCCACCAGGTCCAGGCGTCGCCGCGAATGGTGAAATCGGAAATCGCGCGCACGGTGCGCACGCAATCCTGAGCGGCGGCCGTGGACACGGCGAAAGGGCTGAGCGCGATCATAGCCGCGAACGACAGGCTTATGGCGGTTCCCCTCGGCCGCATGACTCCCCCATTCCCTTTGTCTTTACCCTTACAAACGGGTAACACAGGGTTTGCGCCCCTGTCTACACCGTTTGATCGCTGTATAGGCGGCGCGCCGCCGACGGATTCCCCGGCACCTGCGGAAGCCATTGAGACTCCTGGCATGAACAACAGCATCCCGTCCGATTTCGTGCGCGACAACACGGTCCTGACGACCACGGCTTTGCTGCCGGAAATCAAGCTTTATCTTGCGACCGAAGTCACTCCCCTGTGGTTGGCCACCGAGGAAACCTTGGCGGAGAAGAATTTGCCCCCGCCTTATTGGGCCTTCGCTTGGCCCGGGGGGCAGGCGGTGGCTCGATTGTTGCTGGACCGTCCCGATCTCGTTGCGGGAAAATCGGTGCTCGATTTCGCCGCAGGCACGGGGGTCGTCGGGGTCGCGGCGATGCTGGCGGGGGCAGCGCGGGTGCAGGCCTGCGACATCGACCGCTTTTCCCTGGCCGCCATCTCCTTGAACGCGCAGGCCAACGGGGTGGAGGTGAAGCCGGTCAGCGTCGATCTGATCGGGCGCGATCTGCCCGGCATCGACGTGGTTCTGGCGGGCGACGTCTGTTACGAAAAACCAATGGCCGAGAAGGTGACGGCGTGGCTGCGCCGAATCGCCGCGACCGGCACGCTGGTGCTGCTGGGCGATCCGGGCCGGGCCTATGTCCCCACCAGCGGGCTGGAACAGGTGGCGCGCTACACCGTTCCAACCTCGCTGGAGTTGGAAGACCGCGAGACTCGCGACACCGTCATTTGGCGTCTGCTGCCGGAGTGACCGGCGGTGCGGTGGCCAACGCCGCGAGGATGTCGGCGACGCTGGCCACCGTGCAGAACTCGTAGCCCAGCGTCGCCACATGGACGGCGTGGACGGTGGCGGCGGGAATCACCCCTCCCGCCCCATCGGGCAGATCGAAGCAATCGCAGGCGTCGGCGGCCAGGATCATCGGCCAACCCAGATTCGCCCCGGTGCGAATCGTGGTGGACACGCACATGTCGGTCGAAATCCCGAACGCCACCACCCGGCGCGCGCCCAGCCGCCGCAGCCGTAGATCCAGATCGGTGGCGATGAAGGCGGAATTGACGCTTTTCGACAGCACGGTTTCGCCCGGCAGCGGCGCGAATCCCGGACGGAAATCGTTCCCAGGCTGTCCGGGCCGCAGGGTGGAACGCGGTTCCGCCGAATCGTGGCGGACATGGATGACCGGCAGACCGGCCCGCCGCCAGCCGTCGAGCAGCGCCCGCCCCAGCGCGTCGGCCCGCCCGTTCCAGCGCGGCGGCCAGGCGGGATCCTCAAATCCCCGTTGCAGGTCGATGGGCAGCAGAACGGCCCCGCTCAAATCCAGCGTCATGATGATTTCCCTTGGAACGGACGGTTGAGGTGGCGAACAGGCCGCCAGCTTTGCCTTTGCCGCTGCCGGTTCCAATCGGCATGATGCCGCCCGCACCGGCGTTTCGCCGGTCGGACCGCCCGTCCGCCTGCGGGTGAATCGACAAGAGCGAATCAGCAAGAACGAATCAGCGGGAACGACCACCCATGGATGACAAGGACCGCCTGCTGCTGTCGCTGCTGCGCCGGGACGCGCGCCGGTCCCTGGTGGCGCTCGCCCGCGATCTCGGCCTGTCGCGCAGCGCCACGCAGGACCGCTTGGCCAAATTGCAAACCTCCGGCGTCATCGCCGGCTTCACGGTGGTGGAGGGCGCGGCGGAGCGCCGATCCACCGCGCATCTGCTGATTCGGCTGGCTCCGGGATGGCGCTGCGCCCAACTGGTCCCACGGGTGAAGGCGATCCCGGCGGTGGTCCAGATCCATTCCGTCGCCGGGGCCATCGACCTGATCGTCCGGGTCGAGGGCGACGGCGTCGCCCCCCTCGAACAGGCCCGCGCCGCCATCGCCGCCATCGACGGAGTCGCCGAGGTTTCCACCTTCATCGTGCTGGAGCATCATCTCGGCTGACGCCCGATGCGTTGCGGCACCCGCACCCAGGGCAATCGCTTGAAGCCTTGGGCACCCGACCAGAACAAGAATGGACACGGATTCCCCGGATTTTTTCACGGATTTCGCGGAACCCGTCTCAGAGCCACTCTGTTTGCGATTGTGCGGCCCCCCTCCTGACGGGATGCGGGAGGCCATTGGAGTCAAAAATCCGTGCAATCCATCCTTTTGTCCGTGAAATCCGTGTCTATCCTTGCTTGCGTGACGATGACCGCTCGCTCAAG
>JAIXPD010000048.1 GCA_027486405.1 Azospirillum sp. | reverse complement strand
TTGAGCAAAGGCCGAAAGTGGGACGAAAAATCCGCTTGTCCATAACGGATACTCTAGAAGGCCAAATCGGTGCGGGCGAGGAAGATGTTGCCCTTGTCGTTGCCACCGGCGACGTCGGAGCGGATCTTGAAGTGGTCGAATTCCGGACCGACCGACAGGCCGGGGGCGACGACGTACTTGGCACCGATGGTGAACAGCTCGGTCTTGAGCTTGCCGGCGGTGGTCAGGCTGTCCGCGTCCTGCGCGTTCAGATAGCCCAGGCCGACGGTGATCGGGCCGGTGGTGCACTGCGCGCCCAGCGTCCAGACATTCTGGGTTTCGCGGCTGCGGGCCGCGCGTAGGATGGCCGGATGCCCGGATGGCCGCGCGCGCCGTCCGTGGTCCACCCGCCGTCCACCGGTCAACGAACCGGCGGATGACGGGCGGAAATCCGGTGCCGAGAAATCCAGTCCTGAGGGGTGGCTTACTTGGCCAGATCGACGGCTTCGGCCAGCTTCTTGACCGCGTCCTGCGAGGTCATGGTGGAGTTGAAGTGCGAGGTCACGACGTCGAGGAACGCGCCGCGCACCGCACCCGGAACCGCCATTTCGTGGGCCATCGACGGAACCAGACCGTTGCCGGACACCGCCGACTTCAGATCGTCCATCGACTTGACGGCGCATTCGTCGAACTTGTCGCGCGCCATGTCCTGGCGGGCGGGGATCGACCCCTTCAGCACGTTGAAGGTCTCCTGGAACTTCTGGCCCAGGATCAGCTTGGCCAACAGGGCCTGACCGGCGCTGCGGTCGGCATTGCCCGACTTGAACATGACGAAGCTGTCGGAGTTGACGATGTAGCCCGCCTGACCCGGAATGTGGGCGCAGACGAAATCCTTGCCCGACACCTTGCCAGCGGCCAGCAGCTCGCCCTTGGCCCAATCGCCCATGATCTGCATGCCGGCCTGGCCGTTCATCAGCAGGGCGGCGGCGCGGTTCCACTCCCGGCCGGGGAAGCCGTCGTCGATGTAGCCGCGCAGCTTGCGCATCTGGTCGAACACCTTGACCATCGTGTCGCTGGTCAGAGCCTTTTTGTCCAGCTCGACCAGGGCCTTGCGGTAGAAGTCGGGACCGCCCAGGCCCAGCACGACGTTTTCAAACAGGGTGGCGTCCTGCCAGGGCTGGCCGCCATGGGCCAGCGGGATGATGCCCGCCGCCTTCAGCTTGTCGGCCACGGCGTTGAACTCGTCCCAGGTCTTCGGCGCGGTGACGCCGACCTTGGCGAACACCTGCGGGTTGATCCACAGCCAGTTGACGCGGTGGATGTTCACCGGCACGGCGACGTAATGGCCCTTGTAACGGATGACGTCGAGGATGAGCGGCGGCAGAACCTTTTCCCAGCCTTCGGCCTTGGCGACGTCGTCCAGGTTGGCCAGCTTGTCCTGCGCGGCCCAATCCTTGATGTTCGGCCCCTTCAACTGCACGGCGTTGGGCGGATCGCCCGCCAGCACGCGGGAACGCAGGACGGTGCTGGCCGCGTCGCCGCCGCCACCGGCCACCGGCGCGTCCATCCACTTGCCGCCCGCCGCTTCGAAATCCTGACGCAGGGCACCGGCGGCCTTCGATTCACCGCCGGAGGTCCAATAATGCAGAACCTCAACGGTCGGCCCGGCCTTGGCCGGCGCGCTCAACAGGCCACAGGCCAGCACGGTGGCCAGCGCGGTCATCGCAACTTGCGGCGTACGCAGAAAGCGCATTTTGGACGTTCCCCCTAAACATGTTTGGTTGGGTGTGCGCCGGTTCGGTGGCTTTTTGTTGGCGTTCGGCCCGATCACCGGTGCGGCGCTTGGGGCAAACTCTAACCGCTGGGCCGTTCGATGCACGGACAATTTGGTAACAGTGCCTTTTCACCAAAGCGTCGCTGTTACACAGCCGTTACAAAGCGGTGCGGGCGGTCAAACCGGCCAGCGGCCTATGATCGTCCTCGCGGATGATCGGCGTGGCGCGCTACACTGCCGTTCGATCACCGCCGCCCGCACCCGCCGGGCACGCCCGCAGACAGACCGAGACCCACAGACCGAGACTCATGGAACGCGCACGCCATCTGTTGATCGTGGACGACGACCCCGAAATCCGCGACATGCTCTATGACTTCATGGTGAAGAACGGTTTCCGCGTGTCCACCGCCGGTGACGGACGGGAGATGGCGAAGGTCCTGGCGCAATGGCCGGTCGATCTCATCATCCTGGACCTGATGCTGCCGGGGGAGGATGGAACCAGCCTGTGCCGTTCCTTGCGCGCCAAATCCACCACGCCGGTCATCATGCTGACCGCCATGGGCGGGGAGGTCGACCGCATCGTCGGGCTGGAGGTGGGGGCCGACGATTACATCATGAAGCCGTTCAGCCCGCGCGAGTTGCTGGCCCGCGTGCGCGCCATCCTGCGCCGCTGCGGCAGCGTCGAACCGCCCAAGGAACGCCCGCGCGTGCTGGGCTTTGCCGGGTGGTCGCTCGACCAGGGCCGGCGGGAGTTGCGGACGCCCGACAATGTGGTCGTTCATCTCAGCCACGGCGAATACGCGCTGTTGCTGACCCTGCTGGAACGGGCGCAGCAGGTGGTGGAGCGCACCGAACTGCTGGAAAAGCATCGCGGCGACACTTCCATCCCCTTCGACCGCAGCATCGACATCCAGGTCAGCCGCCTGCGCCGCAAGCTGGAGGAAGGGCCGAGCGGCCAGAGCCTGATCAAGACGGTGCGCGGCATCGGCTATCAGTTCACCGCCACCGTGACGGATCTGGGTGAATCCGGCGCGGCGGTTGTCCGCAACGTCGATTGACGGCGCGCGCGGCGGATGGCGTTCGACCAACCCTTGATCGACGGCCTGCGCCGCCGCTTGCGCTCCGCCCGCCTGCGCCATCGCATCCTGCTGGCCTTTGCCCTGCTGCTGCTGCTGACCCACGGCGCGGCGCTGGTCATCAACCGGCTGCTCGACGACCGCGCCCAGGATCTGTTGACCGCCCATCGGCTGGGACCGGCGATGGCGGCGGCGGTGGAGGCGGCGGACCGCGCCCTGTCGGACGGCGTACCCGCCGGGCCGGATCTGGCCGTTCCCCAGAGCACGAAGTTCGATTCAACCGATCTGCTGGTCCAGTGGCGGCCCCCCGGTTCGCCGCCCTTGCCGACCGGCTGGGCGCTGACCCCGGTGCCGCAGGCCCCGCGCCCGCTGCTGGTCGCCGCCGAACGGGCGATGCCGCCGCCGCTCCCGGTCCCGTCCTCCACCCTCGCGCTTGCCCTGTCGGCCCTGTCGGAGCATCTGGCGGCGCAGTTGCGCGACGCGCGGGTCTACGCGCCGCTTGGTGGCGGCGGCGGGGCGGCGGCGGACGCCGGGTGGTTGGAGTTTTCCAGCCACCGCCATTGGCGGGCGCGCACCACCCCGTTCGGCCTGCTGATGGGCGGGGTGACGGCGGTCGGGTTGGCGGTGGCGCTGCTGCTGTGGCTGACCGGCCGTCTGGTCCACCCGCTGGAGGCGCTGGCCGCGCAGGCGACCCGCCCCGACGACCGCCTGCACCCGCGCCCCCTGCCGGAGGACGGGCCGGAGGAGGTCGCCGCCATCGTCCGCGCCTTCAACCGCACGCGCGGCGTGCTGCGCGACATGATGGAGGGGCGCACCCATTTGCTGGCGGCGATCAGCCACGATCTGCGCACCCCGGCCACCCGGCTGCGGCTGCGCGCCGAATATGTGGAGGATGAGATCCTGCGGGCCAAGATGATGGCCGACATCGACGAAATGGCGGCGATGGTCACGGCGACGCTGGAGTTTCTCAGCGACGACGTCCTGCGCGAGGATGTCGAGGTCGTCGCCTTCGCCAGCCTGCTGCAAAGCCTGTGCGACGATTACGCCGACACCGGCTCGCCGGTGTCCTACCAGGAGCCGCCGCCGCTGCAATTCACCGCCGTCCGCACCATTTTCGGCGGCGGCGGCCCCACCCCCGACCGTTTCGACCAACCGCGCCCGCTGCGCCTGTCGGGCCGCCCGTCCAGCCTGCGCCGGGCCTTCGCCAACCTGATCGACAACGCGCTGAAATACGGCGGGCGGGCCTACGTCAGCGTGGACGCCGACAGCGCCGAAATCATCGTCGATGTCTGCGACGACGGCCCCGGCATCCCGGACTCCGAGTTGCAGAACGTCTTCAAACCCTTTGTCCGGCTGGAAGGCTCCCGCAACCGCAAGACCGGCGGCAGCGGGCTGGGCCTGTCCATCGTCAAATCCATCATCGAGGCGCACCAGGGCCGCATCGAGCTGTCCAACCGCCCCGACGGTGGCCTGCGCGTGCGGGTGACGCTGCCCCGGATGCTGTGAGACGCAGGGCAATCGCTTGAGGGTTTATAAACCTATACGAAGAATTTACCGTCATCCCCGCGAAGGCGGGGATCCAGGCTTTCCCGTCAGAGCCACTCTGCGAACTCTGGATCCCCGCCTTCGCGGGGATGACGAATGTC
>JAIXPD010000072.1 GCA_027486405.1 Azospirillum sp. | reverse complement strand
GGTTACGCGTCGATGGGGTCCATCCCCACGCATGTGGGGGATACTGCGCTACATCAACCAGAAGCACAACATCGGCAGGTCCATCCCCACGCATGTGGGGGATACCGATAGGCCCTGTCCCAAAACACGAGCACGTCGGGTCCATCCCCACGCATGTGGGGGATACGGGTGTGGCTCCCGACCGAGTGCCGGGAACCGAGGTCCATCCCCACGCATGTGGGGGATACGCAGGCGTCCGGGCCGCTCGGTGGACACGGATCGGGTCCATCCCCACGCATGTGGGGGATACGACCATAAAAGCCCTCACAAAATAGAGCCGGAAGGTCCATCCCCACGCATGTGGGGGATACTCGTCCAACAGTTCGGTGGCGAGCTGCTGCGCGGGTCCATCCCCACGCATGTGGGGGATACAATTTTTGATCCAGGTCCACACCGGGATGGCGGGGTCCATCCCCACGCATGTGGGGGATACGGCATCAGCGGCGACGGCCATCTTGGCAAGGCGGGTCCATCCCCACGCATGTGGGGGATACCGGTCGGGGGTGAGAGCCTGAACGCCTGGATGGGGTCCATCCCCACGCATGTGGGGGATACTGGGATTTTTGGAAGGGAGGGTGTGATGGTGGAGGTCCATCCCCACGCATGTGGGGGATACCACATCCCGTTCGATGGCGTAAAGCCGCTTGAGGGTCCATCCCCACGCATGTGGGGGATACGGATGGAGCAAAGGTGGAGGTGCGGGATCCCAAGGTCCATCCCCACGCATGTGGGGGATACGACCGGGATGACCACAACCACCGCGACGATGAGGGTCCATCCCCACGCATGTGGGGGATACCACTTCATCGCCCCCACAGCAGCGCCAAAAACAGGGTCCATCCCCACGCATGTGGGGGATACGTCAAACACAGGGAGGTTGCCGGTGATAATCCGGGTCCATCCCCACGCATGTGGGGGATACTGGAAAACAGGCTCATCGGCTGCGGCTCCTAGAGGTCCATCCCCACGCATGTGGGGGATACCAAGTTGAGGACCGCATTCCCGGCGCACCCACGGGTCCATCCCCACGCATGTGGGGGATACTCTGGGTGTTAATGCATTGACAAAGCTCACAATTGGCAAGAACCACGCGTGCATGAACCTGAAGAAAAATCACGCTATGCGTGTATAATGACACCCAAAATGTTCGATGTCACGCCGAATTATCGATCAAGCCTTGGCGGCCCGTTGGAGAGTTGTGATCGGCAACAAAAGGGGATTTTCACCGCAAAATCAACGATTCAACAACAATCAATCCGAACGGTGGCTGATCCAAGTCAGCCTCCATCGTGGATCCGTGGACGGCCTGCGGCGTTCCAGCCCCCACCAAAAGCAACTGCCAAATATTGGCAGCGGTCCGCCGGGTGGACCCGCCCCACCAACCGAAAACACGCGCCCCTGCCAACCCCTGGCGCGGCTATCCCTGGAAACGCCACACGCAACCCGCTGGTTGTCCGGCAGTGGCACGGATTGGATAGGATTTTAAAGGTCAAAAACCGCGTGCGCATCCAAGCGTCACCGGTTTGACCGCTGGAGGATTGATCGCCGGGGAATAGACCACCGGGCGCTGCGCCATGCTGCGGAAGCGATGGCGAAGAAACGACGATTGTTCCCACTCAAGACAACGAAAAAACAGCACCAACAAACAAACGCCAGAAGAACGGATCGGACATCCAACTCGCTCTTCTGACGTTCAGGACAACCTTGGACTGCCCTCGGGACTTTTGGGATTTTTCAGCCGTCAAAGCCCCAAGGGCACCCTGCATCAGACCGAATAGTACATCTTGTACTCGATCGGGTGCGGCATGGTTTCGAAGGCCATCATCTCTTCCGTGCGGAGGTCGATGTAGCCGTCGATCATGTCCTTCGAGAAGACATCGCCCTTGCGCAGGAAGTCGTTGTCTTCGCGCAGCGCGTTGAGCGCCTCACGCAGCGACCCGCAAACGGTCGGAACCTTGGCCAGCTCTTCCTTCGGAAGGTCGTACAGGTTCTTGTCCATCGCGTCGCCGGGGTGGATCTTGTTCTGGATGCCATCCAGACCGGCCATCAGCATGGCGGCGAAGGCCAGATACGGGTTGGCCGACGGATCCGGGAAGCGAACCTCGACGCGCTTGCCCTTCGGCGAGGCGACGTACGGGATGCGGCAGGAAGCCGAGCGGTTGCGGGCCGAGTAGGCCAGCAGAACCGGGGCTTCATAGCCCGGGACCAGACGCTTGTAGCTGTTGGTCGACGGGTTGGTGAAGGCGTTCAGGGCCTTGGCGTGCTTGATGATGCCGCCGATGTAGTACAGGGCCAGTTCCGACAGGTCGGCGTACTGGTTGCCCGCGAACAGCGGCTGGCCGTCCTTCCAGATCGACTGGTGGCAGTGCATGCCCGAGCCGTTGTCACCGAAGACCGGCTTCGGCATGAAGGTCGCGGTCTTGCCATAGGCGTGGGCGACGTTGTGCACGACGTACTTGTAGTACTGCATGTTGTCGCCGGTGCGGACCAGCGTGTCGAACTTGATGCCCAGCTCGTGCTGAGCGGCCGCCACTTCGTGGTGGTGCTTTTCGACCGGAACGCCCATCTCGGCCAGGACGCTCAGCATCTCGGCGCGCAGATCGTTGGCGCTGTCGATCGGGGCGACCGGGAAATAGCCGCCCTTGGTGCCCGGACGATGGCCCAGGTTGCCGTCTTCATACGACTTGTCGGAGGAGTAGGAGCCTTCGTCCGAGGCGAACTCGTACGACACCTTGTTCATCTCAACGGCGTACTTGACGTCGTCGAACACGAAGAACTCGGCTTCCGGACCGAAGAACACGGTGTCGCCGATGCCGGCCGAAGCGGTGTAACGCTCGGCGGCCTTGGCGATGCCGCGCGGGCAACGCTCGTAAGCCTGGCCGGTGCCCGGATCATACACGTCGCAGAGGATGTTCAGCGTCGGCTGGGCGGCGAACGGATCCATCACGGCGGTGGTGGGGTCGAGTTGCAGGATCATGTCCGACTCTTCGATGCCCTTCCAGCCGGCGATCGACGAGCCATCGAACATGATGCCGTCTTCGAACACGTCCTCATCGATGGTCGAGACGTGCTGAGCGGTGTGGTGCAGCTTGCCGCGCGGGTCGGTGAAGCGGAGGTCCACGTACTTGACGTCGTGTTCCTTAATCAGGTCGAAGACCTTGCTGATGTCGGACATATCTCTTTTTCCACGCTTAAGAGGGTTTGGATCCCGCTGCGTCTACGCCAGCCTTTTGCAGGATTGGCGATCAACGAGGCTCGCGGCGGACGTTATGTCACGCCTTTCCCGCCCGCACAACGCGCCAGCCAAAAATGTCGCAAGCCACACGGATCGTCACAAACGAACCGGATTGGGCGGCGGCCTTTTCGTTAACGGTCATCGGCATCGGGGAAACGCGCATGTTGGCTACGGCTGATGGTTTGGGTTGGGTGGGGACTGCCGCGATCAGATCGCGTCGGCACCCTTTTCGCCGGTCCGAATGCGGACCACTTCTTCCACGGGCGTGACGAAGATCTTGCCGTCGCCGATCCGGCCGGTGTGCGCGGCCTGCTGGATCGCCTCGATCGCCCGTTCGACCAGGGTGTCTTCCATCACCACTTCGATCTTCACCTTGGGCAGGAAGTCAACGACATACTCCGCGCCACGGTACAGCTCGGTGTGGCCCTTTTGACGGCCAAAGCCCTTGGCTTCGGTGACGGTGATGCCCTTGATGCCAACGTCGTGAAGGGCTTCCTTCACCTCGTCGAGCTTGAACGGCTTGATGATGGCTTCGATCTTCTTCATGGGTCTCTCGTGTACGAGGTGCCAACGTCGGCAGGCACCGTCCACGGCACTGCCGACACAACGTCGATAAGCATAGAGCGTGCCAGAAACACGCAGTCCGTTCAAACGGCGTCAACGCTGGCCCCTCGACCGTCAAACGACGTCGGTTCGGGCAGGAAGCTGCCGAAGAATGCGGCGAAGTGAACATTATTTGTGCAAACGACGCAAGCCTTACGCCATTCACCCGCCCCATGGCTCCGTTTGCGGTCACACGGTTGCCCACGGAAGCGTCGTTCGCCCACCCGCGCGCCCACCCCACGCGCGCCCACGATGGGGCAAGGGACGGCACCCCCCCTTTCCAGCTCCGCATCGCGGCCCGCCAACTTTTTTCACATCCCCTGAAAAAAGCGCTTGACCGAAACGCCGAGCTGGGGCAAATAAGCGCTCCCGACGGCGGCGGTGGTAGCTCAGTTGGTAGAGCGCTCGGTTGTGGTCCGAGTGGTCGTGGGTTCGAGTCCCATCCATCGCCCCAAACTCCTTTATATGGAGTGTCGTCGAAACCCGCTCGGCCATCCCGCCGTTTGCGGGTTTTTTTGTGTTTCCCGTATCATCCACCAAATCCCCAGCGCAACCGCAGCCAACGTCGAGGAGGGGTGATGGACGAGCTTCTGTCCGTCGCGGAAATGTACCGGGCCGACGCCCTGACCATCGCATCGGGTGTGCCGGGAGTGGCGC
The DNA here is from genome assembly GCA_027486405.1 of Azospirillum sp. Classification (GTDB taxonomy): domain Bacteria; phylum Pseudomonadota; class Alphaproteobacteria; order Azospirillales; family Azospirillaceae; genus Azospirillum. The sequence continues at coordinate 11,904 of JAIXPD010000072.1, read as the reverse complement.
TGATGGAAGCCGCAGGCGCGGCGGTGGTGCAGGCGATCTGCGAACGCTGGGCACCCCACCCGACCGCCGTCCTGTGCGGCCCGGGAAACAACGGCGGCGACGGGTTCGTGGTTGCCCGCCTTTTGCTGGAAGCGGGATGGCCGGTGCGGCTGGCGCTGCTGGGCAGCCGCTCCGCCCTGACCGGCGACGCCGCCCTGGCGGCGGATCGATGGCCAGGGCCGATCGAAGCGGCGGATCCCTACATCCTGAAGGGCAACCCGCTGGTGATCGACGCCCTGTTCGGGGCGGGCCTGTCACGCCCCCTGGACGGGCTGGCCAAAACCATCGTCGAGGCGATGGCCGGACGCACCGTCGTGTCCATCGATGTGCCGAGCGGGTTGCACGGCGACAGCGGACGCGTGCTGGGCGTTGCCCCCCAGGCCGCGTTGACCGTCACGTTTTTCCGTCGCAAACCCGGCCACGCCTTGCTGCCCGGCCGCAGCCTGTGCGGGGAGGTGGTGGTCGCCGACATCGGCATTCCCGACCGTGTGCTCGACGGACTCGGGGCGCAGACCCTCATCAACAGCCCGGCCCTGTGGCGGCGTCAGATGCCGTGGCCAAAGCTCGATGGTCACAAATACGCGCGCGGTCACGCCGTGGTGCTGGGCGGCGAGCGGATGACCGGTGCGGCGCGCTTGGCGTCGGTTGCGGCGTTGCGGGCCGGGGCCGGGCTGGTGACGGTGGCCTGCCCGGAACCCGCCTTCCCCATCTACGCCAGCGGCTCCCCCAGCGTGATCGTGGAACCGATGAACGGGCCAGATGGGTTTGCCCAAATTTTAGGCGACGCCCGCAAGAACGCCGCACTGCTTGGCCCCGGGGCCGGGGTGGGGGCAGAGACGCGCCATCGGGTGCAGGTGGCCTTGTCGGCCAATGTGGCCTGCGTGCTGGACGCGGACGCGCTGACCAGCTTCGCCGACTCGCCCGACGATCTGCTGGACCGGTTGCACAGCCGGTGCGTGCTGACTCCGCACGAGGGGGAGTTCACCCGCCTGTTCGGCGCGTCTGTCGGCTTGGACAGCGACAAGCTGTCCCGCACGCGCGCCGCCGCGTCGCGCTCCGGTGCCGTCGTTCTTCTGAAGGGGGCCGACACCGTGATCGCCGCCCCCGATGGCCGGGCCGTCGTCAACGTCACCGCACCACCCGATCTGGCGACCGCCGGCTCGGGGGATGTCCTGGCCGGATTCGTGCTTGGGCTGGTGGCTCAGGGAATGGACCCGTTCGATGCGGCCTGCGCCGCTGTGTGGATGCACGGCGAAACCGCCAAACTGATCGGTCCTGGTTTGATCGCCGAGGATTTGCCGAGCGCCCTCTGCGGCGTGCTGCGCGCGCTGAAGGGATGACGCGCCACACAGCGACCAACACCGATTAAATAAAATAAAATCAATTGTTTACATGGGTTTCTAAAATCTATTTCTGAAATCCTGCGCGGATGCCCCCCGCTCCCAGGAGAATCCAACCGGTCACGGCCAGCCGCGTGGAATGAGACGGAAAAATCATCACATTTTCATGATGAAAATCATCATGTTATCTGGCTTTCTTCATCTTTTTTCTCTCTGAAATGACCCCACCGTCGCCAAACGGGCGCGCACCGCAAGCCGCAAGCCAAATTCAGCACCGGCACGTCCCCTCCACCCGCGTGATCCGGGGTGGAATGCGGCGGACCGGGGCACGGCGGGAACCACAACCCCGATCCATGCGCGCCGGGACCATTTTGCCTGTTTGCAACGGGCACGCTGTGCTATAGACCCAACTTCGCCGGTGGTCCGGCGGGTGTGCGGCACCCGTTGAGGCTGCCTTTTGCCATGAAAACTGCGGGCGTGGCGGAATTGGTAGACGCGCTGGATTTAGGTTCCAGTGACTTCGGTCGTATGGGTTCAAGTCCCTTCGCCCGCACCATGGCAAAGACGTGGACCGCAAGAAACACGGTTTCGGGCCGCCCGGACGGGCGCCGCCGGGCCGGAACAACGAGATAGGCTTTCGTTCCGATGAACATCACCGAGACCAGCACCGACGGCCTCAAGCGCGAATTTCAGGTCGTCATCTCCGCCAAGGACATCGAAGAGAAGGTGAACGGCAAGCTCGAGCAGCTGCGCCGCACGGTCCAGCTGCCGGGCTTCCGTCCGGGCAAGGTGCCGGTCACTGTCATCAAGCAGCGTTATCACGGCGGCGTGCTGTCCGAGGTGCTGGAAGACTCCATCGCCACCAGCTCGCGCCAGGCGCTGAGCGACCGTGGTCTGCGCGTCGCCCTCCAGCCGAAGATCGAGGTCGAGTCCTACGAAGAGAACGGCGACCTGACCTACAAGATGGCCGTCGAGCTGCTGCCGGACGTCGAGCCGGGCGATTTCGGCGCGATCGAGCTGGAGAAGCCGGTTGCCGAAGTGACGGACGAGTCGGTCGCCGAAGCGCTCTCCAAGCTGGCCAGCGCCCATTCGACCCAGGTGGCGATCACCGAGGAGCGTGGGGCCGAGAACGGCGACATCGCCCTGATCGACTTCGCCGGTTCGGTGGATGGCGAGGCTCTGCCGGGCATGGACGGCAAGGATTACCCGCTGGAACTGGGTGCCGGTCGTTTCGTTCCGGGCTTTGAAGAGCAACTCATCGGTGCCAAGGCCGGTGAACACCGCAGCATCACCGTCACCTTCCCCGCCGACTACCCGCACGAGCGCCTGAAGGGTGCCGAGACGGTGTTCGAGGTGGACGTCAAGGAACTCCGCAAGAACGTCCCGGCCGAGGTCAACGACGACCTCGCCAAGGAATTCGGCATGGAGAGCCTGGACAAGATGCGCGACGCCGTGCGCGACCGCATCAAGAGCGAATACGCCAACCTGTCGCGCCTGCGCGTGAAGCGCCAGCTCCTCGACAAGCTGGCCGAAGCGCACTCCTTCGAAGTTCCGGTCGGCATGGTCGACATCGAGTTCGAAGGCATCTGGGCGCGTCTCCAGGAAGAGCTGAAGAACGGCACGGCCGGCGAAGACGCCGCCAAGTCGGAAGACGATCTGAAGACCGAATACCGCGCCATCGCCGAACGCCGCGTGCGTCTGGGTCTGCTGCTGTCCGAAGTGGGCCGCCGCAACAACATCCAGGTCACGCAGGACGAAGTGAACCGCGCCCTGATCAACGAAGCCCGCCGCTTCCCCGGTCAGGAACGCCAGGTGTTCGAGTTCTTCAAGAACAACCAGCAGGCGCTAGAAAACCTCCGCGCGCCGATTTTCGAGGACAAGGTCGTTGACCACATCCTCGAGCTGGCCAAGGTCAGCGAGAAGACCGTGACGGTCGACGAGCTGACCAAGGACGAGGACGAAACCGCCGAGGCGGCGTAACTTCCAAACGAAGGGGGGCGGACCGGACTACCCACCGCCCCCTTTCGCACCTATATGTGGTTTCGAACCGGACAACACTGCCGGTCCAGCCAACCGCCGGGGCAAGGAAGGACACATGTACGACTTCGAGCCGAAGATGAATGCTCTGGTCCCGATGGTCATTGAACAGACCAACCGGGGCGAACGCGCGTATGACATCTATTCGCGCTTGCTGAAGGAGCGGATCATCTTCCTGGTCGGTGGCGTGAATGACACCGTTGCCAGCCTGATCTGCTCCCAGCTTCTGTTCCTGGAATCGGAGAACCCGACAAAGGACATCGCGCTCTACATCAATTCGCCGGGTGGCTATGTGTCGGCGGGCCTCGCCATTTACGACACCATGCAGTACATCCGGCCGCAGGTGTCCACCGTGTGCATGGGGCAAGCGGCGTCGATGGGGTCGCTGCTGTTGGCCGCCGGTGCGCCGGGCAAGCGGTTCTCGCTGCCCAACAGCCGGATCATGATCCACCAGCCGTCGGGCGGTGCGCAGGGTCAGGCGTCGGACATCGAAATCCAGGCCCAGGAAATCCTGAAGCTGCGTTCGCGCCTGAACGACATCTATGTCCGTCACACCGGCCAGACGCTGGACACCATCGAAACCGCGATGGAACGCGACAAGTTCATGTCGGCGGACGAAGCCAAGACGTTCGGCCTGATCGACGATGTGGTCGAGCGGCGTCCCGGGGCCGACGGTCAGGCGTCTTGAGCCTGTCCAACAAAGGGTTGATCGGACCGTTTGCCTGTTGTTGAATGACCGGGAAGCGGTCCCGATCACACGGGCTGATCTGATGCGGTTGTGACGACCGCGTGACCGCACCAGCGGCGCATGTTGCTGGTGCCCTATGGAATGGACCGGCGTCGGGGGGCGCCACAGACGGGCATGGTCCCAGGACCACGTCCCCCGCGAGATGACGGAGTACCGATGAGCAAGTCCAGCAGCGGCGATTCGAAGAATACGCTCTACTGCTCCTTCTGCGGCAAGAGCCAGCACGAGGTCCGCAAGCTGATTGCCGGTCCGACCGTGTTCATCTGCGATGAATGCGTCGAGCTGTGCATGGACATCATTCGCGAGGAGAACAAGACCACCCTCGTGAAGTCCCGCGACGGCGTTCCCACCCCGCGCGACATCCACGCGGTGCTTGATGATTACGTGATCGGTCAGGTGTACGCCAAGCGCGTGCTGTCGGTGGCGGTCCACAATCATTACAAGCGGCTGGCGCACGGAACGAAGCACAACGACGTCGAACTGGCGAAGTCCAACATTCTGCTGATCGGGCCGACCGGCTGCGGCAAGACTTTGCTGGCCCAGACCCTGGCGCGAATCATCGACGTCCCCTTCACGATGGCCGACGCCACCACGCTGACCGAAGCCGGTTACGTGGGCGAGGATGTGGAAAACATCATCCTCAAGCTGTTGCAGGCCGCCGACTACAACGTCGAACGCGCCCAGCGCGGCATCGTCTACATCGACGAGGTCGACAAGATCAGCCGCAAGTCGGACAACCCGTCGATCACGCGCGACGTGTCGGGCGAAGGCGTTCAGCAGGCGCTTTTGAAGATCATGGAAGGCACGGTGGCGTCGGTGCCGCCGCAGGGCGGGCGCAAGCATCCCCAGCAAGAGTTCCTCCAGGTCGACACCAGCAACATCCTGTTCATCTGCGGCGGTGCCTTCGCCGGGCTGGACAAGATCATCGCCCAGCGCGGCAAGGGGACCAGCATCGGCTTTGGTGCCGATGTCCGCTCCCCGGACGAGCGCGCGACCGGTGAGATCCTGCACAGCGTCGAACCCGAGGATCTGCTGAAGTTCGGGTTGATCCCGGAATTCATCGGTCGTCTGCCGGTGCTCGCCACCCTGTCGGATCTCGACGAAACCGCGCTGGTGGAAATCCTCAGCAAGCCGAAGAACGCCCTGGTCAAGCAGTACCAGCGGCTGTTCGAGATGGAGGACGTCCATCTCGAATTCTCCGAGGACGCGCTGAAGGCCATCGCGCACAAGGCCATCGCCCGCAAGACCGGCGCGCGCGGTTTGCGCTCGATCATGGAAGCGATCCTGTTGGATCCGATGTTCGACCTGCCGGGCTTGACCGGCGTCGAAAGCATCCTGGTCAACAAGGAAGTGGTCGAAGGCCGGGCCAAGCCGCTCTACGTCCACGCCGAACGCCGGAGCGAAGCGCCGGGCGCGTAACCCGACGGTCCATCGCCGCCATCGCGTGCCGACAAAAGCCCTGCCCCTTCCGGCGGGGCTTTTGTCTGTCTGGGCTTATGTCTGCCTGGGGCCTCCAAGCCGCGCCGTCACACGGCACCCGACTCCGCGAACGCAAAAAGCCCCCGACCATGGTCGGGGGCTTTGCGCCAACATACGATGCAGCGCGGCGCATGGGCTGCGCCGCCACTCCGAACCGTCTCGAGACTCAGAACGGGATTTCGTCGTCCAGATCGTCGTGACGGGGCGGCGGGGCCGAGGAACCGCGCGAACCACCCGCCGACGAACCGCCGCCATAGCCACCACCGCCACGCGGCTCGCGGGACTCGTAACCGCCGCCGCCACCGCCGCCGCCATAACCACCACCGTCTTCACGGCCACCGCCGGTGAAGTCGATTTCGGCCACACGGACGGTCAGGCCAGCCCCACGGGTTCCGTCGCGCTTTTCATACTCGCGCAGGGTGACTTCACCGGAAATCACCACCTGCTTGCCCTTGGTCAAATGCGGGGCCAGCGACTCGGCGCGACGCCCCCAGATTGAGCAATCAACCCACTGGGTGGTCTTGCGCTCGCCAAACCCCACATCGTTGGCCACGCGGAAACCCAGCACCTTTTCGCCGCTCTGGGTCGTGCGCAATTCGCCATCCGCGCCCAAGCGCCCGGTAAAGGTCCACACATTCATCGCTCGATACTCCTCCACCGCGCATGATCGGGCGTTGCGGCGGAACGACGCCCGCCCAAACGCTCCACATCCAGAATCCTTTGGGCCGATGGCATCACGGACACCACCCGACCGTCCTGTCCGGGCAACGAACCATGCGGGGCGACATCGGTCAAGGCAGAGCGGCAATTCCGCCCTGTCCCCTCACAGCCAATACGGAACAGTTCAAGAACGTGTTTACCAGAGGTGCCGCGCCTTGAAAACCGATTCCATTTCCCGTCACCGACCCGCAGGCCCCAGCCAGTCAATCCCCCCCGGAGAGGAGGACGCCGGGCCGCGCGCAACAGCGCTGCGCGGGCTGGGCGGGCTTTCGGACGTCAGCCAGGACGCCGGGACCGGCGGAGGAGACAGCGGTGAGAAGGCCGGATGGTTGTCGCGGGCGGGCGACTCCGTGACCGCTGCGTCCCGTCCGCGCGGCAGCGGCGCGTTGGCGGGCGGTGCGCTGGACGGAGGCATGTTGGAAACGGAAGCCGCCAGACCGGAACCGGCGGACGTGGAGGGCGTGACCTTCGCACGCCGTGGCGATTGAACCGCCACCGACGCATCCGGGTCGGCCTCCACCATCGGAGGGACCGGGACCGGTGCGGTGAACGCGGCGGCCGGATCGGGTTGCTGGTGCCCATCGGCGGACGGGGACAGCGGGGTACGACGCGGGGCACGATCCGCCGCCACCGACCAGCCGGGGCGGTCGTCGTCGCTCGCGGGGCCGGTGCGGCTGTCCAACCGGCGGACGCGTTCGCGCGTCTCCAACAGGGTGGCGACCGCAAATTCCAGAAGCGGGGCCATCGCCGCCGCATCCGCCATTTCATCGGCGCTCAACAGGGCGAAGCGATCCCGCACCTGCTCCACCGCGTCTTCGACATGGGTGCGCAGCGACTCCAATCCTTGGGTCAGCCGCTCCACATCCTCACGCAGCGTGGAGATTTCCAGAGCCTGGCGCAGTTCGTGAAAACCGATTCCGGGGACGCTTCCCGGCCCCCCTCCGGACACCCCCCCGATGGACGGTGCCCTGGGGTGTCGTCCCTGCGACCCGCTTGATCCAAAATCGTGAGGCATTCCTGTCATACCCCGGCCCGCCATGTCCCGGCCAGCGCCATATCCTGGACTGAGCCATATCCTGGACTGTGCCACAGCGTGGGCGGCTTTGCCCATCGTCGTGGTTGCCAACCCGCCAATCCGGCAGCGTTGCAGCGCGGTGCGAACCGACGCCTCCCGCAGCGGTTGGAAACCGTTTGCGCGCTGTGGCCGCTTGTACTATTTTTTGCCCGCCAGGGGAACGGATTCCTTATGGCCCATCGCTTTAGCGGCATCCCGCCAACGCTTCATCCTTGCCGGAATACCCGAACGGTGTCGATCGATCGCACGGAACTTGAGCGGCTCCTTGCCGATCGCCCTGCCGGAGGCCGCAGCGCGATGCAAGCGGTGCGGGAAAGCTACACCGACATCGGCCTGATGCGGGAGCGTGGCCTGTCCTGGGCCGAGATTTCCGACATTCTGGCCAAGCTGGGCGTGACCGCCCGCGCCAACCAACCCATCTCCCCCGTCACCCTGCGTTCGGCCTTTTTTCTGGTGGGGAACGAGGGGCGGGGCGACAGCGTCGGCGACGGGGAAAGCGCAACCGCTCCGGAAACACTGGCGGCGGTTCATCGGGCAGCACTGCAAGCCGGTCGCGCGCCCACCGGTGAAGAGGCGGTCGCAGCCCCCACCATGGACGCCAACGACTTGATGTTCACCGACGGTCAAGACACGCCGCCCGTGGTCGCGGAGGCCGCCAACGCGACCGCCGCCAACGCGACCCCCACCGACACCCGCCCAACGGACATGGTCGCCGCCAGCCCGTCCCCGGAGTCCGTCCCGCCCGATGCGGTGGTCGAGACGCTGGCCGAGACGCTGGATGATCCGGCCGATCAAACCACCCCGGCGGCGGACCGATCGGTGGAGACGGAATCCGATGGCGAGCCGATTGTCGGTGCCACCCCTGACACTGATGACGCCCTTGGCGCGCGTGCCGCCGCCGAAGCGCCATCCCAGTCCCTCCCGGCCTCCGCCGCTGCGGCGGATGCCGCAGCGCCGGTGCCCGTCCCTGAACCGCCCACCCTGCCCGCCGTTCCCCCGGTGGAACCGCAAGGCGCACGCACACTCATGTCTCACGACGAATCAACGAACGTATACTGGAAAGGCGATCGCATGCTGGGCACGATCTTCGTCCTCAATGACCGTGGCGGTGTCGGCAAGACGCTGTTGTCCCATCACCTGATGGCGACCGCCATGCTGGAAGGCCTGCAATGGAAGGTCGTCGAATATGAGGTGAACGAGCGTCTGGCCCGCCTGTTCGGCCCGGAAATGGTCGAACACCGCCGCATCACCCAGGATTTCATGAACATGATGGGGTCGGGCGACGGCTTCTATGAGTTCTGGGACTTGATCGGCCCGGAATTGCAGCGCGGCGGCCGTCTGTATGATTTCGGCGGCAACATCTCCCAGTGGTTCTTCAATTGGGCCGAGGTGTCGGGCTTCGATTACTACGTCGGCGACGGCGAACGGCTGACCTTCATGGTCCCGGTCACGGTCGATCTGGCGTCGCTGTCCACCGGCATGGCCACGCTGGAACGCGTCGCCAACATCGCGCCGAAGGCCAAGCGCGTGCTGGTCGAAAACGGTTTCTCCGGCCCCTTCAGCCAGTTGGAAGACAGCCAGTACGCCCGCCGCAAGGCCGAGATGGTCGAACGGGAAGGCTTGCAGGTCATTTCGATGAACCCCTGCTCCGCTCCGGCCTGGGCGCGGCTGACCGGCCATCGTCTGGATCACGTCGCCAACATGACCCGCGAGGATCTGGTGAAGCTGGGCATGACCCCGCCGGTCGCCTCGCGGTCGCTGATCGTCATCCACGAATGGCTGCGCACGATGCGTCAGGCGCTGTCGCCCTACCTGCACGACGCCCTGCGCCAGACCGGCAGCGTCCCCGGCAAGACGCGCTGATCCTCACCACGTCGCTGGTGTTCAAACGGCAACGGCGCGCCCTGGTTTCAACCGAGGCGCGCCGTTTGCGTTTTCGGTGTCCAGCCGTCAGGCGGCGGGCTTCTGGGCCGAGGAATAGAGGTCGGTTTTCACCGCCGCCACCGATTTCACCTGGTAGCCCGGCTTGGCGCTGAACCGGCGGTTCGCCCGCTCGGTTGCGTCGCGCTCCGTTTCCGCCCACACCAGATATTCCCGGCCGCGCGTCCATTCGCTGGCCAGGGGGTGGGAGGCGTCGATCTCGGCAATCTGCGGGTTGACCACCGTCACCAGCCATTCCTTGTCGTTGGGGTTTCGGCGATCGCTGAGAACCAGGACTTGCGGACGGCGGCGCGACTGCGCGGCGGCCAAACGATTCTGCACCTCCGCCTGATCCTTGCGCAGTTCCACGGTTTCCCGCGTCAGCGTTTCGATTTCCTCGTGCAGCTTTTCTTCGTCGCGGTGCAGACGCTTGATCGCGTGATCGAGCTTGTCCACCGTGCCGCGCGCGCCACGCACGCGGTTGCGGGTTTGCGAAACGCGGGATTCCACCACCAACAGGATGTTGCTGAGCCACGCCCCGATGGCGATGATCGCCAGGACGATGATGAAGTTGAGCATCACGAACGGGCCTCTGTTCGCGCCGACATGGATGGCTTTTTCGGGACGATGCCCTTGCCGCCACCCCGCAGAAACTCCTTTTCAAAGCCCAGCTTGAAGGGAAAGGCCACTTCCAGCGCCTGTTTGGCCTCTTCAAAGCTCGACGCCCAGACCTCCGCGATGTTGGCGCAGCGCCACACCGGGTTGACCTGCACCTTCTCGCCGGACGCGCGGGCCTCGGCCGATGCCTTGGCGTGGTTCAGGGTGGCCACGAACTTCGACAGGCCCGCCTGCGGATCGCCCACCTCATGCACGAACAGCGGCGGCATGTCCGACAGATCCTTGATCTGCTTTTCCGCCTTGCGGATGTCGCTTTCCAGACGGCTCTTTTCGGAGGCTTGGCTGTTGCGCCGCTGGGTCAGGGTGTTGACCCGGTCCTGCAAATCGTGAACCTCCGAATGCAGGACATAAATCTTGTTTTCCAACTGATCCATGCCGGAACTCTTTTCCAGAAGATTCGGCAAAAAATCCTTCAGCATGATGGCGATGGGAATCGCGGCCAGCATGATCACGACAATCGCGATTAGAAAGAGCGTCGTGTTCGACATACGGCTGCCGCACCCCTCTCGGGTTTGTGTTCGCCAGCGCGTCCGGAAGGACGACGGCGGCAAAATTGAAGGGTGACAGAGTCGCTAAACAATCGAAGCCCGTCAATCCGACCTGGTTGCCAAGCTCGATTTTTCCATGAAAAGCAACGAAATATTATAATTGCATACAATCCTTCCACCGTGTGGCGCAAACCGGGACGCCGCACCACCGCATCAATCCCGCACCGCGTCGATCACACGGCGCACCGCGTCGCGCACCGGCCCCGGACGGCGTTCGTCGGCCAGCGTGGTGAACCATTGGTCGGGTGGGTTGCGGCCGGCGGCGCGGTGCCAGGTCAGGCCCCGCAGGACGGCTTCGGCCTGCGGGGTTGGTGTTGCAACCGGGTCATGGCCGTTCAGCAGGGCCCACAGGCCGGTCCAACAGCGGCCGACCGACCAGGGATTGTACCCACCGCCCCCCACGACCAGAATTTTCGAGGCCAGCGGCAGCAGATCGGCCAGCGCGTCCCACAGGGCACGGTTGGACAGCTCCAAACGGCTCAGCGGATCCTCGGCCAGCGCGTCGGCCCCGGTCTGGATCATCATGGCTTGCGGGGCGAAGGCGCGGGCCAGCGGCAAGACCGCCTCGCGCATCACGCAGGCCATTTCGCTGTCGTTGAATCCCGGCGGCATCGGCAGATTGCGCGCCATGCCGCCCGCCCGATCCTCCGCCTTGCCGCTGTAGGGCCAGCGGCCATCCTCGTGGATGGAGATGGTCAACACCCGATCATCGTGGGCAAAGGCCGCCTCCACCCCATCGCCGTGATGGGCGTCGAGATCAACGTAGAGGATCCGCTCCAGCCCTCGGTCGAGCCATTCCAGGATTCCCAGCACCGGGGCGTTGAAATAGCAAAAGCCGCTGGCCCGCCCCGCCCGCGCGTGGTGGGTTCCGCCCGCCGGGGCATAGACCACATCCGCCTCCCCCGCCAGCAGCAGGCGCGCGGCCTGAAGCGTGGACCCGACGCTGGTGGCCGGACGGCGATACATCTCGGCGAAGATCGGGTTTTCCATTTTGCCCAGATTGTAGCGCGCCCCGGTGTCGGCATCGACCCGCTGTTCGGCCTCCGCCCGTTGCAGTGCGGCGATGTAGTCCGGCGCGTGAAAGCGGGCGATCTCGCGCTCGCTGGCGACGTGGGTGTCACGGTATTGCGCGTCCGGCAACCAGCCCATGGCGCGGCTGAGGTCGATCACCGTCGAGATGCGCGGGATCGCCAGCGGGTGTTTCGCCCCATAGGTCGAACCCCGGTAGATCTCGCCGCCAATGAACAGAGGGGGTCGGGAAACGGGCATGGCCTCATCCTCGTGTGTCGCGATGAGGTGGCGCGCGGATGGGGGCGGGTC
>JAIXPD010000007.1 GCA_027486405.1 Azospirillum sp. | reverse complement strand
TTCAACCGAACGGCCTCTTCAACGGCGATCTCGTCGAAGGGGTTCATGCTCATCTTCACGTTCGCGGTCTCAACGCCGCTGCCATCCGCCTTCACGCGGATCTTCACGTTGTAATCGACCACTCGTTTGACGGGGACGAGAACTTTCATAACCCACCCTGACCGGTTGTGCGCGCGCCTTTGGGGGCGAACACCGCGAAAAATTGCTGTGGTTGCGAACGGACCATAGGATTTGCCGTTTCCACTGTCAATGTCGCCCAAGCTGCGGGCGGTTGTGGTCTCACCGGTTGGCCCCCGGGACCCACAGCACGTCCTGCGCCCCGTTGCCGTTGACCACGCGGCTCAACACGAACAGATGGTCCGACAGGCGGTTGATGTATTTCAGCGCGGCGGCTGTGACCGGTTCGCGTTGGGCCAGATCGGTCATCAGCCGTTCGGCCCGGCGGGTGACGGTGCGGGCAAGGTGGAGATGCGCCGCCGCCGGGGTTCCGCCGGGCAGGATGAAGGATTTCAGCGGGGCCAGATCGGCGTTCATCGCGTCGATCTCCGCCTCCAGCCGGTCCACCTGCGACGGAAGGACGCGCAACGGCGGGTGTTTCGGGTTCGGTTCCTCCGGGGTGCAGAGGTCGGCCCCCAGGTCGAACAGGTCGTTCTGGATGCGGCCCAGCATGGCGTCGATGGCGGGCTGGTCGGCGGTGTGCAGCCGGGCCAACCCGATGGCGGCGTTCGCCTCGTCCACCGTGCCATAAGCGGCGACGCGCAGAGTGTGCTTTGGCACGCGCGCGCCGTCGCCGAGCGAGGTTTCCCCGGCGTCGCCGCCGCGCGTGTAGATGCGGGTCAGACTCACCATAATCGGATCACCCTTGGGTCAGCAAAGCGATGACGAAGAGCAGCAGGGCCACCCCCTGCAAGACCACGCGCAGCCGCATGATCTTGTTGGAGCGCTGGGGGTCGCCCCCGCCGCCGCGCGCCATGAAGAAGAGACCGACGAAGAGCGAGCCGACCACCGCCAGCATCGCCACGATCATGAGAATAGGGAAAAGTCCGTTCATGGCGGCGACTATACCGCAGCCGACGGACGCCGCCTATGGCGACGGCGTCCGGGCAGGGATGAGCGCCGGTCAACCGTTGGCGTCAATCGCCTCGGCGTCAGTCATCCGACGCGGCGTTCACGCGGTAGCCGATCCGCAGCCCCAGCAGCCGGGCCGGGCCGTCCAGCGTGTCGGCGCTGTCGCTGGCCGTCCGGGAGACGGACAGGAGCAGCAGCGGCCCGTCGGGCGTTGGGGCGACGGATGGGAGGCCCGCCAGGGTCAGGACGGGGCTGGCCGGGGCGATGTGCAGCGCCCCGGCGGCGGTCAGCGTGTCGGTGCACGTCACCGCCGCGCCGGGGGCGGCGTCCAGCGCCTCCCCATCCCCGATGGCCACCCCGGCGACCGACCAGACCACATCCCCGCCGCCGCCGTCGGCGGTCCACAGCGGTTGTGCGGTCAGGCCGCCCCGGTCCCACGCCTTGGGCAGGGCGAACAGGGCGTGGGCGGTCGTCGCCGCGCCGTCGGCAAAGTCCAGCGTGCGCGGAACCGCGCCGTGCGTTGGGCCGGTCATGGCTCCGGCCAGCGCGCCGTCGGCGGCGGCGGGGGTGAGCGCGTCGGCGGGCAGCCATAGGCTGCGGCGACCCAGCGTCCGCTTTCCCGCCAGGGCGGCGGTCAGGCCGGTGACGTCGGCGGCGGCGTGGCTGTGGCTGGCGTCGGCCAGACCGGCGCGCAATTGCGCCACGCTGGCCCGCACGGTGGTCCCGTCCTGCACGGCGGGAAGCTGTTCGGCCCCGGTCAGGGCGGTGGCGGCGGGCAGCAGGCTGATGGGCAAGGTGGGCATGGGTGGGTCACTCCGCGCGCAAGGGAAGGCCGGTTTCGGTGGTGAGGAGCGCGCCGGTCTGGCTGGTCAGCAGACGGACGCGCCACAGGCGGGCGGTCAGCGGGGCCAACCCCCGGCCCAGACGGTTCAGCATGGCGGTCACTCCAATTCCGAAATGTGGAGGGTCCCGGGGGCCGAATCGGCGGCCAGGGCGGCGAGGTGGGTGTGGTGCCGGCTCTGCCGGTTGTCGCCGACCGACAGGTGCAGATAGGTCCCGGCGGGCAGGAAATGGTCGGTGGCGCTGGCGCTGACCGTGGCGTCGCCGCTGCGCAGGAACACCGGCACGTCGCAATGCACCGCGATCACGCGGGTTCCGGCGGCAAAGGCGGCGGCGTTGCGGGCGCTGCTGTCGCCGACGGCAACGGCGTGCGCGCCGTCCGGCTTCAGACGCAGGGCGGGAATAGGTTGAAAGTCTTCATCGCGCGGCAGAAAGGTCGGCATGATGGCTCGCTCCGCAGAGGGCAGGTTGAAAGGCAGTTTGGTGAGGGGTGGACACGAAAACGCCCGCAGGCGGGGAGCCTGCGGGCGTGGGTGTGGCGTTGGTTGATCGGTATATAATCCTATATGCCGACCTGGGTCAATCCGCAGGTTGCCAAAGCCGTTGCACGGCTTACAGTGCGTGCATGAACAGGCGCGCGGGGGGCTGCGCGCCGGACTGAGGCGGAGTGACGGTGTGATGCGGCGGCGGACCTTCCTGAAAGCGGCGGCGGCAACGGCGACCCTGGCGTCGATGGGGGACGGCGCGCGGGCGCTGGCCGCGCCGGGCGGATCGCTGCGCGGCTTTCCCGACGGGTTCCTGTGGGGCTGCTCCACCTCCGCCTATCAGATCGAGGGGGCGGTGGCGGAGGACGGGCGCGGCCCCAGCGTGTGGGACCGGTTCAGCCACGCCTATGGCCGCGTCGCCAACGGCGACACCGGCGACATGGCCTGCGACCACTACCACCGCTATCAGGAGGATGTGGATCTGATGGCGAAGGCGGGAATGCGGGCCTACCGCTTTTCCGTCGCCTGGCCGCGCGTGCTGCCGGAGGGGACCGGGGCGGTCAACGCCAAGGGGTTGGATTTTTACGACCGCCTGACCGACGCGCTGCTGGCGCGCAACATCGAACCCTGGCCCTGCCTGTTCCATTGGGATTTGCCGCAAGCCTTGCAGGACAAGGGCGGCTGGCTGAACCGCGACATCGCCGGGTGGTTCAGCGATTACGCCCTGACCGTCGCCGCCCGGCTGGGCGACCGCGCCAAAAGCTGGACCATGCTGAACGAACCGTCGGTGGTCGCCATTTTCGGCTATGGCATGGGGCTGCACGCGCCGGGTGTGACCGGGCGGACCCACTGCCTGAAGGCGATCCACACCCAGAATCTGGCGCAGGGCCGGGCGCTGGCGGCGCTGCGGGCGGCGGGCGGCGGCAAGGGGTGGAAGCTGGGCACGGTGCTGTCGCTGCAACCCTCCTGGCCGGTCGGTGGGCTGGACGCCAATTACCCGGCCTCGCAGATGTGGGACGCGGTGTGGAACCGCGCCTGCCTCGATCCGCTCATCAAGGGCGTGTACCCGGAGGAGTTGGCCGCCGACTTCGCCGCCCTGACCAAGCCGGGCGATCTGGAGGCCATCCGCCAGCCCATCGACTTCCTCGGCGTCAATTACTACAGCCGGATGCACCAGCAGCCCGACCCGCAGGGGCTGTTCGGCACCGGTTACGGCTCTCCCCCCGAAGGGACGCGGCGCACCGCGATGGACTGGCCGGTCGAGCCGGACGGGCTGGCCGAAATCCTCGCCGAATTGCAGGAAAGCTACGGCAACCCGCCGGTCTACATCACCGAGAACGGGGCCGATTACGTGGACGAGGTCGGCCCCTCCGGCCGGGTCGAGGATCGCGACCGCATCGCCTATCTGCGCGACCACATGCTCGCCGCCCGCAAGGCGATGGACGATGGGGCGAACGTGCGGGGCTGGCTGGTCTGGACCCTGCTGGACAATTTCGAATGGGCGGAGGGCTACCGCCGCCATTTCGGTCTGGTCCAGGTGGACCGCAAGACCATGGCCCGCACGCCCAAGGCCAGCTACGATTGGTACGCCAAGGTCATCCGCAAGAACAGCGTGCCGACGGTCTGACCGGCCCGTTTGCGTCGACCGGCGGCCCTACAGCCGCGCCATCAGCGCCGCCACCCGTTCCAGATGGCGGGCGCGGGCGGCGTCGGTGGCCCGGTCCATGTCGTAGAGGGCGCAATAGCGCACGCGCGCCTGCGGGGCGCAGGCGGTCAGCACCCCTTTGGTCAGGATGCGGCGCGCGGGGTTGCGCATGTGGAGTTCGGCCAACCACCAGGGCGACCCGAAGCTGGTCAGCACGGTGACGCTGCGCAGCCCGGTCAGCAGCGGCAGGATGCGTCCGCCCGCCCGGTCGTGACGGAAGGCGACGCCCGGCACCCACACCCGATCGAAATAGCCCTTCAAAATCGCCGGCTGGTCAAACCACCAATGGGGGTAGACCAGGACCAGCGCCTCGGCCCAGCGCAGCCGCTCCACCAGCGGGGCGACGGCGGAGGAGTCGTAGTCGGCGTCGAAATAGCCCGCCCGCTCCGCCGGGGTCAGGGCGGGCGCGAAGCCTTCGGCGTAGAGGTCGGCCGTTGCCACCTCGTGGCCGCAGGCGCGCAGCCGGTCGGCGGCGGTGCGGTGGACGGCGGCGGCGAAGCTGTCGGGCAGGGGATGGGCAAGGATGGTGTGCACGCGCATGGTGCGGCGATCCTACCACGCGGCGCGCGCTGTGCTAGAGTGCCGCCGCGTTCGCTTCTCCCCCCTTTGGATCCGCCCGTTCCGATCATGACCGCCGCGCCCCCGTCCCATCCCACGCGCTACGCCATCCAGAAGGCGCGCGGCAAAGGGTGGAAGACCCTTGAGGTGGGGGAGGAGTTGCCCCACGCCAAGGCGCGGTTCGAGACGATGATCGGCGTCAACCCGCGCGCCTATTTCCGGCTGATCCAGTTGGAGTACAACGCCGAGGCCGATTACGAAGGCATGGAGTTCAATTGGACGCTGATCGAGCTGTATGACCCGACGCAAAAGGGAACCCGCCGCCCGCCGCCGCGCGCGGGGGCGGGCAACGCCGCTGCGGCGCGCGGGACCAAATCCTCCAAGGCCCCCGGCGGCACGGAGCGGGTGCGGCTGCCGCTGCGCTTTTATTTGACGGTGATCCTGATCGGCCTGCTGGTCGGCGGGCTGGCCTATCTGCGCTACGCCGCACCCGGCCGCTGAGACGGGGGCGTGCCGTCACTCCGCCCTGTCACTCCGCCTTATAGCCCTTGCGCCGCATGCATTGGCCGAAGATTTCCTTGCGGTACTGGTATTGCGGGGTTTCCGGCAAGGGGCGGTTGGGATAACCCCGCAGCCGCATGGTGACGTCCACCTCCTCCGTGCACTCGTCGAAGGCGACGGCGGGAACCTCCTTGCTGGCGGTCCATTCCCGATAGGTCGGGGCACTGCCGCATCCCGCCAGCAGCACCGTTCCGGCCAACAGGCCCGCCCATCTCGCAACGCTCATGATTCCGTCCTCTGATCCGCACCCCCGGTGGGAAGGTTAACACGCCCCGGCCGTGTCATCCATTTTCAGGCGCATGTCCGGCGGGTCTTTCGGCCGCGCTGTTTTGGCAACGCCCCGCCACGGACAGGGCCGGGATCCAAAATTCGCAACCGAAAAGCCGCCGCAATCTGCTAACACAATGGGGCTGTATCGAACGTGGCCGGGCGGGCCACGGCTGGAAAGGGAGTGACATGTCTGGGGATCGGTGGCGGACGCTGCGCGGTGTGGCCGCAGCGGCGGCGGTGGCCAGTCTGGCCGGGGTGACGGAGCTGCGGGCGCAACAGCCCGCAACCGCCGACATCCAATGGGCGCAGAGCATTTTGAAGGAAAAGGGCTTTGACATCGGCGGCCGGGCCAACGGCCAGATGACGGCGCAGACCCACGCCGCGCTCAGCGCCTATCAGAAGTCGGTCGGCCTTCCCGCCACCGGGCAGCTCGATTCCGCCACCGTGGCCAAGATGATGGGCGACCGCGAGAAAAAGGCGTCCTCCACCATGGGCAGCCTGTCGAAAAGCCAGATCGGCCAGACCCCGCGCGAGAAAGAGGTGGTCCCGCGCGCCGCCCCGACCCAGCGGGTCGACAGCGGCAACGAAACCGTCGGCGGCATGGCCCAGTTCGGATCGGCACCGCCCTCCTCGTCCAGCAGCGGGGGCAGCGGTCCGGCGCGCTCTGCCCAACCGCAAACAACCGGCGCCGAAGCCCCGGTGAACCGCAACGCTGCGGATGGGCCGGTTCCGACCGCCGCTCCCCGCGCGGCGGTGACGGCCACGTCGGAGGCCGGACAGCCGGTTCCGCTGGTTGAACCGCCCGCCGGTGCCAACGGACTGCCGGGCTGGATGACCAGCGGCCTGCGCTATGGCGTCATGGGCGTGTTGGCGGCCACGGTGGGCGGCATCGGCTTTGCGTGGTGGCGCAGCGGCCGCGCGCCCGCCCCGGTCGCCCCGTTGGGCGGTGGATCGGGCGGTGGATCGGGCGACGGCGCGCCGCGCGACACCCGAGTCGAACCCAGCTTCGGCACCCGCCGCCGGGAGGAGTTGACCCCCGGCCCCCGCCTGACCGCCGAAGCGCGGCGGCGCTGACGCGCGCGTTCGCGCAGTCCCACACGCATCGATTGCTGCGCAGGGGCGGCCCGACCCGGTGGGGTGGGGCCGCCCCTTGCGCGTTCAACCCCGTGTTTGCGTTTGACCCGCTGTGGTCGAAAAAAGGCGTGGAAACACCCGCGAATTTGATTGTACCCTTCAATCGTCAGACAAACGAAACGGTGCCGTCACAATTCACGCGTAGGGTTTTCTCTCCTTCGGACGCTTGCCAGCGGGAGTGTCATGCGCCTCACCATCGAAGTTCTGGATCAGAAGACGCTCAATTGGAACGTGCTCGCCTGCCATGACGGGGTCGGGATCGACGCCGCGCCGGGGATCGTGGCGGTGCTGCGCACGGGGCTTCCCGACATGACAAGCCTGCGTTGGAATTGGTCGCGTTTGCAGCCACACTCGTCGGACAGCGCACCGAACCCGACACCGGCCGGACGCCCCCAGCGCAAGCGGGGTTTCCGCCGCTCCTCCTGACTGGGGCCGTTCCTGACCAAGGCCGCTTGACGGTCTGTTCCGGTGGTCGTTCGGGCGGTCGCTGCCGCAAGGCGTCGCCCCTGAGGACCACCGGAGGACCGGGATGCTGACCATCTTCAACCACAGCCTGTTGGCCCGCGCCGTGGCGTTGATCTGCGCCCCGCTGCTGGTGGTGGTGGCCGTCGCCGTCGTTGTCGCCATTGAGTATTCCGATCAGGACGCCCGCCGCGCGCTCAGCGAACGGGCGCACCAGACCGTGGCCTTGCTGGCCGGCGGGGCCGGGGACGCGCTGTGGAACATGGACCGCAAGGCGGCGGACGCCGTGTTGCAACCGATCCTGTCCGACCCGGATTTTTCCGGGATGCGGATTGTCGATCAGGACGGAACCCCCTTCATCGCCTTGGGGGACTTCGACGCCCCGGATCGCGGCCTGATCGTGGTGCGGCAAGAGCTGTCCCACGCGATTGGCGCGAAGGTTCAGCGCATTGGCGGCCTGGAACTGCGGTTGGCCACCTTGCGGGCCGAAACCGAAATACTGAAGCGCGCGCGCAGCATCGCGTTGAGCGGTCTTGCGCTGCTGGTCGCCGTCTGCGCGCTGCTGGCCCTGATCCTGCGCGGCGTCACCGCGCCGATCCGGGCGATGACCCGCTGCGTGACCGCGCTGGCTGCCGGAGTCGTCGATTCACCGATCCCGGTGGTCCGCCGGATGGACGAGGTGGGGCGGATGACCGTGGCGCTCGGCATCCTGAAAGAGCATGAGGTGGAGCGGCTGCGCTTCATCGAACGCCAGGCCCACCAGATGGAGGAGATCGAGCGCACCGTCGCCGAGCGGACGCAGGAGCTGCGCGACGCCTTGGACACCCTGCAACGGGCGCAAACCGAACTGGTGCGGGCGGAAAACATGGCCGCGCTGGGCGGCATGGTCGCGGCGATGGCGCACGAGATCAACACCCCCTTGGGCAATGGCCTGACCGTCGCCACCACGTTGGGCGACAAGATCGCCGAATTCCGCACGCTGCTGGAGGGCAAGGAGCTGCGGCGGTCGGTGCTGCGCGACTATTCGGACAGCTTCAACACCGCCAACCGGCTGTTGGTGGGCAACCTGACCCGCGCGGCGGAGCTGATCGGCCGCTTCAAGCGGGTGGCGGTCGATCAGACCAGCGAGTTGCGCCGCCAGTTCGAGTTGAACGTGGTGTGCGCCGAGGTGGTGGCGATGCTGACCCCCAGCTACAAGCATTCCCCGTTGGAGTTCACGCTTGATCTGCCGCCGGGCATCGTCATGGACAGCTATCCCGGCGCGCTCGGCCAGATCCTGACCAATCTGGTCGCCAACGCCGTGCTGCACGGCTTTTCCGAAGGGGGCAAGGCCGGAACCATCCGCGTGACCGCCGAGCGGGTGATGGAGCCGGGGATGGGCGACCGGGTCCGCCTGTGCGTCAGCGACGATGGGGCGGGCATCCCCCCGGCGATCCTGCCGCGCATCTTCGATCCCTTCTTCACCACCAAATTCGGGGCGGGGGGCAGCGGTCTGGGGCTGCACATCGTCTACGCCATCGTCACCCGCGTGCTGGGCGGAACGGTGGCGGTGGACAGCGCGGTCGGGGTGGGCACGCACTTCACCATGGTGTTGCCGGTCGTGGCCCCGCTGCACGCGCCGGACGGCGGGGGCTGACCTCAGGGCAATCGCTTGAACGAGTGATCATCGTCACGCGGGCAAGAAATGACACGGATTTCACGGACAAAAGGATGGATTGCACGGATTTTCGATCCCAATCGCCTGACGAATCCCGTCACGAGTTTCGTCGCAAGCTCGCTCGCGAACGGGATGGTTTGGGGACGCGTTCCGCGAAATCCGTGAAAAAATCCGTGAAATCCGTGGCAACGCTTGTTCCGGCCGGGTGCACGATGCTTCAAGCGATTGCCCTGGGCCTGCCCCCCTATGCGCCGCCACCAACGATCACCCGCCCCCGCAACCAGCTTTCCAGCGCGTCCGATGGCAGCGGCTTGGCGTAGAGATAGCCCTGACCGGCGTTGCAGGCCAGATCGCGCAACACCTTCTCCTGCTGCGGGTTCTCCACCCCCTCGGCCAGCACGGTCATGCCCAGCTCGTGCCCGACCTTGACGATCATGGCGGCGATGGAGCGGTTTTCCGGCCGGTTGTCGATGTCCAGAACAAAGGAGCGGTCGATCTTCAGCACCGAGGCGGGCAGCTTCTGCAAGCGGGACAGCGAGGAATAGCCGGTGCCGAAATCGTCGATGGCGATGCTGAACCCCTGCCGGCGCAGAATTTGCACCACCGACAGGATGTGATCGTCCTCCATCGCGTTGCTCTCGGTGATCTCAAGCTCGATGTCGGTGGGGGCGACGCCGTTTTCGCGCAGCACCCGTTCGGCCATCGGCAGGAAATTGTCGTCGCGCAATTGGCGGACGGAGACATTGACCGCCATGCGCAGCGGCCCGACGCCCTGGCCCCGCCAATGGGCCAGCGTGCGGCAGGCTTCCCCCAGCACCCATTCGCCCAGCCACACGATGTGCCCGGCGTCCTCGGCCACCGGAATGAAGGTGTCCGGGCGCACCCAACTGCCATCGGGGCGACGCCAGCGCAACAGCGCCTCCACCCCGATCACCGCCCCGTCGGACAGGCGGAGCTGCGGTTGGTACATCAGGGAAAACTGGTTGGTCGATTGCGCTTCGGCGATGCGGCTGACCAGCGACAGGCGGCGGTGCAGTTCCTCTTCCATCGCGGTGTCGAAATGCAGGATGTGGTCGCGCCCGTTGCGCTTGGCCCGTTTCAGCGCGATCCCGGCCCGGCGGATCTGCCGGTTGACGTCGATCTCGGCGGCGTCGGCCAGGGCGTAGCCGCCCGACACCCGCACCGTGATCGGGTGGCCGCCGATCAGGAAGGGGTCGGCGAAGCAGCGCTGGATGGTGCGCAGCAGGATCGCCATGTCGTTGGGGGTGGACAGCCGCAGTTGCACGCCGAACAGATCGCCCGCCAACCGGCCCACGGTGCCCGCGTCGGCGAAGCTGCCTTGCAGGCGCTGGGCGACCGCCTGCAACAGCGCGTCGCCGGTGCGATAGCCCAACCCGTCGTTGACCGTCTGGAAATTGTCCAGGTCCAGCAGCAGGATGGCGAGCTTGCCGGTTCCCTCCGAACGGATGCGGGTCAGCGAGGCCGCGACCTCGTCCTGGAACAGGGTGCGGTTGGGCAGGCGGGTCAGCGGGTCGAAATAGGCCAGCGCGCGCGCATGGTCCAACAGCGAGGCGTTGTCGAACCCCAGCGCGACGTTTGACGAAAACACCTCCAGCAACTGCCGCCCGACCGGCCCCACCGACCGGCTCGTGGCCAGATAGATCGCCAGATCGTCGCCCGACCGCCCCCTTATGTGCAGAACGGTGGCGTTGTCCTGGAAAATGCTGGTCCGCTGTTCCAGCGTGGTTTGCAGCAGATTGCGCAGCGGCTCGTCGGCCAGGCTGCTCAACGGCGCGCCCGCCAGATGGCGGAACGGCCCGGCGGCGGCCAGGATCACCGGCTCCTCCCCGCCCAGCTCGTGGCGCAGGCCGCTCAGCGCCGGTTTGGTCCGGGCCAGCACGATGCCGCTGGCCTCGATGTCCAGCAGGCTGCCCAGTTGGATGAGGATGCCCTCGCAAAAGGCGGTCAGGGAGTTGCGGCGGAACAGCTCCGCCGACGCGCCGATGATCTGCTCCAACCCCCGGCGGCTGGTTTCCAGCGCCTGGATGTGGTTGTAGGCGCGCAGGGCGGCGTAGAGCGAGGTCAGCAGGCGGGTGCGCGTCAGCTCCGATTTGGTGCGGTAATCGTTGATGTCGTAATCGCGGATCACCGCCAGCTCCGGGGCGTAGCCGGGTTGGCCGGTGCGCAGGATGATGCGCGGGCTGCTCAGGCCCAAATCCTCGCGGATCAGATGGACCAGCCGCAACCCGGCGTCCGGCGTTTCCATCACCACATCCAGCAGGATCACCGCAAAATTCGGGTCGCGCCGCAGCAGGTCCAGCGCCTCCGCCCCGGACCGGGCGTGCGTCAGCTCCAGCCGCCGCCCCAGAATCTCCACCCCTTGCAGGGAGTAGGCGGTGGTCAGATGCACCTCGTCGTCGTCGTCCACCAACAGCATGCGCCAGACCCGATCCGATGGCAGGACCCCCGGATCGGGGTCGCCGTCCTCAATCACGTCGAGAAGATCGTCGTCGTCTGGTGCGCTCATCAGCCAATGCCCCGCCCGGCGGTTGGTCCCGTGATTGCGCGGCGCGATGTGGACGGTCCCAACCCCTTGAAACGCGTGCCCCGGCGTCGCCACAGCCCATCGGTTCGGGAATGGTGACGCAGGAACCGGGGCCTGTCGATAGGGGAATGACCGCAACGATTAGGGGAAACCCCAGTGGTTGACGGCCCGGACCTTGCGGGTTTCACGACCCGGCTCCGGGGGGCTGGCCGTGGGTGTGTGTGAACGGGGTGTGACTCTTTCGGCCTTTCGGCCAGGATGATCGTGAATTTCCTCTTGGATAGCCTTAGGGTTGCCATAGTCTGTGGCGCGGCGTGCCGGTGGTGGTTCACCCGCCCGCAGACAACAGCCAATGGGGCGGCGCGTGGGGGCGTGGATGGTCTCGGGATCGGTGGGGACGGAGGGGGCGGGGATCATCCCGCCGGATGCCCCGCTGCGCCTGACCGTCGGTGGTCGGCGCTGGACCGTTCCCCGCGCCTGCGTCGTCGGCGTGACGGAGGCGGAGACGCCGACCCCGCTGCCCGCCCCGCTGCGCATCGGTCTGCCGGGGCTGGTCGGGGTGGTGGGTGTCAACGGCGATCCGGTTGTCTGCGCTGACCCCTGTGAGGGCGGGGGGGCCGCGCCTGGGCGGATGCTGGTCGTGGTAACGACCGCCGTCGGCCGTGTGGCCTTGCGGGTGGACGACGCCCGTTGGGACCGGGAAGGCGAAGCCAACGCCGTGCCGTTGGAATTGGCCGCACAACTGCCCTGGTCCGGCGGTGCGCGCGTGGCAAGCCTTGCCTCGCGGCCTTCGGTGGCCACGGCGGCGGCACCATCCGGTTGGTCGCTGCTGCGGGTGATCCACGATGGTGCGGCGCTGGTGCTGCGCGCCGACCGGTTGGAGCGGATCGAACGGGCGGAGCTGGTGGCCCCCTTGCCGGAGTCGGCGGGATGGCTGGTGGCGGTGGACGGGGCGTTGCTGCCCGCGCGCCGCCTGTCCGGCCCGACCCGGCGGCGAATGGATGACGGAACCGAAGAAAGCGGGGCCGTGCACGCGGTGGTCTTGCGCGGCGACCGACCCGATGAGCGGGCGGCGCTGTTGGTGGAGCGCGTCGTCAGCGTCGAGCGCGGTTTGGCGGCGGCCCTGTTCACCGTCCGGCACCCCGAAGGCGGCGAATCGCTGTGGTGGCGGGGAATGGCTGGCGGAGGGGCGCCGTTGCGCGTGATCGACCCCGCCCCGCTCTTTGGCTGGGCGGTGTCTTCCGCGTTGGACGCTGCCCCAATCAACAACGGCCAAACCGACGCTGCCCGGGCCAGCGGCAGCTTTGCGGCGGCGACCGGGCGGTGCCTGTTGGTGGAGCGCGCGGGCGTGACGCTGGCGGTTCCGCTGGCGTCGGTGGCCCAGGTGGCCGAGTCCGGCCATGACGGACCCGCCGACCGCCTGCGTCTGGTTGGGCCGGGGCGCTGGCGGCGGCGCGCGCTGCGGGTGGACCGGATCAACGCCTTGCCGGGTGGCCCGGGCGGCGGTGCGTTTGACGATTTGGCGTCGCCGTGGCGGCCCATCGACGGGTTGCCCCCGGCGTTGGCCGCGCTGTTCGACGCGGCGCGGCGCGATCCAAAGGGCGACCGCTGGATCCTGCGCGTGCGCGCGGCGGCGGACGCGCCGGGTCTGCCCTTGCCGGTGGCGGCGCGGCGGTGTTTGGTGGCGGCGTGGCGGGACTGGGTTGCGCCGCCGCCCGCCGCACCCGCCGCAGCACTCGCATGCGCAACGCCCTCGCCCATCCCTGTTGCCCCGAAACCGTCGGTGATCGCCTCATCATGACCATCAAGACCAAGCTTCGTCTGGCCTTTCTGCTGGTGATTGTCCTGTTCGCCGCCTTTGG
This sequence comes from Azospirillum sp., assembly GCA_027486405.1. Taxonomy (GTDB): domain Bacteria; phylum Pseudomonadota; class Alphaproteobacteria; order Azospirillales; family Azospirillaceae; genus Azospirillum. The sequence continues at coordinate 75,160 of JAIXPD010000007.1, read as the reverse complement.
AGCCGTGGCCATGCACGCCGTGCGGCTGCTGTCGGAGGATGTGGCCCGCACCACCGAACGGATTTTGCCGGCGGTGGCGGCCATCAACGCCGTCAACACGGCGACCAGCGACCTGCGGGTGGCGGAACTGCGGCACATCCTGTCCACCGACCCGGGTGAGATGCGCGACATCGACGGCGAGATCGTCCGGTTGCGCGTGGGGATCGAGGCCGGGCGCAAACGCTACGAACCGCTGATGGAGACGGCGGCGGAGCGGGAGCGTTACAGCAGCTTCGCCCGCGATTACGCCACCTATCTGATTGGAAGCGAAAAAATTCTGGCGTTGTCGCGCAGGAACGAGAACACCGACGCTCACGCGCTGGAACTGGACGCAACCAAGCTGTTCCTGGATTTCAGCGACGATTTGACCGAGCTGGTCCGGCTGTCGCAACAGGCCGCCGAGGAAACCGCGCGTGAGGCCAAACAGGTGTCCATGCGCGGCCGGGCGGTCATTCTGTCGGGCTTCATCCTGGCGGTTCTGCTGTCGCTGCTGGGCATGTGGATGGTGGAGCGGCTGATTTCCCGCCCGGTGGCCCTGCTGACCGAGGGGTTGGGCAAGGTCGGCGTCGGTGATCTGGACGTCAACGTCGGCATGACCGACCGCGCCGACGACATCGGGGCGATGGCGCGGGCCACCGACGCGACCGTCCGGTCGATCAAGGCGCTGACCCGCGATCTGGGCGCGCTCGTCGATTCCGCCCAGGCCGGGGCGTTGGCCGCCCGCGCCGAACCGGGCGCGCATCAGGGCGAATACGCGTCGTTGATCAACGGCCTGAACACCCTGATCGAAACGCTGACCAAGCCGCTGTTCGAGGTGGTGGCGGTGATGCAGCTTCTGGCCGCCGGGGATCTGAAGGGCCGGATGAGCGGCCATTACGACGGCGATCTGCGGGCGCTGAAGGCCAACATGAACCGCAGCCTGGACGCGCTGGTCAACCTGCTGGGCGAGGTGGGGGCGCTGGCCGGGCGGATGGCCGACGGCGACCTGTCCGGTTCGGTCTCCGGCTCCTACCAGGGCGATTTCGCGGTGCTGAAGGGCAACGTCAACCGGGCCTTGGAGCGCCTGCGCGACCTGATCGGCAGCGTGGCCGGGGACACCGAGCAGATCGCCGTGGCGGCGACCGAAACCTCCGCCGCCGCCCGGCAGGTGGCCGAGGAGTCCGACCGCCAATTGCAAAGCCTGACGGCGGTCGCCGGGGCGGTGACGGAAACCGCGCAGTCGGTGGAAAGCATCGCCGCCAACGCCAGCCGGGGCCGCGACCTTGCCACCGCCACCGCCACGCTGGCCGACGACGGGCGCGGCAAGCTGGCCCACCTGTCCGACGCGGTGAGCCGCATCGCCGACGCCCACGACCGCATCGAGCGCATCGCCGGAACCATCACCCGCATCGCCGACAAGACGCACATCCTGTCCCTGAACGCCGGGATCGAGGCGGCGCGGGCGGGCGAGCAGGGCATGGGGTTCGGCATCGTCGCCCAGCAGATCGGGCGGCTGGCCGAAGACGCCGCCCTGGCGGTGCGCGACATCGAAGGAATCGTCGCCGAATCGGCGCGCACCGTGCGCGACGGCGTGGCCACGGTGGGGGAGGCGCGGGGGGCCATCGACCGCATCGCCGACGCCGCGCACGAGAGCGGAGAGGCGGTGCAGGCGATTTCGGCGGCGATGGCGCAGCAGACCGCCGCCGTCCAGGAACTCGCCCACCGTCTGAGCGACCTGCGGATCAGCAGCGAGGGCAACGCCGCCGCCGCCGAGGAAATCAGCGCGACGATGGAGGAGTTGGCCCGCATGGTCCACCGGGCGCGCGAGCAGGTCGGCCGTTTCCGTCTGGCCTGATCCCGTGATCGTCAGCCCACCCGTTCCCGTATCAGCCCTTTGCGGAGCCTGACCGTCCGATGCCCGTGCCGACCATCCTGTCCCGGTTGAACAAGCTGCTGCTGCCGCTGTTCGGGTGCGTGCTGTTGGGCGGTGCCCTTTATCTGGAGGGCAGCGCCTATCAGGCCACCGGGGCGGAGGCGCTGGAAAGCGGCTGGCGCGTGCTGGGCTATGCCCTCAGCATCGGCCTGATCCTGTCGTTGGGCATGCTGCTGCAACGGGTGGTGCAGTATGTGCTGTTGGATGGGCTGGTCGCGGCGGCGCTGGGCGCGCCGGTTCCGCGTCTGCTCAGCCAGATTTCCGGGCTGTTGATCTTCCTGCTGGCCTTCGGGGCCATCGCCGGTTTCGTGTTCAAGCAGGATCTGACGGTGCTGTGGGCGGCGTCGGGCGTGGCGGGCGTCGTGCTGGGCATGGCGCTGCGCGAACTGCTGCTCGACATCTTCACCGGTCTGGCGCTCAACCTCGACCGGCCGGTGAAGATCGGCGACCATGTGGTGCTGCACAAGGCGGGCGATGGCGTGCTGGAAGGGCGGATCGCCGAAATCAGTTGGCGCAGCACCCGGTTGCTGGACGACGCGGGCAATCTGGTGATCGTGCCCAACAGCCGGATCGCCGCCTCCACCATCACCAACCATTCCCAACCCAACCCCTGGTTCGAGTTCATGGTCACGGTGACGCTGGACGCCAGCGTGCCGACCGACCGCGTCCTGCGGATTCTGGAGGCCGCCGCGATCGAAGCCATCCTGCCTTACACCGTGCCGGGCACCTCGCCGCCCTACAGCCGGGTGCGGGCGATCACCGGGCAGGGGGTGGAGTATGCGGTCTTCTTCAGCCCGCCGCTCCACCGCCGTTACCGGGTGCGCAGCCTGATGCTGGAACACATCCTGCGGCATCTGGACCGCGCGGGCCTGCGCCCGGCCTGGCCGAAGGCCGAACAGGCGGTGGGCGACCCGGCGGCCCCGACCGGCCGGGCGATGGACACCGACGGTCTGGCCCGGCTGCTGGCGACCACCGCCCCGACCGACGCGCTCGGCGACGCCGACCGCCGGGTGTTGGCCCAGACCATCCGCCGCCGCCGCCTGCCCGCCGGGTTGACCCTGACCCAGGCCGGGGAGACGGCGGCGGCCTTCTATCTGGTCATCGAAGGGTTGATGACCGCCGAAGCCCCGCGCGGGCGCACCGGTGCCCCGCCGCCCGAACCCTTGGGGCCGGGCCGCCTGATCGGGCTGGACGCGCTGCTGCTCGGCACGACCTATGGCGAAACCGTGCGCTGCCGGACGGAGGTTCTGGTCGGCGAAATCACCCTGGACACGCTGGGAACGTTGCTGGCCCACAACCCCGGTGCTGCGGACGCGCTGACCGCCGCCGCCGCCGCCCTGCTGGCCCAGGCCAGCCCCGGCGACGCCCGCAGCAGCTTCGCCGGAGAGGCCGATCTCGCCGCCGAAATGCGCGCCACGCTGCGGCGATCCAGCGGTGGTGTGCGGCCCCTGGCGGCGGACTGACGGGACTGGGGATCAACGGGCGCAGGGCAATCGCTTGAAGGTTTATAAACCTATGCAAAGAATTTACCGTCATCCTCGCGAAGGCGGGGATCCAGGCTTTCCCGTCAGAGCCACTCTGCGAACTCTGGATCCCCGCCTTCGCGGGGATGACCAATGTCCTAATAGAGGAATTTCAAGCCTTCACCCGATTGCCCTGTTCGCAGGGCGCGTTCGCATTGACAGCCCGCGTGTGCTCCCGGACAATGCTGCAACTGTGGGCGATGGGTGGTTTCCATCCTTTCTCTGGTTTCCGATCCGGCTTTCGGCTGGGTTTCATGGTGGGGGCACGCGATGACCGGTCGTGTCATTCAGGGGCGTTTCTTGTCCACCGGCCCGCGCTTGCCGGGCGGGGCGCGTCCGTCCATGTCACCCGCCGGAACGGTCCAACCCCGCGCGCAGGGCAACGCCCAACCCCTGCCCGATGGGATTTTGCGCGGCGGGGCGGGTGGTCGCCCCTTGCCCGAGTCGGTGCGGCAGAAGATGGAATCCTTCTTCAAGACCGATTTTTCCGACGTCCGCGTGCATGTGGGCACGGAAGCGCCGTCGATTGGCGCGCTGGCCTTCACGCTGGGATCGAACCTGTATTTTGCGCCGGGCCAATACAACCCGGACTCCCCACAAGGCCAACAATTGTTGGGACATGAGCTGACCCACGTGGTGCAGCAGCGCTCGGGCCGGGTGCGCAACCCGTTTGGCAGCGGCATCGCCGTGGTGCAGGACCACGCGCTGGAGGCCGAGGCCGACCGCATGGGCCAGCGCGCCGCCGCCCACGTCGTCGCAGCACCGGCGCAGGCGAAGATGGCCCCGAACCGGGCTGCTGCACCCGCCCAACCTCATCACGTCCAGTCCCATCACGCCCAACCCAATCACATTGGCCCGGTCGGGCAGGCCAAACCGGCCGGTGCGGCCGGATCGGGCTATCGCCTGATCGTCGGTGCCTATCTCCACCCCGATGCGGGTTTGCCCGACGCGATGGCCGGGCACGGCTTCGTCGCGGTCGAGCGGCCCGGCGGCAAGCGCGAGGCCTGGGGCTTTTCCCCGGCGGGCTTCTCCGGCCTGGATCCCAAGCGCGATCTGGGCCGTCTGACCGCTGGCGTGCCGGGGCGGGTTCACCGCGATGAAACCGCCTTCGCCAAGCCCGGCGTGCGCACCCGCAGCATCCCGATTTCGGCGGAACAGGCCGACAAGGCGATGGCGAAGATCGCGGAATACCGGGGCGGCAACGTGCAATTCAGCCTCGCCCGCCGTCCGTGCACCGCCTTCGCCGGGGATGTTGCCAAGGCCGCCGGGGTGGGGGACGCGATTGGTCCAGCGCCCAGCCGGGGGCCGCGCGATTTTTATCGGAAGATGTGATGATCGCGTTGATGCGCGTGGACGGTTGGGGGATGGAATGACGGCAAAGCGGTTTGCGCCTCCGGCGGTGCATTGGGGGAACAACAGCCCCGGACTGCAATCCACGCCGTTGCCCTCCCGCCCGACGGCGGTTCAGCCGCGCAGCGTGAGCGCACCCGCCTCGATCCCTATGGTCCGGTGGTCGTCTCCGACGGTGCAGGCCAAGGCACCGCCTCCCCCCCCGCCATCCGCGCCGCCAAAGGCCAGCGGGACGCAGCCCCACGTCAGGCAGGCCCCCGTCGCGCAACCGATGATCAAACGGCCCAATTTCAGCACGGATGTCTACCGATTCGCGGTGATCGCGCACAATCATTTCCAAGAGGATGACATCGACCCCGACGATCCGAAGCTGTCGGGCAGCAACGCCGCTGTGCCGCACCGGATGCCTTGGGCGGATTTGCGACGCAATGTTGAACTCTACATCAATGGAACCGAAACGGCGTCCGATTTGCGGCGTTGGACGGATCGTTTCATTGAGGCCGCAAAGGCCGACATTGACATCCTGAAAACGGGAAAGTCAAAAAAGAAGGCGGCTCGAAAGGAGCTTGATCGTCTTATCGCGCACATCAACGCGTCCACGGACGACATTCTGGATTTGCGGAAAAAATTGTGCAACGCAAAATCCAAAAAAGAAAAGATTGCTGCGGCAACCCTCTTTCTCAAAGAGCTTAACAATTACTTCCCCAATGTTCCGGATCTTGGCCCCCATCGTGGGGTGAACATCCAGGTCTCCGACCGTGGGCATTTGAATGTGTTTGGAAAGCGCGATCTGTCACCGATGAGTGAACGTGTCCTGGACATGAGTCCGCACCGCTTGGAAAAAGGCATCGCGGTCACGCAATCGAACGATTTGATCACCACCTTTGGGCAGAGTTTCAAAGTGTCATCCATGGATGCGAGCATCAAAAAGAAAATCAATAAAATTGGAACGGGCCAAACAAACGCGGACACAATTCCATTTGATCGTACAAACCGTTGGAAGAAATGATTCCCAAATCATGCGTTGAGAAGACGCGCCGTCAACGGTCTGGTGCTTGATGTCCCCTTTGAAAACCCTCGTCGGCAAACTCAACCCCACGACCAAGCGCGGATTGGAGACAGCGGCTCAACTCTGCCTGACCCAGACCCATTTCGCGGTGGAGGTGCAGCATCTGCTGCACACGCTGTTGGCGCAGGCGGACAGCGATCTGGTGCGGTTGCTGCGTCATTACGGGGTGGATGGCGGCGGGGTGGCCGCCGATCTGGCGCGGTCGATGGAGCGGCTGCCGCGCGGCAACCGGCAAACCCCGGCCTTTTCCGAACTGCTGCTGCGCCTGCTGGAACGCGCCTGGGTGGTGGCGTCGTTGCGGCTGGGGGGCGGGGCGATCCGTTCTGGCGCGATCCTGGCCGCGCTGCTGGACGACGACGCCCTGCGCGGTCTGGCGCTGGAAGCGGCCCCGACCCTGGCCCGCGTTCCGCGCAGCGGCTTGCTGGAGGAGTTGCCCAACCTGCTGCGCGGCGGGGGGGAGGACCAGAGCGGCCCGGCTGGCGGTTCCGCTGGTGGCCCCGGCGGTTCAACAGCCACCGCCGCCACCCCATCGGCCGTGCCATCGAACAGCCCGGCGCTGGACGCCTACACCATCGACCTCACCGCGCAGGCGCGGGCGGGCAAGATCGATCCGATCATCGGGCGCGACAACGAGATCCGGCAGGTCATCGACATCCTGATGCGGCGTCGGCAGAACAACCCGATCCTCACCGGCGATCCCGGTGTCGGCAAGACGGCGGTGGTGGAGGGCTTCGCCCAGCAGGTGGCGGCGGGGGCGGTTCCGCCGTCGCTGCGCGGGGTGTCGGTGCGGATCCTCGATCTCGGCTTGCTTCAGGCTGGGGCCGGGGTGCGGGGGGAGTTCGAGGACCGCTTGAAACGGGTGATCGCCGAGGTCGCCGCCGCCGCCAACCCGGTCATCCTGTTCATCGACGAGGCGCACACGCTGGTCGGGGTCGGTGGGGCTGTGGGGCAGGGTGACGCCGCCAATCTGCTGAAACCGGCGCTGGCGCGGGGGGAACTGCGCACCATCGCCGCCACGACCTGGGCCGAGTACAAGCGCTATTTCGAAAAGGATCCGGCGCTGACCCGGCGGTTCCAACTGGTGAAGGTGGCCGAACCGGACGAGGCCACCGCCATCGCCATGCTGCGCGGCCTGATCCCGACGCTGGAGGCCCACCACGGCGTGCGCGTGCTGGACGAGGCGGTGGAACAGGCGGTGCGCCTGTCGCACCGCTACATCAGCGACCGGCAATTGCCCGACAAGGCGGTGGGCGTGCTCGACACCGCGTGCGCCCGCGTGGCGCTGGCCCAGACCGCTCCGCCCCCGGCCTTGCAGGAGGTGCAGCGCCGCGCCGCCGTGCAGGCCACCGAACTGGCCCTGTTGAAGCGGGAAAGCGTGTCGGGCCACGACCATGACGAGCGGATCGACCGGCTGGAAAGCGCCCACAGCGCGGCGGAGGAGGAGGGCCACCGGCTGAACGCCCGTTGGCAGCAGGAATCCGAAATCGCCCGCCGCATCGGCGCGCTGGAGGCCGAATTGCCGAGCCTGACCGGCGACGCCTATCTGCGGGCGCGGGCCAAGCGGGACGGTCTGCGGCTGGAACTGGACATGATGCAGGAGGGCGGCGGCCCGATGGTCCCGCTGGCGGTGGACCGGCGCGCCGTCGCCTCGGTCGTGGCGGGCTGGACCGGCATTCCGGTCGGGCGGATGGTGCAGGACAACCGCGACGCCGCGCAGGGCCTGCGCGAACGGATGGCCGCGCGGGTGGTCGGGCAGGACGCCGCGCTGGACGCGGTGGACCGGCGCGTCCGCACCTTTTTCGCCGGGTTGGGGGAGCCGGGCAAGCCGACCGGCGTCTTCCTGCTGGTCGGCCCGTCCGGGGTGGGCAAGACCGAAACCGCGCTGACCCTGGCCGATCTGCTGTTCGGCGGCGAGCGCAGCCTCATCACCATCAACATGTCGGAGTATCAGGAGGCGCATTCGGTCTCCGGCCTGAAGGGCGCGCCGCCGGGCTATGTCGGCTTCGGCAAGGGCGGGGTCCTGACGGAGGCGGTGCGCCGCGCCCCCTACTCCGTCGTGCTGCTGGACGAGGTGGAAAAGGCCCATCCCGACGTGCTGGAGCTGTTCTATCAGGTGTTCGACAAGGGCACGCTGGAGGACAGCGAGGGGGTGGTGGTCGATTTCAAGAACACGCTGATCCTGCTGACCTCCAACCTGGGGACCGACACCATCGCCCGGCTGGCGGCCAGCGGGGTGACGGCGGCGGACCGGTTGGCCGAGGCGATCCGCCCCGATCTGGTGCGTCATTTCAAACCGGCGCTGCTGGGCCGTATGGTGGTGGTCCCCTATGTGCCGTTGGACGAGCCGCGCATCCACGCCGTGGTCCGGTTGAAGCTGGCGCGCGTGCAGGACCGCGTGCGCGACACCCACGGGGCGGAGTTGACCTATGACGACGCGGTGGTTGGCCACATCGCCGCCCGTTGCGCGGCGACCGACGCGGGCGCGCGTGCCATCGACCATCTGCTGACCAACACGCTGCTGCCGGACCTGTCCACCGAACTGCTGGCCCGGCTGGCGGTGGGCGAGGGGCTGGCGGCGGTTCATGTCGATCTCGACGCCTTCGGCGCGCTGCGCTACAGCTTCGATGGTCCCGTCGTCCGCCGTGTTTAGGCGCGCATCCCCTGTGAAGGTTTCCTCTTGAAGGTTTCTCCATCGTGAGCGACAAGGCCACCACGCAGGACAACGCCTCGCTGTCGGTCAGCACGCCGTTGGGCAAGGACGCGCTGATCCTGACCGAGTTCAGCGGCACCGAATATGTGTCCGACCTGTTCGACTTCACCCTGGTGATGCAATCGGCCAGCGGCGCGCAGGATCTGGACCTGTCCAAGCTGGTCGGCGCGCATCTGACCGTGACCCTGGTTGATGGGGCCGGGGCCAAGCGGATCATCGATGGGCTGTGCACGCGGGTGGTGCAGACCGCCACCTCCTATGTGGCCGACCTGCGCCCGTGGCTGTGGATGCTGGGCCTGAGCAGCGACAACCGCATCTACCAGTCCATGACCGCCGTGGACATCATCAAGCAGGTGTTTTCGACGCTGGGCTACAGCGATGTGAAGGATTCGACGACCGCCACCTACACCAAACGCGATTACTGCGTGCAGTATGGCGAAAGCTGCCTGAATTTCGTCTCCCGCCTGATGGAGGAGGAAGGCATCTGCTATTTCTTCACCCACGCGGCGGGCGCGCACACGCTGGTTCTGGCCGATGACTCCTCCGCCTTCACGGCGGTGGCGGGGGTGTCGCCGGTCCCCTTCATGGCGTTGCCGCAGGGCAAGGATTGGGTGGATGGCGCGCACGTCACCGCCTGTTCGCTGGAGCAGAGCGTCACCAGCGGGGCCTATCAGGCCGACGATTACAACTTCACCACGCCATCCACCGAACTGAAGGCCAGCGTCACCGGCAAATCGGGGGCGCCGCAGGTCTACGATTACCCCGGCAACTACACGACCAAGGGGCAGGGCGACGGCTTCGCCAGCATCCGTTTGGCCGCTTTGCAGGCGGGGGCCAAGCGGCTGACCGGAACCAGCGTGGCGCGCGGTTTCACGGCGGGGCAAACATTCACCCTGTCGGGCCACCCGCGTTCCGATCTGAACGCCGAGTGGGTGTTGCATTCGGTGCAGCACCGCGCAACCTTCCGGGAGTATGACAACCGTTTCACCGCGCTGCCGTCGGCCACCACCTTCCGCCCGCCGCGCCGGGCGGTGGCCCCGCGCATCGCCGGAACCCAGCCCGCCATCGTCGTCGGCAAATCGGGCAAGGAGATCTACACCGACCAGTATGGCCGGGTGAAGGTTCAGTTCTATTGGGACCAGCAGGGCAAGAACGACGAAAACAGCTCCTGTTGGGTGCGGGTGGCGCAGGGCTGGGCGGGCAAGGGCTGGGGCAGCTTCTTCCTGCCGCGCATCGGCATGGAGGTGATCGTCAGCTTCCTGGACGGCAACCCCGACCAGCCGATCATCACCGGCTGCGTCTACAACGGGACCAACACCACGCCCTACACGTTGACCGACGACCAGACCAAAAGCACGATCAAGTCCAACAGCTCCGCCGGTGGCAAGGGCTTCAACGAAATCCGCTTCGAGGACAAGGCGGATTCGGAGGAAATCTTCGTCCAGGCGCAAAAGGACATGACCGTCCTCATCAACAACAGCCGCACCACCACGGTGGACGCCGCCGACGACACGCTGACGCTGAACAAGGGCAACCGGTCCGTCACCATCACCAAGGGCAACGACACGCTGACCATCAGCGAAGGCAACCGGACCTCGGCGGTGTCCAAGGGCAACGAAACCCATTCGGTCAAGGGCACGCGCGGGGTGACGGTGGAGGGGGCGGAAACCCGCACCAACAAGGACGCCTTCAGCCAGAACGTGACCAAGGATTACACCCTGAAGGTCGATGGCGACATCACCATCGAGGCCAGCGGGGCGGTGACGATCAAGGCGGGCAAGGGGCTGACCATGAGTTCGGGGCAGGCGATGAGCCTGTCCTCCTCCGCCGCGTTGACCGCCAAGGCGACCAGCGACGCCACCCTGCAGGGCATGAACGCCACGGTGAAGGGCGACACCGGGGCCACCCTGCAAGGCGGGGCGACGGCGACGGTGAAGGGCAGCGCCCAGGCCACCATCGACGGCGGCGGCATGACCACGGTCAAGGGCGGCCTGATCCAATTGAATTGAGGCCCGCGATGACCCGACCACCCCGCCCCCAAACACCCCTTGACCCGCCGCCACCCCCGGATGGGCTGCCGGACGACGCGGCCCCGCCCGGAACCACCCGCGTGGAAACCCGCGATCCGCAGGGCCGTTTGCTGTCGGTGGCCCATCTCAACGCCGAGGGGGCGATGCATGGCCCCTTCACCGCCTTTGACGCCCAAGGGCGGGTGCAGATGCGGATGGGCTACCGCGACGGCCAGCCCGACGGCCCGGCGGTGATTTACCGCGACGGGCGGGTGCAAACGACGCTGTCTTACGCCGCCGGTCAGTTGGATGGCGAGTTGCGCGGCTATGATCTGGCCGGGCGCCTGGCCTCCATCGTCCGCTACGCCCAGGGGCGCAAGCATGGGTTGACCGAATCCTTTTCGCCCGATGGCGCGCCGCTGGTCAGCATGGCCTATGACAACGATCGCCAGCACGGCCCGACCACCGAGCATCACCCCGACGGCAGCGTGCGTCGCCGCACCCCCTATGTGGACGGTCTGCCCGACGGCGAATCGCTGGAGTTTCACCCCGGCGGCGCGCCCGCCGCGCGCACGCTGTACCGCGCCGGGGTGGTGGTGGACGGCCCGACCCGCTTCGACGACCCGGAGGGACCGGGCAAGGCGTCGTTGCTGGGCCGACTGTTTGGCAAATGAATCGACGAAACGCGGGAGGCGCGCCATGGGCATGCAGGTGGTGATGGGGGCGATGATCAAGTGCACGTTCGGTCTGGCACCGGGCAGCCTGATGGTTCTGCCCGCCAATTGCGTGATGGCCGGGGGCGTGCCCGCTGCCAACATCATGGATTACAAGCCGATGGTGAACATCCTGCCCTTTGGCATGTGCAACAGCATGGCCAACCCGATGGTCGCGGCGGCGACGGCGGCGGCGTTGGGGGCGCTGACCCCGATGCCCTGCATCCCGATGACCGCCGCCCCCTGGATGCCCGGCATCCCCACCGTGATGGTCGGCAAGATGCCGACCCTGGACGACGGCAGCAAATGCCTGTGCAGTTGGGGCGGCTCCATCAGCATCACCATGGCCGGGCAGTTTCAGACGCAGGTGTGAGGCCCTTCCTGCCCCATCGCGCCCCAGGGCAATCGCTTGACCGAGAGATCATCGTCACCGAAACAAGATTGGACACGAATTTCACGGACAAAAGCGGATTTCGCGGATTTTTGGCTCCAAACGTCGCGCATGCCTCTCAGACGGCTTGCCATAAGGCTCGTCATCAGAAGGGACCAGAGGCGCATTCCGCGAAATCCATGAGAAAATCCGCGAAATCCGTGGCAATTCTTGTTCCGGTCAGGCCCGTACAAGCTTCAAGCGATTGCCCTGATCGCCCCCGTCCCGGTTGCAGGGGCGGGTGGTTCGGCTATAGTGAGGCGAGGTTCCGTTCGCAGGATCGTCGATGCCCAAACCGCCGAAATCCGTTGCGCCGCCGCCCTGCCATTGGCCGAACCGTTCCACCGCTGGGGCGGCGGGGGCTGGGGCGCTGGTTGGGCAAGCCAAGGCGGTGCGGTTGACGGCCCCGCATCCGGCCCGGCCGCGCGCGGATGCGGCGCAACCGATGACCACCTTCGCCGCCCGGCGTGTGGGCAAGAGCGAGCGGGCGAGCGCCGGGGATGAGCTGGTGCGCAGCCAGGGCGATGAGTTCCTGTTGAACAGCGCGGAGCGCAACGTCCGCACCCGGCCCAACGGCACCTATAATTTCGTCCGCGTCCAGGGCGACACCCGCAACGACCAGCGCACCTATGTGTCGTCGCGCAGCGGCCACGCCGGGTTGGCCGCCGGGCGTCCGGTGCTGTACGCCGGAACCATCCGTTTCGAGGGCGGCAAGCTGGATTGGTGGAGCAACTATTCCGGCACCTACCAGCCGATGGCGGCCTTTCGCCAGCAAGCCCAGCTTCCCAATGACCGTTTCGTGCCGTGGCAAACGCTGCAAATGGGCGGCGTTGGCTTGCAGCGCGGCATGTTCCAGGACCGGCGCGATTCGGTGGCCCCGGGCGCGGCGAAGCGCACGGCCACGACTCCGCCCGCTCCTGGTCCTGCCGCCTCTGGCAGAACAGCAGCGGATGGGGGCGGGGCGGGCGCAGGCGGGCAGGGCGTCGCATCGGCGGTGTCCCGTCCGGCGGAGGCTCGTCCGGTTGCGGCAACGCCGCCGTCCAAGCCACCATCCAAACCGCCGACCGGTCCCGCGTCGTCCACGGTCGGGGTGTCCGGCGCGGTGGCGGCGGGCTCACCGGCAAAGGCGTCCTGAATGCCGCCGCGCAGTTCCCTGCCGCTGCTGATCGGGGCCGTTTTGCTGTTCGGCCTTCTGACCTTTCTGTTCGGGATGGTGGTCGGGGCCAATCTGATGGCCGGGCCGGAGGTGGTTCCGGTGGCGAAGCCGGCGGGGACCTCCGCCGCGCCAACGGTGGTGTTGCCCACGGTTGCGGTTCCCGCAGTTCCGGCGCTTCCGTCCCCCGCCGCCGTTCCCGCCGTGCCACCCGTTCTTGCGCCGTCCGTCCCCGCCGTCGCGACCAACGCCCCATCGGCCCCGGCGGCTCCCATGCTGTCCCCCGCCGAGGCGACTCCGCCTGCGGCGGCGGCCCCAGCCCCGTCGTCGTTTGCCCCGGCTCCGCAAGCGTCGGCGGCTCCGCCCGCGCCTGCGGCGATCAAGCCGTTGAAGGTCAAGGGTTTTGGCTTTGGCGAACCGCCGACGGCCCCGCCCGCCTCGTCCTTGCGCGGCAGTCTGTTGGAGCAAGCGGCGAACGCACCGACGCCCGTCATCCAGCCGCTGACCGCTCAACCGTTGACCGCCGACCCTGGTCAAACCCAAGGCCAAATTCCGGGCCAAGCCGCCGCCGTGTCGGCTGCTCCGGCCGCCCCGACGGCAAAAGACGCCTCGCCGCCGATGGTCTATTCGGTGGCGGTCGGGCGGTTTTTGACGGAGGCGCGGGCCGGTGCCGTGTCCAGCGAGGCGGCGGCCAAGGGCTTCACCCCGCTGGTGATCGTGGCTGACCCGCCCGATCCCACCGGGTGGCTGACGGTGACGCTGGGGCCGCAAGAGGACGCCACCCAGGCCAAGCGGCTGGCCAAAGAGGCGGAATCCCAAGGGTTTGACACCTGGGTGGTCAGTTGGTTGCCGCCATGAGGGCGGCGGATTCCGTACCCGGTTGTCCGGGTGGCGGGATGGTTCGCATTTTATTAAGATTTCCCGTGCTTTAGATTTTCCGAACCGCCTCAAGATTTTTTGCGCCGTCTCAACACTTCTCCGCACCGAAAGGGCAAGCAATGCCTCGGGCCGACCAGCTCAAGATCATTTGCGTGGACGATCAGGAAAGCATGCTGCGCCTGCATCGTTACGCGTTCGCGCAATTGGGCGTGCGCAACGTCACCGAATGCACGTCGGCGGTGTCGGCGATCGACGCGGTGCTGTCCTCCGAATTCGATCTGATGACGCTGGACTGGAACATGCCCGGGACCGACGGGCTGACCCTGTTCAAGATGCTGCGCGGCAACCCGAAAACCGCCAAGCTGCCGATCATCATGGTGACGGGCAACGCGGAGGAAAGCTCGGTCAAGACGGCGATCGCCGCCGGGGTCCGGCTGTTCCTGCGCAAGCCGGTGGCGGTGAAGGATTTGAAGGTGCGGGTCGAAGCGGCCCTTGGGAAATTGACGTGATTCTGACCTGAAATCCGGGAGTGTGGGGGATGGCGATGAAAACGGCCCTGTCCGTGCCGCTGATTGGCAAGGTTCTGCTGATCCTGACCGTGCTGGCGGGGGTCGTGTTCGTCGGAATCGACCGGATCAACGCGATTCAGAACAACAGCGAAAGCGAGTTGATCAGCCTGATCGACCACGACGCGGTTGGCATCGTCTGGATGGCGCGTTCGCGCGGGACGGCGATGAACGCCGTGCGTCTGGCCTTCGAAACCCTGAGCGAGCCGAGCGGCCTGCGCGCGCGCCAAACCTCCGGCCGGTTGAAGGATGAGGCCATCGCCTTCGTCACCCAGATGGCGGAGGCCGAACGCAATCTGCCCGCCCAGTCGCGGGAGTTGAAGGTGGCGCGCGAGGCGTTCGACCGACTGACCCAGCGCATCGACACGCTGGTGGCGGCGAAATTTGCCCTGACCCCCGGCGCGCCGCCGGACGCGCTGCGCGACCAGAGCCGCGCCGTCACCGCTGCGGTCGAAGAGTTCGACGGTCTGATGACCACCCTGATCGAACAGGCCCAGGACCAGGCGCGCAACCAGGCCCGCACCGCCTCGGCCAACGCCAACGCCGCCAGCATGACGGTGGTGCGCATCGTCGGTCTGGCGCTGGCCGGGGCCTTCCTGTTCGCCTTCCTGCTGCTGCGCCTGACGGTGGTGCGCCCGCTGCACACGCTGATCGGCACGGCCAAGGCGCTGTTGGGGGGAAAACTCGACCGCCGGGTGCGCGGCCTGGATCGCCGGGACGAGATCGGCGACATCGCGCGGGCGGTGCAGTTGCTCAAGGACACCCTGCGCGGGGCCGACGATCTGGCCCGCCGCACCCAGTCCACCGCCGAACAGGTGGCCGCCGCGACCAGCCAGGCGGCGGCGGCGGTCGATCAGGTGTCGGGCGGGTCGCAACGGCAAATGCAATCGGTGGAGACGATCACCAACTCGGTGTCGCGCACCACGGCGATCATCGGCACCATCGCGTCGGTCAGCCTGTCGGCCAAGCATTGCTCCCGTCAGGCGGCCACCCAGCTTGCCGGGGGGCTGACGCAGATCACGGCGATGACGGGGGCGGTGCAGGAAATCGCCGTCACCAGCGCCCGCATCAACGCCATCACCCAGAGCATCAGCGAACTCGCCACCCGCTCCAACATCCTGTCGCTCAACGCCGCCATCGAGGCGGCCCGCGCGGGCGAGCATGGCCGTGGTTTCTCCGTGGTGGCGGAGGAGGTCGGCAATCTGGCCCAGCAGACCGCCGATCTGGCCCAGGAAATCGCCCTGCTGGCGGCGGACAGCGGCGCGCGCATCCAGAACGGCGTCAGCATCGCCACGGATGTGAGCGGGGTGATGAACAGCGTCGCCGCCGCGATCAACGAGACGGACAGCCTGTCCGAAGACATCGCCAAATCGATGGAGGAGCAGGGGGCCGTTCTTCAGCAGATCGAGGCGAGCTTGCAGCGCCTGACCGAAACCGCCAACGCCAACGCCACCGCGTGCGAGGAGATCGCGGCGACCATGGTGGAGCTGACCCGGCTGGCCGACAGCACCCGCCGGATGGCCGAATCGGGCCGCCTGCGCAAGGCGACCGAAGCGGCGACGGATTCGGCAACGGATACGGTGGCCGAGTCGGGCGCGTCGGCGGCGGATGACGCCGACGGCGACGATTCGGACAAGGCCGCCTGATGACCGGGGCCGCCGCGCCCGGCGTGTTGATCGTCGATGATTCGTCGATGATGCGCAGCCTGCTGTCCCGGCTGTTGGACAGCGACCGCGACGCCGATGGCGCGCCGCGTTGGCAGGTCGTTGGCACGGCGGCGGACGGGCGCGCGGCGGTGGCGCAAGCGCGCGAGCTGCGGCCCGACCTGTGCCTGCTGGATCTGGAAATGCCGGTGATGGGCGGGTTGGAGGCGTTGCCCGCCATCCGCGCGGTCAGCGACGCGATGGTCGTGGTGGTGTCGTCCATCGCCGGGCCGGGATCGGCCGAACGCCGCGCCTGCCTGATGGCCGGGGCGTCGGCGGTGGTCGCCAAGCCATCCGGCGCGGTCAGCGCCGATCTGGCCGAGGTCAGCGGCCGCGCCATCCTGTCGGCCATGCGGGCGGCGTTGGCCGTGCCCGGGGAGGGCTGATGTCCGGCCTGCCGCCCCAGGACCCCTTTCCCCCGCGCGCGGCGGTGGCGGCAGCCGCCGGGGGCGCGTCGGCGCTGGCGTTGGACACCTGCCGCCTGATCGGGGCCAACCCCAGCGGGCCGGTGGGTGCCCGCCTGATCGAGGCGTGCGATCATCTGCCACCCGGCGCGGCGCTGGCCAGCGGGGCGGCGCGCGACGCCCTGGTTGCCCGCCTGATCGACGGCGCGACCAACCGGGAAACCTATTTCTTCCGCGACCGCCGCCAATTGGGGCTGATGGCGTCCCTGCTGGGCGATTGGGCGGCCACCCACCCGGACACCACGCTGGCCCTGTGGTCGGCGGGCTGCGCGACGGGGGAGGAGGCCTATTCGCTGGCCATCACCCTGCGCCGCCTGGGCCGCAACGTCAGCGTGCTGGGCACCGACATTTCCCGGTCCGCCTTGGCGGTGGCGCGGGAGGCGCTGTACCGCACCGGCCCGATGTCGCCCTGCCGCCAGGTCGGGCCGGAGGATGACGCCGATTTGCCCCCGACCGGGGACGGCCGCCGTCGCGTGGCCGATCCGATCCGCGCGGTGGTGCGGTTTGCCGAACACAACATCCTGAAAACCCCGCCCGCCCCGCTGTTCTTCGACGCGGTGGTGTGCCGCAACGTTCTGATTTACATGGATGACGCCGCGCGTCGGGTGGCCTTCGCCGCGCTGGCGGCGGCGGTGCGTCCGGGCGGCCTGCTGCTGCTGGGGCCGGGCGACAGCGCACCCCCCACCGACCCGCAGGCGTTTGGCTTCACCCCCCTGTTCCGCGACGGAGCCGGGCTGTTCGTCAAGGGGAGCGTCGATGACCGTCCATCCGGCCGCTGACCGGCCCGTTCCTGCGGACGCCGCCGCCCCGTCGCCGCCGGTCCTGGTGTTCGAGCGGCGCGGGCAGATTTATTGCTGCCCGACCGCCGACGTGCTGGAGATCGTTGAGGAACCGACGCTCGATCCGCCCGGCTACCCGACGCCGCTGGTGGCGGCGGTGCTGCTGCACAACGGCGGCTTCATCCCGGTGGTCGATCCGGCCAATCTGTTCGACGCCCCGCCGGAACGGCGCGGCGACGTGGTGTTGCTGCACGGACCGGCGGGCACGGTGGGGCTGCTGGCCGACAGCGTGCTGGGATTCCGGCAACCGACCGCCTTCGGTTCCGCGCCCTGGATTCCGCCGGGGCGGATGTGCCGGGCGGCGGCGGTGATCGAGGGCATCGGCCGGGCCTTCGTCCTGGCCGCCGATGGCGTGGCCGATGTGCCGTCGGCCTCCCACGTGGTGGCGTCGGCCGCCGTCGCCGCCTTGGGCCGCGCGCACGGCACCGGGGAGGGTGCCGGAAGCGCTGCCGACGACGGGCCGATGCACCTGATTTTCACCGTGGATGGCCGCGCCTACGCCGCTGGTTACGCCGATGTCCGCCGCATCCTCTACCGCCAACGCCTGTTCCGGGTTCCGGGGGCCAGCGGGCGCATCCGCTGCGCGGTGGAGGTGATCGGCGCGGTGGTCCCGGTGCTGGATCTGGCCGAGCCGGATCCCTTGCCCGAGCGGGCCGATTTCGTCGTGCTGTCCTCCTCCGTCGGGCCGTTGGCCTTGCGGGTGGACGCGATTTTGCGCCCGTTGCCGCTGCGGCGCGACGCGACGGAGCCGGAATGGTTCCCGTCCCCCGGCATCGCCGGGATCGGGCGGCAAAAGGATCAGGCCTATTCCATCATCACCGGCGAGGCGCTGTTGCGGGATCTGGTCGGCGCGGACGCCGGGACGGGGGCGGTCGCCTGATGCCGATGTCGCCCGTCCCCTTGCGCGTCCTCATCATCGACGATTCCGCCTTCATGCGGGCGTCGCTGCGCCACATCGTCGGCCACACCCCCGGTTTTGTCGTGGTGGGGGAGGCCAACGACGGCCTGAGCGGCGTTGAGGCGATCCGCAACCTGCGCCCCGACGTGGTGACGCTGGACCTCGACATGCCCGCCCTGGACGGCATCGGCGTGCTGAAGCGGGTGCGGCCGCCGCCCGGCGGCGCGCCGGTCGTCATCATGGTCAGCGCCTTCACCACGCAGGGGGCGGCCCTGACCCTGTCGGCGCTGAGCGCCGGGGCCATCGATTTCGTGCCCAAGGCGTCGGAGCATTTCAAAACCGATCTGGCCCAGGTCGGCGAGTTGCTGCGCAGCAAGCTGGCGGTCGCCGCCGCCATCCTGACCGGGCGCGACCGCCCGCCGTCCCGCCCGCGCGCGGACGCCGAGGTTCCCGCCGTTCCGCCCGCCCCGACGGGGGAGCATGGCGGCCCGGACAGCGCGCCGACCGTGTCATCCGCGCCATCCGCGCCATCCGCATCGCCCACCGGTGCCCCGGCTGAGGCGACTTCCACCCCGTCCGCGCGGGCGTTGGCGGCGGCCCATCACCGGGTTGGGTTGCTGCCGTCGCTGCGCGCGGTGACGATGACCGGTGTGCCTGATCTGGTGACGGTCGCGTCCTCCACCGGCGGGCCGCAAACCCTGCCGGAGTTCCTGCGCCCGCTTTGCCCCTATCCCGCCCCCATCGTGATCGCCCAGCACATCCCGGCGGTGTTCAGCCGCAGTCTGGCGGATTCGCTGGCCGCCACCCTGGGCGTGGCGGTGGTGGAGGCCGAGGATGGCAAGGAGCTGGTGGCCAACACCGTCTATCTGCTGCCCGGCGGCCGCAACGCCGAGGTGTTCCGCCTGCGCCCCAACGTGTTTGCCCTGCGGCTGCTCGACGGTGGCAGCGCGGTCTATCGCCCCAACGCCGACATCCTGTTCCGCTCCGCCGCGCTGACCGCGCGCCGTCCGGTCGGGGTGATCCTCACCGGCATGGGCAGCGATGGGTGCGACGGTGCCCGCGCCCTGGCCCAACGCGGCGCGGCGGTGCTG
Source organism: Azospirillum sp. (assembly GCA_027486405.1). Classification (GTDB taxonomy): domain Bacteria; phylum Pseudomonadota; class Alphaproteobacteria; order Azospirillales; family Azospirillaceae; genus Azospirillum. The sequence goes on along the minus strand of JAIXPD010000007.1, from coordinate 55,812 downwards.
GTGCAGGATCCGGCCAGTGCGGTGATCTGGGGGATGCCCCGCTCGGCCATCGACGCCGGGCTGGCGAGCGAGGTGGGCGAACCGGCGGCGCTGGGGCGGCGTCTGGCGCTGTTGGCGGGGAGGGATGGATGAGCGGCCTGGACGATCCCATTGAGGAATTCTGGTCGCTGTTCGGGGCCGAACTCGACGAGTATCTCGCCGCCATCGAAGGGATCCTGGCCGCCAGCCCGGTCGATCCGGCGCGGGTGGACGAGCTGTTCCGCGCCTTCCATTCGGTCAAGGGCGGGTCGGCGGCGCTGGCCCTGCGCTGCATCGAAACGGTTGCGCACGCGGCCGAAGACGTGCTGCATCTGGTCCGTGCCGGAAAGCGCGCGCTCGACACCGATCTGGTCAGCGCCCTGCTGGAGGCGGTGGACGAGATGCGCCGTCTGCAAGACACGGCCATGGCCACCCGCACCGACCAGCCGGTGAACGCCGCCATCGTCGCCCGGTTGAAAGGCCATCTGACCGGCGGTGGAGCGCCGACGCCACCGGCCACCCCGGCCCCCGTCGCCTCCGTGACCCCGCCGCCCGCCGCCCCACCGGCGGCGGAACCGATTGCCGTTCCGGTGGCAACCCCGGCGGCGGACCGCCCGCCCGCTTTGACCGTCGATCCGGCGGTGCTGGAGCGGATGCAGGACGCGGTTCTGGGTCTGATCGGGGCCATCGACGCCGAGGATCCGGGCGAAGCGGCGCTGGCGCTGGTCGAGGCCGCCGAACCCGCCGACCTGCATGGGGTGGTCGGCGCGGCGTTCCGGCTGGCCGGTGGCGGGGCCGGGCGCTGGGGCTGGCTCGATCTGGTCCTGCGCCTGCGCGCGGTGGAGGCGGCCAGCGGGGAGAGCGTCGGGGCCTTCGCCCTGTCGGCGGCGCTGGAAACGCTGTTCGCCGATCTGCTGCTGGAGCAGGCCGGGTCTTTGAAATCCACGCCGGAGGATCCCGCCGTCTGGCTGCACGCCGCCCGCCTGTTCGTCGGGCTGGAGATCGACGCCGGGGCGGAACTGGCCGACCTGATCGCCGCCCGCCTGCTGCGCGGGGAGGAGACGCCGGACGTCGATGAACTGGCCGACCTCTGCGCCCTGACCGGCATCGCCGCTAGTTCCGGCATGGAGATCCCGCGCGACGAGATCGCCGCCCTGCGCGACCGCTGGCTGGGGGCCGAAGGCGTGGTGACGGAAGAGGCCCCGGTGGTGTCGCCGACCGAACACGCCCACGCCTGGCCCGCCGACACGCTGATGCGGATGGCGGTGGCCGAGGCCGACGGCAACGCCCTGCTGCTGGTGCTGCTGGATCTGGAACACGACCCGGCGGCGGCCGAGGCCGTCACCGAGGCGCTGCGGGCCGAACGCAGCCTGTACAACCGCTCCCGCCTCGACCTGCGCGGCGGGATGTTCGAGTATGTGGTCGCCGTGCGCGGCGATGCGGCGGTGTTCGCCCGTTCCCTGACCGATCTGGATCCGGGGCGCGCCTGCGTCCGCTCCATCCGCCGCACCGACGCCAACGCCGCCCCGGGGGAGGAGTTGGGCGGCGCGCCCGCGCACCCTCCGGCGATTTCCAACGCCCCCGCCATGGCGGTTCCGATTTCGGAGGGCGTGGCTCCGGCGGCTCCGGTGGCGGCCCCCGTCGCGCCGTCCGCACCCGCTCCGGTCCCGGTTCCCGCATCGGCGGGCGGTGGGGCACCCCGGCCCGCCGACGCGATGGTGCGGGTGCCGAGCGCGGCCATCGACGGTTTCATGGATCTGATCGGCGAACTCCGCCTGGGCCTGACCGCCCTGTCCTTGACGCTGGGGGAGGAGGGGACCCGCCCGACCAGCCCGAAGGCGCGGGCCACCTATGACGGGATGCGGCGGCTCGACCGCGCGGTGCGGCAATTGTACGAAGGGGCGCTGGCCCTGCGCGTGGTCCCCATCGGCACCTTGTTTTCCCGGTTGCTGCGCCCGATCCGCGACACCGCCGTTCTGGTCGGCAAGGAGGTCGGCCTGACCACGGCGGGCGAGGATGTGCAGGTGGACAAGGCGATGATCGAAATGCTGGTCGATCCGCTGACCCACATCGTCCGCAACAGCGTCGATCACGGCATCGAATCGCCGGAGAAGCGGGCGGCGGCGGGCAAACCGGCGCAAGGCTCCATCCGCATCCGCGCCCGCCAGACCGCCAGCCTCGCCATCGTCGAGGTGGAGGACGACGGCGGCGGCATCGACGTCGCCCGCGTGCGCGACAAGGCGGTGTCCAAGGGGTTGATCGGCGCGGCCGAAGCGGCGGCGCTGCCGGACGCGGAGGCGTTGAACCTCATCCTGCTCCCCGGCTTTTCCACCCGCGACGAGGTGACGGCGACCTCCGGGCGCGGGGTGGGCATGGACATCGTGCTGACCGCCATCAAGAAGCTGGGCGGCACGCTGGCCATCGACAGCCGCCCCGGCCAGGGCACGCGGATGACCATCGAGTTTCCGGTTTCCGCCGCCATGCAACGGGTGCTGACCGCCGAGGTGGCCGGGCAATTGGTGGCGATCCACGAACGGTCGGTGCGCGAGGTGGTGGAGGTCACGCCCGACCGGCTGCGCCGCATCGGACGGCGGTTGAGCCTGTCGTTGCGCGGGCGCTTTCTGCCGGTGGTCGATCTGGGCGCGCTGCTGGGCCTGCGCCCGGCCGGTGCCGAGGATCCCGTCACCCGGCGGACCGTGGTGGTGGCCGACGACGGCGACGCCCAGATCGGGTTGATGATCGACCGGCTGGCGGTGCGGCGCGAGGTGTTTTTCAAACGCCTGCACCCCTTGATCGAAGACAACACGCTGATCGCCGGGGCGGCGGTGATCGGGGCGGGCAGCGTCATGTTCGCGCTGGACACCCCGACCCTGTTCGCCCGCGCGGTGGATTGGCTGGAACCGGATTCCCACAGCAACCCCGATGGTCGCAGCGGCGACAGGGAGGACCCATGCTCCGCCGATTGAGCATCGCAACCCGCCTTGGCCTGGCCGCCTGCCTGTTCCTGATTCCGATCGGGTACGGGCTGTGGACGCAGAACGCGGCGCACACCGTTCAGATCGAGCAAGCCCGCTGGGAGGTCGATGGTGCCGCCTATCTGCGCGGCATCGACGCGGTGCACGCCGCCATCACCCGCGCGCTGGTGCTGCGCCAACCGCTGGACAGCGGCGGTCTGGCCCAGGCGCTGGCCGAATTGCGCGAACGCTACGGCGGCATGTTCGGGACCGCCGACCAGTCGCTGGAGCTGGAATCCCTGGTGCGGGCCAAGGACCGCAGCCCAACCAAGATGGAGGCGCGGCGCGCCTTGCGCAAACTGGTCCAGCAGGTGGCCAACCGGTCGGGCATCCCGCTGGATCCGGAAATGGCGTCCTTCTATCTGGGCGATGTGTTCGTGCTGCGGCTGGCGGATCTGCGTGAACTGTTGGTCGAACTGCGCGGCGGCGAGAGCAACGGCGACGCGGGCAACAGCACCAGCGTGGCCTTGTTCAACGGGCGGATCGAAAGCCTGTTGCAGGACATCGAGGAGGCGGTGGGCGTGGCAACCGGGCCGCAGGGCAACCCGGCGATGGCCGACACGCTGAACGAGACCTTCCAGCCCTTTGGCCTGATGATGGGCCACGCCATGACCATGCTGGACAATGGCGGGACCAACCCGGGCCTGCTGGCGACGACCTTCGACGCCATCGACCATTTCGCCCGCGCCGCCAATGGCCAGTTCGTCGATCTGGTGGAGGCGCGGATCAACCGGCTGAACCGCGAGCGGCTGCGCAGCGCCGCCATCGCCGGGGCCTTGTCGTTGCTGGCCTTCGCCGTGGTGGTGGCGATTGTCCGCATGGGGGTGATCGGGCCGTTGCGGCGGATGACCGACGCGCTGGGCCGTCTGGCCGACGGCGACGTCACCGTGTCGGTCCCGCAGACGCGCTTTGACGACGAGGTGGCCGACCTCGGCCAGGCCATGCAGCGCTTCAAGAAGGCGCTGGAGGACACCCGGTCCTTGTCCGACACGGTGGTGCAGGCGACCTTGCAGGTGTCCATCGCCACCGGGCAGGCCGCCGCCGCCATCGCCCAGGTGTCGGACGGCGCGCATGGGCAGATGGCCTCGGTCGAACGCCTGCGCCGCTCCTTCCTGGAAACACGGGAGGCGATGACGGCGGTGGCCGCCGTGTCGCGCACCGGTCAGGAACGCTCGCGCGATTCCGCCGACCGTTTGGCCGCCGGGCTGGCCGACGTCGGCGCGATGGCCGAGGCCGTGCGCGAGATCGCCGAAATGAGCAACGAAATCAACCGTGTGACGGTGGCGATCAGCAAGCTGGCCGCCCATTCGAACATCCTGTCGCTGAACGCGTCGATCGAGGCGTCGCGCGCGGGCGAGCATGGGCGCGGTTTTTCGGTGGTCGCCGGGGCGGTGGGCACGCTGGCCCAGCAGACCTTGGGGCTGGCGCAGGAGATCGCCGGTCTGGCCCGCCGCAGCCACGAGCGGATCGCGCGCGGGCTGGAGGTGGCGGCGTCGGTCGGCGACCGGATGCAGGAGGTGTCGGCGACCATGGCCGAAACCGACCGTCTGTCGCAAACCATCGTGGACGAGGTGGAGCGCCAGCGCCAGAGCGTGGACGCCATCGAAGAGGCGCTGATGGAGCTGTCCCACATCTCCCACGCCAACGCGTCGGCCAGCGAGCAGATCGCGGCGACGATGCGGGGGCTGGCCAGCCTGACCGACGACACCCGCCGCCGGGCCGAACAGGTGGTGCGCGCCGAGGGGTGAGATCGGGCGGGCGAGATCGGGCGGCGCGCACCGGCGCGGTCAGTCCGCCGCTTGCAACGCGTGACGGGTCAGGATCGCCTTGACGGTTCCCGCCGCCTTCAGGGCCGTCAGGGCCGCGTCGAACGCGTCGGCGTCGGCCTGGGTCATGCTTTTGCGGGACAGGCCGATGCCGTAGAGGATCTGCGCGCCGTCGCCGACGAAGGCCAGTCCCTTGATGTCCTGTTTGGCGATCAGATCCTGCCCGACGTCGCGGTTGATGAAGCCGACGGTCTTGTCGCTGAAGCGGCCGACCGCCAGCTTCTTCATCATCGCGTCGTTGGCGACCTCCATCTGGATGTCGCCGCCGCCCGCCTCCTTGAGGATCCGTTCCGCCACCGCCGAGGTGCCCGACGGACCATAGACGGCGATGGAGCGATCCTTGACGCTGGCGGGACCGCTGTAGCTCCACCCGGCGTTGACCGGGGCGACGAAGGAGTAGGCGGAGCGGACGATCGGCTGGGTGATGAAGAATTTGGCCTCCCGTTCCGGGGAGCGCAGGACGGAAAAGATGCCGTTGACCTCCCCGGCTTCGGCCATGTCCAACGCCCGCCGCCAGGGCAACACCTGCACCTCGCAGCTTTTCCGCATGGCCGCGCACAGGGCCTCCACCACCTCGGTCATCGGCCCGGCGGCCTTGCCCTGCGTCTCGTAGGAGAAGGGGGCGAATTGCTCCGTCACGAAACGGTAATCCACCGCACCGGCCTGTCCGCTCCACCCCCCGGTGAACAGCGCGACCCCAAAGGCCAACCAGCCAAGCCGGGCGCGCGCGGACGGACGGGAAGCGGATGCGAACATGGGGCGTCTCCTGCTGTGGCAACGCGCGCGCGGTCGGGTGCGGCGGCGGCCTGTTGTTGGATGCGCCAAGGATATCACCGGAGACAAAGGCGGCAATGAAATGAAGGAAAAACGACAGAAATTCCGCGATCTTTGGCGAAAAACCGCCAGAGTATGGCATCAAAAATAGATATTTTCTTTCAGAATGAGACGGATGTGAATTGAATGTTTTTGAATGTCGACAGGTTGTGAACGGATTGATCTTCGAAGGCGGCGATGAAATGCTCGTCACCGACTCAGATAGATCTGATTGACGAAGGGATCATGCCCGGAGGCCGCAAGGCCGGGGATCGGCGCGCGCGGGCCGTGCGGCGTGCGGTTGATGTTGTATTGGGCGGCCAGCAACAGGCGGCGGCCCCGGCGCGGCAAGGCCCCCTTGTGAAGGCCGTAGGTGTCGCCGAGAAACCAGCTTCCCGCCGGGCCGGTCATGCTCACCGTTGCCTGCGTGCCAAAGGCGGCGTCGACCTCGGCGTCGGTCAGGGCGCGCCCGGTGGACAGAAGACGGCTGCGGTGGCTGCCCTTGACGAAGACGTGGGGGCCGCCGTCGGCGTCCACATCGGTCAGGTAGAAGAAGATCTTGAAGCCGCGCAGGCTGTCGAGGTCGCGGTGATGGCGCTGCGTTCCCTTGGCGGCGTCGCGCGCGCCAAAGGTTTCGCCGCCGTAGGACCACCAGCAGCCGATGTTGTCCAGCAACGGCTTGCAACCGAGATACAGCTCGGCGGTTTCCAGCACGCGCGGGTCGTTGAACAGATCGATCACATGGGGGGCGCGCAGGATCTGATCGGCGCTGTGATAACCCATGTTGGACTCCGGGCTGGGCGGGGTGTCGGGCCGGAACCAGCCGAGATGCGGGCGGAACGGGTCGTGGCAGGGGGTGTTTTCAAAATACCGGTGCAGATCGGCGACGAATCCGGTGTCGATGGGCGGCAGAAGCGGGGTGATGCCGTCGGTTTCCAGCGCGCGGCACCAGTCCCGCGCCGCCAGCGACGGGTAAAAGCCCGGCGTCCGGGGCCGATGTTGGGCGATCAGCGCCGCCAACCGGTCGCGCAGCACCGGATCCGTGACGATCGGCAGAATATCGTAGATGGCGTAGCGCCCATCCTCCCGCACCTTGCGCAGATAGGCGCGCGGTGAGGCGATGCGGGTGCGGGCCTTTGCCAGGAACGCGTCCAGGCAACCGGTGGCGGACGAAAGGGTCGAGGGCATGACAAGGGCCTGTGCAGTGCGAACGCGCCGGATCCGTGGAACGGTTTTTGGAAACATCGCTTTTGGAAACATCGAGGTTCCAGAAAGCGTTGCGGGCACAACCGACCGTGCGGAAAATCAGGCAGGACCGCAAGCGGGAAGTGGCGCGCCCGGCCGGGACCTTCGGTCGCACGGCGCGCCCGCTGGGGCATCCGGCTTGATTTCCGGGGTGAATTGTCGCGCTGGTGATATTGGACTGACGCACCCATTCTGTTCAAATCCAGTGGCTTTCCCGATAGTCATGGGGTGTTGAACTGCGCGGTGCCGCCATGACCCGCTTCTCCTTCTCCTCCCTTCTCAGCAACGCCCTGACCGGCAACCGGAACTGGCAACCCCAATGGCCCGACTCCGAACCGAAGGCCGAATACGACGTGGTCATCGTCGGGGCGGGCGGCCATGGGCTGGGGGCCGCCTATTATCTGGCCAAGGAGCACGGCGTCACCAACGTGGCGGTGATCGAAAAGGGGTGGCTGGGCGGCGGCAACACCGGGCGCAACACCACCATCATCCGCTCCAACTACCTCTACGACGAAAGCGCGATGCTGTACGAGCACGCGTTGAAGCTGTGGGAGGGGTTGAGCCAGGATCTGAACTACAACGTCATGTTCTCCCAGCGCGGCGTTCTCATGCTGGCGCACACGGTTCATGACGTGCAGAGCTTCAAGCGGCACATCCACGCCAACCGGCTGAACGGCATCGACAACGAATGGCTGACGCCGGAGCAGGCCAAGGCCTTCTGCCCGCCGCTGAACACCGATCCCAACGCCCGCTATCCGGTGATGGGGGCGGCGCTGCAACGGCGCGGCGGCGTCGCCCGGCACGACGCGGTCGCCTGGGGTTACGCCCGTGGGGCGGCGGCGCGCGGGGTGGACATCATCCAGAATTGCCCGGTGACGGCGATCGGCCGTGACGCGGCGGGGCGGGTGACGGGGGTGCAGACGCCGCGCGGCTTCATCAAGGCCAAAAAGGTTGCGGTGTCGGCGGCGGGCAGCACGTCGGTGGTGATGGACAGCGCCGGCGTGCGCCTGCCGCTGGAAAGCTACCCGTTGCAGGCGCTGGTGTCGGAACCGATCAAGCCGGTGTTCCCCTGCGTGGCGATGTCCAACACCGTCCACGCCTACATCAGCCAATCCGACAAGGGCGAACTGGTGATCGGGTCGGGGACCGACCAATACACCTCCTACAGCCAGCGCGGCGGGCTGCCGCTGATCGAACACACCATCGCCGCCATCTGCGAGGTGTTCCCGATCTTCACCCGCATGCGGATGCTGCGCAAATGGGCGGGCATTGTGGACGTGACGCCCGACCGCTCGCCGATCATCGGCCTGACGCCGGTTCCGGGTCTGTACGTGAATTGCGGCTGGGGGACCGGCGGTTTCAAGGCGACGCCGGGGTCGGCCCATGTCTTCGCCCACACCATCGCCCGCAACGAACCCCACCCGATCAACGCGCCCTTCACGCTGGAGCGCTTCACCACCGGCCGCCTGATCGACGAAGCCGCCGCAGCCGCCGTGGCGCATTGAGGAGTGACGAGATGCTGTTGATCCGCTGCCCTTATTGCGAGGCCGAACGGCCGGAGGTCGAGTTCGTTTACGCCGGGGAGGCGCACATCGCCCGCCCGACCAACCCGTCGGCGCTGTCGGACGAGGCGTGGAAGGACCATTTGTTCACCCGCAGCAACCCGCGCGGGCGGCATTTTGAACGCTGGCGGCACCTGCACGGCTGCGGGCGTTTCTTCAACGCCGTGCGCGACACCGTCAGCGACCGCTTTGCCCTGACCTACAAGGCCGGTTTGCCGCGTCCGACCGACGCGGAGATCGACGCGGCCCAAACCCCGGCAACCAACGCCCCGGCCACAAACAACGCCCCGGCGGCCCAGATCCAGGAGGCGCGCTCATGACCAGCTTCCGCATCCCCGGCAAGGGTCGCCACGCCGCCGCCGCGCCGGTTCATTTCACCTTCGACGGCCAACCGTTCCAAGGCGTGGCGGGCGACAGCCTGGCCTCGGCCCTGCTGGCCAACGGCGTTCATCTGGTCGGGCGCTCCTTCAAGTACCACCGCCCGCGCGGCATCCTGTCCGCCGGGTCGGAGGAGCCGAACGCGCTGGTCAGCACCGACCGGGGCCAAGGCCGCTTCGAACCGAACACCCGCGCCACCGTGCTGGAGCTGTATGACGGCTTGGCCGCGACCAGCCAAAACCGCTGGCCGTCGCTGCGTCGCGACGTCGGCGCGGTCAACGACGCGCTCTACATGCTGTTTTCCGCCGGTTTCTACTACAAGACCTTCATGTGGCCGAAGAGCTTCTGGACGAAGGTCTATGAGCCGTTCATCCGCAACGCCGCCGGTCTCGGCCCCGCCCCGGTGGCGGCCGATCCCGACGTGTACGCCAGCCGCTTCGCCCATTGCGATCTGCTGGTCGTCGGCGGCGGTCCGGCCGGTCTGGCCGCCGCGCTCGCCGCCGGGCGCAGCGGCGCGTCGGTGATCCTGTGCGACGAACAGGCCGAGTTGGGCGGCTCGCTGCTGTCGGAAACCGACGCGGGCATCGATGGCCGCAGCGGCTGGGGCTGGCTGGACGAGACGCGGGCGGCGCTGGCGGCCCTGCCCAACGTCACGCTGCTGCCGCGCACCACCGCCATCGGCTATTACCATCAGAATTTTCTGGGGCTGTGCCAGCGCCTGACCGATCATCTGACCGTGGTTGCGGACGGCGCGCCGCGCGAGCGCCTGTGGAAGGTGCGGGCCAAGCGCGTGGTGCTGGCGCAGGGGTCGATTGAAAAACCGCTGGTCTTCGCCGGGAACGACCGGCCGGGCGTGATGCTGGCCGGGGCGGCGCGCGCCTATCTGAACCGCTACGGCGTGGCGGTGGGCCGCCGCGTGGCCGTTGTCACCACCCACGACAGCGCGTGGCTGGCCGCCTTCGATCTGGCGCGGGCCGGGGTGACGGTCGCCGCCATCGTCGACGCGCGCGGGACCGTTCCCGCCGCGCTGGTGGCGCGGGCCGAGGCGCTGCGCATCCCCACCCGGATCGGCTGGACGGTGACGGACACCGCCGGGCGGCTGCGGGTGGAGTCGGTGCGCATCAACCCGGTGGCGGCGGACGGCACGGTCGGGGCGGGGCAGACCCTTGCCTGCGACGCGCTGCTGATGTCGGGCGGCTGGACGCCCAGCGTGCATCTGTTCTCCCACACCAAGGGGTCGCTGCGCTGGCAGGAAGACCGCCAGATGTTCACGCCGGGCGAGACGGTGGAGGACGGTTGCCCGGTCGGGGCCTGCGCCGGCCGCTTCGGTCTGGCCGCCGCGCTGGAGGATGGGGCGGAGGCCGGACGCGCGGCGGCGGGCGCGCTGGGCTTCACCGCCGAGGCGACGGCGCACCGGGTGACGGACGAAACGCCGCTGACCGGGACCAGCCTGCGCGAGCTGCCGACCGACCGCGACCCGTCGCGGATCAAGGCCTTCGTCGATTTCCAGAACGACGTCATGGCCAAGGACATCCGGCTGGCGGTGCGCGAGGGCTTCCAATCCATCGAGCACATCAAGCGCTACACCACCACCGGGATGGCGACCGACCAGGGCAAAATCTCCAACATCAACGGTCTGGCCATCGCGGCGGACGCGCTGAAGCGTCCGGCCCCGGCGGTGGGGTTGACCACCTTCCGCCCGCCCTACACCCCGACCACCTTCGGGGCCTTCGCCGGGTACAACCGGGGCGACCTGTTCGAGGTGACGCGCAAGACGCCCATCGACGGGTGGGCGGAGGCGCAGGGCGCGGTGTTCGAACCGGTGTCGCTGTGGCGGCGCGCCTGGTACTTCCCGCAGGCCGGGGAGGACATGCACGCGGCGGTCGCCCGCGAATGCGCGGCGGTGCGCTCCTCGCTGGGGATGTTCGACGCCTCGACGCTCGGCAAGATCGAGATCGTCGGGCCGGACGCCGCCGAGTTCATGAACCGCATGTACACCAACGCCTGGACCAAGCTGGCCCCGGGGCGCTGCCGTTACGGCCTGATGCTGGGCGAGGATGGCTTCATCCGCGACGACGGCGTGATCGGGCGGCTGGCCCACGACCGTTTCCACGTCACCACCACCACCGGCGGGGCCGCCCGCGTGCTGGCGATGATGGAAGATTATCTGCAAACCGAATGGCCGGATTTGAAGGTCTGGTTGACCTCCACCACCGAACAATGGGCGGTGATCGCGCTGCAAGGTCCGAACGCCCGCAAGCTGATCGAACCGCTGGTCGAGGGCATCGACCTCAGCGAGAACGCCTTTCCGCACATGGCGGTCACGGAAGGCCGGATCTGCGGGGTTCCGACCCGGCTCTTCCGCGTCTCCTTCACCGGCGAGCTGGGCTTTGAAATCAACGTTCCCGCCCGCCATGGCCGTGCGGTGTGGGAGGCGCTGCACGAGGCCGGGCAGCGTTACGGCATCACCCCCTATGGCACGGAGACGATGCACGTCCTGCGCGCCGAAAAGGGTTACATCATCGTCGGGCAGGACACGGACGGCACGTTGACGCCGGACGACGCCGGGCTGGGCTGGGCCGTGGGCAAGACCAAGCCGGATTTCGTCGGCAAACGGTCGCTGAGCCGCCCCGACATGCTGGTCCCCAACCGCAAGCAACTGGTCGGCCTGTTGACCAGCGACCCGCAGACGGTGCTGGAGGAGGGGGCGCAAATCGTCCTCGACCCCAACCAGCCGCTGCCGATGAAGATGGTCGGTCACGTCACCTCGTCCTACTGGAGCGCGGCGCTGGGCCGGTCCATCGCCCTGGCGGTGATCGAGGGCGGGCGGGCGCGGCAGGGCGAAACGGTGCATGTGCCGATGCCCGACCGGGTCCACAGCGCCACCGTGACCGGCACCGTCTTTTTCGATCCCGACAACACCCGCCTGAACGCGTAGGAGGCCCATGGTGCCGCACGCCCCCGCTTCCCTTCTGGTGCGCAACGGCGCGCTGTCCGTCCGTCCGGCGGACGAGGTCGCCCGCTTCAGCCTGCGTCTGGCCCCGGCCGACGCCGGTCAGGCCGCCGCCGCGTTCGGTGGGCCGTTGCCCGGCCGCATCGGCGCGATGAGCCAAAGCAACGGGCGCACCGCCCTGCAACTCGGCCCCGACGAGTGGCACATCCTCGCCCCGCCGACGGACGCCGACGCCCTGTCCGCCGCCTTTGCCGCCCTGCCGGTGGTCCACAGTCTGGTGGACATCAGCCACCGCGAGGTCGGGTTGCTGGTGGAGGGCACGGCGGCCACGCTTGCCCTGCGCTCGGCCATCGCCTTCGACCTGGAGGCGATGGCGGTGGGGAGCGGCTGCCGCACCCTGTTCGACAAGGCGCAAATCCTGTTGATCCGCGAGGCCCCCGACCGTTTCCGCATCGAGGTCTGGCGCTCCTTCGCCGACCATGTGTGGAGCCTGCTGCGCGCCGCCAGCCGGGAAATCGACCTCGATCTGTGACCCCGCCGCGCGCGGTCCGTCCAGGCCGCGCCGCGCCCCCGTGCCTCGCCCTCACCCGACGGGAGATCCGCCATGCGCCCCATCACCAACCGGTTTGTCATGACGGTGAGTTGCGCCAGCCGTCCGGGCATCCTGTCCGCCCTGTCCACGCTGCTAGCGAACCGGGGGTGCGACATCGTCGAAAGCGCGCAGTTCGTCGATCCCGATCACGCGCGTTTTTTCCTGCGCATGGCCTTTGATGCCCCCGCCGATTTGGTCGGCGGCGGTTTGGACGGTGAAGCGTTCTTCCTGACGGAGATGGAGCCGGTCCGGCAGCGGTTCGCCATGGACCTGTCGATCCGCGACGCGCGGCGGCGGTCGAAGATCCTCATCATGGTGTCGAAGATCGGCCATTGCCTGAACGATCTGCTGTACCGCCACAGCATCGGGGCGCTGCCCGCCGACATCGTCGGCGTTGTCTCCAACCATGACAGCTTCCGCACGCTGGTGGAGCGCCACGGCCTGCCCTTTCATCACCTGCCGATGAGTCCGGAGGTGAAGGCGGAGCAGGAAGCCGCGCTGATGGAGGTCGTCGAGGGCGGCGGGGTGGAACTGGTGGTGCTTGCCCGCTACATGCAGGTGCTGTCACCGGCCCTGTGCCAGCGGATGGCGGGCAAGGTCATCAACATCCATCACAGCTTCCTGCCCAGCTTCAAGGGGGCGAAGCCCTACCACCAAGCGCACAAGCGCGGGGTGAAGCTGATCGGGGCGACGGCGCATTACGTCACCGATGATCTGGATGAAGGCCCGATCATCGAACAGGAGGTGTCCCGCGTCGATCACGCGATGTCGCCGGACGATCTGGTGGCGATTGGCCGCGACGTGGAAAGCGTCGTGCTGGCCCGCGCGGTGCGCCTGCACATCGAATCGCGGGTGATGCTGCACGATGAAAAGACCGTCGTCTTCCGCTGAGGGCACGCGGCGGTTCTCCCCCCCTTTCATCAAAACATCACCATATGATGAGTTTCCTTGGGACAACCCGACGGATTGTCATCAAAAGATGACTCTCCGTTGTCCCGCCCGGTGTGTGCGTCGCGTCCTGGAAACCGGCGGCACCCTTGAAGATTATAAATAATAACTGTTTTGCTTCGCGATAATCGCCCCTCTCCCCGGTTCGGCACGCGGCTTGCTCTGTAACCGGCAAAGGCGGGGTGCCGATCACACAGACCATCCACCCCGCCCGACGACGCGAGAGGGAGGATGATGCTGTGACGGTTGACGAGGGGGATTCCTGCTTTCTGAACGCGGCGGTGTGGGCCGACCGCGTGTTCGATGGCGCGTGGCGGGCCTCGCAGGGGGGCGCGTGCGACGTGCGCGAACCGGCGACGGGCGGCGTCCTGACCCGCGTCGGCATGGCCAACCCGCAGGATGTCGCGGCGGCGGCGCGGGCGGCGGCGGCGGCGCAACCGGGCTGGGCGGCGTTGCCCGCGCGCGACCGCGCGGCGGTGTTCCGGCGGGCGGCGGACGCGCTGGAGCGCAACGCCGATGAACTGGTCCGGACCATCGTCCGCGAAACCGGATCCATCCCCGGCAAGGGCCAGCACGAGGTTCGCGAGGCCATCACCATCCTGCACCGCGCGGCGGCGATGCCGCTGGAGGCGACCGGCCAGATGCTGCCCGCCGCCCCCGGTCATCTCAGTCTGGCGCGCCGGGTCCCGCACGGGGTGGTCGGCGTCATCTCCCCCTTCAACTTTCCGCTGATCCTGTCGCTGCGCGCGGTGGCCCCGGCGCTGGCCGCTGGCAACGCGGTGGTGCTGAAGCCCGACCCGCGCACGCCGGTGACGGGCGGCTTCATCATCGCCCGCGCCTTTGAAGAGGCAGGCTTGCCGCCGGGGGTTCTGCACGTCCTGCCCGGCGGGGCCGACGCGGGCGAGGCGCTGGTGACGGACCCCAACATCCGCATGATCGGTTTCACCGGATCGACCAACGTCGGGCGGCGCATCGGCGAATTGGCCGGACGCCATCTGAAGAAAACCGCGCTGGAGCTTGGCGGCAAAAGCGCGCTCATCATCCTGGACGACGCCGATCTCGATCTGGCCGCGCGCAACGTCGCCTGGGGGGCCTATCTGCACCAGGGCCAGATCTGCATGGCGTCGGGCCGCATCCTGGTGCAGGAGCGCATCGCCCCGGCGCTGGTCGCGCGCTTGGTGGAAAAGGCCAGCCGCCTGCCGGTGGGCGATCCGGCGACCGGGACCGTGGCGCTCGGCCCGTTGATCGACGCGCGGCAGCGCGACCGCGTCCACGCCATCGTGCAGGACACCGTGGCGGCGGGTGCCCGCCTGGAATCGGGTGGCACCTTCGAAGGGCTGTTCTACCGCCCGACCGTGCTGTCGGGCGTGCGCCCCGGCATGCGGGCCTTCGAGGAGGAGGTGTTCGGCCCGGTCGCCACCATCGCCACCTTCGCCAGCGACGACGAGGCGGTGGCGCTGGCCAACCGCACCGAATACGGCCTGTCGGGTGCCGTGATCTCGCCCAACCTTGCCCGCGCCATGGCGATTGCGGATCGGCTCAACACCGGCATGGTCCATGTCAACGACCAGACCGTGGCCGACGAGTGCGTGAACCCGTTTGCCGGGCGCGGGGCGTCGGGCAACGGCGGCGCGGTCGGCGGCCCCGCCGATTGGGAGCAGTTCACGCAATGGCGCTGGACCACGGTCAAGCCCACCCCGCCCGCCTACCCGTTCTGAGGAGGACCCGGCATGCGCATTCACGCCGCCGTCGCCCGCGTGCCCAAGGGGCCGCTGTCCATCGAAACCCTGGAACTGGAAGACCCGCGCGACGACGAGGTGCTGGTCCGCGTCGTCGCCACCGGGGTGTGCCACACCGATCTTGTCGTGCGCGACGGCATGTTGCCCACGCCGTTGCCGGTGGTGCTGGGGCATGAAGGGGCGGGCGTGGTCGAACGGGTCGGCCGGTCCGTCACCAAGGTCAAGCCGGGCGATCCGGTGGTGATGACCTTCAATTCCTGCGGGACCTGCCCAAGCTGCGCCGACCACGCCCACAGCTATTGCCACGAGTTCTTTCCCCGCAACTTCTTCGCCGCCCGCCCGGACGGCACGACCGCGCTGTCGCGGGAAGGGGAGCGGATCCACAGCCACTTTTTCGGCCAATCCTCCTTCGCCAGCCACGCGCTGTGTCGGGAGCAAAACGTCGTGAAGGTCCCCGCCGACGCGCCGTTGGCGTTGCTGGGGCCGCTGGCCTGCGGGGTGCAGACGGGGGCCGGGGCGGTGATGAACGCGCTGGAGGTCACGGCGGGCCAATCCATCGCCGTGTTCGGCGCGGGGTCGGTCGGGCTGTCGGCGGTGATGGCCGCCCGCGTGGTCGGGGCCACCACCATCATCGCGGTGGACATCAACGACGCCCGCCTGGATTTCGCCCGCGAGGTGGGGGCCACCCATTGTTTCAACCCGCAGGCGGGCAGCGTCGTCGATCCGATCCTGGCCCTGACCGGGGGCGGGCTGAACCACGCGCTGGACACCACCGGGCGGGCGGCGGTCATCCGCGACGCGATGGCGTGCCTGGCCCCGCGCGGGCGCTGCGGCGTGCTGGGCGCGTCGCCGATGGGCAGCGAAATCACCCTGGATCAGGTGCATTTCATGAGCGGCGGGCGGCGTCTGATCGGCATCGTCGAGGGTGACGCCAAGTCCGACACCTTCATCCCCACCCTGATCGCGCTGAACCGGCAGGGCCGCTTTCCCTTCGACCGGATGATCCGCGCCTATCCCTTTTCCGCCATCGACGAGGCGATCCACGACATGGAGGCGGGGCGCACCATCAAGCCGGTCCTGATGATGGAGGCCGCCGCCCCGTCCGCCTGACCGCAGCATCCGCGTTTTTGGAGACCAACAACCAAGAAAGGACGCCAACCCAAGGGCCGTCCGCATCCGAAAACCCACACACAGGGAAACGCACCGCATGAAACGGTATTTTCTGGCCGGTACGGCGTTGGTCGCCGTCGCCGTCGGCCCCGTGCTGCCCGCGCGCGCCGAAACCTTCACCTTCGATGACAGCGATTTCAAGATCACCTGGGACAACACGGTCAAATACAGCACATCCTATCGCTTGAGCGATCCGAAATCGTCGATGCTGACCGACACCA
Organism: Azospirillum sp.; assembly: GCA_027486405.1. Taxonomy (GTDB): domain Bacteria; phylum Pseudomonadota; class Alphaproteobacteria; order Azospirillales; family Azospirillaceae; genus Azospirillum. The sequence goes on along the minus strand of JAIXPD010000007.1, from coordinate 39,333 downwards.
ATCTGGACGACGGCAACCGGAATTTTCAGGCGGGCTTCACCTCCAACCGCGCCGACATCCTGTCGGAGCTGACGGTGGGCACGCGTGATTATGGGTTCCGCGCCAGCGGGGCGGCGTGGTTCGACACGCTCTACCTGCGCGACAATGACAACGATTCCCCCGCCACCGCCAATTCGACCAGCGTGTCCAACACCCGGTTCACCGGGGCGACCCGCACCGTGCATGGCCGCAACGTCGAGCTGATGGACGCCTTTGCCTATGGCAACGGCACGGTTGGTGACACCCGCGTGTCCGGGCGGTTGGGGCGTCATTCGCTGATCTATGGCGAAAGCCTGTTCTTCGGGGCCAACGGGGTGGCCGCCGCCCAGCAGCCCATCGACCTCATCAAGCTGTTGAGCGTCCCCAGCACCCCGTTCAAAGAGGTTCTGTTGCCGGTCTGGCAGGCGTCCGGCAACGTCCAGCTTCGCGAAAACCTGTCCGTCGGCGGTTATTACCAACTGCAATGGCGCAAAACGCGCCTGCCGGCGGCGGGCAGCGCCCTCAGCTCGGCCGATTTTGTCGGGGATGGGGCGGAGCGCATCGTCGTCGGCGGCCCGGTGTTGCCCGGCGGCGGCCCGGCGGCCTTCTGGCGCGGCCAGGACATCAAGGCGCGCGACAGCGGCCAGTTCGGCGCGCAGGTGCGCTACACCCCGGAAGACACCGATTACGAGCTGGGACTCTACTTCGCCCAGTATCACGACAAGACGCCGCAGCTCTATTTCGTGCCCAACGCCCGGCCGACGCTGGGGCAGCTTCAATCCGGCAACATCGGCGAACTGCGCCACGTCTACGCCGAAAACGTCCGCACGGTCGGGGCCAGCGTCAGCACGGTGGTGGGCCGCGCCAACGTGGCGGGCGAGGTGTCCTACCGCTGGAACGCGCCGCTGGTCAGCGACCCGCAAACCGCGCTGCCCGGCGTGCTGGCCGACAACAAGGCGCACCCGCTCTACGCGGTGGGGCGGACGCTGCACGCGCAGGCGTCGGCCATCTACGCCTTCACCCCGAACAGCTTGTGGGATGGGGCGTCGATCGCCGCTGAAATCGCCTGGAACACGCGGGTCGGCATCGACAAGAACCCGTTGGCGCTCGACCCCAACAGCACCAAATCGGCGCTGGGCGTCCGCGCGGTCTTCACCCCGACCTATTTCCAGATCACCAACGGGCTGGACGTGAACATCCCGATCGGCATCGGTTTCAACCCCTATGGCCGTTCGTCCGCCGTCGGCAATTTCAACGGCGGGGCCTCGCGCGGGGGCGACATCAGCATCGGGGCCGATTTCACTTACCAATCGACGTGGAATTTCGGCATCAACGCCACCCACTATTTCGGCCCGGCGGGCGTGCTGCTGACCGCCGCCGACCCAACCGCCACACCGGTCCAGAAGCTGACCTTCAAACAGACGATGGCGGGGCGCGATTTCATCGGCGCCTACGTGAAGCGTTCCTTCTGAACACCGAATTTCCAGGAGTCTGTTCCATGAAAGCGACCATGATTCTGGCCGCCGCCGGTGCGCTGCTGTGCGCCCACAGCGGGACCGCCTTCGCCCTTGTCACCGCCGAGGAGGCGGCAAAGCTGGCCACCAGTCTGACCCCGATGGGGGCCGAACGGGCGGGCAACAAGGAGGGGACGATTCCCCGTTGGGAGGGTGGATACACCAAGCCGCTGCCCGGCTACACCCCCGGCGGCCCCCGTCCCGATCCCTTCGCCGACGACAAGCCGACCCTGGCCATCACCGGCAAGAACGCCGCCCAACACGCCGAGAAGCTGAGCGACGGGACCCGCGCCCTGCTGGCCAAACACCCCGGCCTGCGGCTGGACGTCTATCCCACCCGGCGCAGCGCGGCGGCCCCGCAATGGGTCTATGACAACACCGCCAAGAACGCCACCCGCGCCAAGCTGACCAACGGCGGCCACGCGGTGGAGGGGGCCTATGGCGGCATTCCCTTTCCCATCCCGACCAACGGCTATGAGGCGATCTGGAACTACCGCCTGAGCTGGCTGGGCGAGAGCGTGGAATATTCGCTGGGGACCTGGGTGGTGACGCCGGACGGCAACAAGGTCCAGGCGTCGGCGGGCGACGAGTATCTGCAATACCCTTACAACTACAAGGACGGATCCCTGGACGGTTACAAGGGGATTTTCCAGTACGGCAAATTCATCCAGAGCCGCCCCAGCTCGCGCGCGGGCGAAGCGATCCTCGTGCATGAATCCTCCAGCGCCGAGAAGGCCCGCGCCATCTGGCAGTATCTGGTCGGTCAGCGCCGGGTGCGCCGCGCGCCATCGGTCGCCTACGACACCCCCGATTTCGTCACCTCGGGCGTGGGCTTCTTCGACGAGGCGTTCATGATGTTCGGCCCGGTCGATCACCATGATTTCAAGCTGGTCGGCAAGAAGGAGATGTACGTCCCCTACAACAACAACCGCGCCGCCGCCGCCGATCCCGACAAACTGCTCGGCCCGCAGCATCTGAATCCCGATCTGGTCCGCTGGGAGCTGCACCGCGTGTGGGTGGTGGACGCCACCCTGTCGGACGGCAAGCGCCACGTCGTGCCCAAGCGCCGCTATTACCTGGACGAAGACAGTTGGCAGATCCTGATGTTCGATGGGTGGGACGCGCAAGGGCAGTTGTGGCGGCACAACTACACCCTGACCCTGCTGGCCCCCGATCTGCCCGCCCTGGTCGGTTCGGTGATGTGGGGTGGCTATGACCTGCGCACCGGCTCCTACTATCTGAACGCGGCGTCGAACGGTCTGCCGACCCAGTACAAGGCGGTCCCGCGCCGTCCGGCGGACGCCTTCAGCCCCGACGATCTGGCCGGGCGCAGCGTCCAGTGATCTCCCACCCCCTCGCATCTGTTCAGGAAGAGCGCGCATGAAGACCCGCATTTCCTTTGGGCGTGGTCCGGTGGCGGCGGTCGCCGTCGCCGGGGCGCTGGTCGCACTGGTCGCGCTGGCGTTGCCGATGGCGCAGGCTGTCCGCGCTGAAACCGCCCGCGCCGAAACCGTCAGCGCCGAGGCCGCCAAAACCGACGCTGGCGCGTTTCCTGTGCTGACGCAAGCGGCGCTGGTCACGCCCAAGGCGGCGGGGGCGGCCATGCTGGGGCTGGCCCGTGCCGGTCAACGGCTGGTCGCCGTCGGCGAACGCGGCATCATCCTGCTGTCGGACGACCGGGGCGGGCGCTGGCGGCAGGCCCGCGTTCCGGTCAGCGTCAGCCTGACCGCCGTCCGTTTCGTCACGGAACGGACGGGCTGGGCGGTTGGCCATTTCGGTGTGGTGCTGCGCAGCGACGATGGCGGCGAAAGCTGGACCAAGCAGTTGGACGGGGCGGCGGCGGCGCGGCTGGTCGCGCAGACCGCCGCCGAGCTGGCCCGTCTGGGCGCGCCCGACACGGACGGGTTGCGGGAAACCTCCCTGCGCCTGGTCGAGGAGGGGCCGGACAAGCCCTTCCTCGACCTCTTTTTCGCCAATGAGCGCGAGGGGATCATCGTCGGCGCCTACAATCTGGCCTTCCGCACCCAGGATGGCGGGCGAAGCTGGACGCCGTGGATGCGCCGGCTCGACAACCCCAGGGGGCTGCATCTCTACGGCATCACCAAAGGACAGGGACCGGCGGCGGGCGACCTCTACATCGTGGGGGAGCAGGGCTTGCTGCTGCGCTCCACCGATGGGGGTGAACGTTTCGCCGCCTTGCCCTCTCCCTACAAGGGCAGTTGGTTCGGCGCGTTGACCATGGCGGATGGCGGGTTGCTGGCCTATGGCCTGCGCGGCAGCCTCTACCGCTCCACCGACCGGGGCGAGAGCTGGACCGCCATCGACACCGGGGTCGCCAGCGGCATCGGCGCGGCGGTGGCGCTGGACGGGAACCGGGTGGTTCTGGCCAGCCAGACCGGCGATCTGCTGACCAGCCGCGACGGCGGGGCCACCGTGCAACCCGCCGCTGCCCGCAAGGCCCCCTTGACCGCCCTGGCCGATGGCGGCGGCGGGCGTCTGGCGCTGGCCAGCCTGCGCGGGGTGCTGACGCTGGATTTGCCCCAGACCTCTCAGCCCGTTTCCTCTCAACCCCCGGCACAAGGATCCGTGCGATGAAAGCCGATGACGTCATGGACCATCAGCCGGTGGTGGCCCGGCTTGCGGATTTCGATCCGGCGTCGGGCGACCGGCTGGAACGCGCGCTGTTCAACCACCGCCCGCTGATCGTTCTGCTGTGCCTGATCGCCACGGCCTTTCTGTCGGTGGCCGCACTGCGGCTGGATCTGAACGCCAGTTTTGAAAAGACCATCCCGTCCCGCCACCCCTTCATCCAGGCTTATCTGGAGCATCGGGCCGATCTGGGCGGGTTGGGCAACGCCGTGCGCATCGCGGTGGAAACCACCGGCGACAGCATTTTCGACGCCGGGTATCAGGACACGCTGCGGCGGATCAACGACGAGGTCTATCTGCTGCCCGGCGTTGATCGCCCTTTCATGAAATCGCTGTGGACGCCGACGACCCGATGGACCGCCGTGACCGAGGACGGCATCGACGGCGGAACCGTGGTTCCCGATGGCTATGACGGTTCGCCGCGAAGCCTGGAGGTGCTGCGCGCCAACGTCGAACGCTCGGGCGAGGTCGGGCAGCTCGTCGCCACGAATTTCCGCTCCAGCGTGCTGTTTGTCCCGCTGCTCGACGCCGATCCGCAGACCGGCAAGCCGCTGGATTACCGCGCCCTGTCGGACCGTCTGGAGGACATCCGCCAGCGCTACCAGACCGACCGCGTCCGCATCCACATCACCGGCTTTGCCAAGGTGGTGGGCGATCTGATCGAAGGGTTGGAACAGGTGATGCTGTTCTTCCTGCTGGCGGTGGCGATCGCCGGGGCGGTGGTGTTCGGCTACACCCGCTGTGTCCGCTCCACGCTGCTGGTGGTGGTGTGTTCGCTGGTGGCGGTGCTGTGGCAGTGCGGCGTTCTGGCGCTGATCGGGTACGAGCTGGATCCCTATTCGATCCTGGTTCCCTTCCTGGTCTTCGCCATCGGCATGAGTCACGGCGCGCAGAAGATGAACGGCATCATGCAGGACATCGGGCGCGGCACGCACAAGGTGGTCGCCGCCCGTTACACCTTCCGCCGCCTGTTTCTGGCCGGGTTGACGGCGCTGCTGTGCGACGCGGTGGGGTTTGCCGTTCTCATCATCATCCCCATCCAGGCGATCCAGGATTTGGCGGTGATCGCCAGCATCGGCGTGGCCGTGCTGATCTTCACCAACCTCATCCTGCTGCCGATTCTGTTGTCCTATCTCGGCGTCAGCGCCCACGCCGCCGCGCTCAGCCTGAAAAAGGACCAGCAGGACGGGCCGGAGCGTCATTGGTTGTGGCGCACGCTGGATCTGTTCACCCGGCGCGGCTGGGCGGCGGCGGCCATCGTCCTGTCGGCGGGGCTGGCGGTGGGCGGTTACGTCGTCAGCCTGGATTTGAAGGTGGGCGACCTCGACCCCGGCGCGCCGGAGCTGCGGGCCGATTCCCGTTACAACCGCGACAGCGCGTTCATGGTGGCCAACTACGCGGCCAGTTCGGACATCTTCGTCGTCATGGTGGAAACGCCGAACGACCGTTGCACCAGCTACGCCACCCTGTCGGCGGTGGACCGGCTCGCCTGGTCGCTGGAGCAGCTTCCCGGCGTGGAGGCCACCCATTCGATGGCCGGACTCAGCAAGCTGGCCGGGGTCGGCTTCAACGAGGGGAACGTCAAATGGTATGAGCTGATCGCCAACGACAGCGCGCTTGGATCGGTGCAGAACCACGCCCCGCGCGAGCTGTTCAACAAGGGCTGTTCGCTGCTGTCGCTCTATGTCTACCTCCAGGACCACAAGGCCGACACGCTGACCCGCGTCGTGTCGGCGGTGGAGGCGTTCGCCGCCCAGACCAACGGCCCGAAGGTCCGCTTCGTGCTGGCCGCCGGCAACGCCGGGATCGAGGCCGCCACCAACATCGTCGTGCACAAGGCCATGCGCGAGATGCTGCTGTGGGTGTATGGCGCGGTGGTGGTGCTGTGCTGGATCACCTTCCGCTCGTGGCGGGCGGTGCTGGTGGCGGTGCTGCCGCTGATGCTGACCTCGATCCTGTGCGAAGCGTTGATGGTGTGGCTGGGCATGGGGGTGAAGGTGGCGACGCTGCCGGTCATCGCGCTGGGCGTGGGCATCGGCGTCGATTACGCGCTGTATGTGTTGAGCGTGATGCTGTCCCATCTGCGCCAGGGGGCCAGCCTGTCGGACGCCTATTACCGGGCGTTGCTGTTCACCGGGCGGGTGGTGATGCTGACCGGGGTCACGCTGGCGGTGGCGGTCGCCACCTGGGTGTGGTCGCCGATCAAGTTCCAGGCCGACATGGGCATCCTGCTGGCCTTCATGTTCCTGTGGAACATGCTGGGCGCGCTGGTTCTGCTGCCCGCGCTGGCCTGCGTGCTGCTGCCCAAATCCGCCCGCCCGGCGGCGGACACGGCGTCCAAGCCGGTGATGGCGGCGCTGTGATGCGGACGCGCGGCGCGGGAAGGTCACACCCCGTTGCCGCGCGTCTCCTTGCCGCCCGTGCCGTACAGGCCGAATTTGCGCAGGCGGTATTCCAGCGTCGGGCGGGTCAGGCCCAGGGCGCGGGCGGTGGCGGCGACGTTGCCCTTGTGCCGCTGGAGCGCGGCCGCGAGCAGACGGCCTTCCAGTTCGGGCAGCGAGGACCCGCTGTCCACCAGCGCGTCCACCGGATCGCCGGCTCTGGCGGCTTGCTCGTTTCGGTGGTCCGGGGGCAGGCCCCCGGTGGGCGGTGGTGCGGGCGGTGGTGCGGGCGGTGGCGCGACTGGCTGGGCGCTGGACAGGCGACCGTCGGCCAGCAGGGTGAAGGCCGTTTGCGGCATCGTTTCGCCGTCGCGGAACATGTGGATGATGTCGATCAACCCATCGTCGGGCGCGTGGACGACGCCGCGTTCGATCAGGTTCTGCATCTCGCGGATGTTTCCGGGGTAGCGGTAGTTCAGCAACGCCTCGGTTGCCCGCCGGGTGAATCCGCGCGGGGATCGGCCATGCTCGCGGCTGTAGAAGGCCAGGAAATGGTCCATCAGCAGCGGGATGTCGTCGCGCCGTTCGCGCAGCGGCGGCAGCGTCACCGGAAAGACGTTCAGGCGGAAGAACAGATCCTCGCGGAAGCGCCCTGCCTTCACCTCGTCGCGCAGATCGACGTTGGTGGCGGCGACGACGCGCGCGTCCACCGGGATGTTGCGGGTTCCGCCCACCCGCTCCAACTCGCGCTGTTGCAGGACGCGCAGCAGCTTGCCCTGGGCGACCAGGGAGAGGGAGGCGATTTCGTCGAGGAACAGCGTGCCGCCGTTGGCCCGTTCGAACCGGCCCGGACGGGAGGCGACGGCCCCGGTGAAGGCCCCCTTGTCCACTCCGAACAGTTCCGATTCCACCAGCGTGTCGGGAATGGCCGCGCAGTTGACGGCGATGAAGGGGCCATCCCGCCGCAGGCTGAGGTCGTGCAGGGAGCGGGCGAACAACTCCTTGCCGACGCCGGATTCGCCGACGAACAGCACGGTGGCCCGCGTCGTCGCCACCCGTTCCAGCAAGTGCCGGGCGGCGATGAAGCTGGACGACAGGCCGATGACCGGACCGTGTCCCGGCGCGGCGGCGGCGCTGACCGGGGCCGGGGTGGATGGGGCGGGGGGGCGCGTCTCCTCGGCGGGCGGGCGGGGGCGGGGGGCGGTCCATTCCACCCCCAGGGCGGCGAGGTCGGAGGCTTCATCGCCCCAGGCTTCGGCGGATTTCGCGACGCAACGGCATTGTGCGGCTCCCATCCCCCGGCATTCGGTTTCGCGGAACAGCACGGTCTTGCCCAAAAGACGGCTGGTGTAGCCGGTGGCGTAGCCCGTCTGCATCCAGCACACCGGATCGGAGGCGACGCCATAGGCGGCGAGATGCTCGCTCGCCTCGGCGGAATCGTGCCACAGGAACTCGCCCAGATAATGGCCGCGCTCCTGGTCGAACTCGAACCGGCGGGTCGTGACCTTCACGAAGCCCTCCAGCATGTGCATGCGCGGGCCGGTGGCAAAGGCGCTCGCCAGATCCTCGTTCGGCCAGCGTTGCCGCACCAGATCGGCGTCGCGGGCACCCTGGGCGTAGCCGATGCGGGTGAAGAGCGCGCGGGCGCGCTCGATTCCCAGCGCGTCGATCAACTCCCGGCGCAAATGGCCGACGCTGGCCAGATCGATCAACAGCATCCGCCGGTCGTTCAGCCAGATGCGACCGTCGCCCAGGGTGAAGAACAGGCATTCGGCCAGATCCTGCAAGGTCGGGCTGGCCGTTTTCGGCAAGTCGTCGCTGCTGCCGCGCTGCATCACCTTGCCGGACTGGCGCGACGCCTCGGCCAGCGAGATGCGATGGACGCTGTTGGTCATGCCTGTGCCTCCCACCCCTGCGCACGCGTCCCGGGGGCCGCGCGCGCCATTCCGTTTTGCGGTCTTCATGACAATGATAAATGCCAATTGATAAACAAACAAACTGTTATATAAAATACCAAAATCACCGATGGCGACCCGATGGCGTGGCAATAGAACCCATTGATTCGTTTGGTTTCATTCCACCTGCATCCCTCCTCCTGACGATGAGATGACATCGATGACCAACCACAGCGTGACTGTTTCGAAACATTCTCCCGCGTTGGACCGCATCCTGGATGACGCGGTTGCCTCCGGCCGGATCGCCGGGGGAACCCTGATGGTCGCCCAAGACGGCGAGACGATCCACCACCGTTCCTTTGGCCACGCCGACCGTGACGCGGGCGTGGCGATGACCGACGGGCTGCCGGTCCGCTTGGCCTCGCTCACCAAACCGCTGGTGTCGGCGACGGCGTTGGCGCTGGTGGAGCGTGGCGTGTTGGCGCTCGACGCGCCGGTCGCCGATTGGCTGCCGGACTTTCAACCGGCGCTTCCCGACGGTCGCCGCCCGATCATCCGGCTGCATCATCTGCTGAGCCACACCGCCGGGCTGGGCTATCGTTTTCTGCAACCGCCCGATGGTCCTTACCACCAAGCCGACATTTCGGATGGGCTGGACATCGAGGGGCGGTCGCTGGACGACAATCTGGCCCGCATCGCCGCCGCGCCTCTGCTGTTCGAACCGGGGGCGGGCTGGTGTTATTCGGTGGCGACCGATGTGCTGGGGGCGGTCATCGCCAAGGCCGACGGCGGCGATCTGGCAGCGTCCGTGGCCCGTCTGGTCACGGAGCCGCTGGGCATGACGCGCACGCGCTTTGGTGCGACCGATCCGGGCGCTTTGGCTCCTGCCTACATCGATGGTGAAACCGGCGCGCGCCGGATGCAGGATCCGGACAGCGTGGCCTTTGGTCCGGCCCGCCTGTTCTACCGGCCATCGCGCGCCTTTTCCCAAGGGCTGTTTCCGTCGGGCGGCAGCGGCATGACGGGAACCGCGCCCGATTATCTGGCCTTTCTGGAAACGATCCGCACCGGTGGTGGCGCGGTGCTGTCACCGGACTCCTGCGCGCGGATGACCGGTTCGGCCACCGGGGCGCTCCCGGTCTTCATTCCCGGTCCCGGCTGGGGCTTTGGCCTTGGCTTTGGCGTGCTGACCGATCCGGCGGCGGCGGGCAGCCTCTGCGCGCCGGGGAGTTGGGGATGGTTCGGCGTGTTCGGGTCGCATTTCTGGGTCGATCCGGTCCGTCGGATCACCCTGGTCGCCATCACCAACACGGCGGTGTCCGGGATGGCCGGACCCTTTGCCGACGCGTTGCGCGACGCGGTGGTCGGCGGGTGACACCACACCGGGCCTGGGGAAAGCGCCCCAGGCCCATTCCTTCAACCTTTGTGGATTGCACGCATCATGACGCCTTCTTCCCCCGCCTTGACCGAGGCCGCTGTCGCCGTCGTTCAAGAGATTGATCGCCGGATCGGCGGCGTTGGTCTTGAACTGGCGGACATCACCGCCAACGTGCAGGACGTGTCCGCCATTGTCCTGCGTCAGGGGGAACAATTCCGCACCTTGCGCGGCGCTGTGGACGCCATGAGCGCGGCCAACGCCGACATCGACCGCAACGCCGGGCAGGCCAACGCGCTTGCCGCCGCTGCGGCGGCGGAGGCGGACGAGTCGCACGCGGCGGTCGCCGACGCCGTGCGGGAAATCGCCGGTCTGATCGACGGTGTGGCGCGGATCGAACGTCAACTGGCCTTGGTCAACGCCTCGCTGACGCAGGTGGCGACGGTGTCGCGGGCGATTCAGGCGATCGCCAAGCAAACCAACCTGCTGGCGCTCAACGCCACCATTGAGGCGGCCCGCGCGGGCGAGGCCGGGCGTGGCTTCGCCGTGGTGGCGACGGAGGTGAAGGAACTGGCCCGGCAAACCCAGACGGCGACCGTGCAGATTGGCGACACCGTGCAGGCTCTGACCAGCCAGGTGGCTGGTTTGATCCGCGACAGCGCCACGGCGACCGCCAGCGCCACCCAGGCCCGCGCGGGCACCGGGTTGATCGAGACGGTCGTCGGGCGGATGGAGGGGATCTTTGCCCAGGTCCACGCCGCCACCCGCGACATCGCCGACCGTGTGCAGGGCAACCGCGAGCGCTGCGGCGCGGTGGAACGGGAACTGGACGATCTGGAACCGGCGGTGGCGGGGTCGGCCCGTCATCTGGAACTGGCCAACCAGCGGCTGACCGCGCTGTTGGAGACCAGCGAGGGGCTGATTGATTATGTTGGGACCAGCCCGATCCCGACCGACGAAACCCCGTTCCTGCGCGCCACCGCCGACGCGGCGGCCCGGGTCGCCGCCCTGTTCGAAGAGGCGCTGCAACGCGGCGACATCAGCCTGGACGCGCTGTTCGACGAAATCTATCAGCCCATTCCCGGCAGCAACCCGCCGCAATTCCTCACCCGCTTCACCGCGCTCACCGACCGGCTGTTGCCGCCGGTGCAGGAACCGCTGCTCGACCTCAGCCCCCGCATCGCCTTCGCCACGCTGTGCGACCGCAACGGCTATCTGCCCACGCACAACCACCAATACAACCAGCCGCAAGGCCCCGACCCGGTGTGGAACATGGCGCATTGCCGGGGGCGGCGTCTGTATCAGTTCCGCTCCGCCCTGAAGGCCGCCCGTTCCCCGCGCTTGTCGATCAACACCATGCCGCGCGACATGGGCGGGGGGCGTCGCGTGCTCATCAAGATCATGAACGCCCCGGTCGTCGTGCAGGGGCGGCACTGGGGAGCCTTCAGCACCGCGATCCTGCCGGACGCGGCGCGGTGACGGCGTTTGGTGTTTCTGTATACAACAGGCGGCTGGATGCGGAGCGACACCCAGGGGGATAATTCATAAAACCCTGGAAATCAGCCGAGCGCAGATGAAAAACACACAGATTGTCATTTGCCATGACAATCGATATTGGAATCCATAACGCCTTACTGTATACAATAGGGGCGGCGACGATCCGCGAATCGCCGATCCCCCAAGCCCCATGAACGCCAATCCCGAGGGAGGGAGCGTTGACCGACACCGCCAGGGACGCCACGCCGTCGTTTCCGATGAACGCGTGGTACGCCGCCGCCTACGACATCGAATTGCGGCGCGAGCTGCTGCCGCGCACCATCTGTGGCAAGAAGCTGGTTTTGTACTGCCGCGCCGACGACGGCATCGTCGCGCTGGAGGATGCCTGCTGGCACCGCCTGTTGCCGCTGTCGAAAGGACGGCTGGAGGGCGACAACCTCGTCTGCGGTTATCACGGGCTGGTGTTCAACCCGGAGGGCCGTTGCGTCGGCATGCCGTCGCAGGAAACCATCAACCCGTCGGCCTGCGTGCGGCGGTATCCGGTGGTCGAGCGTCACCGCTTCGCCTGGGTGTGGATGGGCGATCCGGCGCTGGCCGATCCGGCCAAAATCCCGGACATGCATTGGAACCATGATCCGGCCTGGGCCGGGGATGGCCGTCTCATCCATGTGAAGTGCGATTACCGGCTGGTGCTCGACAACCTCATGGATCTGACGCACGAAACCTTTGTGCATTCGTCCAGCATCGGCAACCGCGCGGTGGCCGAAGCCCCGTTCGAGACGACCCACAACGACCAGTTCGTCACCGTCACCCGTTGGATGCGCGACATCGAGCCGCCGCCCTTCTGGGCCAAGCAGCTTGGCAAGCCCGGCAACGTGGACCGCTGGCAGATCATCCGGTTTGAAGCGCCCTGCACCATCACCATCGACGTCGGCGTCGCCCCCACCGGGACCGGCGCGCCGGAGGGCGACCGTTCGCAGGGGGTGAACGGCTTTGTGCTGAACACCATCACGCCGGAAACCGACAAGACCTGTCATTACTTCTGGGCCTTCTGCCGCAACTACAAGCTCGGCGAACAGAAGTTGACGGCGGAGCTGCGCGAGGGCGTCACCCGCATCTTTGGCGAGGATGAGGTGATTTTGGAGGCCCAGCAGCAGGCGATCGACGATCACCCCGACCGCGCCTTCTACAACCTGAACATCGACGCCGGGGCGATGTGGTCGCGCCGCCTGATCGACCGTATGGTGGCGGCGGAGCGGGGACCGGCCCCGTCGTCGCTGCGCCACGCGGCGGAATGACCCACCAGACCCGGCAATGGAGACGTCGCCATGGATGACCAGCCCCGCGCGTCGCAGACCGTGCGCACGCTCCTGCAACTGCGGGAACTGATCCTGAATGGCGACCTCAGCCCCGGCGAACGGGTGTCGGAGTTGGGCATCGTCGAACGGTTGGGCGTGTCGCGCACGCCCGTCCGCGTCGCGCTGGTCCGGTTGGAGGAGGAGGGGCTGGTCGATTGCCTGCCCACCGGCGGCTTTGTCGTTCGCGCCTTCAGCGAGACCGACATCGCCGACGCCATCCAACTGCGCGGTGTGCTGGAGGGCATGGCCGCGCAGCGCGCCGCCGAACGCCGCCTGAGCCGGGACGCGCTGAGCGAGCTGCGCGACGTCGTCGGCAGTCTGGACGCGCTGGTCCGCCAACGCGACCTGACGATCGATGATTTTTCCGACTACATCCGCCTGAACGACCGGTTCCACGGGCTGCTGCTGCATCTGGCCGACAGCCCGGTGCTGAAACGGTCGATGGAGCGGGTGCTGTCGCTGCCCTTCGCCTCCCCCGGTGCCTTTGTGCGGGTGCAAGCGGAGCTGCCGGAATCCCGCGAGATCCTGGTGATCGCGCAGGAGCATCACCGCGCCATTCTCGACGCCATTGAGAATGGCGAGGGCAGCCGCGCCGATCATCTGGCCCGCGAGCATTCCCGGTTGGCCCGCCGCAATCTGGACATTTCCGTCAAAAACCAGCGCCAGCTTGACCGGGTGCCGGGGGCTTCCCTGATCCGGCTGCGCCGCGCCTGACCTCCCTTTTTCCTCAAGGATTTCCCATGCGCTTTGCCCTGGAATGGCAGGACGCCCGGCTGCGCGCGGTGCGCGATGTGGCCGCCGACATCCGCCTGTTTGAAATCGAACCCGCCGCCCCGGCCAAACCCCCGGCCCCCGGCAGCCACATCAGCGTCGCCGTGACCATCGACGGGCGGGCCGACACCCGCTGTTACTCGCTGATCGGGACCGCCGAGGACGGCGCATACCGCATCGCGGTCAAGCGGCTGACGGAAAGCCGGGGCGGCTCGGCCTACATGTGGAGCCTGTCCCCGGGCGCGCGGTTGCGGATCTCGGACCCGCAAAACCTGTTCGAGCTGACCTTGGGCCGCCCCGACTATCTGCTGATCGCCGGTGGCATCGGCGTTACCCCGATCCACGGCATGGCGTTGGCCCTGGCGGCGCGCGGGGCCAAGCTGCGGATGCTCTACGCCGCCCGGCAGCGGGCCGATCTGGCCTTTGCCGACGAGTTGGCGGACCGGCTGGGCGACCGGCTGGAAACCTATGTCGATGAGGAGGGGCAGCGCATGGAACTGGCCGCCGCCATCGACGCGCTGCACCCGGACGGCGAGCTGTATCTCTGCGGCCCCATCGGCCTGATGGAGGCGGTGCGCCGCCAATGGCGGCAAAGCGGCCGCCCGGTGGAACGGCTGCGCTTTGAATCCTTCGGCAACAGCGGGCGCTTTGCCCCGGAACCCTTCACCGTCCGCATCCCCCGCCTCGACAAGACGATCACCGTGCCGGACAACCGTTCGATGCTCGACGCGCTGGAGGCGGCGGGGGTCGAACTGCTCTCCGACTGCCGCCGGGGCGAATGCGGCCTGTGCGCGGTGGAGATTCTGGGCGTCGAGGGCGAGGTCGATCACCGCGACGTGTTTTTCAGCGACGGGCAGAAGGCGGAAAACCACCGGATGTGCGCCTGCGTCTCGCGCGTGGTCGGCGGCAGCGTCACCATCGACACCGCGCGCCGGGACTGACGGACGGGGGCGGGCGGACAGGGGACGGGCGGACAGGGGGCGGATGGGTTGGGGGCGGATGGGCCGGGGCTGGCGGTGCGGCGATTGCGTGTGATCGCCGCCGCTCCTGCGTGTATCCTGGCGCGCCCTGACCACAGCCCCTGACCACAGCCCCCGGCCCGCCATGCCCTTGCCCGACACGCTGTCGCTTCGTGACGCCCGCCGCATCGCCATCGCCGCCCAGGGCTTTGGCGCGCCGCCCGCCACCGCTGAAACCCCGGTGGAGGCCCGGCACGCCCGTCGCATGATCGACCGGTTGGGTCTGATCCAGATCGATTCGGTCAATGTGTTGGTGCGTTCGCACTATCTGCCGCTGTTTTCCCGGTTGGGGGCCTATGAATCCGGCCTGCTCGACCGGCTGGCCTATGATGGCCGCCGCCGGGCGCTGTTCGAATATTGGGGGCATGAGGCGTCGCTGATTCCGGTGGCGCAGCAGCCGCTGTTCCGCTGGCGGATGGAGCGGGCCGAACGCGGCGAGGGGACCTATGGCGCGCTCGCCCGTTTCGCGCGGGACAAGCGCGCCTATGTTGATCAGGTGTTGGCGGAGGTGGCGGCGCGCGGCCCGATGGGGGCCTCCGAACTCAGCGAGGCCGGGCGCGGAGCCGGCGGCTGGTGGGGGTGGAGCGACGGCAAGCGCGCGTTGGAGCATCTGTTCTGGGCGGGCCGGGTGACGACCGCCGCCCGGCGCGGCTTCGAACGGCTCTATGACCTGACCGAACGGGTGCTGCCCGCCGCCGTGGTCAACGCCCCGACCCCCTCGGCGGAAGAGGCGCAGCGTGAGCTGCTGCGCATCGCCGCCCGCGCCCATGGGGTGGCGACCGAACGCGACCTGCGCGACTACCACCGTCTGCCCACCGCCGACGCCAAGGCCCGCATCGCCGAACTGGTCGAGGCCGGGGATCTGCTGCCGGTGACGGTGGAAGGGTGGGAACAGCCCGCCTATCTCAGCCCGGACGCCCGCCGCCCGCGCCGTGTCGCCGCCAACGCCCTGCTGTCGCCCTTCGATTCCCTGATCTGGGAGCGGCAGCGCACCGAACGGCTGTTTGGCCTGCGTTTCCGCCTGGAGATCTACACCCCGGCGGAGCAGCGCGAGCATGGCTATTACGTGCTGCCCTTTCTGATGGGGGAGCGCATCGCCGCCCGCGTCGATCTGAAGGCCGACCGCAAGGCCGGGGTGTTGCTGGTCCAGGCCGCCCACGCCGAGCCGGAGGACGCGCACGGCCCGGTCGCCGAGGCGCTGGCGGTGGAACTGCGCCGTCTGGCCGGGTGGTTGGGCTTGGCGCGCGTCACCGTGGTGGGGGCGGGCGACCTTGCACCGGCGCTGGGTCCGGCGCTGGAGTCGGTGGCTGGGGTGTGATCGTCCCGCCGGTGCGGCGCGTCACTCCAGATGCGACAGCGGCAGGCGGGTTTCAAACTTGACCTCTTTCAGCGTCACGCTGGATTTGACGTGGGACACCGCCGGGATCGCGAAGATCCGCTCGCTGAGGAAACGCCCGTAATCCTGGGTGGAGGGCACGACGATGCGCAGCAAATAATCGGCCTCGCCGGTCACAGCGAAGCATTCCAGCACCTCCGGCATGGCGGCGATGGCGGTTTCGAACTGCTCGACGGCGTTTTCCTTGTGCCGTTCCAGCGTGACATGGGCGAAGACGCATTCGGTCAGGCCCAGCTTGCGCGGGTCGAGCTGGACCGTGTAGCGGCGGATGACGCCGACCTCTTCCATCGAGCGCACGCGCCGCCAGCAGGGCGAGGCCGACAGGCCGACGGCGTCGCCCAACTCCTGCATGGTCAGGCGGGCGTTGTCCTGCAACGCCGCCAGGATGCCCTTTTCATGCCGATCCAGCTTGACCGTCACCGCCGCGCGACTCCGTCCGTGTCATCACAGCATGGTGTCACAGCGCCAGCTTTTGTTCCAACGCGGCGTTGCGGATCGCCTTTTGCAGCTTTTCAAAGGCGCGAACCTCGATCTGGCGCACGCGCTCGCGGCTGACGCCGTATTTCTGCGACAGATCCTCCAGCGTCGTCGGCACCTCGCGCAGGCGGCGTTCCATCAGGATGTCGCGCTCGCGGTCGTTCAGATGCTCCATGGCGCCGACCAGCAGCTTGCGGCGCTTCTTCAGCTCCTCGCTGTCGGCCAGGGTGATTTCCTGGTTGTCGGCCTCGTCCACCAACCAATCCTGCCATTCCCCTTCGCCATCGACGCGCAGCGGCGCGTTCAGCGAATGGTCGGGGCTGGCCAGACGGCGGTTCATCTGGATCACGTCCTGTTCGGGCACGTCCAGCTTGGTGGCGATGGCGTTCACCTGCTCCGCCGACAGATCGCCCTCTTCGATCGCCTGCATCTGCCCTTTCAGGCGGCGCAGGTTGAAGAACAGCTTTTTCTGCGCCGCCGTGGTCCCCATCTTCACCAGGGACCAGCTGTGCAGGATGTATTCCTGGATGGCGGCGCGAATCCACCACATGGCGTAGGTGGCCAGACGGAAGCCGCGCTCCGGGTCGAAGCGCTTGACCGCCTGCATCATGCCGACGTTGCCCTCCGAAATCAGTTCCGACAGCGGCAGGCCATAGCCGCGATACCCCATGGCGATCTTCGCCACCAGCCGCAGATGGCTGGTGACAAGCTGATGGGCCGCGCCGGAATCCTCGTGCTGCTGCCAGCGCTTGGCCAGCATGTATTCCTTTTCGGGTTCCAGCATCGGGAACTTGCGGATCTCCTGGAGATAGCGGGAGAGACCGTTCTCCGCGCCGATGACCGGAAGGTTGGATCCTGATGCCATGACACAAACCCTTTCATTCATAACCAAATCACCCAAGGGCAAACCACCCGAGAGCAAACCATCCAAGTGCGCAGCACTCGAAGGCCGTGCAGGGCAACGCCCCGAAACGCGAAACCCTGACACTTGACCATGACTGTAGCCGAAGACGCCGCCCGGGCCGAATTAATTTAAAGTGCTTCTAAGATGACAAGCAGTTCATCGAAATCCTTCGGAACCGGCGCGTCGAAGCTCACGACGCCGCCATGCGCGGGGTGTTTGAAGGTCAGGCGGACGGCGTGCAGCGCCTGCCGGGCAAAGCCGGTCAGCGCGGCTCGCGCCTCGTCGGGCAGGGTGGAGGCGTGCTTGCCGCCCGGTCGGCCCGACCGGCCCCGGCCATAGAGCGGATCGCCGATCAGCGGATGGCCGATGTGGGTCATGTGCACGCGGATCTGATGGGTCCGCCCGGTTTCCAGCACGCATTCGACCAGAGAGGCCGCCATGCCAAAGGATTTGACCACGCGGTAGCGGGTGGCGGCGTGTTTGCCGCCATGCTCCACCACCGCCATCTTTTTGCGGTCGGAGCCGCTGCGGCCGATGGCCCCCTCGATCCGGCCCTGGCGCGGGTTGGGCACGCCCCAGACCAGCGCGTGGTAGGTGCGGCTGAGCGAGCGGTCGGCGAATTGTTCGGTCAGGCCGTGATGGGCGCGGTCGTTCTTGGCGACCACCATCAGGCCGCTGGTGTCCTTGTCCAGCCGGTGGACGATGCCGGGCCGCTTCACCCCGCCGATGCCCGACAGGCTGTCGCCGCAATGGGCCAGCAGCGCGTTCACCAGCGTGCTGTCGGGGTTTCCGGCGGCGGGGTGGACCACCAGACCGGCGGGCTTGTCGATCACCAGCACGTCGTTGTCCTCGAACACCACGGCCAAAGGGATATCCTGGGCCTCCGGTTCGGCGGGTTCAGCCTCTGGGATAAAAACGTCGAAAGTTTGGCCGGGTTTGACCCGCAGGGACGCGTCCGTTATCGTTCGCCCCGCTTCGCGGACACAGCCCTGTTCCAACAGGGCCTGCACGCGCGAGCGCGAGAGGTCCGGCAACCCGGCGGCCAGCGCCTTGTCCAATCGTTCGCCGCCGCCATCCTGCGGGATGGTGCAGACGCGCGGCGCGGGGGCAGGGCTGGGAAGTGGTTCGGGCATTGGTTGGCCGTGATCTCTAGTTCTGTATCAATGACGCGCATCGCGTCGTCGGGAGTGGACCCCAAACCGTGCAGATCCTCAAGGCACTCGTCGTCATCATGGGCGTTCTCATCATCGCGGGCTTCGCCGTCATCGGGGTGGAGCTGTACAAGCGCATGTCCGATCCCACCCGCGCCGCCACCCAGTCCGCCAGCCAGAGCGGCGACGGCGAACGCGCCGGAACGGGCCGCGATCCGGTCGATGTGACGCTGGACGTCCCCGCCGGGTCGCGCATCGGCGACGCGCAGGTCATCGGCAACCGCATCCTGTTCAAGGTCACGCTGCCGCAGGGGCTGGACCGCCTGTATGTGGTCGATCCCCGCAACGGGGCCGTCACCGCGACGATTTCCGCTGGTAAGGCCGCTCCCTGATTCCCCTCTTTTCCATCGGACGGAACCCGACCCATGCATGATTTCCGCAGCGACAATGTGGCCGGAGCCGCGCCGGAGGTGGTCAGCGCGCTGGCCGCCGCGTCCATCGGATCCGCGTCGCCCTATGGGGCCGATCCGCTGACCGCGCGGCTGACCGAACGCCTGTCGGCGATTTTTGAGACCGCTGTCGCCGTCTACCCGGTCGCCACCGGCACGGCCGCGAATGCGCTGGCCCTGTCAGCGCTGGTCCCGCCCTTCGGCGCTATCTATTGCCACGACGAGGCCCACATCCTGGCCGACGAATGCGGCGCGCCGGAGTTCTTCACCGGCGGTGCCCGGTTGATTCCCCTGCCCGGCGCGCATGGCAAGCTGACGCCGGACAGCGTGACCCGGGCCATCGCCCGCGCGGGCGTCGGCGTGGTCCACAAGGTCCAGCCCGCCGCCCTCAGCCTGACCCAGGCGACGGAGGCCGGAACCGTCTACACCCCGGCGGAGGTGGACGCGCTGGTGGAGGCCGCGCACAGCAACGGTGTGGCCGTGCACATGGACGGCGCGCGCTTCGCCAACGCGGTGGCCCGGCTGGGCTGCGCCCCGGCGGACATCACTTGGCGCGCCGGGGTCGATGTTCTGACGCTGGGCGGAACCAAGGGCGGCTGTCTGGCGGCGGAAGCCGTGATTTTCTTCAACCCGGCGATGGCCGAGGATTTTGGCTTCGCCCGCAAGCGCGGCGGCCATCTGGTGTCGAAATCCCGCTTCCTCTCGGCCCAACTCGACGCGTGGTTGACCGATGACCTGTGGCTGCGGCTGGCCCGCCACGCCAACACCATGGCCGACCGCCTGGCCGCCGGCCTGCGCGACCGCCCCGGCGTGGTGATCGAACACCCGGTGGAGGCCAACGAACTGTTCGTCCGCCTGCCCGAACCGGCCCTGACGGCGCTGGAGGCGGCGGGATTCCAGTTCTACCGCTGGGATGATGGCCTGATCCGTCTGGTCACGGCCTTCGACACCCCGGCGGCGGCGGTTGACGCCTTTGTAAAAATCGCCACCGACACCCTAGAAAACGCTTGATCGGATCGGCGTGGCCCGCTACAAACCCGCCCACGCCGACACGATGTCCCCATCGTCTAGAGGCCTAGGACACCGCCCTCTCACGGCGGTAACAGGGGTTCGAATCCCCTTGGGGACGCCAATCTTTTCAATAGGTTGGCAGGCGTAAGTTAAAATCCCTTCCAAAGCGTGTCCTGTTTGTGTCCCGCCGCTCATGGCCATATCTGGCATGATATGGCCACTTGGCGCATAGCGCCCTTTGGACGGGACACGGTCGCCAGAGACAAAAAAACACCCCGCCGGGCTGGCGGGGTGCGGTCGTTTGGGCCGAATCGGAAGCGTCAGTTCGTGCTGATATTCCTTGGGCGCAGCCGGACCCCAGGCGCATCACCATCCAAAAATTCGATCCCGGCAGCTTCGAGAGCGCTCTGGATTGCCTCAACGGTGCGCTCCTGTAATTTCTCCCCCCGCTCAAATCGGGCGACCGTGTTCGGAGAAACCTTTGCGAGTGCAGCTAGTTCGCGCACACCGAGTTGAAGCGCCGCGCGCGCCATGCGGCACTGGATATCAATTATGATGGGCATGGTAACAAGGTTACTCTTTTGTAATTGCGTACCACCTTCGTTGGTGATAACCATGTTACCAGCTTAGTGCATTCACACAAGCAAAAGCCGCCCCGCGCTGCAACGCGGGGCGGCTGAATCACAACCCAAATTCTAAGGACACCGGATCATGACCGATTCCGATCATACCACAACTTTGCCTCATGCCAGCGACTCCCACCTCTCCGCCCTCCTCGAATCCCTTGTTGAGGACGACAAGCGGCACAACGCTATGGTCGATGCGGGAACCTACACGCCCGCCATTGAAGAAGAGCGCAACGACACCCGCGCCACGAAAGAGCGGCAAATCCTCGACGCTATCCCCACAACGGCGGCCGACATCGTGGCTCAGCTTCGTGTCGTCTGGTCGGAAATGGCCATTGGGTGCAGCTATTTCGATCCGCCCGATGAACGGCACGACACCCAGCTTCACCGACTGTGGGCGGTGATCCAAGGCGCGCAACGGTTGGCGGAGCTGGGTGGAAAGACCAAAAAACCCAGCACCACGGGGTTGCTGGAATACTACCAAAGCGAGGCGAAGAAAGCCGGCTTCTAAGCCGCTTCGTAGCGAAGATCCAGATGGAACGGCACGGTGACATCAGCGGTCAACCACCCGGTGTCGCCGTCCGCCACGAGCACGCGCCCGAACCCAGGGGCGCCCAGGCGGGCGCCTTCCACGTCGGCGCCCGTGGGGAATAGGGCGGCCAATCGCTCGGCGATCTCCATCACCAGCCCACGGCCAGCGCCAGCCGATGGGGCGTAGATCGTCAATTCCACTCGGCCTGAAGTCCGGTGATAACCGCCATCGCCGAAAGTGACGATACGGGCCGGGTCGGTCTCGACATCGAACACGACGAACGGGGCAGGAGGATCAGGCTTGTTGATCGACTCGCCGACGGCAAAGACGGCTGTTTCGGTCCAACGGTCGCGAAGGCGCGACTCCAGGGCCGCAAGCGTGCCAGCATAGCTCATCACGTTCCCCCAATGATCCGCCAGACTGCACCAACGCCATCCCGCGCCGCGCTCTTGGTGGTGTAGGCCCGCCCGGCGGCGGTGACGACATCGCCCGCCTTCGGGTCGATATCCAGGCTATCGGCGAGAATGCACAAGCTGGTGTCGCTCACGCCGATCAGGCTGTTCTGGACACGCGCCAGATCCAGGCCCTCGACCCAGCCAGAGCACGCATGCATCACGGCCCGATTCACCTGCACCAGGGCACCGGCGGCAATCGCGGCGGTGAGGGGTGGGCCGAAGCTGGCAGTGACGGTGCCGCCGCTGGCGGGCGCGTCGGTGGTGACGGTCTTCGTCGCGGTGCCGCCCAAGGCGAATGTGTCGCCTGCCAGCAATCCCGTGATGCCCGCCGGAACCGCCAGCATGATCGAGGTTGCGCCGATGGCAGCCGGGGCAGCTACCTTGCACTGGATCGTCTCGGCGCGGCGGATTGCCATGGGAGAACCCAGGGGGGCGAGCGCCCCCTGGATCCTCGACGACAGATCGGACAGCAGGTCGTTCACCGACGCAGCGCGAAACACTCAGTGTCGCCGGTCAGGGTGATGCCGGCCAGCACCGTAGACGTCTCGGCCTGATCGAGCGCCACGCGGGCGCCTTCACCGATGGTGGCGATGATCGCACGAAAATCGCGAAGACCATGAACCAGCGCGTGAACGACAGCTCGGTGCACTTCCGGCGTGGCGGTCTCGATGCCCGACAGCAGCGTGTCCGCGTCGGCGGCAAGGGCCGGATGGCTGTCGAGCGTCGCCACGCGGTTCAGCACCGTGTTGAGCGACGCGCGATGCGCATCGATGTTGTCCATCGCCTCGTAAAGCGTTTTGTGGAGCGGATTGGTGACGGTAGTGGTGTTGACGATGCTCATGTGAGCTGTCCTTTCGGGACAAGAGGGGAAAAACGGAGCTTGTGCGCCTATAACAGGCAAGCCTTCGTTCTCGGTGGCGGCTTTTCGATATTTTTCCGCCACCCGCGCCACCAACCGCAGGGCATCCGCCAGCACAGGGCACAGGAGCGGCGGAATGCTGCCGCCAGCCGAGTTGCGAAGTTGCCGGCGGGCGAAGGAGCGCGCCAGCTTCTCGGCGGAGTTGATGCGCATGATGCGCTCGTTGACCGTGCCGGGGATCCGCGCCGCTGCGGCGATGCGCTCGAACGCGCGTTCCAGGATGGCGAGAAATTGCTCGCGGTCGGTGAGGGCGTCCATCAAACGGGCAGCAGGGGCGGGGCGCCTGCCTCCCAGCGGTGCAGAGACCGCATCGACACGCCGCCTTTGGTGACGTGCGTCAACATGACTTCTCCGTCAACATGAGCGTTCGGAAAGTCGCGCTGCACATGCTGGCGCTGGCGATCCATGATGAGCACGCCGATGCCGGGGATCTCGCTGGACTCCACCGCACCGAAGCGCGACAGATCGATATCGAACACGGTCCCTTCCATGTTCGGGCACGTAATGAACCCACCGAGACCGATTTCCTGCTTGTTGTAGAAAAGACCGTCCTCACCATCCTTGCTGTGGATGACGTAGCCCTTCATTCGCTTTTCGCGGTCTGACCAACCGACGAAGAAATATTCCCCTACGATAGACCATCTTCCTTGGATGTGCGGCGCGACCTGAAACAATGCTTCTTCCAGGATCGTTTCCAGGCGGTCGCACAACGCATCGAATGTATCTCCCGCCGGAGCGTTCGACTCAATGGTCGCCAGAACGGCCAGCTTCAACACATGAGAGCCGCGCCCGCCGAACGCGCCCCGGTAGGTCGGCAGAGCGTAGACCTTGCTCGCCCAACTCCGCACGGAGCCGCCAGCGTCATAGACGCAGGTGTCGGAAAAGAGGAACGCCTCATCGGGCGTCATGAAAACATTGAATGCGCTCACTTTTTTACCTCCATAGGGGCGGGGGTGTAGTTGGATTTGCCGACTTTGCTTTCGAGTAGGGGCGCAGCAATGGCCAGACCCATGCCGATGGGACCGAAGGCGGGGGCAAGCCAGCCCATCGACGACGCGAGACCCAGGCCAGCGCCAAGGGTGCCCACACCGGAGCCGATGCTCGGGCTGCGGATGAAATTTGCGGCGGACAGACCGAACCCAACGCCGCTGGCGACTTGGCCATACGTTGGATTAAATCCGGTCTCAGGCTGCATTGGCCCAATGAAGCTGGCAGATGGCGATTCCCGCATCCCGAAAACGGGCCGATTCCACCAAGTCGGCATCAGGCCCGACAGGTTGAATCCCGCGCCGCCGCCCGATACACCCCGCGCTCCATCGCTGGATCCGCCACCACCTTCGGTGACGCTACTCCCGCCGAAAAACGGTAGATCGGTGATCGTCGGAAGATTCGTGCCCAACGCAAAATTCTTCGCGGGGTTGACGAACACCATTTTCAACGCGAGTTGTTCAAACTCGGCGCCTACGCCCCGGAGCGCGTCCGACCAGGTTGCCGTGCCATCGCCAGCGGCAACGAGCTTATTGAGAATGGCGTCGAAGGATCGGTCGCCGAAATCCTCAAGCTCCTTATACCCGGCGTTGACCCGATCCAATTCGAGACCTTGCCGGGCCAGAGATTCGGCGCCATCGATGTATTCGCGCGCCTCTCTCGACAGCCGATCAATGTTGTGGTCGCGAAGATAGATTTCAGCTTGCTGGCGGGCCAACCCGGTTGCGCGACGGTCGGCGCTGGCGCCAATCAAATCGACTTGCGTCTTATTCAGTTCGTTTTGCTGTTTCTGTTGCTGAATTGACAGGTTAACCGCGTCAATATTCTTGGTGTCGAGATTGTGTTTCGACACCTCGTCGTAACCGGCGGCCAGATCCCGCAACGTTTTGGCCAGCTTGGCGGCCCCCTCTTCTTCGGCGACCTGTGCAGCGGCCAGCAACCCAGAAGTCTGTTGCGCGACACCCGCTTGCCGCTCCACTTCGGATCGGGCGGCAAGGCCGTTGCGCGTGGCGACCGTGATCTTGTCCTGCCAGTCCGCTTGCCGCTTCATGTCGGCCAGCGTTTTGGACGCATCAGACGCAGCGGTCGCCGCGTTGCCCAATAGGTTCTGGCGGGTCAGCTCGCCGACGTTCACCGCAGCGTTCCCTGCGGCCGTGGCCAACGCATCATTCGCGGCCCTCTGGCGCAACGCAGCGGCCTCGCTGACGCTGTAGGCATTGGCCAGGGAGAGATTGCCCCTTGCGGCCAGCGACAGGTTGTTGACCTCGTCTGAGTAGCTGGCGGACATCTGCGCCCGCGCCATGCGTGCCGCCTGGATCCCCTCCAACTCGGCGGCCCGTGCGCTCTTGCCGGATTCCAGCGCGGAGATCTCGGCCTGAACCTGCGCAACGGCGATCTGCCGCTCCGCGCCAGACTTGCGCATGGCCTCGACAAGCTTGTCGTTGGCGTGGGTGATGTCCGAGATCCGCATGGCTTCATCGGGTGCCATGCCATTGATGGATGCAGGCTTCTGGCCCGGCATGGGCGTGCCGGCCGGTGCCGCGAGCGTGCCGGCCTCCCAGGACGGCGCAGCCGGTGCCGGTGGGCTGGCCGGTGACGACGGGGGGTTCACCGGCGGCTTGGGCACCAGCAACCCGCCACCGAACAGCGGATTGCCACCCTGCCAGCGGAGAAACGCCTCAACCGATGGATCCTTTATGAACTCGGCGATTCCGGTCATGGCATCGGTGGCGTTCGTCACGACGCGGATCGTGATCGGGCTTTCGGCCGCCGTAGTGACCAGATCGCGGTAGGCTGTTTCCAGATCGTGGAACGCCTTTTCGGTCGGGCTGAGGGAGTCATGATGCAACCCGTCGAAGCGGTCCTTCAGGGCGCCGATGGCAATGCCCAGCGCCCGCGCCTTGTCGCCGTGCTCCAACGCCCCTCGGGCGGCGTTGTATTGCTCCACCGACAGCGCGCCCGTTTCCTTGGCCATCGCACGGAGACCGGGCACACCGGCCGTCAACCAATCGGTCAACCGTTTGCCGGCCTCGACGGTTCCGCCCAGTGACACACCCATATCGACGGCAAGGGCACCAACGTCCTTGGCCAGCGATTCGTTCGCCAGTTTGCGGGTGTTGATGATGGATGAAACCACGGCACCGGCATCGTCTCGGGAGGCGCCCCGCCGTACCATGCCATCGGCGATGCCGCGAACCTGCCCGGCGGTCAAATCGGCCTGTTGGCCCGTCGCTTTCAACAGGGTGTTGAACTGCCGCAGCTCGCCCTGGATCGACACGGAACGAGCGGCCACCACGCCGAACCCGGCGGCGAGCGCGCCAACGCCCATGGTGGCCAAGGCGGTCGGGGTACTCAAAAGGGATATAGCGCGTTCCACACCCCCGATCGCTCCAAGTGCCTGTGGAGCCTGTTGAAGAAATGGGCGGAAGATGCCTTGACCACTGCCAACCTGAACGATGAAATCCTGCGCCTGGAAAGACAGGTTGTTCAGCTCATGCGCGGCCAGCTTGGTGGAATGCGCGGCCTGTTCACCGAGATCTTTGTAACGAGCGCCCAGACGCTGCAACGCGATACCATGCTGTTCAGAATTGATGCGCCCCGAAGCAAGAGCACGGTCAGCTTCGCCAGACAGTCGATTGTATTTCTCCATGGCGGCTGTGCTTCCACCGATGGATTCTTCCATCCTTTTCCATTCTCTCGACGATTCGGACAGTCGCCGCGTCTCGCGCACAACTTCGGAGGTATCCTTGACCATCTTATCGGTGGCGCGATCGAAGGAGTTCCCCATCGCGTCGAAATCACGCCCCAACGCCGACACGCTTTGACGCGCCGGATTGGCATCAATCGTGAGAGAACCGAGTGAATCTTCATACATTGTTAGCGCGCCTCTATTGAGAGACCAGGGAATCGGTTCTTTCCGACTGTCGATCCGGTTTCAGAACCGGACTCGAAACCGAACCAACCGAACTTGATTGCTGCCACGTTCCCGAATTGCCGCCGGAGTGTTTTCTCCGCGTGCGTGTAAACGCCTTCGGCGGGAACTTGGGGTTGCTTTGACCAAGGAACCCGTTTGCCAATGCCCTTTTCGATGACTCTTGCATATGGCGTGTGATTGGTAATAACCACCCGCTGCACCATCTTGATTTGCTCAAGATCCTGAACCTGAATGCCATCAACAAATACTGAATGTGATTCGACATAGACGCCCTTATCAAACGGGCTGGTCATTTCAATTTGTTCAAGCGCGGCTTTGATTACGTGTCGCATATAGCTGAAATCAAAATGTACGATGCGCTCAGCACTGTTCAGCGAAGCGCCCTCAACGCCATCGACCACTTGGCGGTATGCACTCGGCTTGTATTTCTCGACGGCCCGATCAAGCTCACGCTGCGCCACTTCGGCGAGTCGGCGCTGAATGATTTCTTCGCCGCGCGCCAGCTTGAGCGAGACGACGCGATCAAAGAGCGCGGATCGAGCCATTCGAGGACTCCAGGGAAAAAGCGGCCGCGTTCTCCTTGTCCCCCATAGAGCATCGGGGGGCAGAGGGGAGGAGAACTTCCCGTTGTTGGTTGGGCCGCGACAACCTCAAGGAGCATCGCCCCCCTGTCTCGGAATCAGGCGGCGGCGGTCGCCACGCCGTTCAGGCGGACCTTGGCGAAGGCGGCGCCCGCGCCAGCGGCCTCGACTGCCAGGCCAATCAGGTATTTTCCGGTGCCGGGCGCGTCGCATCGATGGTTGATCGCGTCCCAACTCACCGCAGCACCGGCGGCAAGGACGGCGGTCGTCAGCTTTGGCAGGGTGTAGACGCCTTCCATCGCCAGCGTCACCAGGGCGCCGTTCGCGGCGTCAGCAGCCGCCACGCCGACGAGATTCCCCACGATGACCAGTTGGCCCGAAGACACGTCGGCGGGAGCCGGGAGCACGATGTGCTCGCCGCTTTGCAGGTAATTGCGCATTTTCAAAGCCCTTTCGAGGGAGAAACGTAGATGATTGAGGAGCGAGTGCCGCTCAGCGCGGAAATCTGCCGGTCCAGAGAGGCAAGAGCCGACTGCATTTCCTCCTCGGTCTTGTACTCAAGCTCAGTTTGGCCTGTCTTGACGCGGCGGTTGCCTGAAAACCGCGCCATTTCAAGCGCGGTCTTCATGGCCTGAAGCTCGGGCAGCGTGGCCATCTTCAGTTGCCGGAGTTGTACGCGGCGCCGATGTGGTCGATTGCTCCCCGCGCAAAGTCCAAACCAACAGCGATATTCATGGACCGGGTTTTGAAGCAAATTTCGCTTCGCGTTACCGGCCCCGATGTGCCGCCGACGTATCCGTAAATGAAGACCGGGTACGCACCAGGATCGGCAAACACATACCACTTGTTGCCGCTAACATTTGCATCGACAATCAATTCCAGCATCCCAGACCATGGATTCACGTTGCTTGTCTGATTTGCGATAATGCTGGCGAGCAACTGCCGTGCTTTCAGTTCCTTGCCAGGACCAATCACGAGATAGCGCGGAGCGATGTTCAGCGGAATACCATCCACGGATTCTTGCTTGCGCATCGAGGCGACGATGGCGGCAATGCTGGCGGCGTCGATGTCGGCGGCGGCGGGGAGGTTGCCATGACCAGCATGGAAGACGCCCATGCCGTCCGACAGCGTCGGATTGCTCGCCAAGAGCTGATACATCCATGCATTCTCGTCGGCAGCCACGCGGGCGCCGATCATGCCGGTGAAGTTCTGGAGAACCCCGAGGTCATCATTCACCAGGGCGCGGCGATTGATAGAGATTCCGCTCCCAAATTCCTTCGGTGTCACCGTCTCGCGATTCTCGCTGACGGATCCGAACGTCGGCTCACCACCTTCCGCACCGATCTCGGTAAGGGCCGGGAAGTCGCCCATCCGCAAGAAACGGTGCGCCCGAAAGTCGTTGAAGGAACGCTGAGCGGCCCATTGGCGATAGGTCGGCGCCGCTTGCGTATAGCTCGGCAGCATTGCTTTGTTCACAGCGTCCTGCAACAAAAGCGGGAAGTCGCTCGTGCTATGCGCCGATCGCTCGAAAATCTGGTCAACGGCGGTAGAACGGTTGCGGCTCAGGCGTTCGCCGCGAGCCATCGACAGCTCACTTGCGAGATCCAACAACGGCATGCCGACGAACTCACGCGCCCGGCCCTCGGGGCGCACATGGGCCGGAGCAAGGCGCGCGGCCAAGGCGTCGGCCATGCTGCGGCGCATCTCGGTCGGGTCGGTGTGGTCGGCGATGATTTGCGCCGTCGATAGGGCCGGGCCGGAACGCTTCTGCATCGCTTCGAAGGCGGCAGCACGGGAGGCTTCCACTGTGGCGTCTGCGTCAATCTGCGCATCGACGAACGCCTGCCCCAGACCAGAAAGGCGGGCAATCGACCGCACCTCCGCGTTGCGGGCAGCTCGGTCAAACGTGACGGTAACGGGCGCATCAACCGACGCGCCGGTCTCGATTTCGGGTTCCATATTGGAGCCTTTCAGGGGGAGTGAACGAAAAACGGCGCCGGGGTCGGCGGGAAGCGGCGTGCAACTCGTCTCGAAGGGCGTCCAGGCAACGGCCCGGAAAACCGGGCGACCGTCGCGCTTGCCGGCGGCCTGAAACCTCTGGACACTGTAACCAAGAGACGTTCCGGGCACCGATCCGAACTCAATCTTGGCAATCAGTTCGGCTGCGGCGGCGCTTTCGTCAAAGGAGAGCGTCTGAATGATCTTGCCGCCCTCGACTCGGGCGGCAGTGACCACGCCAACGGCAGACCCAACGTTATTTCGATGGTCAAGCAGGACGGGGGCGCCGACCAGGCGCGACAGGTCCGCCCCTTCCGCCGACAGCTCTTCAATCCATGGCGTCCGCGTGCCATCTGGGGCGGGGGCGGGGCGCATGACGGGCGCCAACCCACTCAAGGCGATCGCCTCGACGGTGCGGGCGTGGGTGTCCAGCGTCGATGGGCGGAACCCCATCGAGCGAGAAAAGCTCTCGGTCATGTCATTGCCTAAAGGTGCGGTGTGTTGGGGGTCTGCGGCTGGACGGGCTTGGAAGCGAATGTCAGACCAAGTGATTTCTCCCGCACTCGGTCGGCTGCAATCTGTGCGTCCAAATCCTCGATCCGAATGCCCCGTTCTGCCGCCGATTGAGTGCGACTCTTCAAACCAGCTTCGAGTTCGGCGACTTCAGATTCCACTGCGGCCTTCGGGTCAGCATGCTCGAACTTCGCTGTCATAAAGTCCGCATCAGGCTCATCCAAAGCGGATGAAGGAACGTCCCCCATCAAAACCGCGACGTTCAACCACCTGCGCCAGACAGGGCGCAGAAATTGATAGATCATAACGCCGTACTGAAGCTGTTCTACTTTTCTACGGTGTTCAACCATTGCAGCACGACTGCTACTGTAATTGGTTGAAGAGAAATCTGCGCTAACCTGTTCGTAAGTAACACCCAGACCGCTAGAAATAGCTCTGAGGTGATTTCTTACAAAATCAGAATAATTTGATCCAGCATCGGGCGGAGTACTGAAGGTTACATCAGCACCAGGAGGGAGCTTGACCATCGCTCCCGGCTCCATTGTCGTAGAAATGATTTCAGTTCCGCCGGCCCCGTCGTCTTGATCGGTTATAAAACCCGTCAAAAGATTGCTGATGCGCGCCTTCATGAGGACGGCGTCCTCATAGCCATCGAGGTCCAAACTACGCAATAGGACCGTTGATAGTCTGGGGATTCCTCTTATCTGCCCTGGAGATAGAATTTCGTAAACGTGGCAGACCTCCGACGCAGGAATCCGAACCGGGTTAACCGCGAGCACAGCAAGCGGGTCGGTCAGAGAAGTTGGGCGGATATGGTATGCTGCCACCCGCCCATCGACGTCGATTTCGACCCCGGCCCGGATCATGCCGCCATTGGCGAGATTGACGTGATGATCGGTCGGAACCTGTTCAGGCGGAATCATCTCCAGGCGCAAGCCTTCGGGCATGACGCGCATGCGAACAAACGCCTCACCGTCAACGGCGATGCCCCGCGCTACGAGTGCTTGCAACCCCTCCAGACTCATCCGGCCACCGATGTCGGCCTCATCGGTCCAGCGGACCCATGCCTTCGTGAGCGCATCGCGGATAGCGGGGGCTGGGTGCCGCGGGGTCGGAGTGATTCCAGAACCAACCACCGAACCAACCAGAGCGGACACCCCGGCCGACACCCACGGGTTATTCATCGCGGCGTGCCGAGATCTGGCGCGTATGCTGTGGGCGCCGTTGAAAATCTCCGAATTGACGTTGTGGATCCGCCCCGCCCCTTCGAAGCGACGGCCCGTAGACGCCGCGTCGAGTGATCGTTTCCCGGAAAATCCCAGGATCCGCTTCATTGCCTCGAACATGGCGCCTCACTGAACGGCTGAAAAAGAAAAACCCCCGCGTCGGGGCGGGGGTGAAGTCGTTGGAGCGAGCGGCCTCTTGACCATAACATTTCAGCGGGCGATTCGGTGTCACCCGATGTAGTTGGAGCGCATGACGGTCGGGCGGGCCGGCGGCTGGGGGACGGATGACATCACGCTCGGACGGGCCGGCGGCGGCATCACGCTGACGCCGAGATTGCCCTCCAGTTCCGACCAGGCGGCATCACCCAGTCGGTCCAGTCCTTGCCGGGCGGCGGCTGCGCGAGCGTAAACTCGACAATCCAAAGCCTCGTTCCTGTCCCGGAGTTTTTCCCAGGTCGTGACGCGCGGTCGCCCCTTGCCGCCGCGCGTGATCCGGTGTTCGGCGACAAGCTGTTTGCACGTCTCCTCACCGGCATGGAGCGGTAGATGGACGTAGCCGGCCGGAAAAGCTTCTCCGCTTTCCTCGGTCGGGCGGTCCAACCGGAGAAAGCCATAAAATTCGCTCTTGGCGGCGGCTGTACCGACTGGCCAAAGCTTGATACCGCCGACGATTTTCTTCCCGCGCCTGTTGACATCAGCGGCAGATGGCTGCCCCAGGATCGGCGCCAGGGCAAGCGAGCTGCCCTTGATCGCGAAAACGCGCGGGCCGGCGGATCGCGCCCATGCCTTGACGACTTCCATCGTCACCCCGTCACCCGCATCGATCGCGGTCATGGTGATCGACAGGTCGGTGCCCCATTCATGCCGCCATGTCTCGGCCAACATGGCGGACAAATCCCGCCACGGCGCGGCAGTGAAGGGGTCGCCCATGATGACGCGGTGGTCAACGAGCCAGGATTCCTTATTCCTCCCCCACGCCCAGACCGACACCTCGATACGGTCGCGCTGCACGTCGGCGCCAGCGGTCAGAAACAACCCGCCGGCCGGAACCGTGCCCGGTTCCCACGGCTCCCGCCGGTCGTACAGGCGTTGCCAATCGGGCGCCTCACCACGATCAATCCAGCATTCGCCCAGCACGGTGTTCGTCCACACCTGAAGCTTTTCCCGGTCCTTCCGCGCAGCCAGGAACTCGGCGACCAGCTTGGGCCACGCGGCGCCGGGGAGCGGGCAATAGGCGGACCAGATGTGGAACGAGCGGTGCCCCTTGAACGGCTGTTCCGCCACCCACCGGCCACGCTCCAGAATGTCCAGTTTGTGCTCCTCATCAATCGGGCAGCCGTTGACGCAGCAATAGAACGCCGTGTCCGGGTCGGCGTCGCGCCAGCGCACCCCCGCGCCGGACCCGTCGCCCCAGATAAGCGGCTGGTATTCACCGCAGGACGGACAGGGGACATGGTAGCGCTCCATCGTTCCGGCGGCGAAGGCATCGGCAATCTTGCTGTCCCCGTCGAGCAACGGCGTGCTGCCCAGCACAGCGAGCGGATGGAGTGATTGCGTCAGACGCTTGATGCCGAGTGCGATCTGGTCGCCCTCCTTTCCGGCCGCAGCGGGATAGCCGTCGATCTCATCGAACAGCAGCACGTCGAGGTCGATGCGGCGGAAGGCGCGTGGGCTGTTCGCCCCGGTGATCTTCAAGGAACCTCCGGGGAACGCCTTGCGCTTGATGGTGTCGCCTTTCTTCTTCGCCCCCACCTCCGACAGCAGCCCGGCCAGCACCGGCCAATCATGCAGCGGGTCCACCGTGTCCTTGCTGTAGTCTTCGGCGTCCTCGATGGTGGGCTGAACGATCATAATCTTTGACGGGCGTTGCGCGATGAAATAGCCCATGGCGGCAGACAGCATTTGCGTGTAGCCGACTCGCGCCGACTTCATCAGCGTGATCCGCTCCACAGCAGGATCGGTCATCGCGTCGAGGATTTCGCGCTGGTACGGGTAGGGCTTGAACACGGATCCGTCGTAGAGCCGCCCGTGCTGTTCAGCCCATTCCGCCAGCGACAGGCGCGGCGGCGGACGCAAGGACGCGAACCAACCCGTCGCGGTCTCTGCCGTCAGACGGGAGACAGGAATCTCAAGCTGCATCGGCGTTATCCTCCATGGTGGCGACGATGCGGGTCTCGCTCAATTCGACCAAGGCGGCGTTGACGGCGTCCGACAGTCGGGCGCGCACGTCCGCCGGATCGCTGGCGCGGGCCAACGGCGCGGCAAGGCGGGCGGGGAGTTGCACAAGGCGGTCTCGGACATGCCCGAAGGCGGCGGCAACCGCTCGCGTGATGTCGGCGCGGGGCAGTAGTTCCAGCCGCATGGCTGCGTTCTTCAATGCGAAGTGGTCCGCCTGTTCCCGTGCCAACCGCGCACGTTCAGCCGTTAGGTCATCACCGGACGGACCCAGGGCGCGGCCGGCGGCCACCTCACGAAGATGGGCGATGTAGGCCAGCCGGCAGGCGTCGAGATCCAGGGCGCCGCGCCGGGCGTTCGGCAGCACACCCCGGTCCAAAAGCTCGCGAATCGTGCGGTCGGACAGGTCAAGGTGCGCCCCGACCTCTGCTTGCGTGGCCATCGGGGCACCTCATTTTAGGATTTTCGACCTAGGGAAACCGGAACCGGAACCCCCTATGCAGCGTCACGCCTAGAGACGTCGAGCGGCTGGGGCGACCCCCCGGTTCCCGGCCCCGGAAGGACCCGGCGGCATCGCCCCCTCGGGCAGGCACCCCGCCCCCTGCGCCCCTCCGCGGCCTTCAGGGGGCCACCGGGCGCCCTCGTGCGAGCGGGGCGCGGTGGTCGGTTAGGGGCAAGCGTGCGGTTTGGCTCTTGACTGTAACAGCCCACGAAGCTGTTTTGCCCTATTCGGTCAATCGACAGATTGTCATAAGAGCTTTCAAAGCTTACGATGCATTGCCTTTATCATAATAACTCAATAGGCGTTACATATGAGCGTATTCATTACAGTCATTATTGTTATCATCAACATACTTATGACGATAACAAATCTGATTTTCTGGCCATTCCGCTTGCTGTTCGAGGCGCTTGGCTTTTGGTGGTCCGCCGCCCTTGTCGCCGCACTCGTCGTGATCAGTTGGACATGCATCGGAGTTTTAACGGTGTGGGAATGGATCGTAGGCAAGCTGAGCGGAGATAGCTGAACGTCACCGAAATCCATCGGGCGGGGGTTTCTGGGGTTTCTGGGGTTTTTCCACCCCCCTTCACGAAAACTGCAAAGGGGGGCCTGCCATTTTCCACGCGTCGGTCAGAAAAAACCCCAGAAACCCCAGAAACCCCCTCAGCACCGGATCAGGCGGAATTTCACTCCGTTCTTACCATCGGCGGCCTTCACGATCTTCGTGCCGTCGAACGGGCGGTTCAACCGCTGCACCATCCAACGGCCAAGCCGCCGGGTGTTGATTGCCCCATGGTCTCCCGCCACCGATAGCAGGGCGTCGCGCATATCGGGGCGTCGCCATCCGCTCCCGCCACCCTCGCACGCACAGTCCGCCGCTTCCCGCGCCGTGAACGCCTGGATTTCACCGAACTCCCCAAGCAAATGTTCAATCACGGCCAGCGTCGCCGCGCGCTCCGGGTCATCCTCCCGAATCCGCTCCATCGACGCGCACGGATCAGCCGCCCCCAGCCACACCAGGGAGGAGCGCACAAGGCGAGACCAGTCCTCGAAGCTCGCGAGGTCGCGGCAGCGGTTGGGCTGACCGGCGGCCATGTACGCGCGCACGATCGTCAATGCCGCTCCGACGTATCGACCACGATCAGCGAGAACCGCTTCATCCGGCCGGGTCGCGTAGTGCTTCAACTCCGGCCTCTCCACACCGGCGTCGAGTTCGCACAGGATGGCGCGGCGCGTCAGGTCTCCCGAAATGTGAAGGTTATTCCCGGTGGCGAAGACCGTGGCACGCGACTCGATCTCGACAAGGTCAGACACACCAAGTGGACGGACCTTGACCAGCGGTCGATCGATGAGTTGACATAGCTGGTCGCCGGATAGCTCGCCGTTGATGTTGTCCAACGACACCAGCGGCATACCTTCCAAGAAGGCGCCACCAAGCCGCTTCTCCGTCTCCTCCTCCGTCTTTCCGGCTGCCAGCACAGGGCAGGGTTTGCCGCTGGCGATGATCGACGCCACGTCGACCAGAAAGCTTTTGCCGCTTCCAGGCGTGGGTGCCCGGATCGCATGCAGCGGTGCCGTTGATAGGGCGCCGCGCACAACCGGCGTAATCAACGCCGACAGTCCAACAGCCCGATCCGCATCGGACACGAAAGGGAACTCGGCGATAAGGGAGGTCAGCATACCCAGCGCGGCCAACGCATCGTCACGCGTCGGGTTGGTGGGCATCGCATCAAGGTTGACTCTCCCGTCGCTGACCAGGATGAGACGCGTCTCAGGGTCGTATCCCGGTCGGTCCAAAACGCTCCCATCCCGACGCAGCGTCGGCGTGGTGATGATGCCGGCCACCTTCGGGAGTCTCCACTCGCCAACTCGCGATTCAAGGATCTGCGCCACCTTGAACGGCGGATCGACATCAACCCATTCGCCACCTTTCCCGCGGCGACGGTCAAACGTCTGCCATCGCGACAGCTTGCTCAGATTGTCTATGATTCCGCTGTGGTTCACCTTGACCAGCTTCGCCGATACGGTTGTCCTCCCCTTCGATGCGGGGACCTCATCAGCGATCGGCTTCATGATGAAAAGGCCACGCGCGTAGAAGGGGGCTTTACCCCGTATCAAGGCGTCTTCCGCTTGGTCGGTCATCCGGTGCAGTTCGCCGGCAACAACCTGTATCTTCGGCGGGATGAACGGCGCGGTTCTCGGCACCACGGCGGGATTAACCAGCGCGAGCGTATTGCCGCCGGCGGCAGCTTTCGCCCGCTTCGCCATCCCATTCGCCCGGAACGCCTCCAGGTCTACCACCACCCCACGCCATTCAAACGGGTCGTGCCCGTGCTCCCGCGCCAGAAGGTACAGCGCGTGTTCGCTAGCGTTCCCATTGAGGGAGCGGAACTTGGTGCGCGCGTCCCGCTCGTTGAATTTGCCCGACTTGGAAGACCAGCCGACAAACGCCTCCTCCCCATCGGCACCAGCGGCAGCCTTCACATTCACACCCACGCTCAACCACTTATCATAGGGCAAATCGGGATTCGGGATGTGTCGCAGCAGTTCAACCACCTCGTCGTGCTCATACCCGCCGAAGTCGTCGCCAGCGCGCTCCCGCCAGTCCGACCAGCCGCCAACCTGCGATCCGCCGGCGACGTCCGGCAACTCCAGGGCCACCTCGTCGGACAGGCCGCGCCGAACGCCATAACGGCGCGGCACCGGGTCATGCACCCCAGGCCCCAGGATCGGCGCAGCGATGTAGTGCGGCTCGACCGCGCTGTACAGCGCCGGGTCAATCTGGCCATCCTTCTCCGCCCAGCGGCGCAACGCCATGTCCGCCGCCGGTTTCGACAGCCAGAACCACAGCCGCGCGTTGAGGGTGTCGCCCTTGAACCCCTGGCCGCTCGTCCATTGCCACCAGCAGCTCGCGTCCTGGAACTCCTCCGGCAACCGCCCAATCAGGTGTTCGACGGCGCCCTCCGGGTCTTCGGCGGGGTCGCACCCGGCGGGCTGGGGGGCTTTGTCGATGTCGATCGCCAGCCACCGGCGGGAGCGCGCCACAAACGAGGCCCCGATGCCCGGCTTCGGCTGGCTGGTCCGGCGCACGGTCTCCGATTGCCGCCACCGCTCTTGCAACTCACCCCGGATGACGAAGGCGCGTGGATTGCGGCACACCTCGCCCAGCACCGTGGCCATTTCGTCGAAGCTGTTGATCGGGCGTTCCGATGGCGCAAACCACGTCCCGGCGTCATAGCCGTCCGTTACGGTCCCGCGCTCGCCCGGACCAAGCCGAATCCGCTTGGTCGCAACCCGCTCCTCCGTGCATTCAAGAATGGTGATGGTGTCGATGGGTTGGGCGATGTCGGCGATTGCCGGTTGACTCATGATGCGCTCCATGAGCGCAAGTGTTGACTTCGGCGCAGCCCTGCGCTACATTCAACCTTGCGCTTCGAGTGTTTGAACCCCGCCACGGCTGCAACCGTGGCGGGGTTTTCCTTTTTGGATTACGCTGAAGGAGCAGCAACACATTACGCAGGGATTGCGTCCTGGCTGGAGCGCAGGGATTCGCGCCATGCCGCATCATCGACGGCTTGAATATAGACCCTGCGCCCGATCCTGGTGACGCGAGGGGCAATCCCCTTATGCAGCCAGTGATAAAATGTCCGGTGCGGAACATTGTTGTCCTGCAACCACAACTGAAGGGGAAACATGGTTTCCGGGTGATTGCTGTCTCGTACCCGCTTGCGGTTACTTTCTTTTCCCTGGTCCATTTTGAGGCTTCCTTTCAGCAAGAAGTGTAAGTTGCTGCAAAGTTATGCCATGCAATGCCATTAATCTATTGGATTAAACGTCACCTACTTTTTTCCAAGATGCATAGTCTTTCCTTACCTTGCTGACGCTAACTTTAAATCTTGATGCAATTTCTTCAACTTGGTCGCTTTCCCTCCGTTGGTCGGATCGGTCGCTTTTGAGCGCATCAAGCGCTTCGGCAATCTCTATCGATCGGTCCAGCGCCTTGCCGCCGGCTGGACGGTGGTCGGGACCCTTCACTATCAACCGATAACCGTTAGGCCCCATAGGATCGATAGCGTCAGCAAGCCACCCCTGCACCACAGGATCTGAATCCCCGCTTCGCAAATAGGAAAGCAGAGGGGCAACATCACCCCGCTCTATCCCCTGCTTAATATCGAACAAGCGAGCATTAAATCCTAACTTAGCCATTAGGAAATCTCCAATCGCGGTGCGAAGGCTTCAACTTGCTGCGCCACGAATGTACGAGACATATGACCGTAATGCTTCTCCACCATGCGTGTGTCGGAATGCCCCATCATCTGCGCAGCCACCTGAAGGGGCATTCCCGCCATAATGGATAGACTTGCCCATGTGTGGCGAATTTCATGGAAGCTAATCGCCGGGGCAATGCCAGCGGATGAGCACGCGGCGGCAATTCGGCGAATTTGATTGTGTCGCTCCCATGGAGTGCCATCGGCCCGCTTCAACAAAATTTCCGACGGTTGGCGGCCTCTGGCGATCTCACCGAAGAACGCGCGCCCGTCGCTGTTTAGGTTAATATATCGAGCCTTGCCGCTTTTGGACTGCGAGATAAACAAGGTCGCACTGTCAGCTCGATAATCACTGACCTTCAGGCGGCAAAGCTCTCCATATCTGGCGCCAGTCAGAAGCGCGGCGCGCACCAGCATGGCAAAATCGGGAGGGCATCCTGTCAGCAGTTTGCGCGCTTGCTCGATGGTCAACCATTGGGTTCGGGCACCCACCACGGCGCGGAACGCCTGGACCCGCTTCCACTCGGCATCGGATGGCGCCTTGCCCTCTCGGAACGATACGTTCAAAGCGGCCTTCAGTGTGGTCAACGTGCGGTTCACACTGTCGCGCCGCTTGCGCTTTCCATCATCATCCAGAACTTGCTCTGTCAACTTGCCGCGTCGGCGAGGAGGAGAAACAGCAAGTTTATCCATCCACTTACGGATCCGATCAGCGGTCAGTGCCTCTACAGCGATATCGCCCAGATCGGGAGCGATCAGCGCATCCGCCCGGTTTCGCGCGTCGGCCAAAGCGCTCTTGCTGCGCCCCTCCCTCTCAAGGTGAACGAGGTAGTCATCCAGCGCCCGACGGACTGTGTAGGCATCCGTCGATGGTCTGACGGTGGTGCGCACCTCCTCCAACATCTCGGGCTTCTCAGCGACAGCGAGGCAACGGGCGACAGCCTGTTGATAGGATAGGACCGCAGAGCCGTCCGCGTCGGCGAAGTCGTCGGCTACGCCGATGTTGCGCACACTGTTGCCGCCCTTGCCATCGCTGCGCCGCACCACCCAGGCGCCGGGGCCGTTGACATTTCGTCGATAGCCCAGAGCAACCCCTTCCCCCAACCCGACGAATACGGGCTTGCGGGCAGGCGGCAGCTTCAGGCGGTTTGTGCGCCCTTCGATCGGGCTACGAGGCGTGCGAGCCATGGTCTTCCTATGCCGGTTCTAGGATAGGGCGGTTTTGCCAGCGTGTCCCGGCGTGTCCCGTCCGCGTTCCAACACACCCTTGCACAAGCTCGCGTTACCGTGCAACTAACCTATTGAATTAAATAGTAAGTTTGATAGTGTATTGGCATAGGTTGGCGCAACCTTGCATATACTTAAACCGCCCTCTCACGGCGGTAACAGGGGTTCGAATCCCCTTGGGGACGCCAATCTTTTCAATAGCTTGGCAGATAGTAAGCGGCTCCGTACGGAATGAATACGGAAAGCGCGTCCCATAATATGAGCGTTCACAAGCGGACGCTAGCGGACGAAGCCCACACTCCCCAGCCGAGTCGCACACGTTTCCTCGCCTCCATCAAGCGATGGCCTATAGGGGCAGGCTTTAACAGGCTGCAGAAAACGAATATATTTTAGCCTTTTTTCCTCTATTAGAGCATCGAGCGTTTAATCTGGCGCATATCCAGCGTGCATGAAGTAGTTCCAGCATTCCTCAGGTGTATAGAGGTCACAGATGGAGCCGACGGCTTTCCAGAGTTCCTCAATGGTGC
>JAIXPD010000022.1 GCA_027486405.1 Azospirillum sp. | reverse complement strand
CGTAGGCGGGGATCCAGGCTTTTCCATCAGAGTCGTCCTGCAAACTCTGGTTCCCCGCCTTCGCGGGGATGACGAAAGTCTTTTTCAAGGAATATCAGCCCCAAATGCGATTGCCCTGGGTGTCGCGCGCTTTCGGGTTTGCGCCGCCGTCCGGCGTGGTTAGGATGCCGCCGACACCGCCCGGAAGGATCCCCACGATGACCGAGATTTGCCCCGCCCCCCTGGTGGCCCTGGCCCAACGGCTGGCCGATGCCAGCGCCAGCGTGATTCGCGGCTATTTCCGCACCGGCGTGACGGTGGACGACAAGGCCGATCAATCCCCCGTGACGGTCGCCGACCGCGAGGCCGAACGCGCCATCCGCGCCATCCTGGACGCGGAACGGCCCAACGACGGGATTTATGGCGAGGAGTTCGGCACCAAGAATCTCGACGCCGAATGGGTGTGGGTGATCGACCCGATCGACGGAACCAAATCCTTCATCGCCGGGCGGCCGATCTTCGGCACGCTGGTCGCCCTGCTCCATCGCGGGACCCCGGTGATGGGCCTGATCGACCAGCCGATCATCGGCGACCGCTGGCTGGGCGTGACCGGGCAGCCGACCACCCACAACGGCCAGCCGGTGCGCGTGCGCCCCTGCCCCGGCGGGATCGCGGCGGCGATGTTCGGGACCACCTCCCCCGACCTGTTTCCCGGAGAGGATTACGACGCCTACCGCCGGGTCGCCGCACAGGTGAAGGTGTCGGCCTATGGCGGGGATTGCTACAGCTACGGGCTGCTCGCCTCGGGCTATTACGACCTCGTCGTCGAATCGGGGCTGAAGCTGTACGACTTCGCCGCTCTGGTTCCGGTCGTGATCGGGGCGGGCGGGCTGATGACCGATTGGGACGGCGCGCCGCTCAACGCCGCCTCCACCGGGCGGGTGATCGCCGCCGGGGATCCGCGCACCCACCGCGAGGCGATGGCCGCGCTGGCCGGTTGAGCGTCATCACTCTTCGTTTGGGATTCGCAATGACCAAGATCACCCCACCATCCCGTTCCGTCTTCGACACGTCGCCGGAAAATCTGCGCCCTTTC
Source organism: Azospirillum sp. (assembly GCA_027486405.1). GTDB lineage: Bacteria > Pseudomonadota > Alphaproteobacteria > Azospirillales > Azospirillaceae > Azospirillum. The sequence continues at coordinate 15,185 of JAIXPD010000022.1, read as the reverse complement.
CTGGAGGGGTTGGCGGCGCGTGTCGCCGCCGGGTCCAACTGGATGGTGCGCAAGAAGACCCTCTGTGACCTGCTGCTCGGCCTCGACGCCTTTTTCGCCCTGCCGGAGAGCGAGCGCCTCGCCCTGGTGGACAGGGCGGCGGCACCGGACGACACCGGCGCGGAGGGCGACACGCCCGCAGCCAACGCACCCGAGGATGATGGCCCCGAGGATGATGGTCCCGAGGATGGCGGTGCCGATTTCCGCGAGGTCCTGCCGATCTATGTCGGGGCGATCCTGGAACAACTGGCCGAAAAATCCATTTCGAGTCCGGAACAAGCCATGATCTACATGCTGTCCATCCATCCGGAACATCATGGGGCGGCAGAAGCCTGGATGCTGGCCAACCCACGCCACGGCAAGGCGGTGCGCAAGCTGATCCGCACGGATCGCCGGTACCGCCAGTTGATGGAACGCCTGACCCCCGACGATCTGGACCCGGACACGGCCATCGCCTGACGCCCCCGGCAAACCCGATTCCAGTTTGAATAGTCCTTGACCGCAGCCGGTGGCTCACCGTCAATCAAGGACCATTCCCCTGGATCGGGTTTGCCGATGCGCCGCGTTCTTGCCGTTGCCGCCACGCTGCTGTCCCTGGCCCTGCCAGCCCTCGCCGAAACAACCATCGTTCCGGCTTTGAAACAATTCGGCGAGCCGCAATTCAAGCCGGATTTCACCCATTTCCCGCATGTGAATCCGGACGCGCCAAAGGGCGGATCGGTGACGCTGGCCGCGCCCGGCAGCTTCGACAGCCTGAACAGCCTGATCCTGCGCGGCGTGCCCCCGCGCACGCTGGGGCTGATCGCCGACACACTGATGGTCCCCTCGGGCTGGGAACTGGACGCCGCCTATGGCGCGCTGGCCGAAAGTGTGGAACTGCCCGATGACCGGTCGTGGGCGATCTTCACCTTGCGGGCCAACGCGCGCTGGCACGATGGCGTGCCGGTGACGGCGCAGGATGTGCGCTTCACCTGGGACCAGCTTCAGGCGCACGGCGCGCCCTTTCTCAAATCCTTTCTCGACCGCGTCAAAACGGTGGAGGCGCTGGACGAGCGCCGGGTGAAAATCACCGTGGATGGCAGCGGCGACCTCAAGCCGATCCTGGATTTCGCCCTGACCATGGCACCGCGCCCGCAACATTGGTGGACGGCCAACGGGCGCGACATCGCCAAGACCACGCTGGAACCGCCGCTGGGCAGCGGCCCTTACCGGATCAAGAGCGTCGATCCCGGCCGCAACATCGTCTATGAACGGGTGGCCGATTACTGGGGACGGGATTTGCCGGTCAACCGGGGGCTTTACAACTTCGACAGCGTCAAGATCGATTATTACCGCGACGACGATGTGAGTTTTGAAGCGTTCAAGGCCGGGGCCTATGATTTCCGCGCCGAACACCGGGCGTTGCGCTGGGCCAGCGGCTATGATTTCCCGGCGATGCAGGATGGCCGGGTCGCCCGCCTCGCCATCCCCAGCGCGTTGCCATTGGGCGCGCAGGGCTTCCGCCTGAACACCCGCCGCCCCGCCTTCGCCGACCCAAAGTTGCGGGAGGCGTTGGGCCTGCTGTTCGATTTCGAGTGGATCCGCAAGAACATCCTGGCCGGGCAGTACCGCCGGACGCTCAGCAATTTCCCCAACTCCGATTTCGGCGCGCGCGGCCTGCCCGGCCCGGCGGAACTGGCCCTGCTGGAGCCGCACCGCGCCCAACTGCCCGACCGGCTGTTCACCCAACCCTTTGCCCCGCCGACCACCGACGGCAGCGGCAACACCCGCGCCCAGCAGCGCGACGCCCTGCGCCTGTTCAAAGAGGCCGGATGGGAGACCCGCAACGGGACCCTGACCAACGTCAAAACCGGCGAACCGTTCCGCATCGAGTTTCTCGACGGGACCGGCGCGCTGACCCGCGTGATCCAGCCCTACATCGAAACGCTGCGCAAGATCGGCATCGACGCCACCCTGCGCATCGTCGACAGCGCCCAATATCAGGCCCGGCTCGACGAATTCGATTTTGACGTGGTGATCGTCAATCTGAACTTCTTCACCCCGCCCGGGACCGAGTTGCGGACCTATTTCGGCTCGGCGGCGGCGGCCACCAAGGGGTCGGCCAATTACGCGGGCGTGCGCGATCCGGTGGCCGACGCGCTGATCGAACGGGTGCTGGCGGCCAAGGATCTGGACGGCGTGCAGGCCGCGACCCGCGCGCTCGACCGCGTGCTGCTGTGGGGATTCTTCATGATCCCGCATTGGCACAACCCGGACAATTGGGTGGCGCACAAGACGTGGCTGGCCCGCCCCGCCACCCCGGCGAAATACGACCAGGACTTCCGCAGCACCAATTTTCCCGCCAACTGGTGGGTGGACCCGGCCAAAGCGGGGGCGCGGCCTTGATGTGGCCCCAATGAGGGGTTACTTCCGAACGAACAGCTTCACCACAACGACGGGGTCGGGAATGCAGGGTCGGACGCGCGTGAGATTGGCGGCCATGGTCGGCGCGATGTTGCTGGCCGCAGGCCCCGCGACGGCGCAGGACGCCGGCGCCACGCCACCCCAGGCGCTCCACGCCATCACCCAGCATGGCGCGCCGAAATACGGCCCGGATTTCCAGCATTTCGATTACGCCGACCCCAACGCCCCCAAGGGCGGGGAGATCAAGCTGTCGGCCTTCGGCGGCTTCGACAACCTCAACCCCTTCATCCTGCGCGGCCAGACCGCCGCCGGGGCCGGGCTGGTGTTCCAGACCCTGACCACCGGCAGCGCGGACGAGGTCGGGACCGAATATGGTTTGCTGGCCGAAACGATCCGGGTGGCGAAGGACCGCAGCGCCGTCACCTTCACCCTGCGCCCGCAGGCCCGCTTCCACGACGGCACGCCCGTGACCGCCGAGGATGTGATCTGGAGCTTCGAGACGCTGCGCGACAAGGGCCACCCGGTCTACCGGACCTATTACGCCGACGTCGCCAAGGCGGAAAAGACCGGGGAGCGCGCCGTCACCTTCACGTTCCGCAACACCGACAACGCCGAACTGCCGATCATCATGGGGCAATTGCCGGTCCTGCCCCAACACGCCTTCGCCGCCCGCGATTTCGCCACCACGACGCTGGAGCCGCTGATCGGCAGCGGCCCCTATCGCGTGGCGGAGGTGCAGGCGGGCCGTTCCATCGCCTACCAGCGCGTCGCCGATTGGTGGGCGAAGGATCTGCCGGTCAACCGGGGCCGCTACAATTTCGACCGCATCCGCTACGACTATTACCGCGACCTTGACGTGTCCTTCGAAGCCTTCAAGGCCGGGGCCTATGATTTCCGGGTCGAGCATTCGTCGAAGAACTGGACGACCGGCTACAACACCCCCGCCGTGAAGGATGGCGAGATCGTCCGCGAGGAGATCAAGCACCAGGATCCGCAAGGGATGCAGGCCTTTGCCTTCAACATCCGCCGCCCGATCTTCCAGGACCGCAAGGTGCGCGAGGCGCTGAATTACCTGTTCGATTACGAATGGACCCGCGCCAACCTGTCCTATGGCCTGTTCCAACGGACCAAGAGCTATTTCGCCAATTCGGAATTGGCGGCGACCGGCCTGCCCTCCCCCGCCGAACTGGCCCTGCTGGAACCCTTTCGCGGCAAAATCCCGGACGAGGTGTTCACCACCCCGTTCGAACCGCCGAAAACCGACGGCAGCGGCAACATCCGCCAAAATTTGCGCACCGCGCTGGGCCTGTTGAAAGAGGCCGGGTGGGATCTGAAGAACAACAAGCTGGTCAACACCGCCACCGGCGCGCCCTTCCGCTTTGAAATCCTGATCGCGCAGGCGGACATGGAACGGATCATCCAACCGTTCCTGCGCAATCTGGAGCGCGCCGGGATCGAGGCGAGCATCCGCGTGGTCGACACCGCCCAATACCAGAACCGCACCGACAATTTCGATTTCGATATGACCATCGAACGGATGGCGCAATCCTTGTCACCCGGCAACGAACAGCGGGATTACTGGGAATCCTCGCGCGCCGACCTGCCCGGCAGCCGCAACACCATCGGCATCAAGAATCCGGTGGTGGACGCGCTGGTGGAAAAGATCATCGCCGCCCCCGACCGCGAGGCGCAGATCGCCGCCACCCGCGCGCTCGACCGCGTGCTGCTGTGGAACTGGTACGTCATCCCGCATTGGCACGACAGCGTGCACCGGGTGGCTTATTGGAACCGCTTCTCCCATCCGGCCATCGCCGCCAAATACGGTTTGGGCGTGACCGACACCTGGTGGGTCGACCCGGCCAAGAACGCCAAGCTGGCGACCAGCGCCCGCCGCACCGCGCCATCGCCCGCCACGCCATAACCCCGCTCGTTCCACCGCAACACCGCTGAAGTCACACCACCGCCGAAGACGGGGACGTCACCGCCCATGCTGGCCTACATCACCCGCCGCCTGCTGCTGATCGTGCCGACGCTGGTCGGCATCATGATCATCAATTTCCTGATCGTGCAGATCGCCCCCGGCGGCCCGATCGAACAGATGATCGCCCGCGTCCAGGGCACGGCGGTGGAGGCGACGTCGCGCATCGGCGGGTCGGCCAGCGGCGACAGCGGGGCCACCGCCCAACAGCACGCCCAGACCGGCGGTGACAGCGGCAACCGCTACCGGGGGGCGCAGGGGCTGGATCCCGCCTTTATCAAGCAGTTGGAAAAGGAATTCGGCTTCGACAAGCCGCTGCACGAACGCTTTCTCCACATGATGGGCAATTACGTCGTCTTCGATTTCGGGACCAGCTATTTCCGCGACCGCCGGGTCGTCGATCTGGTGATCGAAAAGATGCCGGTGTCGATTTCGCTGGGGGTGTGGACGACGCTGATCGTCTATCTGGTGTCCATCCCGCTGGGCATCGCCAAGGCGGTGCGCGACGGCCAGCCCTTCGACGTCTGGACGTCGGGCGTCGTCATCGTCGGCTACGCCATTCCGGGCTTTCTCTTCGCGGTGCTGCTGATCGTCGTCTTCGCCGGGGGGCGTTACCTCGACTGGTTCCCCCTGCGCGGGCTGGTGTCGGACAATTGGGCGTCGCTGCCCTGGTACAAGCAGGTTCTGGATTACGTGTGGCACATGGTGTTGCCGGTGCTGGCCATGGTGATCGGCGGGTTCGCCGGGCTGACCATGCTGACCAAGAACTCCTTCCTGGAGGAGATCGGCAAGCAATATGTCGTGACCGCGCGGGCCAAGGGTTTGGCGGAACGGCAGGTGCTGTACGGCCATGTTTTCCGCAACGCCATGCTGATCGTCATCGCCGGGTTCCCCGGGGCCTTCATCGGCATCCTGTTCACCGGGGCGATGCTGATCGAGGTGATCTTCTCGCTCGACGGGCTGGGCCTGCTGGGGTTCGAGGCGGCGATCAACCGCGATTACCCGGTGATGTTCGGCACGCTGTATTTCTTCACCCTGCTGGGTCTGGTGATGAATCTGGTCGGGGACGTCACCTATGTCCTGGTCGATCCCCGCATCGATTTCGACTCGCGGAGCGTCTGAGCCTTGCGCCTCTCCCCCATCACCCGCCGCCGTCTGGCGAATTTCCGGGCCAACCGGCGCGGATTCTGGTCCTTCTGGATCTTCCTGGCGCTGTTCACCCTGTCGCTGGGGGCGGAGTTCATCGCCAACGACAAGCCGCTGGTCGTCCGCTACGACAACGCCCTCTATTGGCCGGTCTTCACCGCCTACCCCGAAACCACCTTCGGCGGCGAGTTCGAGACGGAAACCGATTACCGCGACCCCTTCGTGCGCGAGCTGATCGACGCCAAGGGCTGGATGGTGTGGGCGCCGATCCGCTACAGCTACCGCACCATCAATTACAACCTGCCGGTTCCCGCCCCGGCCCCGCCGTCGGCCGACAATTGGCTGGGGACCGACGACCAGGGGCGCGACGTGGTGGCCCGCCTGATCTACGGCTTCCGCATCTCCGTCCTGTTCGGGCTGACGCTGACGCTGTTCTCCTCGGTCATCGGGGTGATGGCGGGGGCGGTCCAGGGCTATTTCGGCGGGTTGACCGACCTGCTGTTCCAGCGCTTCATCGAAATCTGGCAGGGGCTGCCCACCCTGTTCCTGCTCATCATCCTGGCCAGCGTGGTGACGCCGACCTTCTGGTGGCTGCTGGGCCTGCTGCTGCTGTTTTCCTGGACCGCGCTGGTCCATGTGGTGCGGGCGGAGTTCCTGCGCGCCCGCAATCTGGACTATGTGCGGGCGGCGCGCGCGCTGGGGGCAAGCGACGTCACCATCATGGTCCGCCATGTGCTGCCCAACGCCATGGTGGCGACGCTGACCTTCGTGCCCTTCATCCTCAACGGGTCGATCACGACGCTGACCGCGCTGGATTTCCTGGGCTTCGGCCTGCCGCCCGGCTCCCCCTCGCTCGGCGAATTGCTGGCGCAGGGCAAGGCCAATCTGCAAGCGCCCTGGCTGGGCCTGACCGCCTTCATCGTGCTGGCGCTGACACTCAGCCTGCTGATCTTCATCGGCGAGGCGGTGCGCGACGCCTTCGACCCGCGCAAGACCATCGCCGGGCTGTCCACCGGGCTGTCCACGGCGACCGATGAATCCGCAGAGGCGGTGGACCGCAGCCACGCCGCCTCCTCTTCGACAAGGCCACGCCCATGACCGCCACGCCCCTGCTGTCCATCACCGACCTGCGCGTGGATTTCCGCAGCCCCAGCGGCGTGGCGCACGCGGTCAAGGGCGTGTCCTTCGCCATCGCCAAGGGCGAAACGCTGGCGCTGGTCGGCGAATCCGGCTCCGGCAAATCGGTGACGGCGCTGTCGATCCTGCAACTGCTGCCCCAGCCGATGGCCAGCCACCCCGCCGGGTCGTCGATCCGCGTCAACGGCACCGAAATGATCGGGGCGGACGAAAAGACCCTGCGCGGCGTGCGCGGCAACCGCGTCGCCATGATCTTTCAGGAGCCGATGACCTCGCTGAACCCGCTCCACTCCATCGAGCGGCAGATCAACGAGACGCTGTTCCTGCACAAAGGCCTGTCGGCCAGCGCCGCCCGCGCCCGCACGCTGGAGCTGCTGCGGCTGGTCGGCCTGCCCGATCCGGAAAAACGGCTGACCGCCTACCCGCATGAATTGTCGGGCGGCCAGCGCCAGCGGGTGATGATCGCCATGGCGTTGGCCAACGAACCCGATCTGCTGATCGCCGACGAGCCGACCACCGCGCTGGACGTCACCATCCAGGCGCAGATTCTGGAGTTGCTGAAGGATCTGCAACACCGCTTCGGCATGGCGCTGCTGCTCATCACCCACGATCTGGGGGTGGTGCGCAAGATGGCGGACCGGGTGTGCGTGATGAAGGGCGGGGAGATTGTGGAGCAGGCGGCGGTGGCCGACCTGTTCGTGCGCCCGCAGCACCCCTACACCCGCGCGCTGCTGTCGGCCGAACCGCGCGGGCTTCCCCTGACCCCACCCGACAACGCGACGGAGGTGATGGCGGCGGACGGTCTGAAGGTGCATTTCCCGATCAAAAAGGGGCTGCTGCGCCGCACCGTCGGTCACATCCGCGCCGTCGATGGCGTGTCGGTCGCGGTGCGCCAGGGCCACACGGTGGGGGTGGTGGGCGAATCCGGCTCCGGCAAGACCACGCTGGGGCTGGCGCTGCTGCGGCTGCACGCCAGCGCCGGGGCCATCCGCTTCGACGGGGTAGACGTGCAGGGCTGGACGGCCAAGCGGATGCGCCCGCTGCGCCGGGAAATGCAGGTGGTGTTTCAGGATCCCTATGGCAGCCTGTCGCCGCGCCTGACCGTCGGCCAGATCATCGGCGAGGGGCTGATCATCCACAAGCTGGGCGACCCGGCGGAGCGCGACCGCATGGTCGCCCGCGCGCTGGAGGAGGTCGGCCTTGATCCCGTCTGCCGCCACCGCTACCCGCACGAGTTTTCCGGCGGCCAGCGCCAACGCATCGCCATCGCCCGCGCCCTGGTGCTGAAACCGCGCTTTCTGGTGCTGGACGAGCCGACCTCGGCGCTCGACATGTCGGTGCAGGCGCAGATCGTCGATCTGCTGCGCGACATCCAGGCCCGGCACAATCTGGCCTATCTGTTCATCAGCCACGATCTGCGCGTGGTCCGCGCCCTGTCGAGCCATGTGATGGTGATGAAGGACGGCAAGGTGGTGGAACAGGGGCCGACCCAGCGCATCTTCGACGACCCGCAGCAGGACTACACCCGCGCCCTGCTGGCCGCCGCGCTCAATCTGGAAGCGGTGAAACCGCAGGCGGTGCGGGGCTGACGCCCATGGCAATCGCTTGAAGCATCGTGCCCCCGACCGGAACACGATTCGCCACGGATTTCACGGATTTTCTCACGGATTTCGCGGAGCGCGTCTCAGAGCCATCCTGTTTGCGAGCTTGCGACACACCTCGTGGCGGGGTGCGCGAGGCGATTGAGGGTGGAAATCCGTGCAATCCCTCATTTTGTCCGTGAAATCCGTGTCCAATCCTGCTTGCGGCGGTATGATCGCTGGTTCAGGCGATTGCCCTGGGCTGACGCCACCGTGCTTGCGGCGACCGCCTGCCCGCCACGGCCCGTATGGTCACAGCCGGTCGCGGATCATCAGCAGGCTGGGAATCACCATGCCGTCGGCGATGCGGACGTCGAGCGGCCCCAGCAGGCGGAACCCCTGCGACTGGTAAAACTCCCCGGCCACAAGGCTGGCGTAGCATTCGAACCGCCGCACCCCCGCCGCCCGCGCGTCCACCACGCAGCGCTCGATCAGCGCCGCACCCACCCCGCGCCGCACCCAGGCCGGGTGCGTGGCGAAATGGCGGATGTGGCCCAGGCTGGGATCCACCGGGTCGCGCAGGGCGTCGGGCCGCTCCAACGACCAGCCGCCACAACCGACCACCGTCCCGTCCGTTGCCTCCACCACGTAATAGCGGCCGGACGTCAGCAAGGCCGGGTTGGCCCGCACCATCAGCGGCAACACCCGATCCAGCGCCCCCGGCGGATAGCCCGGCTCCATCAAGGTGGTGTAACAGACGCGCAGCAGGTCGCTGACCGCGTCAGCGTCCCCGGCGACGGTTGGGCGCACCGACAGGGGCATGGTCGGTAATCGCGTCACGGCGGTCGCGGTTCTCACTGGTCCAACACCCAGGGTTCGGCCTTGGCGGCGGCGGTCCACTCCTGCATCGCGGGCAGGGCCAGAACGGCGTCCATATAGGCCCGCGTCCCCGCCTCCACCGCGACGCTATAGGTGACGAGGCGGGTGACGACCGGGGCGAACATGGCGTCGGCGATGGTGAAACCACCGAACAGGAACGGCCCGCCCTGGCCGAAACGGGCGCGGCAATCGGCCCACAGCGCCTGAACACGGGCGATGTCCGCCGCGCTGTCGGGGGTCATGCCCTGGCCGTTGCGGTCAACCTTCAGATCCATCGACATGGCGTTGCGCAGGGCGACGAATCCCGAATGCATCTCCGCCGACACCGACCGCGCGACGGCGCGGGCGTGCGGATCGGTCGGCCACAAACTGGCGGCCGGGGCCAGTTCGGCCACATACTCGCAGATCGCCAACGAATCCCAGATCACCCGGTTGCCGTCGATCAGGCACGGGACCTTGCCGCTGGGCGAGTGAACGAGGATCTGCGCGCGGGTTTCAGGCTGGCGCAGAGGGATGACGGTTTCGGCAAAGCTCAACCCGGCCTGCCGCAAGGCCAGCCATGGGCGCAACGACCAGGAGGAATAAGCCTTGTTGCCTATGATCAACGTCAGAGCGCTCATGATTGCCCCATGCCCAACCGGAAATTGGTGCCGAGCATGACAAGGCACATCCCCGGACGCAACCCCTGCTCCGTGCATGGCTCGCCATCATGGCGCGGCCTTCCGCAACGGTTCGGAATGAAACCATGTTCGGCCGTTCCCCCGCCGATTCCAGCGCTTTGCCCCCTTTTCAGCCGGGCCTTGGCACGCCATCCTTAGCGACGATGACCGTTTGATTGCCAAAGGATCGCCTGTCTTGCTCGCCACCCTGCTCGCCGTTGCTCCGCCGAACACCGTCGCCCTCATCCCCGTGACCAAGGCCGGGTTGCCGGATTGGCTGGCCGCTCAATCGCCGGAGACCGCCGCCTGGCTCAAAACCGTGGGCTTCGCCGGGGACGCGGGAAGCGTTGCCTTCCTTCCAGGCACGGCACCGGGCACGGCGCGCGCGCTGGTCGGGGTGTCGGCGCTGGATGACCTGTGGGCCTTCGCCGGGCTGCCGACCGGCCTGCCCGCCGGATCCTACCGCATCGACGCGGCGCTGGACGCGCGGGCGGCCACCCGCGCGGCGCTGGGCTGGGCCTTGGGCAGCTACCGCTTCACCCGCTACAAGAAGACCGACAAGCCGCTGGCCGGGCTGGTCTGGCCCGACCACGCCGACCGGGGCGAGGTGGAGCGCACCGCCAGCGCGGTGACGCTGGTGCGCGATTTGGTCAACACCCCCGCCTGCGACCTCGGCCCCGCCGAACTCGCCGACTCCGCCCGCGCCCTGGCCGAGGAGTTCGACGCGGCCATCGACGTCATCGTCGGCCCCGATCTGCTGGACCGCGATTACCCGGCCATCCACGCCGTGGGCCGCGCCAGCCCGCGCGCGCCGCGCCTGATCGATCTGCGTTGGGGCAACCCGGAGCATCCGAAAGTCACCATCGTCGGCAAGGGCGTGTGCTTCGACACCGGCGGACTGGATTTGAAACCGTCCTCCGCCATGCTGATGATGAAAAAGGACATGGGCGGGGCCGCCCACGCGTTGGCGCTGGGCCGGATGGTGATGATGGCCGGGCTGCCGGTGCGGCTGCGCGTGCTGGTTCCGGCGGTGGAAAACGTCGTCGGCGGCGATTCCTTCAAACCGCTGGACGTGCTGAAGACCCGCAAGGGCCTGACGGTGGAGGTCGGCAACACCGACGCCGAAGGCCGCCTGATCCTGTGCGACGCGCTGGCGGAGGCGGATTCGGAAAAGCCCGCCCTGCTGATCGACTTCGCCACCCTGACCGGGGCCGCCCGCGTCGCCCTGGGGCCGGACCTGCCCGCCCTGCTGTGCAACGACGACGCGCTGGCCAACGAGCTGACGGCGGCGGGGACGGCAGTCGAGGATCCGATGTGGCGCCTGCCGCTGTGGGCACCCTACCGCAAGGGGTTGGACAGCAAGGTGGCCGACATCAACAACGTCACCACCAACGGCTTTGCCGGGGCCATCACCGCCGGGCTGTTCCTTCAGGAATTCGTGTCGAACAACACGCCGTGGGCGCATCTCGACACCTACGCCTGGAACAGCGGGACCCGCCCCGGCCGCCCGGAGGGTGGGGAGGCGCTGGGCCTGCGCGCCGCCTACGCGGTGATCGCCAAGCGGTTCGGCTGAGGCCCCACCCAGCACCGCCAGACGAATCGCAGGGCAATCGCTTGAACGAACGATCATCGTTGCGACAGCAAGAATGGACACGGATTTCACGGACAAAATGAGGGATTGCACGGATTTCTGATCCCAATTGCCTCATCCATGCCGCCACGAGGTTTGGGGCAAGATCGCAATCAGGATGGTTCTGAGACGCGTTCCGTGAAATCCATGAAAAGAATCCGTGAAATCCGTGGCTACTCTTGTTCTGGCTTGTCGCACGATGCTTCAAGCGATTGCCCTGGGACGAATCGCCGAATCCATGGCGCGGCGGGTGGGAACGTATTACAACAGAGTCCATGGTTTAGAGGTCGCCGGGTCGGGCGGCGGGGCGACGGGGTGGAGACAGAGAGATGGCGCTGAAGGTTCGTGAGGATTTCCGCACCCTCACCGGCCCGGAAAAGGCCGCGATCCTGATGCTGGCCTTGGGCGAGGAGCATTCGTCCAAGCTCTTCTCCATGATGGACGACGAAGAGATCAAAGAGCTGTCGCAGGTGATGGCCAATCTCGGCACCGTGTCGGCCAACATCATCGAACGTCTGTTTGTCGAGTTCGCCGAACAGATGTCGGCCACCGGCTCGCTCGTCGGCTCCTTCGATTCCACCGAACGGTTGCTGTTGAAAACCTTGCCCAAGGACAAGGTCGACCAGATCATGGAGGAAATCCGTGGTCCCGCCGGTCGCACCATGTGGGACAAGCTGGCCAACGTGAACGAATCCGTTCTGTCCAACTATCTGAAGAACGAATACCCGCAGACCGTCGCCGTTGTGCTGTCGAAGATCCGCCCGGAACACGCCGGGCGCGTGTTGACCCAGTTGCCGGAAAGCTTCGCCATGGAAGTCATCATGCGCATGCTGCGCATGGAGGCGGTGCAGAAAGAGGTTCTGGACGACGTCGAACGCACGCTGCGCACCGAATTCATGACCAACCTGGCCCGCACCAGCCGCCGCGACAGCCACGAAATGCTCGCGGAAATCTTCAACGGCCTGGACCGCACCACCGAGCACCGCTTCATGGCGGCGTTGGAGGAGCGCAACCGCGACAGCGCCGAACGCATCAAGTCGCTGATGTTCACGTTCGAGGATCTGTCCAAGCTCGACCCGTCCGGCGTGCAAACGCTGTTGCGCACGGTGGACAAGCAGAAGCTGGGGACCGCGCTGAAGGGCGCGTCGGAAACCCTCAAGGATCTGTTCTTCTCCAACATGTCCGAACGCGCCGCCAAGATCATGCGCGAAGACATGGCCGCCATGGGTCCGGTCCGCGTCCGCGAGGTGGACGAGGCGCAGATGTACATGGTCCAGTTGGCCAAGGATCTGGCCGCGCGCGGCGAAATCGTCATCTCCGAAGGCAGCGGCGAGAACGAACTCATCTACTGACCGGCTGTTGCGGGTTGGCTGGGAACCACAATCCCGGCACCGCAAGGCTGTGGCCTTTGTCACCGCTGCTGTTGAATGTCATGGTGCGCCCCGCTACCGTCCGGCCACAGACCGAACCGGTCGGCACGGCGCGCGGGCAATGGGCACATGGCAACGCAGAATTTCGCTTTATCCTGGCAGCTTTCCGAGGCCCATGGCTGGGGGCTGGTCGGCGTTCACACCGCGCTGTGGTTGGTGGATCATGGGCAATCGCCGATCCTGCTGACCGCACCCCAGATGGACTCGCTGCGGCCGGAAAACCAGGACAAGCTGCGTCCCCTGATGGATGGCTTCCTGTGGAGCCAGACCGCCGCCGCGCTGCACCCCGACACCACCCTTGTGCTGCAAGACACCACCGTCCTGCATGGTCTGGGAAATGGCTTTGTCAGCGATCCCGCCACCGACCGTTTCCAGGGGACCGCGAACATCGGGGTGATCGCGTTCGAAGACACCCGTTTCACCCCGGACGTCGTGGCGCGCGCCCGGCGTTTCGACCGGCTGGTCGTCCATTCCACCTACAACCAGACCCTTCTGACGGATCAGGGCTTCACCAACGTCGCCCTGGCCTTTCAGGGCATCGACCCGACCGAACTGACGCCCCGGCCGCCCGCTGGCCTGTTCGGCGACCGTTTCGTCGTGTTTTCCGGCGGGAAAATGGAATTCCGCAAGGCGCAGGATTTGGTTCTGACCGCCTTCCGTCTCTTTCAGCAGCGCCACCCCGACGCGGTGCTGGTCACGGCCTGGCACAGCCCATGGCCGCAAGTGGCCAGCGGCATCGCGGAATCCCCGCACACCCGCGTTCCCCCCGACATCGGCCCCGACGGTGCGCTGCGGATCACGGACTGGGCGTTGCGCTATGGCATTCCCAGCCATGCCTTTGTGGATCTGGGCGTGCTGTCCCGCGCGCAGATCGCCTCGGTTCTGGCGGATTGCCACGTCGGCGTTTTCCCCAACCGGTGCGAGGGCGGCACCAACCTTGTGGCGATGGAGGCGATGGCCTGCGGCGTGCCGGTGATCCTGTCGGCCAACACCGGTCATCTCGATCTGATCGGCCCCGATCCGACGAACGCCAACCATTGCTGGCCGCTGACCCGCCAAACCCCGCTGTTCGCCCCCCAGGGCAACCGCCGGGGCTGGGCGGAGTCGTCGGTGGAGGAGATCGTGGAGCATCTGGAGGCGATCCACCGGGATCAAGCCGAAGCCAAGGCCCGCGCCGAACGGGCGCGCGCCTTTCTGCACGCGGAACGCACCTGGAGCCGCTTCGCCGCCGATTTCATCGCCGCCTGCACGCTCTGACCCGCCACCTCGACCGCGATTGACACGCACCATCATCCCAGGGCAATCGCTTGAAGGGTTATAAACCTATACGAAGAATTTACCGTCATCCCCGCGAAGGCGGGGATCCAGGCTTTCCTGTCAGAGCCACTCTGCGAACTCTGGTTCCCCGCCTTCGCGGGGATGACGAATGTCCTAATAGAGGAATTTCAAGCCTTCACCCGATTGCCCTGCGGCATCCCCGCGAAAGGCTTGCGCGTGTGGGGTGGGTTGGGCGACACTCGGCGCGCGGGATCTGGACGCGGCTCCGGATGCGGATTGGCTGGGGGGAAGCATGGCTCGGAACCTCAAGGCGCTGGGTTTGTGGCGGGCAGCGCTGGTCGCCAGCGTGCGGCAGGACGGGCCGGACTTGTCGGCACGGCAATTGGCGATCCTGTTGCAGGTCTATCTGACCGACCCGCCGCACACCGTGCGCGGGCTGGCCGCGCTGCTGAACATCTCCAAACCGGCCGTCACCCGCGCGTTGGACCGCCTGTCGGTCCTCAGCTTCGTCAAGCGCAAGCGCGACACGGAGGACAAGCGCAACGTCCTGGTCCAGCGCACCGTCAAGGGCAGCGTCTTCCTGTCGGACTTCGCCGAGCTGGTGATCGCCGCCGGGGCGGTGACGGAAGAGGACATGGCCGTCGTCCGCGCGGAAGAGGCGTTGGCGCTGGCGGCCAAGAACCGGCTGGAAGCCACCATGAAAACCCCCACCCCCGCCGCACCGCCACTGGTGGACGCGGCGGTTGTGGCGGCGGCGGTTCCGTCCTCGCAATAACATCCAGGGCAATCGCTTGAGCGAGCGGTCATCGTCACGCAAGCAAGGATAGACACGGATTTCACGGACAAAAGGATGGATTGCACGGATTTTTGACTCCAATGGCCTCGCGCCTCCCGTCAGGAGGGGGGCCGCACAATCGCAAACAGAGTGGCTCTGAGACGGGTTCCGCGAAATCCGTGAAAAAATCCGTGGAATCCGTGTCCATTCTTGTTCTGGTCGGGTGCCCAATGCTTCAAGCGATTGCCCTG
>JAIXPD010000013.1 GCA_027486405.1 Azospirillum sp. | reverse complement strand
GGGTTGATCGCAAGCGGATGCTTCTGAGACAGGTTCCGCGAAATCCGTGGAAAAATCCGTGAAATCCGTGGCAACCCTTGTTCTGGCCGGTCGCACGACGCTTCAAGCGATTGCCCTGCGGAACGGACGCACCCCGGGCTGAGAGACTCCAATCACTTTCCAGTGATGAAGGAGCATGTGCTTTTTTCCAGGGGCAGGAACGCCTCGTCCGCCGGGATGTTGCGGACGCGGGTGTAATAGTCCCACGGGGCCTTGCTGTCCGCCGGGGTCTTCACCTGATAGAGCGACAGGTCGTAGAGCACGCGGCCATCCTTGCGGACGCTGCCGGGGGTGCCGAAATAATCGGTCGGCATCGCCTTCATCGCCGCCGTCACCGCCTCGGCGTCGGTCGTGCCCGCCTGACGCGCCGCCTTCAGCCAATGGCTGGTCGCCAGATAGGTGTTCGCCTGTTCCTTGCTGGGCATCTTGCCATGACGGTCGAAGAAGCGCTTGGACCACGCCCGCGTCTGGTCGTTCTGGTCCCAATAGAAACCTTCGGTCACATACAGCCCCTTGGCCAGTTCCAGCCCCAGCGAATGCACATCGGTGATGAAGACGATGTAGCCGACCATGCGCTGGCCACCGGCGATCAGCCCGAACTCACCGGCCTGCTTGATCGCGCCGATGGTGTCGGCCCCGACGTTGGCCAGCGCCACCACCTTCGCCCCGCTGCCCTGGGCCGACAGCAGGTAGGATCCGAAATCGCTGGTCCCGATCGGGTGCTTGACGCTGCCCAGAACCGTGCCGCCCGCCGCCTTGATCGCGTCGGTCGCCGCCTTTTCCATCGCGGTGCCAAAGGCGAAATCGGCGGTGATGAAGTACCAGGAGGTCCCGCCCGCCTGCACCACCGCGCGCGTCGCCCCCACCGCCAGCGACGCCGTGTCGTCGGCCCAATGGATGGTGTAGGGGGAGCATTGGCCGTTGGTCAGCTCGGTCGTGGTCGCTGCGCTGATCATCAGCACCTTTTTCTTTTCCCGCGCCACCGCCTGCACCGCCAGCGCCACCGACGACACCGGGATGTCCGTCACCATGTCGACGCCCTCCACGTCGAACCAGCGGCGGACGATGTTGGACGCGACGTCCGGCTTGTTCTGCATGTCGGCGGCGATCACCTCGATCGGGCGATCCAGCAGCTTGCCGCCGAAATCCTCGACCGCCATCTGGGCGGCGATGGTCGCCCCCTTGCCGCCGATGTCGGAGGCAAAGCCCGCCTCGTCCACCAGAACGCCAATCTTCACCGGCTTCACGCCCTGCCCCCAGGCCAGGCTTGCGCTGGTCGCCAACACCGCCGCCGCCAGGGCGAAAGGCCGCATCGAAAGGCTCACATCATCCTCCCATTTGATTTTGGTGCCGCGCACCGCGCGGATCCGGCTGTTGCCGCGCCGCCGGGGCGGCGGATTCGCAAAGACCGGAAACAGTTTCTATATGCCAACAGTATCGTATGAAACTTTATCGCTGTCGAGCTTGATCGCGGGCAAGCTTGATCGCGGGCGAGCGTCATCACCACGCGGGCCTCAACACCGGGCGCATCAACACGATCCAGCCCAGCGCAAAAAGAAACCCCCGCAACCGGGGCGGGGGTTTCAAGAACGGATGCATCGGATCCGCACATCACAGACCAATCAAAGAAAAACCCGATTGGTCACAGGCAACAGGACTTCAGAGTGTCACACAGAAAATCATCGTCAAGCAAACGCCGGTGGAGTCATGATCTTACTCACCCTCCCTTGCTGCGGAAACTCTGCCCTTCACAAGCCCGACGCCGAGGCGCAATCGCTTGAAGGAGACCGGTACAGGAGCGCTTGTCTGTCACCTCTGCGTTTATCGTCAAGACAATGATGCGCCTGTCCCGGGACGTCGTCAAGACAAAAAGTCAGCGCATTCTCTTTTCGCAAATATGCGACCAACAAAAAAGAAACCCCCGCAAAACAAGGCGGGGGTTTCTGTTACCAACCACGCGGTTGGTCAATCTATCGCCTTGCGGCGTTTGGCAATCCAATTGTCTGGGCCGACCAGATCGGCATGCTCAGGTAAGCGTCGGTGGGGTCATGATCTTACTCACCCTCCCTGGCTGTCAGAAACCGCAGACGATGTTCGGGGGCGCAATCACAGATCGCCGGAACCCCGAGACCTTTCGATCACCTCAACGATTACTATAAGGAAAGCCTGCGCTCTTCCGGCTGGACTGTCAAGAGCCTGTCACAGTCCGAATCAGCCGCCCACAAATCGGCCGCCCACCGGTGATCAGCACAGCCCGCAGGCGGCCGACGCCATCGGATGCGATGGCGTGGTCGGCGGTTTGCCCAGTGGTTTGCCCAGTGGTTTGCGGGGGGGCCATTCGGAAACGCCACTCCCCTCGCCCATCGGGCGCAGGCCCGACACGCGGTCGCCCGCCTCCGCCCACAGCGCGGCGGCGCTTCGCCACGCGTGGGTGTCCATCACCCCGCGCCAATCGCAGCCGAACAGGCTGGAGATCAGCCAGCCGCACAGCAGCACGACCACCAACTGTTCGGAAAAGCCGCCGGTCTTGATGATCGGCAAGGCAAAGGTGCGCCGCCGTTTCAGCGGATAGAGCAAGGGCAAGCCGGACGGCGACAGCAGATCACCGGCCAGATGGGTGAGATAGCCAACCAGAAACGGCGCGCTGAGACTCGTGTCCACCCCGCTGTGGGCGAACAGCCACGCGCAGGCGGCGACGGCGAACAGCGAATGGGTGATGCCGCGATGACCGAACACCAGCGAGATCGGCACCGAAATCGGTTTCAACCGGCTGCCCAGCGTCGATTTGGGGTGGTCGATGTCCGGGGCCAACGCCCCCAACACCGCCAGACCGATGCCCAGTGGGTCAAGCGGCGGCAACCCGAACCGGGACGCCAGCCAGGTCCAGGTCGCGGCACCGACGATGATGTGCGACGAGGCCATCATGGCATCCCGCCCCCAACCGCTGCCCGCACCCCGGAACTCCTTCCCGCCAGACCCGCCCCACACACGCCCCGCAACGTCCAACGCGCTGGAAACGGAGAGGAAACCTAGCATCGGAACGGAATCCGAACAACAGCACCCGCGCAAAAGGCGCAAACAAAAAGCCCTTCTCCCGCATTGGGAGAAGGGCTTTTGCTCACACCCGATGCCGCCGTGATGGGCCAGCCGCGCCGGGGAAAGCGTCAGAGCGCCATGATGACCGCCCCGATCATTGCGGCCCGATCATTGCCGCCCGATCACTGGGGAAGGGCGCTGGTCTTGGCGTAGCCCAGCGTCTTCAGCGCCTCGGCGATTTCCGGCAGGATGCCGGGGTCGTCGATGGTGGCGGGCATCTTGTAATCGGCGCTGTCGGCGATCTTCTGCATCGTCCCGCGCAGGATCTTGCCGGATCGGGTCTTGGGCAGGCGGTCGACCACCAACGCGCGCTTGAAATCGGCGACGGGGCCGATCTGGTCGCGCACCATCTGGACCACCTCCTTGACGATGTCCTCGTGCGGGCGGCTGACGCCCGCCTTCAGACAGACGAAACCGAGCGGCACCTGTCCCTTGAGGTCGTCGGCCACGCCGATCACCGCGCATTCGGCCACGTCCTTGTGGCTGGACAGCACCTCTTCCATCGCGCCGGTGGACAGGCGATGACCGGCCACGTTGATGATGTCGTCGGTCCGCGCCATCACATAGACATAGCCGTCATCGTCGATGAACCCGGCGTCGCCGGTCTGGTAATAGCCCGGATAGTCGGCGAGGTAGGATTTCTTGAAACGCTCGTCGGCGTTCCACAGGGTCGGCAGCGTGCCCGGAGGCAACGGCAGCTTGACGCAGATCGCGCCGATGTCGCCGCGCGGGACCTCCTGCAACTCCGCGTTCAACACGCGCACGTCCCAGCCCGGCATCGGCCGGGTGGCGGAGCCGTATTTGATCGGGAACAGATGGACGCCCAGCGGGTTGCCGGAAATCGCCCAACCGGTTTCGGTCTGCCACCAGTGATCGATGACCGGAACCTTCAGGTGATCCTCGGCCCAATGCAGGGTGTCGGGGTCCGACCGCTCCCCGGCCAGGAACAGGGCGCGGAAGTGGGACAGGTCGTATTTCTTCAGCAGCAGCGCGTCGGGATCCTCGCGCTTGATGGCGCGGAAGGCGGTGGGCGCGGTGAACAGCGTGCCGACCTTGTGCTGTTCGATCACCCGCCAGAAGGTCCCGGCGTCGGGCGTGCCGACCGGCTTGCCTTCGAACACCAGCGTCGTCGCCCCGGTCAACAGCGGCGCGTAGACGATGTAGGAATGGCCGACCACCCAGCCCACATCGGACGCCGCCCAATACACCTCGCCCGGCTGGACGTTGTAGATGTTGCGCATGGTCCAGCGCAGCGCCACCGCGTGGCCGCCGTTGTCGCGCACCACGCCCTTGGGCTGGCCGGTGGTTCCGGAGGTGTAGAGGATGTAGAGCGGATCGGTCGCCGCCACCGGCACGCAGGCCGCCGGTTCCGCCGCCGCCGCCGCCTCGACCCAATCGACGTCGCGACCGGGGATCATCGACGCGGTTTCCTGCGGGCGTTGCAGGACGATGACGTGGGCGGGCTTGTGGTCGGCCTGCTCAATCGCGGCATCGAGCATCGGCTTGTATTTGATGACCCGGTTGGTTTCGATGCCGCAGGAGGCGGACACGATCACCTTGGGGGTGGAATCGTTGATGCGGGTCGCCAATTCGTGCGGGGCGAAGCCGCCGAACACCACCGAATGCACCGCCCCCAGACGGGCGCAGGCCAGCATGGCGACGACCGATTGCGGAATCATCGGCATGTAGAGGAGGACACGGTCGCCCTTCTCCACGCCCTGCGCGCGCAGCGCCCCGGCAAAGCGCGCCACCTGGTCCTGCAACTCGGCGTAGCTGATGGTCTGGACGGTCTGCGTCACCGGGCTGTCGTAGATGATCGCCGCCTGCGCGCCGCGCCCGTCCTCCACATGGCGGTCCACCGCGTTGTAGCAGGTGTTCAGCTCCCCGCCGACGAACCAGCGGTAAAAGGGGGCGGCGCTGTCGTCCAGCACCCGGTCATAGGGCTTGGACCAAACGATGTCCTTGGCCGCGTCCGCCCAGAAGCCTTCGGGGTCGGACAGGGAGCGGGCGTGCATCTGATCGAAGAGAGCGGCGGTGCTTTGGCTCATCGGGGGCGTCCTTATCATTATATTTGGTTCGCGTTTCCTCGCGCACGCGCAACGATCCGTCGCGCGTCCCGCTCCAATGTGCGTCAAGACCACCGTCGCGCGCAAATGGCAGAAGGTCGGGGGTGCGACGGGCTGTCGCAGCGTTTCCCCCGATTCCCGCCCCGAAACCCGCCCCCGAAACCCGGCGTCAGAACCCCACGCAGGCCGGGCGCATCACGATGGCGACCGCCTGTTGCTTGAACCGCTTTTTGTAAAGGTCGGCCACCTCGTGGATGCGGGCCAGGGTCGCCGGATCGGACGCGGTCAGCAGGGTCAGGATCTTGCTGGGCTCCTTCACCAGCCGCCCGGTGTCGCTGTCGCGCCAATGGCCCGCCGCGTCCTGGATGGTCAGGCCGTCGGGAAAGCGCGGCGTGATCTCCTTGTTGACGAATCGCGCCCACGCCTTGTCGGTGACGCCCAGGTGATCGCCGATGTTGCGGCCAAAGAACAGGCGCGATTCCACCATCGGGCTGCCCGACAGCAGGGTGCATTCCAACGTTGGGGCCGGAACTGGAACGGGGGCCGCCGTTTCCGCCCGCAGCGGGGTGGACAGGGGCAGCAGCAGGGCGGCGGACAGCAGGGCGGCGCGCAACGGCATCATCACATCAACCTCCTTCGCAAACGGAACCGGCATCCGCAACCGATGATACGCGCAACCCCGCGCGCGGCGAAGCGGCAAGCGGGCGGTTGCGCCGCACGCCCGCCGTCGCGCCCGCCCCTTCGCGCTGGTCAGATCGCCGCCGGACGGTTATGGATGGCGCATGGCTTCCGATCCGCCCATCACCGGGATTCGCCCGATCCTGACCGTCGTGCAAAGCAACGGCGAACGGCTGATCGTGGCCCGGTTGACCAATCTGGGCGGCGGCAGCCAATCCAACCGCTTCGTGTTGCGGCAGTCCGATTTCCGCGCGCCCTGGACCCACCCGGACAAGGGCTATTTCGGTTACGCCGAGGTTGCCCGCGCGCTGGACGCCAACGGCTGGCGCGGTTGCAAGATCGAAGCGATGCCCACCACCGATCTGGAGGAGCGGCGCGCGCGCCTGCTCGCCCGCAAGAAACTGCACCTGCAATGCGTGGAGGCGGCGATCCGCCGGGTGCAGGACAGCAACGAACCAAGCCAGCCGTCATAATTGTCATGCGCCGTCTTCCGGTTGGCGCGGGACCGGCCTATATCCCTTGAACCGATTGTTTGGAGGGATTTGATGACCAGCAGTGCCGCCTTGGCTGCAACCGACAGCCCCGATCTGGGCACGCTCCCCACCTGGGATTTGACCGACCTCTACCCCGGCATGGACGCGCCGGAGCTGGCCGCCGACCTCGACCGCGCCGACGCGCAGGCCAAGGCGTTTCAGGAGCGCTGCGCCGGAACGCTCGCCACCCTGTCGGGCGACGCGCTGGCGCAGGCGATCGCCGATTATGAGGCCGTGGACGAAACGCTGTCGCGCGTGATGTCCTTCGCCAGCCTGACCTACAGCGGCAACATGGCCGATCCGGTCATCGGCAAATTCTATCAATCCGCGCAGGAGCGGGTGAACGCCATCTCCAGCCAACTGATCTTCTTCACGCTGGAGATCAACCGGCTGGAGGAGGAGGCGGTCGCCGCCCGGCTGGCGGACTCGCCCGCGCTGGCGCGCTACGCCCCCTGGCTGCGCGACGTGCGGCTGTACCGCGATCACCAATTGACCGACGAGGTCGAACGGCTGCTGCACGAGAAATACGTGGTCGGCCGCGCCGCCTGGAACCGCCTGTTCGACGAGACCATCGCCGGGCTGCGCTTCCCCATCGGCGGGCAGGATCTGACCTGTGCGGAGGCGCTGAACCGCCTGTCCGACCGCGACCCGGTCAAGCGGCGCGAGGCGGGCGAGGCGGTGGGCCGCGTGCTGGGCGACAATTCCCGCCTGTTCGCGCTGATCACCAACACGCTGGCCAAGGACAAGGAGATCGAGGACACGTGGCGGCATTACCCCACCCCCACCTCCGCCCGCAACCTGTCGAACCGGGTTGAGGATGAGGTGGTGGACGCCCTGGTGTCCGCCGTCAAGGCCGCCTACCCCGATCTGTCGCACCGCTATTACGCGATGAAGGCCAAATGGTTCGGCCAGGATCACCTGGATTACTGGGACCGCAACGCCCCCCTGCCCGACGACGCCGACCGCAGCATCCGCTGGGACGAGGCGCGCGACATCGTGCTGGGGGCCTATGGCCGTTTTTCGCCCGATCTGGCCAATCTGGGGCGGCGTTTCTTTGACAACGCGTGGATCGACGCGCCGGTGCGGCCGGGCAAGGCTCCGGGGGCGTTTGCCCATTCCACCGTGCCCAGCGTCCACCCCTATCTGCTGGTGAATTACCAGGGCAAGACCCGCGACGTCATGACCCTGGCGCACGAGCTGGGCCACGGCGTTCACCAGATCCTCGCCGGAAAGCAGGGTCATTTCCTGTCCGACACGCCGCTGACGCTGGCCGAAACCGCGTCGGTCTTTGGCGAAATGCTGACCTTCCGCGCCCTGCTGGCCGCCGAACCGGACGCCAAGCGCCGCCGCCTGCTGCTGGCCAGCAAGGTGGAGGACATGCTGAACACGGTGGTGCGCCAGATCGCCTTCTTCGATTTCGAACGCCGCGTCCACACCGAACGGCGCGAGGGCGAATTGACCGCCGACCGCATCGGCGAGATCTGGATGGCGGTGCAAACCGAAAGCCTCGGCCCGGCGCTGCGCTTTGACGAGGGGTATCGCCATTACTGGTCCTACATCCCCCACTTCGTCCATTCGCCCTTCTATGTCTACGCCTATGCCTTTGGCGATTGTCTGGTGAACTCGCTCTACGCGGTCTATCAGGACGCCGAACAGGGCTTCGCCGACAAATATCTGGCGATGCTGACGGCGGGCGGCACCCTGCGCCACCAAGACCTGCTGGCCCCCTTCGGCCTCGACGCCTCCGACCCGGCCTTCTGGCAAAAGGGCCTGACCGTGATTCGCGGCTTCATCGACGAACTGGAATCCACCCCCGCCTAACCCACCCCAAGGAACCCTCTCCCCCCCGGGGAGAGGGCAGGGTGAGGGGGAAACCTCCCCCAAAACCCCACACCCCGTTTGACCCCGGTCAAGGGCAACCCCAGCGCCACAGGGCAGAATGGCCAGCGAAGCCCCCGCTTCGCGGGCCATTCCCGTTTGTGCCCCTGCTCCACCCCATGCCCGTTCCAGCAAGGACCCGCCGCATGACCGCGCACCCCGCCCCGGCCACCGATGTCGCCGCCCAGTTCACCGCCCACCCCGACGCCCACCCCACCGCCGGGGCGCAAGCCGACCCGAACCCGACCGCTTCACCCGATCCGGCGGCGCTGATCGCCCTGGGTCATCCGATGATGGACCACGACCACGCGGAGGCGCTGGCCCTGCTCGCCGCCGCCGAGGCCACCCCGCCCGGCGCGCTCGCCCCCGCCTTCGCCGCGCTGGCCGACCATCTCCGCGCCCATTTCGCGCGGGAAGAGGCGCTGATGGCCGAAACCGGCTTTTTCGCCCAACACTGCCACAGCGCCGAACACGCCCGCCTGCTGGCCGTCTTCGCCTCCCTGCAAGCCACCCTCACCCCCCACCACGAATCCCCCGCCCGCACCTATCTGCGCAGTGCCTTCCCCTCCTGGTTCGACACCCATCTGGTGACGATGGACCGGGTGACGGCGGGGTATTTGATGTCAAATTTGATGCTATAACTTATATTTTAGGCATTATTTGGGGAATAAACTAAATTTTTTCAATCTGGGAGAGCGCTATAATAATGTTTCTTAGTTGTTCATCTAGTGTGATTTCGTCATCTCCAAGATGATTATATATTTCTTTAAATGAACTCGGCGCATTTGGGTAGAAATTATTCAAATTGTTTTTGACTTTTTCGTACAACTTTTTTGCTGCAAACCCCGTAAAACCTAATGGAAGAACTTTTATTCCTTTTGAAACAGAAATATCAAACTCTTCAATCATTCCATTTAATTCAATAATTCCTCCTGAATCATCATTTTTATTTCCGAACATAAATATCGAAATCCCAGCAAAATTAAGCATATCATCCCTATATTCTCTCCACAATTTTTTCCCATCAGAAGATTGCGGAAACGGGCGAATAATTATTTGATCTTGAAAAGATTTTTTTTGAATATGATATATATTCTGAAGAGCTCCATCAATTATAGTGCTACCAATGCCTAGTCCTAGGCCAGTTACAATTTTATAATCTTTAGAAATCAAACTAGAACTGAGTTTGTGAACAAAATTTAACGCCTCTTCAGCGCTGTAATTTCCATAATCATGAGCTGCCCCAGAAACAAAAATTGTTTTACTTTTGAATTTCCCCTCCAACCTTAAAAGTATATCTGTTATTTGATCATAGCTATCTACCATGACGGCCCTAATGTTGTACCTCTCTAAATCGCGAACAAAGTGATCTTGCCTCGCTTTTCTGTAATTGAAATCACAAGAGGCGTTGTCATTGGGGGACTCTTTCCGCACAATACAGTAATGTTTCCTTTGATTTTGCCCATATCTTGTATGCAATCGACTGAGAACATAATCCATATTTGGATCAGTGAAGCTAAAGCCAATAAACAAAAACATTTTAGACAAAAGATCTCCAGCAAGAGCCGTCAGAAAATCGCCTCTTGTCAAATGGTATCTCTCATAATCCTCTTTGCATATGACAGCATTGACTGGATTCTGATAATCGCCGTGCATTTTATAGACGACCACATCACGACCCTGAAGAGTATGAACAAGATGTTCTGGAGAATGCTTTACATCAGCAATTTTCCCAGACTCTCTCAGTGCGTTCTCAATAATTGGATCATAATTAGTAGTCCAGTACGAGCTGATTGGGAGACGGGAAAGTATTTTATGGTTTATTGTTATTGATGCTGTTCTTGTTGAAAATTCATTAAGAACAGCATTAGAAATATCACTACGATTACTATGAGCATTGACGTGATATTGAGCAACTTTAACGAGATCATGCTCACGATCTACGTCAAGTGAAATTTCCTCAGCCAAAGGACGCAGCAAACCTTTCCAATCGACGAACCCAGCAGGCACTGATAGGCCAGCTCCAGCAAATATTGCTGTATTTTTTTGAAGCAATTCTTTAGAAAAATCCTCTAAAAATCGCTCAATTGATACAGTTGCCACGTTAAAATCCTTTCATTTTATTCTAGAATTAAGATGTTATGCTTAGGTCTGATCGCGTTATTTCGAAATCGATTTAACGCGACCTGCGCAAAATGTAAAACCCTATCTACCTACTTGTTTAGCTGCAGCCTCAATCCATGCAGGCAAATTCGCTCTCCCGTCATGAGATATGTAATCATACGATTTGTAGTACTTAGATAGCTGAACAATAGATTTTTCATCAGGGTCAGGAAACCAAAAATCACATGACTGGATTGGTGTTTTATAGTCTTCGTAGTAAATCCATTTACCATCAACAAACTCTACAAAGTAGAGTTTGTTATTTTCTTTATAGACACCAACATAATCAAGAGGGTTTTCGCCTTTTTTTGAACAATTCCCGTCACTATCTTTAACATTATGTATATATAAATTGATAATTCCGTTATTTTTTAAGACACTTCTAACTATTTCATAGCGAACCCAAGGGCGAGTCCAAGTTTCATAACCAGAAAGCACACATGTCACAGATGTATTTTCCATTCCTTCCCTAATGAATCGCATGAGCGATTCATGGCTTTCTCTTTTTTTTGCCTCAAATATACTTCCATCGAAGAATCCGCTATCTTCGTTTTTACCTTTGATGGTCCAACTATTACGAACGTTGTAGGCTCGCCAAACATCAGGCTGATAATGGAATGAAAAGAACGTTTTTCTAACCACTTTACCGCCTCCTCAAGAACACAAATCTACCTAAGGGTGAGGGTTCATCAATTCATTAAATTTTTCAAGGGAAATAAACTAGTGGCATTCTTTTTTGGAGATTATCGCTTGGAGGAAAGATCTTGGGCTCACCCCTCACAGTTTTCTATAAAATTTTACGAAAATGCAAAGCGAGCAATGAGCTAAGGGATGAAACAAAAAGCCCGGCTCAAGGCCGGGCTTTTTAGGAACCGTTGGTGCGGTTCGGAAGATGGTGGGCGCACAAGGACTCGAACCTTGGGCCCGCTGATTAAGAGTCAGCTGCTCTACCAACTGAGCTATGCGCCCATCTGTGAGGATCGTTTGGTCGCGATCACCCGCGAACCCAGCCGGAACCACACGGCTGCCGAGAGATGGTGGGCGCACAAGGACTCGAACCTTGGGCCCGCTGATTAAGAGTCAGCTGCTCTACCAACTGAGCTATGCGCCCATCTCTCAGAGATCACCAGACGCCGACTTGCGGAGACCGCTTGTCGAACCGACTGGTCATCGCGCCGGGCCGACGGTGTCGCCCGCCCGGTGTGGCGCGGTTTATAACGAAGCCGGTTGGGGCTGTCGATAGGAAAATTCGGGGGATGGTGATTTTTTTCAGCCCCCGTCGCGGGCGGCGGGATCACGGGTTCGCCGCAGCGGTGGGGCGGTTCCGGTGGGCTGGCCCCCGTGGGTTGGCCCCGATGGATGGGGGGTGCCGGATTGTTCGGCGCGTCGTTGCCCCGCCGGGCCGTCCGCTGTAGGACTCCCAAGGGGTGGCGCGGTCGCGCCGCCGGGCAAACGGATCGGACGGGGGCCGCAGGCACAGACGCGCAAGCACAGACGCGCAGACACAGACGCCCAGGCACAGACGCAGGGACCGCGCATCGCGGAGGGAAGCCCCGGATGAACCATGAAACACGGCGCGGAAACCTGTTTCACGGTGTTTCAAACGTTCCATTCCCCCCCCGCGCGGGTCCGGCGCGACGGCGGGTCGGGCGGGACGCTTGTCGGGCGGGGCGGCGGCGGCTACACCGTCGCGACGACCGGGGATGGGCCGGGCGGAACAGGGCCGGGCGGGACGCCGCCACGACCGAGGAATGGGGACGCGGGGCATGAGCGCAGAAACGGGCGGCTGGACCGACGGCTATGTCGGCGGAATCGACTACATCCGCGCCTTTTACCGCGATTGGACGCCCGCCCTGCTGTGCTTCGCCCTGACCCTGCGCGGCTGGCGCGCGCCCGACGCGCTGCGCAACGGGCGCTTCACCCTGGCCGAGCTGGGCTGCGGCCATGGGCTGACCAGCGCCGTGCTGGCCGGGGCGACGCCGCAGGCGCGGTTCGAGGCGATGGACTTCAACCCCGGCCACATCGCCGGGGCGCGGCGGCTGGCCCGCGATGGCGGGCTGGACAACGCCCTGTTCCTCGACGACAGCTTTGCCGAACACGCCCGGCGCGACGGGCCGCCGCTCGACGCCGTCGCCCTGCACGGGGTGTGGTCGTGGGTCAGCGCCGACAACCGCGCCATTCTGCTGGATCTGCTGCGCCGCCGCCTGACGCCCGGCGGGGTGGTGTTCGTCAGCTACAACGCCCTGCCCGGCACGCTGGCCCACATGCCGCTGCGCCGTCTGCTGGTGGACCGCTGCGCCGCCGACCACGGCCCCCTGCCCGACCGCATCGCGCGGGCCGTCGCCTACGCCGCGCGGTTGGCGGCGACCGGCGGCGGCTGGTTCGGCAGCGCCGACGGGGTGGTGGAGCGCATCGAGTCGTTGCGCGGCAAGTCCGCCAACTACATCGCCCACGAGTATCTGAACCGCGACTGGACCGCCTTCCACCACGCCGACGTCGTACGCGAGATGGCCGCCGCGAAGCTGGACTTCGCCGGGGCCGCCGTGCCGATGGAGCAACTGGACGATCTGACACTGACCGACGCCGCCCGCGCCCTGGTGGCCGAGGAAACCGACCCGACCCAGGCGGAAAGCCTGCGCGACCTGCTGTGCAACCGCAGCTTCCGCCGCGACCTCTTCATCAAGGGGGGGGAGCGGCTGACCGCCGCCGAGCGCCGCCGCCGCCTGCGCGCCACCCGCTTCGCCCTGCTGGTCCCCGCCGACGATCTGCCGGACAGCGCCTCCACCCCCGTCGGGACCCTGCGCTTTGCCCGCGCGCTTTACGAGCCGTTGGGCGCGGCGCTGGAGCGGGAGCCGCAGAGCCTGGGCGCGCTGCTGGCCCGGACCGCGCTGGCCGCGCAAGGGGAGGAGGCGCTGCTGCGCGCCCTGATCCTGCTGACCAGCCTGGGCCTTGCCGCCCCACTGCCGGAGTTGGACGACCCGCAAGCGGCGCAGGCCCACGCCGACCGCTTCAACGCCGCCGCCCTGGCCCGCCACCGCGACGGCGACGGCCCCAGCCACCTCGCCGCCCCGCTGCTGGGGTCCGGCGTGCCGGTGTCGCGGATCGAGGCGCTGTTCCTGCTGGCCGCGCGCGACGGCGCGGACCCGGCGGCCTTCGCCTGGTCCTGCCTGTCCGAGGATGGGGTGGTTCTGGCCCGCGACGGCGCGCGGATCGACGGCGATGCGGAGTCGGTGGCCGAATTGCGCCGCCGCCACGCCGTGTTCACCGCGCGGCGGCTGCCGGTGCTGGCCCGTCTGGGGGTGCGCTGACGGGAAGAAGGACGGAACGGCGGGTCAGCGCCCGCCGCTGCCCGCCGCCGGTTTGGGCAGCTTTTCGGCGATGCCGTACAGCTCCTCCCGCCGCCGGATCTCGTCGAACACGTCGTCGGGCCGGATGTTCAGCGTCGCCCACAGCACCGACAGATTGTACAGCAGGTCGGCGCTTTCGTTGATGACGCCCTGGCGGTCCTCGTTCATGGCGTCCAACGCCACCTCGACCGCTTCCTCGCCCACCTTCTTGGCGATCTTCTTCGGCCCGGCGGCGATCAACCGCGCGGTTTTGGAATCGGCGGGGTTCATGCCCTGCCGGTCCAGAATGGCGTCATACAGGCGGATCAGGGCGTCGGTCATCTCGGGAAACGGGCTGTGTCAGAAAAGTTTCAGCAACGTGGACCCGTCGAACTGTTTTTTCCACAACCCATTCGCACCCGGCGCGCGTTTTTCGCCACCGGGTGCAGGGCCGCCACACCAACCGACGCCAGCCCCCCGAACGGGATCAGAGCGCCGGATCGCAGGAGCGGTCGGCCTTGGGGCGTTCGTCCAGCAGCGGCTTCCCGGTGCTGACGTAATAGACGACCTCCGCGATGTTGGTGGCGTGGTCGCCGATGCGCTCCAAATTCTTGGCGATCATCATCAGATGCATGTGGGCGGTGAACTGCCCCGGCGCGGCGGAGGCCGACCGTTCGATCTCCGCGCACAGGCTGGTGTAGAGCGCGTCCACCTCGTCGTCGGTGTTCCAGATCCGCAGGGCGGCTTCGGCGTCGGTGTCGACATAGGCGTCGATGACGGCGGTCAGGCGCTGGCGCACCAAACGCCCCAGATTGGGCAGGCCCAGCAGCGGCGCGGATTCGGGAAACACCTCGATCGCCGCCGCGCGCTTGGCCGAATTGGCGGCGTGGTCGCCGATTCGTTCCAGATTGGCGGCGATCTTCAGGGCGGCCACCACCTCGCGCAGGTCGTCGGCCACCGGTTGGCGCAACACCAGCAGACGCATGCAGTGCGCCTCGATCTCGTGTTCGAAGCTGTCGAGCCGCGCGTCGGACCGCACGATCTCCAGCGCCAGTTCCGGATTCCGCTGGGTCAGGCAGCTCAGCGCCTGATCGAGCTGGGTTTCGGCGGCACCAGCCATCTGGACGATGGCGGACTTCAGCCGCTTCAGGGCGTCCTCAAACGCGGACACGATGTGCGGGGCGGAGTTCGACATCGCTTCAAACCTTTCCAAACGACGGGCGGAGGGGGTAACGGGATGTTTACCAACACCCAGCATAGCGGCGAAACGTTACCGCAGCGTGACGGTTCTGGCCAGTTTGCCGCACCACCATCGGCGGCGTTCTGGCTCCAGGGGTTGATTTTGCACCGCAGCGCTGCGACAAGGCGGGCAAGGGCATCATCTCTGCCCATCCCACCAACCCCCGGACCCCCGATGCTCGCGATGATCGAACGCCGCTTTGAACAGATCATTTTCGCCAGCCGCTGGCTGCTCGCCCCGTTTTATCTGGGGCTGGTGATCGCGCTGGGCCTTTTGCTGATCAAGTTCCTGCAGGAGGTGGTCCACATCGCCCCGCATGTGTTGGAGATGGCGGAAAAGGACGTGCTGCTGGCGGTGCTGACGCTGATCGATCTATCGCTGGCGGGCAACCTGCTGCTGATGGTGATCTTTTCGGGATATGAGAATTTCGTGTCCAAGATCGACGTCGCCAACCACGAGGATCGGCCGGATTGGATGGGCAAGGTCGATTTCGGCGGGCTGAAGCTGAAGCTGATCGCGTCCATCGTCGCCATCTCGGGCATCCATCTGCTCAAGTCCTTCATGAACCTGGCGAATGTCACCCAGAACGAGTTGATGTGGCTGGTCATCATCCACATGACCTTCGTGGTGTCGGGCGTCCTGCTGGCGTTGATGGATCGGCTGGAAGGCCACCGCCACGGCCCGGCCAAGGGGAACGCGGAGCATTGATCCACCCTTGATCCTCCCTTGATCGTCTCGGGCGCGGCGCGGCGTTTTTCCCCACAATCCCGTTGCGGCGCAGCATGAATCGGCCTAGACAAGGCCAATTCGCGCTCACCCGCACTCGGCGCTTGAGCGTGTTCGTGCATTCGTCTATGGAACCGTCGGCGGGCGTGCCGCGTCGCGCCGCCGATCCGGCCGTCTCAACCGCTTTCAAGAGTCCGTCACCCCCATGCTCTCCAAACTGCTTGGCGTATTGTCCGCCGACATGGCGATCGACCTCGGGACGGCCAACACCCTCGTCTATGTGAAGGGTCGCGGCATCGTCCTGAACGAACCCTCGGTCGTGGCCATCGCCAACGTGCGCGGCAAGAAACAGGTGCTGGCCGTCGGTGACGAGGCAAAGATGATGCTGGGCCGCACGCCCGGCAACATCCAGGCCATCCGCCCGCTGCGCGACGGCGTCATCGCCGATTTCGAGGTGGCGGAGGAAATGATCAAGCATTTCATCCGCAAGGTTCACAACCGCCGCAGCTTCGCCAGCCCGCAGGTCATCATCTGCGTGCCGTCGGGATCGACCGCCGTGGAACGCCGCGCCATCCAGGAATCGGCGGAAGCCGCCGGTGCCCGCCGCGTCTTCCTGATCGAAGAGCCGATGGCCGCCGCGATCGGGGCTGGCCTGCCGGTGACGGAACCGACCGGCTCCATGGTGGTGGACATTGGCGGCGGAACCACCGAGGTCGCGGTGTTGTCGCTGGGCGGCATCGTCTATTCGCGTTCGGTCCGCGTCGGCGGCGACAAGATGGACGAGGCGATCATCGGTTACATCCGCCGCACCCACAATCTGCTGGTCGGTGAAGGCTCCGCCGAGCGGATCAAGAAGGAAATCGGCTCCGCCTGCCCGCCGGAAGACGGCGAAGGCCGCATCCTGGAGATCAAGGGCCGCGACCTGATGAACGGCGTGCCCAAGGAACTCATCATCTCCGAACGCCAGATCGCCGAATCCCTGGCCGAACCGGTGTCCGCCATCGTCGAGGCGGTGAAGGTCGCCCTGGAGCACACCGCGCCGGAACTGGCCGCCGACATCGTCGACAAGGGCATCGTGCTGACCGGCGGCGGGGCGCTGCTGGGCAATTTGGATTTCGTTCTGCGCCATGCCACCGGCCTGCCGGTGTCGATCGCCGACGACCCGCTCTCCTGCGTTGCCCTGGGGACCGGCCGCGCGCTGGAAGAAATGAAGACCCTGCGAAACGTCTTGGTCAGCGCTTACTGATTGGTGTATCTGTCGATGGCCCCCGGTTTGCTGCGCCTCAGTTTGGTGCGATAAGCCGGGGACATCCCCGTATCTGGACGGGAACATCCTGTGAAGCCTCGCTCCTCCGGCTCCGTTGTCCGTCTTGCCGCCCCGTTGAGGGCGCTGGCGCAGCGCTTTTCCTTCCTGCTTCTGGTCCTCGCCTCGATCGCGCTGATGATGGTCGGCAAGATCGAATCGCTGTCGGTGGACACCGCGCGGGCGCGCGTCACCGACGCCTTTTCCCCGATCCTGGACGCGATTTCCCGCCCGGCGGCGACCGCCGCGCGGGTGATTGAGTCGGCGGTGGAGGTGCAGAACGCGTTCGAGGAAAACCAGCGTCTGAAGGCGGAAAACGCTCGTCTGCTGCAATGGCGGCAGGCCGCCCTGCGGCTGGAGGCGGAGAACGCCAGCCTGCGCACCCTGCTGCGCGCCACGCCGGAACCAGCGGTCAATTTCATCGCCGCGCGCGTCATCGCCACCCCTGGCAGCTCGTTCGTCCGCACCCTGGTGGTGACGGCGGGACGGCGCGATGGCGTGAAAAAGGGTCAGGCCGCGCTTGCCGGGGCTGGGTTGATCGGCCGGGTGATCGAGGTGGGGGAATGGTCGTCGCGCGTTCTGCTGCTGACCGACATCAGCGCCCGCGTGCCGGTGGTCCTGGAAAGCTCCCGCCAGCGCGCGGTCCTGGCGGGTGACAACTCCGACCAGGCCAAGCTGCTGTATCTGCCGCCGGACTCACCGGTGCAGGTTGGGGATCGGGTCGTCACCTCCGGCCATGGCGGTCTGTTTCCGCCGGGGCTTCTGGTCGGCGTCGTCACCTCGGCCAGCGAACGCGGCGGCGTGCGGGTGCTGCCCAGCGCCGACCTGTCACGGGTCGAGCATTTGCGTCTGGTCGATTTCGGCCTGCCCGGCACGGAGTTCGACTCCTCGCCCGAGTGGAAATGAGGCGCGTCCAACCGACGCCGATGGACGCATGACATGACGACAACCTTCTGGCAACGGCTGGACAAGGCAGGGCGCAATCTTGCGCCCTTTGCCGTTACGGTGATGCTGGTGCTGATCGGGTTGATCCGCCTGCCCGTTCCGTCCTATGCCCCCATCGCGCCCGATCTGACGCTGATTTCGGTGTATTACTGGACCATCCACAGACCAGATCTGATGCGGCCAGGGGTGGCCTTTCTGCTCGGCCTGTTGCAGGATCTGCTGATCGGCGGGCCGCTGGGGGTCAACGCGCTGATGCTGGTGGTCACGCAATGGGCGGTGGTCAACCAGCGTCGTTTGTTTCTGGCCAGCACCTTCCTGCTGCTGTGGATCGGCTTCGCCCTGGTGATGATCGGCGCGGCCTTTCTGGAATGGCTGGCCTTTTCGGCGCTGAACGCGACCATCCTGCCGTTCAAGCCGGCCCTATTCCAAGGGCTGCTGACGGTGGCGATGTTCCCGGCGCTGGGTTGGCTGCTGATCCGGGTCCACCGGGCCTTTCTCAATGGGTAGCGGGGGTTCCCACAGGGTTTCATGAGTTCCATCGACCGCGACACCGACCGATCCCGATTGCTGACCCGCCGCGCCATGGTGCTGGGCGGCTTGAAGCTGGCTGGGCTGTCCACGCTGGTCGGGCGGCTGTATTACCTCCAGGTCGTCGAATCCGCCCGCTACACCATGCTGGCGGAGGAAAACCGCATCAGCCTGCGCCTGATCGCCCCGTCGCGCGGGACCATCGTCGACCGGTTCGGCGTGCCGTTGGCGGTCAACCAGCAGAATTACCGGGTCGTCGTGGTGTCGGAACGGACCCGCAACATCCAGGAAACGCTGGACAAGATCTCCCGCATCGTTCCGCTGACCGAGGGCGACCGCCGCCGCGTGCTGCGTGAGTTGCACCGCAAGCGCCGCTTCGTGCCCGTCACCGTGCGCGAGAACCTGTCCTGGGAACAGGTGGCGACGCTTGAGATGAACACACCGGACCTGCCCGGCGTGTCCATTGAGGTCGGCGAGTTGCGCCATTACCCGCAGGCGGATTCCCTGGCCCACGTCATGGGCTATGTCGGCGCGGTGTCGGAAGCGGAGTTGAGCGGCAACAGCGATCCCGTGCTGTCCCTGCCCGGCTTCCGCATCGGCAAGGCGGGCATCGAGAAGTTTCACGAAAAGGTGCTGCGCGGGACCGCCGGAACCAGCCAGTTGGAGGTCAACGCGGTTGGCCGCGTCATCCGCGAACTGTCGCGCGACGAGGGTCAATCGGGCCGCGAGATCCAACTGACCATCGACATGGAGATGCAGCGCTTCGTCCAGCAGCGGCTGGCGCAGGAGCAAAGCGCGTCCGTGGTCCTGATGGACGTGCACACCGGCGGCGTCTACGCCCTGTGCTCCCACCCCAGCTTCGACCCCAACCAGTTCACCCTGGGCATCAACGCCGAGCTGTGGGAGGAGTTGCTCTCCAACCCAACCACGCCGCTGAACAACAAGGCGGTGGTCGGGCAATACCCGCCGGGGTCCACCTTCAAGATGATCGTGGCGTTGGCCGGGCTGGAATCGGGGGCGATCAACAGCCACCATTCCGTGTTCTGCCCGGGCTATATGGAGTTGGGCGACCACCGGTTCCACTGTTGGCGCAAGGGTGGGCATGGGACCGTCGATGTGGTCGGTGCGCTGCGCCACTCCTGCGACGTGTTCTTTTACGACGTGTCGCGCCGCGTCGGTGTGGACCGCATCGCCGAGATGGCCCGGCGTTTTGGCCTGGGCGAGCGCACCGGCCTGGATTTGCCGCACGAGCGCCCCGGCGTCATTCCCTCCATCGCCTGGAAGAAGGCGACCTATGGCAAGGGCTGGGACATGGGCGAAACGCTGATTTCGTCCATCGGTCAAGGCTATGTCTTGACCACGCCGCTGCAACTGGCGGTCATGACCTGCCGCTTGGCCAACGGCGGCTATGGCGTCAAACCGCATCTGACGCGCCAGATCAAGACGGTCAGCGGCGAACAGACCAGTTGGCCCAATCTGGGGGTCAAAAAGGAAAATCTCGACATCGTGCTGCGCGGCATGAACGAGGTGGTGAACGCCCCCAACGGGACCGCCTTCAAGTCGCGCATCACCGAAATCGGCTATGAGATGGCCGGAAAGACCGGCTCGGCCCAGGTCCGCCGCATCACCATGGCCCAGCGCGCCGCCGGTCTGAAAAAACAGGATGAAATCCCCTGGCGCGACCGCGACCACGCGCTGTTCGTCGCCTTCGCGCCGATCCAGGCCCCGCGCTACGCCTGCGCCGTGTTCGTCGAGCATGGCGGTGGTGGGTCCACCGCCGCCGCCCCGATCGCCCGCGACATCCTGCTGGAATGCCAGAAGCGCGATCCGGGCCGTGCGGCGGTGGCCGACAACGCCCCGAACAGCCCGAAGGGCAAGCCCAAGGGGTGATTCCGACGCGGCGGGCAGTCCCCTGCCCGCTCCCCCCGCGCCGCCGGATCACTTCACGGCGGCGTTTCCCCCATCGGCGAACAGGGCCGATCCGGCGACGAAGCTGGACATCGGCCCGGCCAGGAACAGCGCGGCCTGCGCGATCTCCTCCGGTTGGGCGATGCGCTTGAGCGCGTGCAGGCCCGCCGCCCACGCCCGTTGGTCCGCATCGCCCGCCATCGCGGTGTCCACCCCACCCGGCAGCAACGCGTTGGCGCGCACGCCCTGGGCGGCGTAATCCGCCGTCAGCCCCTTGACCAGCCCCATCAGCCCGGCCTTGGCCGCCGCATAGGCCGCCATACCGGGCAGGCCGACGCTGGTCCCGACAAAGCTGGAGGTGAAGACCAGCGCGCCGCCGCCACGCGCCAGCAGGGCGGGAACCTGATGACGCGCGCCCAGAAAGGCCGCCGTCAGATTGACCGACAGAACCGCGTTCCATTCCGCTGGCGTGACATCGGCCAGCGGCTTGATCGGCCCAACCATGCCCGCGTTGTTGATCGCGATGTCCAGCCCGCCAAAGGCGCTGCGCGCCGTTTGCACCATCGCGGCGTGCGTCCCCTCGTCGGCCACATCCCCGGCAACGGCCAGCGCCCGGCCACCCTTGCCCGTGATCGTCGCCACCACCGCGTCCAAACTGGACGCGTTGCGGGCGTTCACCACCACCGCCGCCCCCTCGGCGGCGAACAGCAACGCCGTCGCCCGGCCAATCCCCGCCGACGCGCCGGTCACAATCGCCACCTTGTCGCGCAACATCGCCATGATCCGTCTCTCCTCCGTCACCGTATGGTTGGAGACACAGACCTACGCAGCCCCGGCGGGCGGCAACACCCGGTTCTTGCGATCCAATCGACGCGTTGAAGCGCGGAACCTCACGGAATGCGCGCGGGCAACAAAAAAGCGCGCCCCTTGCGGGGCGCGCCTTTCCGTGTGGAACGGATCGGAGAACCGATCAGTTCTTCGACTTGTCGACCAGACGACGCTCGGCGATCCACGGCATCATGGCGCGCAGCTTCTCGCCGACCTTTTCGATTTCGTGCTCGGCGTTGCGGCGACGGATGGCCTTGAAGGACGGTTGGCCGACCTTGCATTCCTGCATCCAGTCGC
Source organism: Azospirillum sp. (assembly GCA_027486405.1). Taxonomy (GTDB): domain Bacteria; phylum Pseudomonadota; class Alphaproteobacteria; order Azospirillales; family Azospirillaceae; genus Azospirillum. The sequence continues at coordinate 22,006 of JAIXPD010000013.1, read as the reverse complement.
GGACGAAACGGCCTTCCTGAATGTCGGTCAGGACGCGCTTCATCTCGGCCTTGGTCTCGGCGGTGATGATGCGCGGGCCGGTGCGGTAATCACCATACTCGGCGGTGTTGGAGATCGAGTAGCGCATGTTGGCCATGCCGCCCTCATAAATGAGGTCGACGATCAGCTTCACTTCGTGCAGGCACTCGAAATAGGCCATCTCGGGGGCGTAGCCGCCCTCGACCAGCGTCTCGTAACCAGCCTTGATCAGTTCGGTCAGACCGCCGCACAGGACGACCTGCTCGCCGAACAGATCGGTCTCGCACTCTTCCTTGAAGCTGGTTTCGATGATGCCCGCACGGCCGCCGCCGTTGGCCGAGGCGTAGGACAGGGCGATGTCCAGCGCGTTGCCCGAAGCGTTCTGGTGCACGGCGACCAGCGACGGCACGCCGCCGCCACGCTGGTATTCGCTGCGCACGGTGTGGCCGGGACCCTTCGGCGCGATCATGAACACGTCGAGGTCGGCGCGCGGCTCGATCAGGTTGAAGTGGATGTTCAGGCCGTGGGCGAACGCCAGAGCCGCACCCTGCTTCATGTTCTTGGCCAGATCGTCCTTGTACAGGTCGGCCTGGAGTTCATCGGGGGTCAGAACCATCACGACATCGGCCCACGCGGCGGCTTCGCCGGGAGCCATCACGGTGAAGCCAGCGGCTTCGGCCTTCTTCGTGGTCGCCGAGCCGGGGCGCAGAGCGATCCGCACGTCCTTGACGCCGCTGTCACGCAGGTTGTGGGCGTGAGCGTGGCCCTGGCTGCCGTAGCCAACGATGACGACCTTCTTGCCCTTGATCAGGTTGACGTCGGCATCACGATCGTAATAGACGCGCATGGTGATGGTTCCTTGAATTCACAGCAAACGAAGAGGGTGTGCGTCCTCTTGCGGGCGGATTACTCCATTGAGCAAAGCCGTCCGTCAAGCGAAACAATCGCATGGTTGCGCGGCAAAACCAGGACGCTTCCTTGCGTTTTTGCCGTCACAACCGTTCGAAGCGGAGCCGGGGTCAGAACCCGCTGGCCCCTTTGGACATGGCGACGACGCCGGTGCGGCTGGCTTCGACCAGCCCCAATTGCGCCATCAACCCAACGAAATCATCGACCTGCTCGGTGCTCCCGGTCAGCTCGAAGACGAAAGAGGTCAGCGTGGCGTCGAGCACCGTGGCCTTGTAGATGTCGGCCAGACGCAGCGCCTCGATGCGCTTTTCGCCGGTCCCCGCCACCTTGACCAGGGCCAATTCGCGCTCCACCGACGGGCCTTCGTCGGTCAGATCATGAACCCGGTGAACCGGGACCAGGCGGCTCAACTGCGCCTTGATCTGCTCGATGATCATCCGGGTGCCGGACGTGACCAGGGTGATGCGCGACAGATGGTCGGCGTTGTTCACCTCCGCCACCGTCAGGCTTTCGATGTTGTAGCCACGCCCGGAAAACAGACCGATGACGCGCGCCAGCACGCCCGGCTCATTGTCCACCAGCACGGCGATGGTGTGCTTTTCGATCTTGCTGTCGTCCATGATTCCCAATCCCCAGAAATAGAGCGCCGTGCTCAAAATATGAAACAGTCCACGGCGCTCTATGCCTTTGTTTATCGAGCATCTTCACGCGTTAAATCGATCCCGATTTAACGCGATCTGCTCTAGCGTGCGTCGGATCAACGAAGCCTGACGATCAGACCAGGACCATGCCGTCTTCCGGCGTGGCGTCGGACGGGCTGTCGTCCGGGCCAAGCAGGATTTCGTTGTGGGCCTTGCCGCCGGGGATCATCGGGAAGCAGTTTTCCTTGGGATCGACCGCGATGTCGACGATGCAGGGGCGGTCGGTGACGGCCAGCATCTTTTCGATGACCTCATCGACCTCGGCCACCGTGGTCGCGCGCAGACCGACGCAGCCCCAGGCCTCGGCCAGCTTGACGAAGTCGGGCAGCGCCTCCGAATAGCTCTGCGAGAAGCGCGAGCCGTGCAGCAGCTCCTGCCACTGGCGCACCATGCCCATATACTGGTTGTTCAGGATGAACACCTTGACCGGGGCGCGGTACTGAACGGCGGTGCCGATTTCCTGCATGTTCATCAGGAAGCTGGCCTCGCCCGACACGTCCACCACGATGGCCTCGGGGTGGGCGATCTGCGCGCCGATGGCGGCGGGCAGGCCATAGCCCATGGTCCCGAGACCGCCGGAGGTCAGCCAACGGTTCGGCTGGTCGAAGGGCAGGAATTGCGCCGCCCACATCTGATGCTGACCGACTTCGGTCGTGATGTAGTGGTCCTTGCCGCGCAGCGCCTCGCGCAGACGCTCCAGCGCGTATTGCGGCTTGATGACGGACTCGGTGCGGTTGTAGTTCAGGCAGTTGCGGGCGCGCCAGCCGTCGATCTGCGTCCACCACTCCTTCAGCGCGGCTTGGTCGGCGCGCTTCTGCCGGGCCTTCCACATGGTCAGCATGGCTTCCAGCACGGCCCCGCAATCGCCGACGATGGGAATGTCGACGGCGACGTTCTTGTTGATCGAGCTGGGATCGATGTCGACGTGGATCTTCTTGGACCCCGGCGCGAATTCCGACAGTTTGCCGGTCACGCGGTCGTCAAAGCGGGCACCGATGTTGATCATGACGTCGCAGCCGTACATGGCGAGATTCGCCTCGTAGGTGCCGTGCATGCCCAGCATGCCCAGCCATTGCGCGTCGGACGCCGGGAAGGCCCCCAGCCCCATCAGGGTCGAGGTGATCGGGAAACCGGTGGTCTTGACGAACTGGGTCAGCAGCTTGGCCGCCATCGGGCCGGCGTTGATGACGCCGCCGCCGGTGTAGAAGATCGGGCGCTTGGCGTTGGCCATCAGCTCGATCGCCTCTTCGACGCGGGCGATCTCCGGCTTGACCTGCGGGCGGTAGGTCTTGTGCTTGACCTCGCCCGGCGGGACATAGACGCCGTCGGCGAACTGCACGTCCTTCGGCACGTCGATCAGCACCGGGCCGGGGCGGCCGCTGCGCGCGACGTAGAAGGCCTCGTGCATCGTGCGGGCCAGATTGTTGACGTCCTTCACCAGATAATTGTGCTTGGTGCAGGGCCGGGTGATGCCGGTGGTGTCGGCCTCCTGGAAGGCGTCGTTGCCGATCAGATGGGTCGGGACCTGACCGGACAGGCAGACCAGCGGGATGCTGTCGCACAGGGCGTCCAGCAGGCCGGTGACGGCGTTGGTGGCACCCGGACCCGACGTGACCAGCACGCAACCGACCTTGCCGGTCGAGCGCGCGTAGCCTTCCGCCGCGTGAACGGCGGCCTGTTCGTGCCGAACGAGGATGTGGCGAAGGTCGTTTTGCTGGAACAGCGCGTCGTAAATGGGAAGTACGGCGCCGCCGGGATAGCCGAAGATGGTATCAACGCCCTGATCCTTCAGAGCCTTGATGATGATCTGGGCGCCGGTCAGCTTCTGTTCAGGCATAGCTCACGACCTTCTCAAAGGGGTGCCTCTCCTTCGGGCACCCGTATCCCCGGGACTGCCGCCACCAAGCCAAGGCTATTCCATCAAAACAACGGTTTAGCCCCCTACAGCCGGGGCGGGAGCGGCAAATTAGCCAAATCCACGCGCGATGGTCAACCCATTTCGCGAATGATTGACAAGTTTTTTTGCCGCAGTTTTTCCAATTGTTGCGCGATGATGTCACGAAGCATCACGCCCGCCATCCACCCCCATCATCCGGCCTCCATATGCGCCAACGGCGGCCACCCCAGGCCGGGATGGCCGCCGTGACGGCGGGACCGGACGATGCGGGCGGGGAGCCCCCCGCCCGTCGGCGTCAGATCGACTCTTTCAGCAACGCGCAGAGACGGCGCACGCCCTCGCGCACCCGCTCCGGCTTGTTGACGGAGAAGGCCAAACGCAGGGTGTTTTGGCCCGAACGGTCGGCGTGGAAGGCCGAACCGGGCACGAAGGCCACGTTGGCTTCCTTGATCGCGCGCTCCAGCAGCGCGGTCCCGTTGACGGTCTCCGGCGCCTCCACCCACACGAACATGCCGCCTTCCGGCTTGGTCCAGGTGACGCCCGGCGGGGCGAACTCGTCCAGGGCGGCCAGCATGGCGTCGCGGCGCTCCTTGTACTGGGTGCGCAGATGCTTGATGTGGCTGTCAAAAATCTGCGACACGACGTCGTGCAGCACGATCTGGTTGATGGTGCTGGCGTGCAGGTCGGCGGCCTGCTTCATCAGAACCAGACGGTTGATGACCTCCGGCGCGGCGTTGACCCAACCCACGCGCAAGGCCGGGACCATCGTCTTGGAGAAGGTCCCGCAATAAATGACGTTGGTCAGTTTGCCGCCGTTGCGGGCACAATCCAACGCGGCCATCAGCGGCAACGACTGGCCGTCATAGCGCAGTTCGGAATAGGCGGTGTCTTCCACCACCGGCACGCCAGCGGCCGCGCAGCGGTCGAGGATCGCTTCGCGGCGGGCCAACGACACCGTGGTCCCGTTCGGGTTCTGGAAGTCGGGCACGAGGTAGAAGAATTTCGGCTTCTGCGCCAACGCGGCGTCCAGCGCCACCAGTTCCGGCCCTTCCTCGTCCATCGGAATGGAAATGTAGCTCGGCTCATAGGGCGAAAAAGCCTGAAGCGCGCCGAGATAGGTCGGGCGGGTGACGACCACCTTGTCGCCGGGGCCGATCAGCAGCTTGCCGACAAACTCCAGAACCTGCTGCGATCCGTTGGTGACAAGCACGCCGTCCAGCCCGACCGGCGCGCCGTTGCGCTCCATATAGGCGCAGATCCATTCGCGCAGCGGGGTGAACCCTTCGGTGATCGAGTATTGCAGCGCGCTGCCAGCGCCACCGTTCGATTGAAAGATCTTCTCATAGGCCCGGGCGAGCGCGGAGGTCGGGAAGAGGTCCGGGTCAGGAATGCCGCCGGCAAAGGAAATGATCTCCGGCCGGTCGATCAGCTTCAGCAGCTCACGGATCTCCGACGCCGTCATGCCGCCCACGCGGCTTGCGAACACATGACCCCAATCAACCGACACGACGATTCTCCTGGACTGATGCGGCGCGCCGATTCACCGGCGCACGTGTGTTTTTAGAAGGCGGAGAATTGCACTCCGTTGGTCCAATGAACAGAGCGAATCGACCGTATGGCAGCCATGCGGTGCCGTATGGGGCGGTCGTTCGGCCAGTTGGTGACGGAACCACGTCACTTGACGCTTGGCATAACGCCGGGTGGATTGCTGGGCAAGGGCGATGGCCTCGTCCAAGCCAATCTCGCCGTGCAGGTGGCGGCGCAGGTCCGGCACCCCCAGCGCCTTCAGCGCGGGCAGATCGGCGGACAAGTCCTGGCGGATGGCCAGTTCGTCCAACCTCCGCACCTCCTCCAACGCGCCTTGGTCCATCATCAGGCGAAAGCGGTGGTCGCACAGGGCGTAGAGATCGGCGCGCGGCGGGTCGAGCAGCACAATGGAAAAGCGCAGACCATCGGGCGCGCCCTGGGCGGTCTGGCTTTGCCAGTGCGACAGCGGATGGCCGGTCGCCTCCAACACCTCCCAGGCGCGGGTCAGGCGGGTGGTGTCACCGGGGTTGAGCTTGGCCGAATCCGGGTCACGCGCCACCAGTTCGGCGCGGAACGCCTCGCCCCCCAGCGCGGACAGGCGGGCGTGGGCGGCGGCGCGCACCGCCTCGGGGATCGGCGGAACCTCGCTCAACCCCTGCATCAACGCGCGCAGATACAGACCGGTCCCGCCAACCACCACCGGCAACCGCCCGGCAGCCTGGGCCTGGGCGATCTCCGCCAGCGCCAGATCGCGCCAGCGCGCCGCCGATCCGCGTTCGGCCACCGGCAGCACGCCATAGAGCCGGTGCGGCGCACGGGCCAGATCCTCGGCGGGCGGCCGGGCGGTGATGACGTCCAACTCGGCGTACAACTGCATGCTGTCGGCGTTGATGACCGTGCCGTCCAACGCCTCCGCCACCGCCAGCGCCAAACCGGATTTGCCCGACGCCGTCGGCCCACCGATGACGACCACGTCCGTAAGCTCGCTCATGCCCCGTCCCTCGCCCCGCACCCGCAACCCCCATCACGGTGATTGAGCATCATCGGCGCGGAAGGCCAAGCGAAAACACCACCCCGCAGCACCCGTCCAACCGATCAAAACGAAAAGCCCCGCCCGGTCAAAACGAAAAGCCCCGCAAGGGGTGCGGGGCTTTTCAGTGCGGGCCAAAGGATTCCGCAAAATCATCGCTGTCAGGCGAAAAAATTCGAGAGTGTGTTTTGGAAAACATCACGGGTCATCACGTAAGCGCCGGTGGAGTCATGATCTTACTCACCCTCCCTTGCTTCGGTTCCACTCAAACGGTTCAAGACCCGACACCGCAGAAGCGCCGGTAACTCGGAAGCATGTCTTGCTCACCTCAGCGCCGTTTCTGTAAGGAGAAGCGTGCTCCTCTTGTCCAACGCTGTCAAGCGCCCGCGTTGTCATGAATGCGCAAAAAAACCAGCCTCCGTCGCTGTGGCGGCGGGGCCACGCCCCACCTTCCCAAAGCGGGGCGGTTCGGTCTATAGCTGCGGCTTCCATGAAGACCGCCGATTTCGATTTCGACCTGCCGCCCGACCGGATCGCCGAGCATCCCGTCCGGCCCCGCGACGCCGCCCGCCTGTTGGAGGTCGGTGCCCGTTTGCACGACCGCGTGGTGCGTGACCTGCCCACCCTGCTGGAGCCGGGCGACCTGATGGTCGTCAACGACACCCGCGTCATCCCCGCCCGGCTGGACGGGCGGCGCGGCGCGGTGGCGGTGGAGATCACCCTGCACAAACGCCTGGGCGAACGGGAATGGGCCAGCTTCGCCCGCCCCGGCAAGCGGCTGAAGCCTGGCGACGTCATCGCCATCGCCGATGATTTCCAGGCCGAGGTCATCGCCAAGGACGGGATGGAGGTGCGCCTGCGCTTCTCCACCGGCGGGGCGGAGCTGATGACCGCGCTGCACCGGCATGGCCGGATGCCGCTGCCCCCCTACATCCGCCGGACGTCGGACGCCACCGACAACGCCGATTACCAGACCGTGTTCGCCGCGCGCGAAGGGGCGGTCGCCGCCCCCACCGCCGGGCTTCATTTCACGCCGGAGCTGCTGGCGGCGCTGGACGCGCGCGGGGTGCGCCGGGTGCCGGTGACGCTGCATGTCGGCGCGGGGACCTTCCTGCCGGTGAAGGTGGACGACATCGCCGACCACAGGATGCACAGCGAATGGGGCGAAATCCCCGCCGACACCGCCGACGCGGTCAACGCCACGCGCCGGGCGGGCGGGCGGATCGTCTCGGTCGGGACCACCGCCCTGCGCATCCTGGAAACGGCGGGGCGCGAGGATGGGACGCTGGTCCCCTTCAGCGGCGACACCAGCATTTTCATCACGCCGGGCTACCGCTTCCGCATCGTCGATCTGCTGTGGACGAACTTCCACCTGCCGAAATCGACGCTGTTCATGCTGGTCTGCGCCTTTGCCGGGTTCGACCGGATGCGCAGCGCCTACGCCCACGCCATCGACCAGCGCTATCGCTTTTTCAGCTACGGCGACGCTTCGCTGCTGCACAGGACGGATCACCAATGACCGGCATCGGCTTTGAGCTTCTCGCGACCGAAGGACGGGCGCGGCGCGGACGGGTGACGACCGCCCACGGGACCATCGAAACCCCCGCCTTCATGCCGGTCGGCACCGCCGCCACGGTCAAGGCGATGACCACGGACGCGGTGGCGTCCACCGGGGCGGAAATCCTGCTGGGCAACACCTATCACCTGATGCTGCGCCCCACGGCGGAGCGGGTGGCCCAACTGGGCGGTCTGCACCGCTTCATGAATTGGGACAAGCCGATCCTGACCGACAGCGGCGGGTTCCAGGTGATGAGCCTAGCGGGCCTGCGCACCATGTCGGAAGAGGGCGTGACCTTCAAATCCCACCTGGACGGCAGCCGTTACCACCTGACGCCCGAACGCTCGATCCAAATCCAGCACATGCTGGACAGCAACATCACCATGTGCCTGGACGAGTGCACACCCTATCCCGCCACGCCCGCGCAGGCCGAATCCTCGATGAAGCTGTCGATGCGCTGGGCCAAGCGCAGCAAGGACGCCTTCGTCGAGCGGCCCGGCTATGGCCTGTTCGGCATTGTCCAGGGCAGCGTCTATCCCGAGTTGCGGGCGGAAAGCGTCGCCGCCCTGACCGACATCGGCTTTGATGGCTACGCCATCGGCGGGCTGGCGGTGGGCGAAGGGCAGGAGACGATGTTCACCGTGCTCGATTTCACCGAACCGGCGATGCTGAAGCAGCGCCCGCGCTATCTGATGGGGGTGGGCCGCCCCAGCGATTTGATCGGCGCGGTGCGGCGCGGCGTGGACATGTTCGATTGCGTCATGCCGACCCGCTCGGGCCGCACGGGTCAGGCCTTTGTCCGGCGCGGAACCATCAACATCCGCAACGCCCGCCACGCCCACGACGACCGCCCGCTCGACGCCGAATGCGGGTGCCCGGCCTGCCAGCGCTACAGCCGGGGCTACCTGCATCACCTGTTCAAGGCGAACGAGATGCTGGGGCCGATGCTGCTGACCTGGCACAATCTGCATTATTACCAGGACCTGATGCGGGAGCTGCGGCGCGCCATCGCCGACGGCCGGTTCGAAGCGGTCGCCAGCGCGCTGGAAGCCCGTCTGGCCGAGGGCGATGTGGAGGCGACCACCGACCCGTTGGGCAAACCCCCCAAGCCGCCCAAGCAGAACCGCCCGCCGAAAGCGGAAAAAGCCACGGCGGCAGCAAAGCCCGAAACCCCGCCCCCCGACACCGCCGCCGCCGAAGCCGCGCCAACCGCCCCCACGCCAGCCGAAAAGGACGCGCCCCATGAGTGACAGCATCTATTCCGGCCTGACCATGCTGGGCGGGGCCACCGTCCAACCGCAATCCCCGGAACAGGCGGTGTTGGAGCGGGTGCCGAACCCCAACCCTGGCGACGCCTATGTCGTGCGTTTCACCGCGCCGGAATTCACCTCCCTCTGCCCGATCACCGGCCAGCCGGACTTCGCCCATCTGGTGATTGATTACGTGCCGGGCGATTGGCTGGTCGAAAGCAAGTCGCTCAAGCTGTTCCTCACCAGCTTCCGCAACCATGGGGCCTTCCACGAGGCTTGCACCGTCGGCATCGGCAAGCGGCTGGTGGCGGAACTGGCCCCGCAATGGCTGCGCATCGGCGGTTACTGGTACCCGCGCGGCGGCATCCCGATCGACGTCTTCTATCAGACCGGCGACGCGCCGAAGGGCGTGTGGATCCCGTCGCAGGACGTTCCGGGCTACCGTGGCCGGGGCTGAGCCGAAGGCGCTTGATCCGGCCACGCTGCGCGCCCGCATCCGCGACAAGGCGCTGACCTTGGGCTTCGACGCGGTGGGCTTCGCCCCCGCCGCGCTGGGACCGGAGGCGCGCGACCGGCTGGCCGCCTTTCTCGCCGCTGGTCGGCACGGCGATATGGGGTGGATGGCCGACCGGGTGGACCAGCGCGCCCACCCGCAAGCCCTGTGGGAGGAGGCGCGCAGCGTCATCGCGCTGGGGACCAGCTACGCCCCCCACGACGACCCGCTGCGGCTGCGCAATCACCCCGACCGGGGGGTGGTGTCCGTCTACGCCCGCAACCGCGACTACCACGATCTCATCAAGGGGCGTTTGAAAACGCTCGGCCACTGGCTGCACCACCAGACCAAGGCGGGGGTGAAGGTGTTCGTCGACACCGCCCCGGTGCTGGAAAAGCCGCTGGCCCAGCGCGCCGGGCTGGGTTGGCAAGGCAAACACACCAACCTCGTGTCGCGCGAGCATGGATCCTGGCTGTTCCTGTCGGAAATCTACACGACGTTGGATCTGCCGCCCGACGACGACGCCCGCGACCGCTGCGGATCCTGCACCCGCTGCCAAACCGCCTGCCCGACCGACGCCTTTCCGGCCCCCTACCAGCTCGACGCCCGGCGCTGCGTGTCCTATCTGACCATCGAACACAAGGGACCGATCCCCGACGCTCTGAAGCCGCTGATCGGCAACCGGATTTATGGCTGCGACGATTGTCTGGCCGTGTGCCCCTGGAACAAATTCGCCCGCGCGGCGCGCGAACCGGCCTTCCTGCCGCGCGCCGAACTGACCGCCCCCCGGCTGGCCGATCTGGCGCAACTGGACGATCCCGGATTCCGGCAGGTGTTCAGCGGCTCGCCCATCAAGCGCATCGGGCGCGACCGTTTCGTGCGCAACGCCCTGGTTGGGCTGGGCAACAGCGGCGATCCGCGCCTGCGCCCGGTGGCCGACGCCCTGTGCGACGACCCCAGCGACATCGTGCGCGACTCCGCGCGGTGGGCGTCGAATCGGCTGACCGCTTGAACGAGCGATCATCGTCGCGCAAGCAAGAATGGACACGGATTGCACGGACAAAATGAGGGATTGCACGGATTTCCGACCTCAATCGCCTCACGCATCCCGGCACGAGGTGTGTCGCAAGCTCGCAAACTGGATGGCTCTGGGACGCGTTTCGTGAAATCCGTGAGAAAAATCCGTGAAATCCGTGTCCATTCTTGCTCCGGTCGATTGCACGATGCTTCAAGCGATTGCCCTGCGTGGTTCCGGCGGGTTTTGCCAGCCCCCGCCTTTCCCGTTACCATCCCTCCACCGCCCCACCACCGCCCCACCACCGCAGCGACGCAACAACCGGGGGAGCCTCCCCATCGACACACCGCCCCCGTATGGCCCGGTCCGGTCCGACGAGATCGACGCCGTTGCCCGCCTCGCCCGCCACGGCTTTGGCCTACCCCGCCCGATTTTCGACCGCTACGCCGACCTGTTCGGCGTGGACCGGCTGCGCGTTCTGCGCGACACGGCCCCGACCGGGTGCTATCAGCCGATGGCCTGCGTCGCGCATTGGCCGGTGGATCAGTGGTTTGGCGGGAAAGCGGTGCCCAGCCAGGCCATCGCCCTGATGACGGTCGATCCGACCCGACGCGGGCAAGGCATCGGACGCGCGTTGATGCACGACGCGCTGGCCGAAGGCCGGGCGGCGGGCGCGGCGTTGGCGGTGCTGTGGCCGTCCACCCTGCCCTTTTACCAGCGGCTTGGCTTTGGCCGGGGCGGCGTCGCCTGCCGCTGGAGCGCGCCGCCCGCGCTGTTGGCACCGCCCCCTGCCCCCCTGCCGGATGCCCTCGCGCCGGATGCTCTGGCACCAGACGATGGCGCGATCCGCCCCGCCGATCCACGCGACGCCACCCCACTCGCCGCGTTGCGCCGTCGGACGCTGGAGGACGGCAACGGCCTGATCGAACGAGACGAGGCGCTGTGGTCGCTGGCCTTGTGCCCGGACGGCGATCCGGCCGACCTGTTCCTGTTGATCGGCCCCGATGGAGCCGAAGGCTACATCGCCCTCTCCCCGCCCCAGATGTCACCGCCCCAGAATCGGCGGCTGCTGGTGGCCGACCTGTGCGCGCCCACCCCCCGGGCGCTGCGGCTGGCCCGCCGCCTGCTGTCCGGTTATCGGGCGCAGGTGGACCGTGTCGTCTGGCGTGGCGGTCCTGACGATCCGCTCGCTCTCCTCGCCACCGATGTGGATGTCTGTCTGGAAGAGCGGGAGGAGTGGCTCTTGCGGGTTCTGGACGTTCCCCGCGCCTTGACCACCCGCGCCTATCCGAACGGCATAGAAACAACCATTGCTTTTGCCATAAACGATCCTCTTTTTCCGGAAAACACCACAGTCTTCCGCCTGGAGGTTGCGGGCGGTCGCGGTGTTATCGCACACGGCGTGCAAGACGAAGCCAGCAGCGCAACGCTGGGGATCTCGGCTTTTTCCTGCCTCTACAGCGGCCACGCCAGCGCCACGGCGCTTTGGCGGGCGGGTCTGCTTTACGGTAAAGAAAAGATTATCGCGGCGTTGGACCGCTTGTTTTGTGGGCAACGCCCCTGGATGGTGGATCGTTTCTGAAATAGGGATTGGTCCTGACCTGAATCAAAGCGAAAATTAACCTACTGTGGTCGAATAAGGGCTTAGGAACAGAAGAACCCAACATCGGCCTGTGGGAGTCCCTCTTTCATGACGATCGGAACACGGATTGCGCTCGGTTTCGCCACCGTGCTGCTTCTGACGGTTGCCGTGGCGTTCGTGGGCTGGAACAGTCTGCGCACCTATGCCGAGCGGGTCGATATCGCCGCCCACACCGCTGAGTTGGACGCGCGCCTCAAGTCCGTCCGCATCGAAGAGGCGCGCTTCGTCACCGAACGCGACGCCAAGGCGGCGACCAACGTCCCGGGCATGCTCGACACCCTGCGCGGCGAGGCGCAGGCCACCAAGGCGGACTTGAGCGACGACGAGAACCGCCGCCCGGTGGACGACATCCTGGCGGGGATCGACGGCTATCGGGCGGCCTTCTCCGCCTTCGTCGCCCAGGATGTGGAGGCGCACAGCCGCACGGCCAGCATGGAAACCCGCGCCCGCGCGCTGAAGGACATCGCCGAAAAGATCGGCAAGCAGCAGTCCGACCGCTACGACCAGAACATCGTCAGCCAGAAGGAGGCGGACACCGCCGCCTTTCACAGCCTGGAAACCACCGATCGCGCCAACAAGCTGATCGAACGGGTGCAGGAAGCCCGGCGGTTGCAGAGCGAGTTCCTGCGCACCGGCGGGGCCAGCCTGCCCGACAAGATTGCCGCCGCGATCGACCAGTTGATCGACGCCGCCGAAGCGGTGGAAAAGGATGTGGCCGGAACCAACGACGAGGATCTCGCCCAGAAGATCACCGCCGACAGTCGCGCCTACAAGGACGCCTTCGTCGAGATGCGGGCGATCAGCGGCCCCATTCCGGCGGCCCGCGCCGCCGCCGTCGACCAAGCCGCCCGCGAGGTGCAGGCCCACGCCCAGGAGCTTCAGGAAAATCAGGCGATGGTGTCCACCGCCCTGCGCGAAGCCTCCAACTACGCCCAGAGCGAGGTCAACGAGGCGGTTTTGCTGCGCGGGTTGGCCAACCGGCTGGTCCAGGGCGTGCAATCGGCCATGCTCGGGCAACGCGATTTCCTGCTGACCGGGTCGGCGGAGTCCCGCACCGCCGTGACCGCCGCCGTCAAGGACATCCTGGAAGCGGCGGGCAAGGTCGGGGCGCTGCTGGTGGACAAGGAAGGGCGCACGCTGATCGCCACCACCACCGACGCCGCCAAGGCGTTCGACAGCGAGTTCGCCGCGCTGGTGACGACCAGCCAGAAGCAACGCGAATCGATGACCGCCATGGCCCGGGCCGCCGGGTCGGTCAGCGATCTGGTCGGCCGCATGGTCACGCAGCAACGCGATGACCGCGAGGCCGGCCGGGCCAACTCCGGGACCGTCATCATCATCGGCTCGGCGGTGGCCCTGCTGCTGGGCGCGCTGATGGCCTGGGTGATCGACCGCGCCATCACCCACCCGCTGCACGCCATGACCGCCGCCATGAGCCGCCTGTCGGAAGGCGATCTGAGCGGCGAGATCCCCGGCAGCGACCGCAAGGATGAAATGCTGGCCATGTCGCGCGCCCTGTCGGTGTTCAAGGACAACGCGCTGGAGATGCAGCGGATGGAACGCGAGCGGGAGGAGATGCGCCGCCAGATCGACGCCGACCGCCGCCGCACGATGAACGAATTTGCCAATGGTTTTGAACAGGCGGTGTCGGGCGTCGTCCATTCGCTGACCGAATCCGCCACCACCCTGGGGCGCGACGCGCAGGAAATGTCGTCGGACGCGCAGTTGACGACCAAGAAATCGTCCGCCGTCGCCACCGCGTCGGAACGGGCAACCTCCAACGTGCAGACGGTGGCGGCGGCGGCCGAAGAGCTGTCCTCCTCCATCGCCGAAATCTCCCGTCAATTGAACGCCAGTTCCGAAGCGGCGGTGGGCGCGGCGGAAAAGGCCGTGCAGACCAACGGCATCGTCGAAGGGCTGTCCCAGGCCGCCGAACGCATCGGCCAGGTCGTGGGCCTGATCGGTGAGATCGCCGAACAGACCAATTTGCTGGCGCTGAACGCCACCATCGAAGCCGCCCGCGCCGGGGAAGCGGGCAAGGGCTTCGCCGTCGTCGCCACCGAGGTGAAGAATCTGGCCGGACAAACCGCGAAGGCGACCGAGGAGATCTCCGCCCAGGTGGCCGACATGCAGACCGCCACCGTGGGCGCGGTGGCCGCCATCCGGAACATTTCGGATGCCGTGACCACCATCAGCGGCACCGTGACCGACATCGCCCACGCCATGGAGCAACAGGGATCGGCCACCCGCGAGATCGCCCAGAACGTCCAGCAGGCGGCGGAGGGGACCCAGCAGGTGATGCAGAACATCGCCGAAGTGACCAACGCCGCCAACAAGACCGGCGGGGCCGCCGACGCTGTTCTCCAGGCCAGCCGGACCCTGGCCAGCCAGGCCGACCGCCTGCGCGGTGAGGTTCAGGGCTTTCTCAACAAAGTCCGCGCGAGCTGACGGGCCGCGCGAGCTGACGGGATACGCCGGTGCCGCCCCCAGAGGGTGGCACCGGCACGTCATCGTCATCATCGGTCCTGCGTCGGCGTTGCTTCAGACCACATCGCCTCAGGCGGCGGTGGTCCAGCGGCGGATCGGTTGGCGCGACAGGGCGGAGTTGCCATAGGCAGGCAGGCTCGTGACCTCCGCCCCAATCCAGTCGGGCAAGGGAATCACCTGCTGGGGATCGCTCAACTCCACCTCGGCGATGACCAGCCCGGCGTTTTCGCCTTCGAACACGTCGATTTCCCAGCACAGACCATCCTGCTCATGCCGGTACCGGGTCTTTCGGATCACCCGCCCCTCGCAGGAATGCTCAAGGATCTTGCGGGCCAGATCGGGCAGCAACGGGAATTCCAACTCTTCCCGACAGGCCCCGGTCTTGGCCGACTTCATCGTCAGCGTCGCCTGTTCACCGGCCAAACGCACCCGGACGGTGGTTTGGCCATCGCGCGGCAGATAGCCTTGAACGATGGGGACGCCGTCACGGCACAAATGGCTGATGTTCTTGCGAACCAGGAAACGCCGCTCGATCTCCAGCGCCATAACCAAGCCTTTCGGACCGTCTTGAACGGACCCTAGTCAAAGCCCCCGATCCCGGCAAGCGGCAAAAGGGCGCTCCATCAAAACGTCATCGTTCGGTCAAGGACGGCCCGGATCGCCGTCGGTGGTGTTCCTCGGCGCGGCGGCATGACAAAACCCACCGCTCATCTGTTGATGCGTTGCACCATGCGCCACGCCGACAACAGACAAACGCCAAACCATGCGTTATGCTGCCCCGCAATCCGATGCACCAAGCAAATCGGACAGGACGATAACAACAAACCCGAGGGATAAGAGAATGGACACTCCGCTGTGGCGCCCGAGCGAGGAGCGCGTCGCCAACGCCAACCTGACCGCCTTCCGGGCGGCGGCCAACGCGCGTTTCGGCCTTCGTCTGGACGATTACGAGGCGCTGTACAACTGGAGCATCGCGGAAAAGGAACGCTTCTGGCGTTTCCTGTGGGAATGGGCCGGGCTGACCGGTGATCTGGGCGCGGTCGATCTGCTGGACGGCGACAAGATGCCGGGCGCCCGCTGGTTCCCCGAGGCCAGCCTGAGCTACGCCGAAAACATGCTGGCCACGCTGCCCAGCGGCGACGCCGTGGTGTTCTGGGGCGAGGACAAGGTCAAGCGCCGCTGGTCGGGGGCCGAATTGGTCGCCACCGTTTCCCGCCTGCAACAGGCGTTGAAGGCGCAGGGCGTGGGCAAGGGCGACCGTGTGGCCGCCATCATGCCGAACATGCCGGAAACGCTGGCCGCGATGCTGGCCACCGCCAGCCTGGGCGCGGTCTGGTCCTCCTGCTCCCCTGATTTCGGCGTGCAAGGCATCGTCGACCGCTTCGGCCAGATCGAACCCAAGGTCGTGTTCGCGCCGGACGCCTATTGGTACAACGGCAAGAGCCACGACGTCCGCGCCAAGCTGGCGGAGGTGCTGGTCGATCTGCCCAGCGTGCGCACCGCCGTGATCGTGCCCTATGTGGAGGCCGCCCCGGATTTGTCCGGCTTGCCCAAGGCGGTCGATCTGAACGCGTTCGTGGCCCCCTTCGCCGCCACCGAACCGACCTTCGAACGGGTCGCCTTCGACCACCCGCTGTTCATTCTCTATTCGTCGGGGACGACCGGGAAACCGAAATGCATCGTCCACGGCGTGGGCGGGACCCTGCTGCAACACGTCAAGGAACACCGGCTCCATTGCGATCTGAAGCCGGGCGACCGGCTGTTCTACTTCACCACCTGCGGCTGGATGATGTGGAACTGGTTGGTCACGGGGCTGGCCAGCGGCACGGCGCTGGTTCTGTACGACGGCTCGCCCTTCGCCCCCAACGGCAACATCCTGTTCGATTACGCCGATGCCGAACAGGTCACGTTGTTCGGCACCTCGGCCAAATTCATCCAATCGCTGGAAAAGTCCGGGCTGGAGCCGATCAAGACCCATTCGCTGGCCAGCGTGCGCACCCTGACCTCCACCGGGTCGCCGCTGATGCCGGAGAATTTCCAGTTCGTCTACCGCGCCATCAAGGCCGATGTGCATCTGGCCTCGATCAGCGGCGGGACCGACATCATGTCCTGCTTCGTGCTGGGCAACCCGATCGCTCCGGTGTGGATGGGTGAAATCCAGACGCGCGGCCTGGGCATGGCGGTGGAGGCGTTCGACGACCACGGCCACGCCGTGCGCGGCGAAAAGGGGGAACTGGTTTGCACCCGCCCCTTCCCCAGCATGCCGATCGGCTTCTGGGCCGATCCCGACGGGGCGAAGTACCGCGCGGCCTATTTCGACCGCTTCCCGAACGTCTGGGTTCATGGCGATTTCATCGAACAGACCGAGCATGGCGGCTGGGTGATCTATGGGCGGTCCGACGCGGTGCTCAACCCCGGCGGGGTGCGCATCGGCACGGCGGAGATCTACCGCCAGGTCGAACAGTTCCCCGACATCATGGAAGCGGTCTGCATCGGCCAGGATTGGGATGGCGACGTCCGCGTCATCCTGTTCGTCGTGCTGCGCGAGGGGTTGACGCTGGACGCCGCGCTGGAAAAGGCGATCCGCACCCGGATCAAGGACAATTGCTCGCCACGCCACGTCCCGGCGAAGATCGTCCAGGTGACGGACATCCCGCGCACCCGGTCCGGCAAGATCACCGAACTGGCGGTGCGCGACGCCGTGCACGGCCGCCCGATCAAGAACACCGAGGCGCTGGCCAACCCGGCCGCACTCGACGAGTTCCGCGAGCGGGCCGAACTGGCGGGTTGATGGGCGCGCAGCGATGACACGTCCGGCCCTGTTTCTCGATCTGGATGGCGTGCTGGCCGATTTCGACCGGGGCGTCGTCGCGGTGACGGGGCGGCGGCCGGACGACCAGCCGGTCGCCTCCATGTGGCGGGCACTGTCCCGCCACGCGGATTTTTTCGGCTCGTTGGCCTTCACCCCGGACGGTTGGGATCTGTGGGACTTCTGCGCCCCGCACCGCCCGACCATCCTCACCGGTCTGCCGCAAGGCCGTTGGGCCGCCCCGCAGAAAATCCGCTGGGTGGCCGAACGGCTGGGGCCGGAGGTTCCGGTCATCACCTGCATGACCCGCGACAAGCCGCAGCACGGTGGCCCCGGGACGCTGCTGGTCGATGACCGCGAAAAAACCCGCGCGCCGTGGGAAGCGGCGGGCGGGCTTTTCCTTCTTCACCGCAACGCGGCGGACAGCGTGGCGGCGCTGCGGGCGCTGGGCTTCTGATCCCCACCGCCCGCCGCACACCCCGGCGGTCAGCCGGGCAGCGCCTGCCGCTCCTCGTGGCGGGTCTTCAGCAGCGAAACGAGCACACCACCACCGATCAGACCCAGCGTGATGCTGAGGGACAGCAGCGGGTCAAGCTTGCCGAACAGTTCGGCGTAGAAGATCTTCGCACCGATGAAGACCAGCACCAGCGCCAAGGCCACCTTCAGATAGCGGAAGCGATGGACCATCGCGGCCAGGGCGAAATAGAGCGCGCGCAGGCCAAGCACGGCGAAGATGTTGCTGGTGTAGACCAGATACGGGTCGGTGGTGATGGCGAAGACCGCCGGGACGCTGTCGACGGCAAAGACCAGATCGGCCAGTTCGACCATCACCAGCGCCAGGAACAGCGGGGTCGCCATCCGCCGCATCTGGCCCGACGCGTCGGGCTGGCGCACAAAGAACTTGTGCCCGTGGAACTGGTCCGTCACCGGCAAACGACGCTTCAGGAAGGTCAGCACCGGGTTGTGGGCGATGTCCGGTTCGCTGTCCTTGCCCACCAGCATCTTGATGCCGGTCAGCAGCAGGAACGCGCCGAACAGATAGAGGATCCAGTGGAATTCCGCGATCAACGCCGCGCCCGCGCCGATCATCACGCCACGCAGCACCACCACGCCCAGAATGCCCCAGAACAAAACCCGGTGCTGGTAGGCGCGCGGCACGGCGAAATAGGTGAAGATCAACGAAATGACGAACACGTTGTCGAGCGACAGGCTCTTTTCAACGAAATAACCGGTGTAATAGAGAAGTGCCGCTTCATCGCCCATCGACCACCAGATCCAACCGCCGAACAGCACGGCGATGGCGATGTAGAACGCCGACAGAACCAGACTTTCCGTCACGCCGATTTCACGGTCGCGACGATTCAGAACCCCCAGGTCAAGCGCCAGCAGCGTCACGACGACGCCGAGAAAGGCCAGCCAGACCCACAGGGGTTTTCCCAGAAAATCCACCAGAAAGGATGCGTAGAGAGTGTCCATGGAGACAACCGACTTGATGGCGCTGCGTCAGCGGTGAGATCAAGAGGTTCCGACATCGCGACCGACGCCTCGGTCGCCAGAGGGGCCCGGACCCAACCATTCCGCACATGGGGACGCCCGCCAAAAGATCAAGTCATCAACCCGCGCCGCGAGTCGTCTTATTTCAGCGCGGTAACAGAATGGGGTGCCGCCAACACCCGCCCCATTCCGCCCGCCCCCCGGTTCCACCACCAGACATAATCCGAAGAAACGACCGGAAAAGTCACCATCGGTTGCCTTTTTGGTCTTCTCGCTTGTGTCGTGTCCACCGTTCTGCCAATAACTCCCAAAAACCGAAACCAACCGACCCAATGGAGTGTCGAATGAATCAAGCTGAGCTGATCGAAACCGTCGCCACCAACGCCGGCATCAAGAAGGCCGATGCGGCCAAGGTCGTTCAGGCGGTGTTCGAGGGCATCAGCTCCGCGCTGGGCCGTGGCGAAGACGTTCGTCTGGCCGGTTTCGGCATCTTTGAAGTGGCCGAACGCGCCGCCCGCGAAGGTCGCAACCCGCGCACCGGCGAAGTGGTGGCCATCGCCGCGTCGAAGGCTCCGAAGTTCAAGCCGGCCAAGCAGCTGCGCGATTCGGTGAACGGCTGATCCGCCCCCACACCGCACACGGAGTGCCGTCATGACCATCGACTTCTCCGATCTGCAATCGCTGACCGCCAAGGTGGTGGCCGCCTATGTTGGCAACAACACGGTGTCGGTTCATGACCTGCCGTCTCTGATTCACAACGTCCAGGCCGCGTTCCGCAGCCTGGGCGATGAAAAGCCCGCCGCGTCCAAGCAAGAGTTGGTTCCCGCCGTCTCGATCAAGAAGTCGGTGACGCCGGAATACATCGTCTGCCTGGAAGACGGGAAGAAGCTGAAGATGCTCAAGCGGCATCTCAAGACCGTTTACGACCTGACGCCCGACGAATACCGCGCCAAGTGGGGCCTGCCGCCGGAATACCCGATGGTTGCCCCGAACTACGCCAAGGCCCGGTCGGAAATGGCGACCAAGCTCGGGTTGGGGCGCAAGCGCACCTCCGTGGACTGACCGCCTCTCACAGTCAGGCTTGCAAGAAGGCGTGCCCCACCGGGTGCGCCTTTTCTGCGTCTGGGCCAAGCCCTCCTGCGACACAATGACGCTCTTCCCATTTCATCAACAATCAAGACACTGTCGCGCGCTTGCCTGAGTGGAATTTTCCTAAAATCCTTTGTACACTTCAATATCGCCAACCGGAGAGCGTGCAATGTCGAGTGTTTCCCAAACTCAATCGATCGCGGACCGCATCGCTTTCTTGCGGATTGATGAGTCGGCCAAAGCCGTTCTTCGCGAATTTCAACCGCACTTGGCGCAAAAGATCGATTCGATCCTTGACGAATTCTATTCTTACCTGCGTGGCGTTCCCCAGGTTGCGGTCCTCCTGTCCAACCCTTCCACCGTTGGGCGGGCGCGGGATTTGCAGAAGCAGCATTGGTTGCGCAACGTTTTCACCGGCACCTTTGATGAGTCCTACGTCACCCAAGTGTTGAAGATCGGCCAGACCCACCAACGCATCGGGCTGGAGCCGCGCTGGTACACCGGGGCCTACTGCTTCACCCTGAACAAGCTGATCGATCTGGCCTCCCAGCTTTACCGCAAGAAGCCGGAAAAGCTGGCGCTGCTGCTGCAAGCGATCAACAAGGCCGTGTTCCTGGACATGGATCTGGCGACCTCGGTCTACATCGACCTCAACACCGCCGCGATCATCACCCGCGAACTGGGGGCCACCGCCGACAGCTTCGAGCGCGAGGTCAAGGGTGTGGTGCAGGCGGTGGCGGCGTCCGCCCATCAGTTGCAAGGGTCGGCGCAAACCATGAGCCGCACCGCCGAAACCACAAGCCAGGAATCGACCCAGGTGGCCGCAGCGGCCGAACAGGCGGCGGTCAACATCCAAACCGTCGCAGCGGCGGCGGAGGAGTTGACGGCGTCCATCCGTGACATCAGCCAACAGGTGACTCAATCCGCCGCCATCGCCGGGGCGGCGATGACCGAGGCCGAACGCACCAACGCCACCGTTCAGGGGCTGGCGGACGCCGCCAGCAAAATTGGCCAGGTGGTGAAGCTGATCCACGACATCGCCAGCCAAACCAATTTGCTGGCGCTGAACGCGACGATCGAAGCCGCGCGCGCGGGTGAGGCGGGCAAGGGCTTCGCCGTCGTCGCCAGCGAGGTCAAAAGCCTCGCCAACCAGACCGCGAAGGCCACGGAGGAGATCAACGCCCAGATCTCGGCCGTCCAGGGGGCGACCCAGGAAGCCGTCGGGGCGATCCGCTCCATCTCCGGCACGATTTCACGGATCAACGACATTTCGACCTCCATCGCGTCGGCCATGGAGGAGCAAGGGGCCGCAACCACGGAAATCGCCCGCAACGTTCAACAGGCGTCCGTCGGCACCCGCGAGGTCAGTGAAACCATCGTCCGCGTCCACCAATCCGCCAGCAACGCGGGCGCGGAGGCGCAAAGCGTGTTGGGGGCCACCCGCGACCTCAGCCGCCAGGCCGAAACTTTGGGAGCCGAAGTGGACCGCTTTCTGGCCCGCGTCCGCGCGGGTTGAGAGCAAACCGCCGACAAAGAAGAAGGGGGCGCGATCCGGTCGGACGCGCCCCCAACGTGTTTGAAGGCATTCGTTGCCCCGCCAAGGGTCACGCCGCCGTTCGGATCACCACATCACTGACCGGGATGTTGGCCGTCAGTGCAGAGCGCCGGGCCTCTTCCGGATTGTTCCAGTGACAGCGCCCGGCCACGGTGGCGAGTTCGCCCTCCCGCAGCATCACGCACACCCCGGTCTGCCCAAGACTGACAATCCGCAACATGATCCACCTCTGCCCGACGTGAGCGGCCTCCCCCCTCACCACTCAACCAGAATGCGGTCAAATTGTTACGAAATTGACTATCAGGGATCAAATTACATCCACAGCCAGCAAGAATGCGTCGAAACGATCCGCATCCACAACTGATCCGGTTGTCTTCCCCCAGGGCAATCGGGTGAAGGCTTGAAATTCCTCCGTTAGGACATTCGTCATCCCCGCGAAGGCGGGGATCCAGAGTTCGCAGAGTGGCTCTGACGGGAAAGCCTGGATCCCCGCCTTCGCGGGGATGACGGTAAATTCTTCGTATAGGTTTAT
>JAIXPD010000082.1 GCA_027486405.1 Azospirillum sp. | reverse complement strand
GCGGGCGATCTCCGGATGGCTGGCCAGTGTGGCTTCCACCGTGTCCTGCGCGTAGGCAAAACGCGCCTGCTTCAGGAACTTCGCGTAGGCCCGCAGAACCACAACGTCCCGCGCCGTCAACCCCGCCCGCAGGATCAGACGGTTGAACCCGTCATCCTCCATCCGGCCGGACCAGACGGCGGCGAACGCGTCTTGGAAAATCTCCTTCACCTGGGCGGTGTCCACGCCGGCCCCGGTCTGGCTGCGCGCGGCGAAATCATGGATCCACACCGGCGCGTCGGCCCCGGCGGCGGTGACTTCGTAAGGCTGTTCGGTGATGACCTTCAGGTCCATGTGCTCCAGCATCGGCAGCACGTCCGACAGCGGGATCGGGCGGCCGAGATGGTAGAGCTTGACGTGAAGCTCGTCCTCCTCCGCCTCCAGCGGGTGGAAGAGGGTGATGCCGAGCCGCTGTTGCGCGGTGGCCTGCTCGATGCGCTCGATGTCGTGAACGGCGGCTTCGGCGGTGAAATCCTCGCGGTAGCCCGCCGGGAAGGCGTCGGCGTAGCGGCGCAGGCGGGCGTTGCCGATCTCCTCGCCATGGGCGTCGATCAGGGCGTCGCGCAGATGGTCGCTCCAACCGCGCGCGGCGTGGACCAGACGGGCTTCCAGTTCGGCCACATCAACGGTGGGGGTGCGCCCCGGTTCCGTCCGGATGATGAGGTGAAGCCGGGCGAGCGCGCTTTCCGACAGCTGCGTGTAGTAGGAGGTGCAGACGCCCCGGAACCCGGCCTCCAGAATCGTCTGGAACTTGCGGCGCAGCGTGGTGTCGTAGCGGTCGCGCGGGACATAGACGAGGCAGGAGACGAAGCGTTCGAACGGGTCGGGCCGCACGAACAGCGCCAACCGCTGGCGTTCCTGCAAATGCAGGATGCCGATGGCGATGTCGTGCAGCTCGGCGGGCTGGATCTGGAACAGCTCGTCGCGCGGGTAGGTTTCCAGGATGTTCAGCAGCGCCTTGCCATCATGGCCCTGCGGGTCGAAGCCGGCGCGCGCCATCACATCGGCGATCTTGCGGCGCAGGAACGGGATCTCGCGCGGGCTGCGGTTGTAGGCGACCGAGGTGAACAGCCCGACCATCAGCAGCACGCCGAAGACGCGGCCCTCATCGTCGAACCGCTTGACCAGCAGCGCGTCGAGCGGGACGGCGCGATGGACGGTGGCCAGCCGCGTCCCCTTCGTCACCAGCAACGGACGCGGCTGGTGCAGGAAGGCGCGGATTTCGGCGGGCAGGGTGGCGGCGTGGCCGTGTTCGTCGAAGACGGTGGTTTCGGGGTCGCGCAGCACGCCCAGGCCGCTGCCCTCGACCAGTTCCAGCCATGGGTCATCGGGCTGGGCCGGGTGGCCCTGCGTGACCTTGTAATAACGGCTGCCGAGCAGCGTGACGTTTCCGGCGTCGACCCAGCCCATGAAATCGGCGGCTTCAGCGGCTTCGGCCGGATCCGGGGCCTTCGACAGGTCATGCTGCGATCCGGCCACGCGGACGCGCATCGGCCCCCAATCCTGCACGGCGGCGCGGACGTCGGACAGCACCCGTTCCAGCCCCTCGCGCAGGCGGGTCAGCACCGCCGGATCCGATTGCGGATCGATCGAGCAGTGCATGAAGGATTCGTCGCGGGCACCCTCCTGCGCCTCGCCCGGCTCCACCAGCGCACCGAGGCGGCCGTCGGCGTCGCGCAGCACGCGCACGACCGGGTGAATCACCAGATGGACGGTGACGCCCTGACGATTCAGTTCCGCCGTGACGGAATCGACCAGGAAGGGCATGTCGTCGTTGACGATTTCC
Organism: Azospirillum sp.; assembly: GCA_027486405.1. Lineage (GTDB taxonomy): Bacteria > Pseudomonadota > Alphaproteobacteria > Azospirillales > Azospirillaceae > Azospirillum. The sequence goes on along the minus strand of JAIXPD010000082.1, from coordinate 48,376 downwards.
ACGACCGTGCGGTCGGATTGCCAGCCATGCTCGTCCAGACGGGGGGAGTAGACGCGCACGCGGGCGGATCCGGGCCGCCGGTGCTGGCCCCATTGCCACATCGCCAGCGCCGCTCCATAGAGCTGTTCCGGCGTGGCCCGCAGCAAATCGTCGGGGGGTACGTTGGCGTAGAAGCGCTGGACGAACTGTTCCGCCCGCGCGTTCGGCACCCGGCTGCGCACCAGCTCAGCCAGTTGCTTGCGCAGGTCGCCCGCCAGATCCTTGGTCGCCGTCCGCATGATGGTGGTGCTCTCCCGTTTTTGAGTTTTGCTGGTAGTACCACCCTAACGCTGACAATTCGACGACAAATTAACGACAGTATGTCTGACTAATCGGCGGAAACCGGGCTTTTCTCGGGCGAAAGCGCCAGATCCTCGACCAGTCGGCGGGCGTGGGCGGACAGGTCGTCGAAGCGGCGGGCGCACAGAACCAACAGGCGCGGCGCCCAGGAATCCGACAATTCCACCACCTGGATCGCCGAGGTGGCGGCGGCGCGGTGGGCGGCGGATTCCGGGACGATGCCGATGCCGACCCCGCGTTCGACCACGCGGCAGAGCGCGATGGGGCCGCGCACCCGCACGCGAAAGGACAGGCTGCGCCCGGCCCGCGTGGCGTGGGTGTCGAGATAGGCTTGCAGGGCGCTGCCGGTGCTGAGGCCGACGAACGGCTCGTCGAGCAGATCGGCGAAGGCCACGCCGGGTTGCGAGGCCAACCGATGACCCTTCGCCACCACCAGAACCAGACGGTCGGCGCGGAAGGGCCGGGTTTCCAGCCCGCCCAGATCGACCATGTCGGCGACCACCCCCAGATCCGCCAGCCCGGCCGCCACCGCCGCCACGATGGCGTGGCTGGGACGTTCCTCCAGATCGATGTCGATGTTGGGGTTGGCGGCCAGGAATTCGGCCAGGGCATCGGGCAGGAATTCGTTGATCGCGGCGGTGTTGGACAGCAGCCGGACATGGCCCTTCAGCCCACGCGCGTATTCGTTCAACTCGCCGCGCATCTGTTCGATCTGGTGCAGGATCAGGCGCGCGTGGTGGATCACGGCGCGGCCCGCCGGGGTGGGGCGCACGCCCCGCCGCCCGCGTTCCAGCAGCGGGATGCCCAACGCGCCCTCCATCCCCCGGATGCGCGCGCTGGCCGACGCGAGCGCCATGGCGCTGCGCTCCGCCCCGGCGGTGATGCTGCCGGTGTCGGCGACGTGCAGGAACAGGCGAAGGTCGGTCAGATCGAAGCGCACGGGCAGCCACCGCGATGGGGACACCGCATCAGCCTTCGGTTTTTCCTGAGGCAAACTGCGGCAAAGCCACATTGTGACCTTTTGCCCCAGCGCGCAAGCTTCCCACCACAGCAACCGATGATCGCAGCGAAGGAGGGCGCGTCATGGCCTTGATTGACCGGGAGCGGCGGAACGCGGAACCTGTGGGCGGGGACATCGATCGCCACCTGTTGGCCGTTGCGGTGACGTTGGCCGCCCTGACGTTGCTGGCCATTCTGGATCTGGGGCGTCCGGTCCCCGGATCGGCCCCGCCGGTGGTGGTGCGCATCCCGCCCGTCGATCGGCCGCTGGAATCGCCGCCGGTGGCCGCCCGCCGCCCCCCGATCAACGACGACCTGCTGGCTCACGACTGAGCGGACCCGGCATCAGGCGATCACAGGGGGCGATCACAAGGGGCGATAACGGGGGGGCGATAACGGGGGAGCGATAACGGGGGAGCGGTCAGCGGCGGATCACCGGTCCACCGGCGGGCTGTCGCCGCCGTCGCCCAACGGGCGTTCCATCAGCACGCTGTCGATCCAACGGCCGAATTTGAAGCCGCTGGCGGGCAGGACACCGGCGGGACGGAAGCCACAGGCGCTGTGCAGGCCGATGGAGCCGTGGTTGTCGCTGCCGCCGATCACCGCGATCATCCGGCGGTATCCGGCGGCCTCGCAGGCCTCGATCAAGGGCAGCATCAGGGCGCGCCCGACCCCGCGCCGGGCCTGGCCGGCGTCCACATAGACCGAGTTTTCCAGGGTGAAGCGATAGGCGCTGCGGGCGCGGTAAAGACCGGCGTAGGCGTATCCGGCCAGCGCGCCGTCGGCTTCGGCCACCAGATAGGGCAGGCCGCGCCCCAGGATCTCCGCCCGGCGTTTGGCCATTTCGGCCTCGTCCGGCGGGATCTCCTCGAACGAGGCGGTCCCGGTCAGGACGTGATGGCCGTACAGCGCGGTGATGGCCGGGATGTCCTCGTCGCGGGAGGGGCGGATGGTCAAGGCGAAGGTCACGGTCGTCAACTCCAATGCGGTCATGAACGGAATGAAGACGGGGATGGTCGATCGGGTGGCAGCCGCGCCGCGCACAGCGTGGCCAACCCACCGCCCACCCCCAGCAAAGCAAAGCCCCAGCCCCAACCGGATCCGGGGGTGGCGTGGTCCAGCACCAGCCCGACCGCCAGCGGGGCGACACCCCCGGCACCAAAGCCAAGGATGGAGCGCACGGCCAGCGCCGCCCCCAACCGGTCGGGCGGGGTGGCTTCGGTCATCGCGGTGGACAGGACCGGGGAATCGCCCAACGCGGCGAAACCGTACAGCGCGGCCACCGGCAGGATCAACCAGACCGGCAGCGCGCCCATCCAGCCGATGGCCAGGGAGCAGATCGCCCCCAGCCCGCCCATCGCCACCAGCACCGCCCGCCGCCCCAGCCGGTCGGACGCGTGGCCCATGGTGAGCGACGACAGCGCGCCGGACAGATGGATGGCCCCGGCGATCCACAGGCCGGAGACCACCGCCCCGCCGGATCCGGCCCCGTTGGTGTTGACCCCGCTGGTGTCGGTCAGGGCGGTCGCCAGGGTCGCGGTCAAAAAGGCGGGCAGCCACGCCCACATGCCCAGCAACTCCCAGGCGTGGGCGGTGTATCCGGCGGTCAGCAGGATCGATCGGCGGTCGGCGAGAAAGCCGAAGGCGTCGCGCAGCCGCAGCCCGCGCGCGCCGATCACCCGGTTCGGACGGTGGCGCAGGCCCGGCCCGACGACCAACGCGGCCAACAGCGGACCCACCCCGCAGACGACGAAGGCGGCCTCGTAGCCGATGGCGTTGCTGAGGGCGGCGGCGACCGCGATGGAGGCGAAATAGCCGAGCGACCCGGCGGCCAGCAGCCAGCCCACCGCCGCCCCGCGCCGGTTCGCCGCCACCCCCTGCGCCACCAGCATGATCGAGGGGGCGTAGGTTCCCCCCTGCGTCAGGCCGAGCAGGCCGAACAGCCACAGCGCGCTGTCGGGCGAGCGGGCGAACAGGGCAAAGGCCAGCCCGGCGGCGGCGGACGCCCAGCTTGACCACAGGAACACCCGCTTGGCTCCCAGGCTGTCGGCGCACCAGGAGGACACCACCAGCGACACGGCGTAACCAATGTTGAAGGCGGTTTGGATCGCCCCGGCCTCCCCGCCGGACATGCCCCAGGCGCGCAGCGTCGCGGGCAGGGCGCCCGCATGGACCATGAAGGCCAGCGACGCCCCGAAGCGGCTGACGCACAGCGCGATCAACCAGATGGGAGCGGCCGTGGTTGTGGGTGTGGTGTCGGTGGTGGGAGGGGGCCGGGTCATGGCCTCAGCGTCGGGGGTGACAGACCAAAAGGCAAATTTATTGATTTGATCGAAATCATAAGGAAAATTAACGGTATGCGCGGCATCAACCTTGATCAGCTCCTGACCTTCGCGATGGTGGTGGAGCATGGCGGCTTCACCGAGGCCGCGTCCCGTTTGGGCCTGACCCAACCGGCGGTCAGCATGCAGATCCGCAATCTGGAGGATCGGTTCGGCGTTCGTCTGATCGAACGGGTGGGCAAGCGCGCGCTGGCGACCGCCGCCGGGCGCGACCTGCTGCCCTTTGTCCATCGCCTGCGCGACGAGGCGGACGCGGCGGTGGCCCACATGATGCGCCACCGCGCCGGGGAGTTCGGGCGGGTGCGGATCGGCACCGGGGCGACGGCCTGCATCTACCGCCTGCCCGCGATCCTGACGGCGCTGCGCACCGCCCATCCCGGTCTGGAGATCATCGTCGTCACCGGCAACACACCCGACATTCTCGACGGGGTGGAGGCCGGGAGTTTGGATCTGGCCCTGGTGACGCTGCCCGGCGCCCGGCCCAGCCTGTCCATCGAACCGGTCTGCGTCGAGGAACTGGTCGCCGTTGCCCCCAGCACGAATGGGGAGGGGCATGGGGTGGGCATCGACGACGGCCCGGCCCGCCCGACGGATCTGGCCGCCGCGCCGATGATCCTGTACGAGCGCGGCGGGACCATGCGCGCCGTCATCGACGCCTGGTTCGTCGCCGGGGGCAGCCAACCCCGCCCGGCGATGGAACTGGGCAACGTCGAGGCGATCAAAAATCTGGTCGCCGCCGGGCTGGGCCGCTCGATCCTGCCGTCGGTGACGGTGGCGGGCGAGGCCGACCGGGGCCGCTTCCACGCCCGTCCCCTGTCGCCGCCGCTGACGCGCGCCCTGGGACTGGCCCTGCGCCGGGACAAGACGCCCGACGCGGGCGTGCGGGCGATGGCCGCCGCCCTGCGTGGGCTGCGCGGCTCGCCGGTGTGACCTCCCCCCTCCCGGTGCGGCTGGGTCAGCCTTTCAGATTGCGGGCCTTCAGATTGCGGGCCAGGGCGGCGATGTGGTCGGGGCCGATGCCACAGCAGCCGCCGACGATGCCCGCCCCGCTGTCCACCCAGCGGGTGGCCCAGGTCAAATAGTTGGGCGGATCGAGATCCTCGCGGATCGGATCCAACCCGTCGTTGGCCTTGGCCATCTTGGGTTGCGGCGGAAAGGCGTTGGCGTAGACACCGATGGCGATGCCGCTCTCCTCGCCCAACGTGGCGCGCGCCTCGTGAACGGCGGCCTGCATGACCTCCGGTTGGCTGCAATTGAACAGCAGGGCGGCAGCCCCCAGATCGCGCGCCGCCCGCGCGGCGTCGGCCACCCGTTCGCCCGAGCGCAGGGTCGGCGGCACCCGGCCCGCCGCAACCGCCGCCGCCGCCGTGTCGTCCAGGGTGAAGGACAACCACAGCGGATGCGGGTCATCGCCCAAGGCCTGGCGGACGGCCACCGCCTCGGCGATGGCGCTTTGCGTCTCGGCCAGCCAGTGATCGACGTGCGGGGCCAGACCGGCGATCAACACCCGCAAAATCGCCTCCACCTGCGCGGCGTCGAACAGATCCGGGCGGTAGGATCCGCAAACCGGCGGCAGCGACCCGGCCACCGCCGCGCCGAACCGATTCGCCACCGCGCGCGCGATCTCTCCGGCGCGGGCCGCCAGCGCCTGCCCCTGGGCGGCGAATCGCTCCTCCCCGATGTGGAAGGGCACGACGGCGTAGCTGTTGGTCGTCAGCACGTCGGCCCCGGCCTCGGCAAAGGCGGTGTGGGCGCGTTCCACAAAATCCGGGGCTTCGATCAAGGCAAGGGCCGACCATTCCGGCTGGCGGAACGGCGCGCCGATGCGCTGCAACTCCCGCCCCATGCCGCCATCCAGGATCCGCACCGTGTTTGCCATGTCGTCGCTCCGTCGTTCAAAAGAGTGTCACAGCCAAGCCATTGGCGATTGACAATCAATATGGGAAAAGTAGACAATTTGCGACCTTAATCGCCCAAACACAAGGAAAATGTGTATGTTTCGTCGTATTGCCTTGGCCGCCGCTCTCTTTTTCGCTGCGCAGTCGGTCGCACCGACGGCCCAGGCGGGAGCCATCCTGGATCGGGTTGTCGCCAAGGGCGAGTTGAAGCTGGTCCTGCTCAACGATTACCCGCCCTTCTCCTTCATCAACGACAAGAACGAGTTGGCCGGGTTCGACATCGATGTGGCCAAGGTGGTAGCGGGCAAGCTGGGGGTGAAGCTGTCGATCGACACCCCGGCGTGGGAGGTGATCGCGGCGGGCAACTGGCACGGCCGCTGGGACATCTGCATCTGCTCCATGACCCCCACCGCCGAGCGGGCGGAGGTGCTGGACTTCCCGGTCAAATATTATGATTCGCCCGCCGTGCTGGCGGTTCACAAGGACGAAACCCGCATCAAGGGGATCGCCGACATCTCCGGCAAGTCCATCGCCGTCCAGGCCGGGGCGTCCTATGAAAGCTATTTGCAGAAAAGCCTGAAGATTCCGGCCCCCGGGGCCGAACAGCCGACCTTCCCGTTCGACAAGGTCACGGTTGTTCCCTATGAAACGGAAACGGTGGCGTTCCAGGATCTGGCGCTGGGCGGCGGCAAACGGGTCGATGGCGTCATCACCAACTTTGTCACCGCCAAGGAGCGGATCGACGCGACCAAGCTGTTCAAGATCGTGTCCGACAAGCTCTATGTCGAACCGAACTGGGTGGCGGTGGAAAAGGGCGATCCGGCGTGGAGCGCCAAGGTGAAGGCGGTGATCGAGGGGTTGAAGGCGGACGGCACGCTGTCGGCCATTTCGAAAAAGTGGATCGGCATCGACATCACCGGCTGACCGGTGGGGGCGCTGCGGCCAACAACGGCACAGGCAACGGCACAGGCAAGGGCACAGGCAAGGGCACGGGTGGAACGGGATGGCGGCTGATTCGGGTGTGGGGTGGCGTCGCGGTGGGCGCGCGGGCACGATGTTCCGCTTTGGCGTGATCGCGGTCTGGATCGGTCTGGCCGCGCTGCTGGCCCTGTTCTTCCAGTCCTTCAACCTGAAACTCGGCCTGATCCTGGACAAGCTGCCCTTCCTGCTGGGGTTGCGCCTCACCCCGTCCGGTTTTGTCCAGGGGGCGGCGTTGACGTTGCTGGTCTGCACCCTGTCGATCGCGCTCAGCATCGTCATCGGGTTGGCGGCGACCCTGGGGCGGTTGTCGTCCAACCCGGTGGCCTATGGCCTGTCCACCTTCTACGGCTCCTTCTTTCGCGGCACGCCGCTGCTGGTGCAAATCCTGCTGCTCTATCTGGGATTGCCGCAGGTGGGGGCGGTGCCCGCCGCCTTTCCCTGCGGTGTTCTGGCCTTGGCCCTGAATTACGGGGCCTATCTGACCGAAATTTTCCGCGCCAGCGTCCAATCCGTGCCCGCCAGCCAGCGCGAGGCGGCGGCCGCGCTGGGGCTGTCGCGCTTTCAGATCGCCTGGACCGTGGTGTTTCCCCAGGCCACCCGCTTCGCCATTCCCCCCACCGGGGCGCAGTTCGTGGCGATGCTGAAGGACTCCTCGCTGGTGTCGGTCACGGGGTTGTGGGAGATCAATTTCCTCGCCCAGTCCTATGGCCGGTCCAGCTACCGCTATGTCGAGATGCTGCTGACGGCGGCCTTCATCTATTGGATGTTGTCGCTGATGTTCGAATTCGCCCAGGCCCATCTGGAACGGCGATACGGGCGTGCCTATCAGACCGGATGACGCGCCGGTTCCCCCCTGGTGGATTGTTCGGAACCAAGCCCTGCAAACCGTTGACAAGGCACCCATGCGTGGGTGCAATAGCCCCCGCGTTGGGGACGCCGTGGGGAACGCGACGCCACCCGGAAGACAACAAGCAGGTCGGGGCATCTCAATGAAAAAATTCGCTCTTAGCCTCCTCGGCGCGGTTGCGGCGGTCGCGATGGCCAGCCCCGCGATGGCCCAGGCCAAAAAGCCGGTCAACATCTACATCTGGAACGATTATCTGGGTGAAACCACCCTGGCCGATTTCACCAAGGCCACCGGTGTGGAGGCTAAGGTTGATCTGTACGACAGCCTGGAGCTGCTGGAGCAAAAGGTTCTCGTCGGCAAGTCCGGCTATGACGTGATCGTCCCCACCGCCGAACCGACCCTGTCCCGCCTGATCCAGGCCAAGGTCGTCGGCCCGCTCGACAAGGCCAAGATCCCCAACGTCAAGAACCTTGACCCCAAGGTTATGAAGCTGCTGGAAAACTCCGATCCGGGCAACAAATACGCGGTTCCCTATCTGGGCGGCACCGTCGGCTTGGCCATCATTCCGGAAAAGATCAAGGCGGTCGCCCCCGACGCGCCGCTCGATTCCTGGGACCTGCTGCTGAAGCCGGAGATTGCCAAGAAGGTCGCGGCCTGCGGCATCACCGTGATGGATTCCGCCATCGATGTGCTGCCGTCGGTGTTCAACTACCTCGGCCTCGATCCGAATTCTGAGAAGAAGGAGGATCTGGACAAGGTCGAAAAGGCGATGCTGGCGGTTCGCCCCTACATCAAGCAGTTCGTCACCGGCCAGAACATCAACATCCTGGCGGGCGGCGACGCCTGCGTCGTCATGGCCTACAACGGCGACGCCATCCAGGGTGCCGCCCGCGCCGCCGAGGCCAAGAGCGCCAAGGTGGAGTATGTGACGCCGAAGGAAGGCGTTCAGGTGTGGTGGGACACGCTGGCGGTTCCGGCCGACGCCCCCAACAAGGACGCGGCCTATCAGTTCATCAACTTCGCGCTGGATCCGGCCAACGCCGCCAAGATCTCCAACACCGTGCGCTACGCCAACGCGGTCCCGTCCTCGCTGGCGGCGGTCGATGGCGATATCAAGGGCAACCCCGGCATCTTCCTGCCCGATGACAGCAAGATCAAACTCTTCTCCCTGAAGCCGGTGAAGCAGGCCACCGACCGCGCCCGCACGCGCGTGTGGACCAAGATCAAAACCGGCAAGTAACCGCCCGCCCTGTGTGACGCGCCGCCGCGCCCCAGTCCACCCCCCGCAGCCCGGGGGAGAGGGCTGGGGCGCGTTGCATTGATTGACGTGGCATTGATTGAGGAACGTGCATGGCCGGTCAGCCGCTTCGCAACCCCACCCGTCTGGCGCCCTGGCAGGACGCCGGACAGGCCCCCTATGTCCGCATCGACAAGGTGACAAAGACCTTTGGCGATTTCGTCGCCGTGGACGAGGTCAGCCTGTCGATCTACCGCAACGAATTCTTCGCGCTTCTGGGTGGATCGGGATCGGGCAAGACGACGCTGTTGCGGATGCTGGCCGGGTTCGAACAGCCGACCGAAGGCAAGATTTACATCGACGGCGTCGATATGTCGGGCATCCCGGCCTATGAACGGCCGGTCAACATGATGTTCCAGTCCTACGCCCTGTTCCCGCACATGACGGTGGAACAGAACATCGCCTTTGGCCTGAAGCAGGACAATGTGCCCAAGGCCGAGATCCGCGACCGGGTGGCGGAGATGCTGGAGATGGTCCAGCTTGCCGCCTTTGGCAAACGGCGGCCCCACCAGCTGTCGGGCGGTCAGCGGCAGCGCGTGGCGCTGGCCCGCTCGCTGGCCAAGCGGCCCAAGCTGCTGCTGTTGGACGAGCCGTTGGGCGCGCTCGACAAGAAGCTGCGCGAGAAAACCCAGTTCGAGCTGGTCAACATCCAGGAAAAGCTGGGCGTCACCTTCATCGTCGTCACCCACGACCAGGAAGAGGCGATGACGATGTCGTCGCGCATCGCCGTGATGAATCACGGGACCATCGCCCAGGTGGGAACGCCGACCGAGATTTACGAATACCCCCATTCGCGCTTCGTCGCCGAGTTCATCGGCTCGACCAACATGTTCGAAGGGCGCATCGCCGAATCCACAACCGACCACGCGCTGGTCGTGTCGGAGGATGCCGGGTGCGAGCTGTACATCAGCCACGCCACCCCGGCCCCCATCGGCACCCCGGTGTCGGTGGCGATCCGCCCGGAAAAGATCGCCTTGTCGAAGGAGGAGTCGCCCGACGCCGCCGGGCGCAACTGCGCGCGCGGCGTGGTCCGCGAAATCGCCTATCTCGGCGACGTGTCGATCTATCTGGTGGAACTGCCGACCGGCAAGACGGTGCGCGTCACCGCGCCCAACATCACCCGGCGCACCGAAATGCCGATCACCTGGGAGGACGAGGTGTTCCTGAGCTGGCGGCCCTTCGCCGGCGTGGTGCTGGCGCAATGAGCGCCCTCGTCTCCGCACTCAGCCGCGTGGGGCTGTGGGGGCGGGGCGTGGTGGTCGCCATGCCCTATCTGTGGCTCTTGCTGTTCTTCCTGGTTCCGTTCCTGATCGTCTTCGGCATCAGCTTTTCCGAATCCATCGTCGCCCAGCCGCCCTACGCGCCGCTGATCGCGTGGTTGCGCGACGAGGACGCCGGAACGACCAAGCTCCAGGTCCTGCTGAATCTGACCAACTATCTGCGCCTGACCGGCGATGATCTCTACATCCTGGCCTATCTCAATTCGGTCCGGATCGCGCTGGTGACGACGCTGCTGTGCCTGCTGATCGGCTATCCGATGGCCTACGCCATCGCGCGGGCCGAACCATCGCGGCGCGGGCCGCTGATGATGCTGGTGATCCTGCCCTTCTGGACCTCCTTCCTGATCCGGATCTACGCCTGGATCGGCATCCTGAAGGGCAACGGCGTCATCAGCAACCTGTTGGAAAGCCTGGGGTTGACCAGTGGCCCGGTGGAGATCCTCTATTCCGATTGGGCGGTCTACATCGGCATGACCTATTGCTATCTGCCCTTCATGGTGCTGCCGCTCTATTCCACCCTGGAAAAGCTGGATCCGACCCTGCTGGAGGCGGCGGCGGATCTGGGCTGCCGTCCGTTCAAATCCTTCCTCACCGTCACCCTGCCGCTGTCGCTGCCCGGCATCGTCGCCGGGTCGCTGCTGGTCTTCATCCCGGCGGTGGGCGAGTTCGTGACGCCGGAACTGCTGGGCGGACCCGACACGCTGATGATCGGGCGGGTGCTGTGGAACGAGTTCTTCTCCAACCGGGATTGGCCGGTGGCGTCGGGCGTGGCCATCGCGCTGTTGTTGCTGCTGGTGGTTCCGATCATGTATTTCCAGCATGTCCAGGGCCGTGAGGAGGAGGGGCGGTGATGAAACGCGGCGGTTTCCTGTCCTGGGTCTTGTGGTTCGGCTACGCCTTCCTCTATGTGCCCATCGTCCTGCTCGTGACCTATTCGTTCAACGAATCCCGTCTGGTCACGGTGTGGAGCGGCTTTTCCACCAAATGGTACGCGGAGTTGCTGACCAACGAACCGCTGTTGGAGGCCACCGCCCTGTCCCTGCGGGTGGCGGCGGTGTCGGCGACGCTGTCGGTGATTCTGGGCACCTGCGCTGGCATGGCGATGGCGCGCTTTGGTCGTTTCCGGGGGCGCACCCTGTTCGGCGGCATGATCACCGCCCCGCTGGTCATGCCGGAGGTCATCACCGGCCTGTCGCTGCTGCTGCTGTTCGTGGCGATGGAGCAGGTGGTCGGCTGGCCCGATGGGCGCGGCGTGACCACCATCACCATCGCCCACACCACTTTCACGCTCGCCTATGTCGCCGTTGTCATCCAATCCCGTCTGGCCGGAATGGACAGCAGCCTGGAAGAGGCGGCGATGGATCTGGGCGCGCGGCCGGCCAAGGTGTTTTTCGTCATCACCCTGCCGATCATCGCCCCGGCGCTGGTGGCGGGCTGGCTGTTGGCCTTCACCCTGTCGCTCGACGATGTGGTCATCGCCAGCTTTGTGTCGGGGCCGGGATCGACCACGCTGCCGATGATGATCTTTTCCAGCGTGAAGTTCGGCATCAGCCCGCAGATCAACGCGCTGGCCACCCTGATGATTCTGGTGGTCGCCACCGGGATTTTCATCGCCAGCGTCGTGATGGCCCGGCAGGACCGCCAACGCAAGCGCGACGAGCAGATGGCCATCCAAGGGGGGTGATTGGGGCGGCTGATCGGGGTTGGGGCCGGTCTGTGTCTCTCCCGTCCCCGCCGCGTTGCAGACCCGCAACGCGGCGGGGTGGCTTTTGCGCGCGCCTTTTGTTAGGATGTTGGCATCGTCAACAGCACATGAGGTTGTGCCATGCGCGCGCTTTTGTGGTTCCCCCTGCTCAGGCTTGGTTTTTTCAGCAATCCGTCGGTTGGTTTTTCCACGCCCCGTTCTGTCACGGCCCGCCGCGCCCTGCGCCCGCCGTCCGGTCGTTGAGACCGCCCGCGTTCGTCAACCGCCCTTGCCGGTGAACGCGCTTTTCAAAATCCCCACGGTCCACCCTCGGCCCTGATCGTCCATTTGGCCGCGTTGCCAAACCCCGTTCCCCATGGTTAGGGTGATGCGACGGGTTTCACAGCGCCATTTTGGATGATGGCCGGGGGAAAGGATCGACGCATGACGACACCGACCGCCCAAGGCTTTCGGATGCCGGGAGAATGGGAACGCCACAGCGGTTGCTGGATGGCGTGGCCTTGCCGCCCGGACACCTGGCCCGACGGGGGCTTTGACGCCGCGTGCGACGCCTATGCCGAGGTGGCGCGGGCCATTTCCCGGTTTGAACCGGTGACGATGGTCTGCGACCCGGCGGACGTGGCCGAAGCCTCGCTGGCCTGCGGTCATGGCGTGCCGATCCTGTCCCTGCCGATCAGCGATTCCTGGATTCGCGACACCGGCCCCAGCTTCGTCGTCGATGGCAAGGGCGGGCTGGCCGGGGTTCATTGGTGTTTCAACGCCTGGGGCGGCAACTACGGCGATTGCGCCCGCGACCGCGAGGTCGGGCGGCTGATCCTCGACCACATCCGGGTTCCGCGCTTTGCCGCCCCGCTGGTGATGGAGGGGGGATCCTTCCACGTCGATGGCGAGGGCACGCTGTTGACCACCGAACAATGCCTGCTGAACCCCAACCGCAACCCCGGCCTGACCAAGGCGGAGATCGAACGCCACCTGATGGATCACCTTGGCGTGTCGTCGGTGATCTGGTTGGGCGAGGGCTATCAGGACGACGAGACCGACGGGCACATCGACGAGATCGCCCTGTTCGTCCGCCCTGGCGTGGTGATGGCGATCACCACCGACGACCCCGGCGACGCCAATTTCAAGGCGTTCCAAGACAATCTGGATCGGCTGAAGCGCGCCCGCGACGCCAAGGGCCGGGCGTTGGAGATCATCACCGTCCAGCAACCGGCCCGTCGCGACGAAAATGGCAAACGCCTGACCCTGTCCTACACCAACCTTTACATCGCCAACGGCGGCATCGTCATGCCCGCCTTCGAAGATCCGGCGGACGACGAGGCGTTCCGCACCATCCGCAAGGCCTTTCCGGACCGCGAGGTGGTGCAGGTCAACGCGCTCGACATCGTGCGCGGCGGCGGCGGCATCCACTGCATTACCCAGCAGCAGCCGGTGGCGCTGTAACGGGACGGGACAAGGCTGGCGACGGCTTACGCCGTTGCCTCCCCCAGGCGCGGCGACCAAACGATGGCGCGGTTGCGCCCGTCGCGTTTGGCCTGATAGAGCGCCTCGTCGGCGCGGCGCAGGACGGTGGCGACGTCGGGCGAATCGTCGGGCCAGCGGGCGATGCCGATGGAGCAGCCCACCCGCACCTTCTGGCCGCCGATCGACACCGGCTCGTTGACCGCCTCGATCACGCGGGCGGCGAGTGCTGCGGCGTCGGGCGGCTGTTGGTTGGCCGAACGCGGCAGGATGGCGGCGAACTCGTCACCGCCCAGCCGGGCGACGATGTCGTCGTTGCGGAACAGCGTGGTCAGGCGTTGCCCGACCTGCCGCAGCACGGTGTCGCCCGCGTCGTGGCCCAGGCGGTCGTTGATCGGTTTGAAGCCGTCGAGGTCGATGTACATCATCGCCGCCGCCCCGGTCCCGTGGGTGCAGGCTTCCAGATACTGTTCGAAATAGCGGCGGTTGGGCAGGGTGGTCAGCCGGTCCTGATAGGCGATGTCCTCCAACCGCATCAGGGCGGCGTCCTTGTGGGTCAGGCTGTCGATCAGGTCGCGCAGGGTGCGCGACAGGTGCCCAACCTCGGTCTGTCCGCCGATGTCGGGAATTTCCACCCCGCTTTCCCCCTGGCCGATCCGCTTGGCGGCGCTGGCGATGGCGGTCAACGGGCGGGTGATCCGCCCGGCGGCGAACCAGCCCAACGCGCTGAACAGCAAGGCCAGCGCCGCACCCGACCCGATGATCGACCGGCGCAGCCGGTCGGCCTCGGCGTGGACGACGCTGGCCGGTTGGCGGGCCAGCACGGTCCAGCCCAACCCGGCATAGTCGTGCACGCCCTTGCCGTGGGCGATGCCGGTGACGTACCGCACCCCATCCGGCCACGCCGCGTTTTGCCAGCCATCCTTGAGGGTCAGGGGGGAGAAAGGCAGCGGTTTGCCGATGGCGTCCTCCGGCCCCAGCAGCACCGTGCCGTCGGCGGCCAGAATGTAGACGGTCAGGCCGTCGCGGTCGCGCAGCGGGTCGGCCAACTCCCGCATGGTGGTGCGCGTCCATTCCCAACTGTAATGAACGGCCAGCACGCCCACCGGCTTGCCATCGGCCTCCAGCAGCGGGGCGGAGACATCGACGAATTTCGGGTTTTCGCCCGGCAGATAGGGAATCTTGCCCTTCAGGGCGACCGCCTCGTGCACGTCGCCGACGAACAGGCCCTTCAGCCCTTCGGCGTGCACCGGGCGGCTGGCGATGTTTTGCCCAACCAACAGGCCGTTGCTGGCGGTCAGCACGGTTCCGGACAGGTTGGTCATGCCGATCCAGGCGATGGTCGGATCCCGCCGTTTCAACTCCTCAATCGTTGCTTGAGCGACGTTCGGGTCCTTCAGCGCGTCGATGCGGGCCAGCGAAGCGATCTGGTTGGCGCGCGCCCACATGGTGGCGTCCAACTGGCGGGCCAGAGACTGCGCCACCCCCATCATCGAATGGCCAACCTCGCGGTTCAGCACCTGTTCGGATTGGGTGCCGACGAACAGCCCGTTGGCCAACGCCAGCCCCATCACCAGAACGGCCATCGTCGCGGCGGCGGTGGCCCGGAATTCCAGGGGGCGCAGGGTGGCAAGCGGCATGGGCGAATCCTGTCGGCAACGCCCTGGTTTCAACGCAGCGGCGGATGAGGGTGTGAACCGATTTGTAGGCGTATGATGCAAACGGAAGGTTAACACCCCTGTCGTTTGCCCGAGGGAGAAGGGAGGACACCAAAAAAGTTCGAACCACTGACGTTCCGCATATTGCATTAATGGGAAAAGGTCGGTAGCTATACCCCCGCGACCCGAGTTTGGGGAGGAAACGCCTGGAAAGGCGACAAAAAACGATAATGCTGCGTCGCAGAAAATCCAGCCCCAGTGGCTGGATTTTTCGTTTGCGCCGCTGATCCGCCGGCCGCTTTTGTTCGGGACTCTGACATTCCGAAATCGGGTGCATAGGACCATCGCCCGGAGCGGTGGGCGCGCTATGATAGCGCCACCATTCACGACACTCCGGGGAATCCCACCATCATGAAACGGCGCGCGTTTCTCACCACCGCCGGGGTTGGCCTGGCCGCCAGCACCGTGGCCGCCCCCGCCATCGCCCAGAGCCAGCCCGAGATCAAATGGCGTCTGGCCTCCAGCTATCCCAAAAGCCTGGACACCATCTATGGTGCGGTGGAGTTCATCGCCAAGCGGGTGGCCGCCGCCACCGACAATAAGTTCCAGATCCGCACCTTCGCCGCTGGGGAGATCGTCCCGGCCCTGCAAGTGCTCGACGCCGTGCAGAACGGCACGGTCGAATGCGGCCAGTCCGCCGCCTATTTCTACGTCGGCAAGGATCCGACCTTCTGCTTCGACACGGCGATGCCGTTCGGCCTGAACACCCGCCAGCACATCGCCTGGATGATGCATGGCGGCGGGCTGGAACTGATGCGGGAGCAGTTCAAGGAGTACAACATCCACAACATCCCGGCGGGCAACACCGGCGCGCAGATGGGCGGCTGGTTCCGCAAGGAGATCAAGGGCGTTGAGGACCTGAAGGGTCTGAAGATGCGCATCGGCGGGCTGGCCGGTCAGGTGCTGACCCCGCTGGGGCTGGTCCCGCAGCAATTGGGCGGCGGCGACATCTATCCGGCGCTGGAGCGCGGGACCATCGACGCGGCCGAATTCGTCGGCCCCTACGACGACGAAAAGCTGGGATTCCACAAGGTCGCCAAGAATTATTATTACCCCGGCTGGTGGGAAGGGTCGGCGCAAATCCCGCTGCTGTTCAATCTGCAAGCCTGGGAACAGCTTCCGGCCTCTTACCGCACCGTGCTGGAAATGGCCTGTTGGGAAGCCAACAGCTGGATGCTGGCCAAATACGACACGCTGAACGCGGCGGCGCTGAAGCGGCTGGTCGGCGGCGGAGCCACCCTGCGCGTCTTCCCGCGCGACATGATGCAGGCCTGCGAAAAAGCGGCCTTCGACCTGTACGACCAGATCGCCACCACCAACCCGCGTTTCAAGAAGGTGTACGAGGCGTGGAAACCCTTCCTGGAAGAGGAACGGCTGTGGTTCCGCGTCGCCGAAAACGGCTTTGACAGCTTCGTCTACAGCCAGTCGTCCCAACGCCGTTGATCGGTTGAGACGGCGAGTCGCTGGCGAGTCGCCGGGCGGGTGATGGGACGTGCGACGGTATGTCGTCCGCACAGCCCATCATTGGCCTTCTCAATCGCCTGCGGATCGCGCAAACTGCTGTTCGGATTGTGGGCAAGGCCTTCGCAGGTGCACAATAATTCGGCACGGTGTTGAAATGATCGCGACATAAGCATTCCTCTTGTCTATTTTCTTAAACGCGGCTACCGTCTGGGCCAGCAAGACGGACGCGATCCGGGCATGGCCGCGCAACGGCCGCATGGGTCGGCGTCCCCTCTGACGGGAGAGGATGATGGACGGCGGGATGATGGCGACGACGCAGGCGTTGGTGCGGTTCGTCGGGGTGCAAAAAACCTACGACGGCGAACATTTGGTCGTGAAAAGCCTGGATCTCGACATCCGCAAGGGCGAGTTCCTGACCCTGCTTGGCCCCTCCGGGTCGGGCAAGACCACCACCTTGATGATGCTCGCCGGGTTCGAGGTTCCCACCCACGGCGAGATTTTCCTGGGCGACCGGCCGATCAAGAACATGCCGCCGCACAAGCGCGACATCGGCATGGTGTTCCAGAATTACGCCCTGTTCCCCCACCTGACGATCGAGGAAAACGTTGCGTTTCCGTTGACCGTGCGCGGCGTGAGCAAGGCGGAGGTCAAGGAACGCGTCACCGCCGCCCTGCAGATGATCAAGCTGGAGCATGTGGCCAACCGCCACCCCGGCCAATTGTCGGGCGGGCAGCAACAGCGCGTGGCGCTGGCCCGTGCCCTGGTGTTCAAACCGGCGCTGGTGCTGATGGACGAGCCGCTGGGCGCGCTGGACAAGCGGCTGCGCGAGCACATGCAGTTGGAAATCAAGCGCCTGCACGAAACGATGGGCATCACCGTCGTTTACGTCACCCACGACCAGGGCGAGGCGCTGACCATGTCCGACCGCATCGCGGTCTTCAACGACGGCATCGTCCAGCAGATCGACCGCCCGGACGCGCTGTATGAGCGGCCGGTCAACAGCTTCGTCGCCAACTTCATCGGCGAAAGCAACGTGCTGGCCGGGACCGTCGAAAATATCGAACAGGGTTTCTGCCGGGTGGCGCTGGCCGCCGGTGGCGCGGTGACGGCGACGGCGGTCAATGTCGGCGGGGTCGGGTCGCGCACCTCGCTGTCGGTGCGCCCGGAACGGGTGGCGCTGCTGACCGGGGAGGGCGACGCGTCGCTCAACCGCCTGCCCGCGACGCTGAAGGATCTGATTTACCTGGGAGATCACACGCTGGCGGTGCTGGCCACCCCCGGCAACACCGACTTCATGGTCAAGCTGCCCGCCGGTGCTCATGCCGGGCTGACGCAGGGGCAGGCCGTGACCATCGCCTTCCGCCCCGAAGACTGCCGGGCGCTGGATCCGGTCTGAACCGGCGCGGCGTCGATGGACGCCGCATCGGTCCGGCCCGGTCATTCTCGAAAAACAACGACCACAAGACATAGGACGGGGATCATGTCGAAGTTTAAGCTGGCTCTTGGTTTCGCCGCGACCTTCACCGCCGTCACCGCCCTGGCGTCGGTCGCCAGCGCGCGCGACCTGACCGTCGTGTCGTGGGGCGGGGCGTATCAGGACGTTCAGAAAAAGGTCTATTTCGAGCCGTTCAAGGCGACCGGCACCGCGATGAACGATGAATCGTGGGACGGCGGCGTCGGCGTTCTGCGCGCCAAGGTGCAGGGTGGGGCGTCCACCTGGGATGTGGTCCAGGTCGAAAGCGACGAACTGGCCCTGGGCTGCGACGAAGGTCTGTTCGAAAAGATCAACTATTCGAAGATCGGCGGCGAAGAAGCCTATCTGCCCGCCACCGTCAACGCCTGCGGCGTCGGCGCCATCGTCTATGACTTCGTCCTGGGCTATGACAAGGACAAGCTGAAGGAAGCCCCGAAGGGCTGGGCCGACTTCTTCGACACCAAGAAGTATCCGGGCAAGCGCGCCCTGCGCCAGGGTGCCAAGACCACGCTGGAAATCGCCCTGATCGCCGACGGTGTGGCCCCGGCCGACGTTTATAAGGTGCTGGCGACCGAAGCCGGCATCGACCGCGCCTTCAAGAAGCTCGACACCATCAAGGGCGATCTGGTGTGGTGGAAGGCGGGCGCGCAGCCGCCGCAGCTGCTGGCCTCGGGCGAAGTCGTCATGACCTCGGTCTACAACGGCCGCATCGACGCCGCCAACAAGAAGGAAAAGAAGAACTTCGGCATGGTGTGGAACGGCGCGCTGTTCACCATCGACAGCTGGGTCATCCTGAAGGGCAGCCCGAACGTCGAAGCCGCGCACAAGTTCCTGAACTTCGTCGGCAAGGCCGAAACCCAGGCCAAGCTGTCGGAAGGCATCGCCTACGGCACGTCGAACAAGAACGCCCCGTCCAAGCTGCCTCCGGCGATCCTGGCCGATCTGCCGACCTCTCCGGCCAACCTGAAGAACGCCGCCGAAATCGACGTGAACTTCTGGCTGGAAAACATCGACCGTCTGACCGAACGCTTCAACAAGTGGGCGGCCAAGTAACGGTCTGACAAAACCGCGTTTTGCGGTTTTGGACCGGTGCCGGCGGGGCTTCGCGTGGTTGCGTCCCGCCGACACCGGTCTCCCCGCCAGCTTTTGCGCACGCTTTGCCACCATCGCCGCGCCCGCAAAGCCGGGGCCATCGCTGCGCCCCGTTTTCGCACGCGTGACGGACCCATTCCTACAGGACATCGCCGATGACAGCCGCATTCGCTGACGGTGCCGAAATGCCGTTGAAGCGCCGATTGAGGCGGGCCGAACGCGCCCGGCAGTTGCGCGCGCTGGGCCTCGTGCTGCCGCTTTTCCTTTTCCTGGTCTTCACCTTCGTCATTCCCATCGGCGGCATGATCTGGCGCTCGGTGGAGGATTGGGAGGTTCCGCAGGTGCTGCCCCACACGGTGGCCGCGCTGGCCGACTGGAACGGCCAGGATCTGCCCAGCGAAACCGCCTTCGCCGCGCTGGCCGGTGATCTCCAGGCCGCGCGCGCCGCCGGGACGGTCGCGGTGGCGGCCAAGCGGTTGAACTACATCATCAACGGCTACCGCACGATCCTGACCTCCACCGCGCGGAATCTGAAGACCGCGCCGGAACCGGGCACGGCCAAGGCCACCCTGATCGGGTTGAACCCGGCCTGGGGCGACCGCGCCACCTGGGCGGCGATCAAACGCGCCAGCGGCCCCGTGACCGACTATTACCTGTTGGGCGCGGTCGATCTGACGCGGGACGTCAACGGTTCCATCGTTGCCACCCCGCCCGATCAGGCGATCTACCGCGATGTGTTCGGTCGGACCTTCGCCATCGGTTTCGGCGTCACCGCGCTGTGTCTGGTGTTGGGTTTCCCGGTGGCCTATCTGCTGGCCAATCTGCCGGTCGCCCAATCCAACCTGCTGATGATCTTCGTGCTGCTGCCCTTCTGGACCTCGCTGCTGGTGCGGACCTGCGCCTGGATCGTGATCCTGCAGGGCGAGGGCATCGTGAACGGCGCGTTGCAGTGGATGGGCGTGATCGATGAGCCGCTGCGGCTGATCTACAACCGCTTCGGCGTCTACATGGCGATGACCCATGTGCTGCTGCCCTTCATGATCCTGCCGCTGTACAGCGTCATGCGCTCGATCTCCCCGGCCTACATGCGGGCGGCGGCATCGCTGGGCGCGCCACCGGCCACGGCCTTCCTGCGCATCTATCTGCCGCAGACCATTCCGGGGATCGGCGCGGGGTGCCTGTTGGTCTTCATTCTGGCGATTGGCTATTACATCACCCCGGCGCTGGTCGGCGGGGCGGGCGATCAGATGATCTCGGCCTTCATCGCCTTTTACACCACGGAAACCGTCAATTGGGGCCTGGCCTCGGCGTTGGGGGCGGTGCTGCTGCTGTCCACGCTGCTGCTGGCGGTGGTCTATGGCAAGCTGGCGCTGGGCCGCCAGACGACCGGAGGTCTGAAGAATTGAGCGCGAATCACTCCCCGCAAACCGCCAGCCAGCGCTTTGCCTGGATGGCGACGGTCGTCGCGGCGACCCTGGTGTTCGTCTTCCTGATGGCCCCGATCCTGGCGATCGTGCCGCTGTCCTTCAGCTCCGGGGCCTATCTGACCTACCCGCTGCCCGGCTTCTCGCTGCGCTGGTACGAGGATTTCCTCAACTCCCCGCGCTGGATGCTGTCGCTGAAGAACAGCGCGATCATCGGCGTGGCCTCCGCCCTGCTGTCGATGGCGCTGGGCACGCTGGCCTCGCTGGGGTTGGCGCAGTGGAAGAGCAAATGGAAACCGCTGGTGCTGGCGCTGGTGCTCTCGCCGATGGTGGTTCCGGTGGTCATCACGGCGGTGGGCGTCTATTTCTTCTTCGCGCCGCTGGGGCTGACCGGGAATTTCCTTGGCCTCATCCTGGTGCACACCGCGCTGGCCACGCCCTTCGTCGTCATCACCGTGTCGGCGACCTTGCAGGGCTTTGACATGACGCTGGCGCGCGCCGCCGCCTCGCTGGGCGCGCCGCCGCTGATGACCTTCCGCCGGGTGATCCTGCCCCTGATCCTGCCGGGTCTGGCGTCGGGCGCGCTGTTCGCCTTCGCCACCAGCTTTGACGAGGTGGTGACGGTGCTGTTCCTGGCCGGGCCGGAACAACGGACCCTGCCGCGCGAAATGTTCAGCGGCATCCGCGAGAACATCAGCCCGACCATCACCGCCGTGGCGGTGGTGCTGACGGTGATCTCCATCGGCCTGCTGACGATGATCGAGCTGCTGCGCCGCCGCAACGAACGCCTGAAAGGGAACGTGGCCTGAGCGCACAAGGCCCGAGATGGAACCCCTTCCCCGCCCGGCGCGGGGGAGGCGGTTACAGATAGGGCGGGGTGCAGGCGCTGATGAGTTCGCAATCCTCATCGCCGACGTTGCGGAAGCGGTGAGGAATGCGGCTGTCGAAGAGATAGGCGTCGCCGGGGCCAAGGAGCTGTTTGCGGTCGCCGACCGTCAGTTCGATCTGGCCCTTCATGACGATGCCGCCCTCTTCGGACTCGTGCTGCAGCATCGTCCGGCCGGTGTCGGCCCCCGGTGCGTAGCGTTCGTGCAGGATTTGCAGGTTGCGCCCGCGCAGATCGCCCACCTGCCGGAACGAAACCTGACCGACCGCGCCCTTCAACTCGTCGGCCAGTTCGATCAGTTCGGTGTTCTTGAAAAAGATCTGTTCGGGCGGGGGCAGATCGTCGGAGGAGAAGAATTCGGCCAGGGACATCGGGATGCCCTGCAACACCTTGCGCAGGGAGGACACCGACGGGCTGCTGCGGTTCTGTTCGATCAGTGAGATGGTGCCGTTGGTGACACCGGCCCGTTGCGCCAGCGCCCGTTGCGACAGGCCATGCTGTTCGCGAATTTGCTTCAACCGTGTGCCAACGTCGAAATCCATCACCCGACTCCTGAAACCTCAACTCCAGGCAATACCCGATTCCGGCAACCCCGTCATCAAAATATGGACAGCTAAACAGGGGTTGTTTAATTTATTAAACATGGTAGGGTTTCTTCCGTGATCCCAACGGTCAGCGCCCCGACGGGGCGGGCCGCACTGTCACCACACTTTCAATCCAGGGCGGATCGAACATGCTGTCGCTGAACGACCAGAGCCTTCTTCAGTCCAAGGGCTATGTGAACGGCGCGTGGCGCGCCGCCGACTCCGGCAAGAGCTTCCCCGTCACCAACCCGGCGACCGGCGCGGTGATCGTCGAGGTGGCCGATCTGGGGGCCGCCGAAACGCGCGAGGCCATCGCCGCCGCCGACGCCGCCCTGCCGGGCTGGCGCGCCAAGACCGCCAAGGAGCGCGCGGCGATCCTGCGCCGCTGGTACGACCTGATCCTCGCCAATCAAGAGGATCTGGCCCGCCTGATGACCGCCGAACAGGGCAAGCCGCTGACCGAATCGCGCGGCGAGGTCGCCTATGGCGCGTCCTTCATCGAATGGTTCGCCGAAGAGGGCAAGCGCGCCTACGGCGACGTCATCCCGACCTTTGCCAGCAACAAGCGCATCGTGGTTCTGAAGGAGCCGATCGGTGTGGTGGCCGCCATCACGCCGTGGAACTTCCCGATCGCCATGATCACCCGCAAATGCGCCCCGGCGCTGGCGGCGGGCTGCACCGTGGTGGTGAAACCGGCGGAAGACACGCCGCTGTCGGCGCTGGCGCTGGCCGAACTGGCGCAGCGCGCCGGGGTCCCCGCCGGTGTGTTCAACATCGTCATGGGGTCCAACCCGGCGGCCATCGGTGGCGAGCTGACCGCCAGCCCCATCGTGCGCAAGGTCAGCTTCACCGGCTCGACCGAGGTGGGCAAGCTGCTGATGCGGCAGGCGGCCAGCACGGTCAAGAAAGTGTCGCTGGAACTGGGCGGCAACGCCCCCTTCATCGTGTTCGACGACGCCGATCTGGACGAGGCGGTCAAGGGCGCGATGGCGTCCAAATACCGCAACGCCGGGCAAACCTGCGTCTGCGCGAACCGTCTGCTGGTCCAGGCCGGTGTCTATGACGCCTTCGCCGCCAAGCTGGCCGAGGCGGTGAGCCAATTGCAGGTTGGCAACGGGGCCGACGCCGGTGTCACCCAGGGGCCGCTGATCAACGACGACGCCATCGCCAAGGTGGAAGAGCTGATGGGCGACGCGGTGGAGAAGGGGGCCAAGGTCACGTTGGGCGGCAAGCGCCACGCGTTGGGCGGCACCTTCTTCGAACCGACGATCCTGACCGGCGTCACCAACGCGATGCGCGTGGCCCGTGAGGAGATTTTCGGCCCGGTGGCCCCGCTCTTCCGTTTCGAGACGGAAGAGGACGCCATCCGCATGGCCAACGACACCGAATTCGGTCTGGCCGCCTATTTCTACAGCCGCGACATCGGCCGCGTCTGGCGCGTGGCGGAAAAGCTGGAATACGGCATGGTCGGCATCAACGAAGGCATCATTTCGACCGAAGTCGCCCCCTTCGGCGGCGTGAAGGAATCCGGCATCGGGCGCGAAGGCTCCAAATACGGCCTGGATGACTTCATGGAAGTCAAATACCTGTGCGTCGGCCTCGGCGCGTGACGCTCCCAGCATCAAGGAACAGACAGATGAGCAACCAGTCTTTCGTCGCCCGGCGCGAGGCCGCCGTTTCCCGTGGCATTTCCGCCGGTCTGCCGATCTATGTCGAGCGCGCCGAGAATTCGGAGCTGTGGGACGTCGAGGGCAAGCGTTACATCGATTTCGGCAGCGGCATCGCCGTGCTGAACACCGGCCACCGTCACCCCAAGATCATGGACGCGGTCAAGGCCCAGTTGGACCGCTTCACCCACACCTGCGCCATGGTCACGCCCTATGACAGCTTTGTCGAGCTGGCGGAAAAGCTGAACGCGCTGGTTCCCGGCCCGACGCCGAAGAAGACCGCCTTCTTCACCACCGGGGCGGAAGCGGTGGAAAACGCCGTCAAGGTCGCCCGCGCCTTCACCGGCCGTCCGGCGGTCGTCGCCTTCTCCGGCGGCTTCCACGGCCGCACCCTGCTGGGCATGGCGCTGACCGGCAAGGTTGTGCCCTACAAGGTCGGTTTCGGCCCCTTCCCGGCGGACATCTACCATGTGCCGTTCCCCAACGCCTACCGCGACATCTCGGTCGCCGACAGCCTGAAGGCGCTGGACACCCTGTTCAAATCGGACGTCGATCCGGCCCGCGTGGCCGCCATCATCGTCGAGCCGGTGCAGGGCGAGGGCGGTTTCAACATCGCCTCGACCGAGTTCCTCCAGGCCATCCGCGCGGTCTGCGACAAGCACGGCATCGTCATGATCGCCGATGAAATCCAGACCGGCTTCGCCCGCACCGGCAAGATGTTCGCGGTCGAGCACGCGGGCGTCGAGCCGGACCTGATCACCATGGCCAAGAGCCTGGCGGGCGGTTTCCCGCTGTCGGCGCTGACCGGCAAGGCGGCGATGATGGACGCGCCGGTTCCGGGCGGCCTGGGCGGCACCTACGCGGGCAGCCCGCTGGCCACCACCGCCGCCCTGGCGGTCATCGACGTGATCGAAGAGGAAAAGCTGTGCGAACGCGCCAGCGTGATCGGTGAGCGCATCGCCGACCGCTTCCGCGCCATGGGCCAGCGCAACAGCATCCCGGTGGTGGGCGACGTCCGCAACCTGGGGGCCATGGTCGCCATGGAGCTGGTGACGAACCGCGAGACCAAGGAACCGGCCGCCGATCTGACCAAGGCGCTGGTCGCCAAGGCGGCGGAAAAGGGCCTGATCCTGCTGTCCTGCGGCACCTACGCCAACGTCATCCGCGTGCTGGTCCCACTGACCGTGTCGGACGCCGTGCTCGACGAAGGTCTGGACATCATCGAACGTTCTCTGGAAGAACTGTTGGCGGCGTAACGCACGCCCCGTGGCACCGTCCCTGTTCCCTGACGGAACAGGGACGGGAGACGGCGCAAAACGGCGCAAAACAGAATCGAGTTCCCACGGGAGGAGAGAAAATTGGCCGGACCCTTGTCGCACATCCGGGTGTTGGAGCTGTCGCGCGTGCTGGCTGGCCCATGGGCGGCGCAGACGCTGGCCGATCTGGGGGCGGATGTCATCAAGGTGGAACGGCCGGGGGCGGGGGACGACACCCGCGCCTGGGGTCCGCCCTGGGCGGGCGATCAATCCGCCTATTTCCTCTCCACCAACCGGGGCAAACGGTCGATCACCATCGATTTCGAACGCCCCGAAGGGCAGGAGCTGGTCCGCAAGCTGGCCGCACAGGCCGATGTCGTCATCGAGAATTTCAAGGTCGGCGGTCTGGTCAAATACGGTCTGGACTATGACAGCCTGAAGGCGATCAACCCGCGCCTGGTCTATGGCTCGATCACCGGTTTCGGGCAGACCGGGCCGTACCGCAGCCGTGCCGGTTATGATTTCATGATCCAGGGCATGGGCGGGCTGATGAGCGTCACCGGCCAGCCCGATGGCGAGCCGGGGGCCGGGCCGGTCAAGGTCGGCGTCGCCGTGACCGACATTTTCACCGGCCTCTACGCCACCATCGGCATCCTGGGCGCGCTGGCCCACCGCGACCGCACCGGCGAGGGGCAGCAGGTCGATCTGGCGCTGCTGGACGTCCAGGTGGCGGTTCTGGCCAATCAGGCGATGAATTGCCTGGTCGGCGGGACCGCGCCGCAACGGCTGGGCAACGCGCACCCGAACATCGTCCCCTATCAGGCCTTCGCCACCCGCGACGGTCACATCATCCTCGCGGTGGGCAACGACGGCCAGTTCGCCAAATTCTGCGGCGTGGCCGGGCGTCCCGATCTGGCGACCGACGACCGCTACGCCACCAACCCGGCCCGCGTCGCCAACCGCAAGGAGCTGGTGGCGGTGCTGGAGGAGCTGATCCGCAACCGCGACAGCCAGGATTGGTTGAGCGCGCTGGAAGCGGTGGGCGTGCCCTGCGGCCCGATCAACGATCTGGCGGCGGTCTTCGCCGATCCGCAGGTCCAGGCCCGCAACATCCGCCAGGATCTGCCGCACCCGACGCAAGGCACGGTCCCGACCGTGGCCAGCCCGATCCGCTACAGCGGAACCCCGCTGGTCCACGACACCGCGCCGCCGACGCTGGGCCAGCACACCGACGCGGTGCTGACGCAAGCGCTGGGGCTGGACGAGGCCGCCATCGCGGCCCTGCGCGACAAGGGCGTGATCTGAGCGGCGTGATCTAATAAGCCCTCTCCCCCCCGTGGAGAGGGTTGGGTGAGGGGGCGCAACACCGCCCCCTCCCGCGCTGTCTCAGAACTCCGTCACCACGGTGACGCCGGTCCCGGCGAAACGGTCCATGGTCATCAGGGCGTCGATGGAGTGTTCCAGCGTGATCCGTTGGCCGATCAGCTTTTCCGGGGCCAGCTTTCCCGACCGCATCATCGACAGCATCGCGTCGTAGCGGTGGGCCTGCATGCCGTGGCTGCCGAGGATTTCCAGCTCCAGCGCGATGACCCGGCTCATCGGGATGGCGGGCGCGCTGTGGTCGCCCAGCATCAACCCGACCTGCACATGCTTGCCCCGCTTGCGCAGGCTGCTGATGGAGTTGAAGCAGGTGGTCGGGTGGCCCAGCGCGTCGAGCGAGACATGCGCACCACCGCCGGTGATCTCGATGACCGCTTCGGCCACGTTCGTCACCTGGGTGGCGTTCACGGTGGCGACCGCGCCCAGGCTGCGGGCCAGAGCGAGCTTGTCGTCGGCGATGTCGATGGCGACGACGTTGGCCCCCACCGCGTTGGCGATCATGATCGCCGACAGGCCGACCCCGCCGCAGCCATGCACCGCCACCCACTGCCCGGCCGATGTCTTGCCCTGATCGACCACCGCGCGGAAAGACGTGACGAAGCGGCATCCCAGGCTGGCGGCGGTGTCGAACGCCATGCTGTCGGGCAGACGCACCAGATTGAGGTCCGCCTGATGCAGCCCGACATACTGGGCGAAGGACCCCCAATGGGTGAAGCCGGGCTGGAACTGCCGGTCGCACACCTGATGATGACCGGCGTGGCATTCCGGGCAGGCCCCGCAGCCGCCGACGAACGGGACCGTCACCCGGTCGCCGATCCGCCATTTGGTCACGTCCTTGCCCACCGCCTCGACGATCCCGGCCAGTTCGTGACCGGGCACATGGGGAAGCTGGATGTCGGGGTCATGGCCGACCCACCCGTGCCAATCGCTGCGGCATACGCCGGTCGCCATCACCCGCAGGACGACGCCGTGCGCCTCGGGCGTCGGGTCCGGCACGGTCATCAACCGGGGCGGGGCGGAAAAGGCTTCGTAGACCACCGCTTTCATCGGGCTTCTCCATGGGGATGGGACCGACAGGATAGGGGAAACGCCCTGAAATGGGCTTTCAATTGAAGGGGGAGCGGTCGGACGGTATGAAAGACTCTCTCGGAATGTGATTGATTTTCGGAAGGGTCCATCAGCATGGACGCGCTTGATAAAACAGACGCTGCGATTGTCGACCGGCTGCAACGGGATGGCCGTCTGTCCAACGCCAAGCTTGCCGAACAGCTTTCGTTGAGCGAGGCGTCGTGCTGGCGACGCCAGAAGCGGTTGGAGGAGGCTGGCGTCATCACCGGCTATCAGGCGGTGCTCGACCGCCGCAAGCTCGGCTTTGGCGTGATGGCCTTCGTGCAGATCGTCTGCGCCCAGCACGACGAAGAGGTGACGGCGGCGTTCGAGCGGATCATCCTGGCCTGCCCGTCGGTGCTGAGCTGCCACAACACCACCGGGGAGGCGGATTTCCTGCTGATCGTCGTGGCGCGCGACCTGGACGATTACAGCCGCTTCGTGGACAGGGTGTTGAGAACGCTGCCGGGCGTTGCCAGCATCCGATCCAACCTGTCCCTGCGGGAGATGAAGGCCACGAACCGCCTGCCCGTGCCGGAGGCCCCCTACCGCGCGCCGTTGTGAGACCCAGGGCAATCGGATGAAGGCTTGAAATTCCTCTATTAGGACATTCGTCATACCCGCCTTCGCCGGGATGACGGTAAATTCTCCGTATAGGTTTATAAACCTTCAAGCGATTGCCCTGCGCTGAGACCACATGTTCGGAGCGTCGGGCGTGGCCTTCCGTTGGCGCAGGGCCGCCCCGCCCCGGCGCGGGGCGGGCGACGCTTGCGTTTGTTCGCGGTTCCCGCCATATCGGCACACGCAAAAGTACAGAACGCCCGCGCAAGTCTTTCCGGCGCGGTCCAACCATTTCCCGGCACACCAACCCCCGGATCCGTTCATGACCACGGCAGCCACGACCGACAACCGCCTGGGCATCGCCATGATGCTGGGCGGCATGACCCTCTTCACCGTGAACGACGCGCTGGGCAAATGGTTGGTCGCCGAACACCCGGTGGCGATGCTGCTGGCGGTGCGCAGCCTGTTCGGCATGGCGGTGCTGCTGCCGTGGATTCTGCGCGAAGGGGTGGCGCGTGTCTTCGCGGTGCAGCGCTTGCCGGTCCATCTGGTCCGGGTCGTCCTCGTCACCGTGGACATCGCCTGTTTTTATTGGGCGGTGAATTATCTGCCGTTGGCCGACGTGATGACGATCTACATGTCGGCCCCGCTGATCGTCACCGCGCTGTCGGTGGTGTTCCTGAAGGAATCGGTCGGCTGGCGGCGCTGGCTGGCCGTTCTGGTGGGGTTCGTCGGGGTGGTGATCGTGCTGAACCCCACCGGCCAATTCGATCTGGTTCCGTCGCTGGTGGCGCTGTTGGGGGCGACGATCTTCGCCTCCGGCCTGATCTTCACCCGCTTGCTGCGGGAGGCCGGGAATCTGACGCTGGTCAGCCACCAGACCATGGGTGGTCTGGTGCTGGGCGGTGCGGCCCTGCCCTTGGCCTGGAGCGCGCCCGGTTGGTTGGATTTCCTGCTGCTGGGGCTGTTGGGCGTCACCGCGCTGGCCGGTCATTCGCTGATCAACCGGTCGCTGCAACTCAGCCCGGCGGCGGTGGTGGTTCCGTTCCAATATGTGTCGATCCTGTGGGCGGTGGCCTTGGATCTGCTGGTGTGGGGCACGCAACCCAGCCTGCGCATCGCCGTGGGCGGCGCGCTCATCATCGGCAGCGGCCTGTTCATCTTCCACCGCGAACAGCGCTTGAAGCGGGAGACCGCCGCCGGGGCGTCCTCCGATCACATCTGAGGGGCTGGGCGGGCGGCGACCAGGGCAATCGCTTGAACGAGCGATCACCGCCACGCAAGCAAGAATGGACACGGATTTCACGGACAAAATGAGGGATTGCACGGATTTTCGCCCCCAATCGAATCCCGCTTCCCGTCAAGAGGTTTGCGCCAGATCGCAAACAGGGTGGCTATGAGACGCGTTCCGTGAAATCTGTGAAAAAATCCGTGAAATCCGTGTCCACTCTTGTTCCGGCCAGGCGCACGATGCTTCAAGCGATTGCCCTGGGACAGCGGCGCGCACTATTGAAAAATTCAATGGATCGACTGAAACATATCAATTTCTCCTAAATCCACGCCGTCGCTATGGTCGCGGTCGCTGGGCGCATCGCCCGCCCCCAAACCATGGCGAAGGAGAGTTGTGATGGACGTTCTGTTGTCCGCGCCCATTCTGTTTTTTGGGCTTGGCGCGGTGATCGCGCTGTTGGGCGCGCGCACGCCCTTTCCCGATGGGGTGGCAAAGGGGCTGGCGGCCTATCTGCTGGTGGCCATCGGCCTGAAGGGCGGTGTTGCCCTGACCACCGTCCACGCGGCCTCGGTCCTGCCGCTGCTGTTGACCGCCGCGCTCGCCAGCCTGCTGATGCCGGTTCTGGCCTTTCTGATCCTGCGCCGGGCAACCGGGCTGGACGCGGTCAACGCGGCGTCGATCGCCGCGCATTATGGGTCGGTCAGTCTGGTCACGTTCGTCACCGCCACCAAGCTGCTGGAAAGCCAGGGCATCATGTTCGGCGGGCACATGGTGGCCGCGCTGGCGATCATGGAGGCTCCGGCCATCATCACCGGTCTGCTGCTGGCCGGGGCCACCGGGGCGATGGCGACGGTCGGGGTTGGCGCGGGTGCGGGCGGCGGTGGCGGCACGGTTTCCGTGCTGCTGGGCGGCGGTGCGGGCGGCAAGGGCGTGTCCTTTGGCGCGGCGGTGCGGGAGGCTCTGCTCAACAACTCCGTCCTGCTGCTGGTCGGTGCCCTGGTGATCGGTTTCGTCATTGGCAAGCCCGGATACACCGCGCTCGGCGGCTTGTTCGTCGCCCCGTGGGATGGCGTGCTGAGCCTGTTCCTGCTGGAAATGGGCTGTCTGGCCGCCACGCGGTTGCGGGAAGCGATGGCGTTGAACGCGCGGTTGATCGCCTTCGGCATCGGCATGCCGCTGCTGGGGGCGGCAATCGGCGGGGCCTTGGCCTGGGGGCTGGGGTTGGGGGTTGGCGACGCGGCGCTGTTCGTGACGCTGTGCGCCAGCGCGTCCTACATCGCGGTTCCGGCGGCGATGAGCCACGCGTTGCCGACGGCCAATCCGGGATTGTCGCTGCCGCTGTCGCTGGGTATTACCTTTCCCTTCAACATCCTGGTCGGCATCCCGCTGTATCTTGGTCTGACGCGGGCGCTGCTGGGCTGACCCGTGGGCTGACGCGGGGGGAAAGACACGAGAAAGGTCCGATCGCGCGATGCCGACACCGCTTCCCCCGTTCGATCTCGACCTGCTGCGGACCTTCGTCACCATCGTCGATCACGGCGGCTTCACCCGCGCGGCGGACCGGTTGGGGCGCACCCAGTCCACCATCAGCCTGCAAATCAAGCGGTTGGAAGATGGGCTGGGCAAGCGGGTCTTCCTGCGCGACGGCCGCAGCCTGGACCTGACGCCGGAGGGGGAGGTGCTGTTGGCCTACGCCCGGCGTCTGCTGGGCATGGCCAACGAGGCCTGCGTGCTGCTGATGGAGCCGGAGGTGGGCGGGGTCGTGCGGTTGGGCACGCCGGAGGATTTCGCCACCGCCCATCTGCCCGATGTGCTGTGGCGCTTCTCCCGCGCCCACCCGCAGGTGTCGTTGGAGGTCCAATGCGACTTCACGCTCAACCTACTGACCGGCTTCTCACGCGGCGAGTTCGATTTGGTGCTGTGCAAGCGCGAACCGCACAGCGGGACGGCCAGCGAAGGAACAAAGGTCTGGCGTGAACCGCTGGTTTGGGCGGCGTCCGACCGGCTGTTGTTGCCGACCGGCGCGCCGATTCCGCTGGTGCTGGCCCCGCCCCCCGACATTCACCGCAAACGGGCGCTGGAGGCGTTGGACAGCGTCGGGCGGCCCTGGCGCATCGTCTACACCAGCCCCAGCCTGACCGGAATCACCGCCGCCGTCTCCGCCGGGTTGGGCGTGACCATCCTGCCCAAGGAGATGCTGGAAAGCGGGTTCCACATCGTCGGCGGCGAACACGGCCTGCCCGACCTGGACGACATCGAAATCGCTCTGCACCGTCGCGTGGACTCCGGCTCCAAAGCGGTTGAGCTGCTGGCGGAGCACATCATCCGTTCGCTGGAAAAAACCGCGCCGGTCTGACGCCCGCGAACGGCTCACGAAACGAAGAAATTCGGAAACACCTGGATCGCGACCGGCTCCACCGGACGCCAGCCGAATTCATGGATCACCGTGTTGGCCTCCACCGGGTGCCGCCCCGGTTCCAGCGACCAGGTGATGTGAAAGGTCGAACCGTCCGGCCGGTCGGTCGCGCCGTTCAGGGCAACGATCAGGGCCTGCATCCCGGATTCGTCGTCCACCGTGGCGATCACCTCCGCCCCCACCGGATAGGGCAGCGGGTGGCCATAAGGGACGCCGTGTTCCAGCGTGATGTGGTGGGCGATCACGCAGGCGTAGCGCGCGGGAAACAGCGCCAGCAGGCGGGCGCGTTCCGCTTCGGGCAATTCCCAGCCCGTGTAGCCCATGGTCATGACACACAACTCCGTCGGTCCCGCCGCTCCGTCAACGCGGACCCTTGCTGAGGATCTCGTCCATCAACTTGTTCGCTTCCGCCGGGCCTGACAACAGTTCGATCATGCGGATGGCGGTGAAACCGGCGCGCGAGGTGCTGCCGGTCGGTCCCGCCGCCAGCGCCTTGCGCGCCTGATCGGTCAGCGACCCGGTGGCCTTTTGCGTCACGGTCTTCAACTCGCCGCGCAGGCCCAGGGAATCGGCGATGGTGGCGCATTTGCGCAGGGCGCGCGCCTGGTTTTCCGCCTCAAGCAGTTGCGCCTTGTCGTTGGTGCCGCCGGTCAAGCGGGCCACCGCCGTGACGATGCCGCTGTCGGCGTCCGCGATCACCTGGGTCTTGACCATGTCGTGGATGGAGTGGCGCACCTCCTTCAATCGCTGGTCGAACGCCTTGTTGCGGGTGAGTTCGACGGCGTTGCGGGTGGCGTCCAGGCTGGCGACCAGATCGACCGCGAGATCGGCCACCGCCAGCCGGTCCGGCACCGCGTCCGGCGTTGCCTTCAACGAGCGGGAGCGGTCTTCGATCTGGCCGACCACCGTGTCGGTCAACTCCATCAGCAGCTTGCCGCGTTCGGCCGGTTTCTGGCCGAAATCCATGTCGTGCAGGCCACCCAGAAGGATCGACGGGTTGCTGAGACGGGCGGCGGCGACGAGCACGAAGATTTTCAGCGCCTCCGGGCGGGCGCGGGCCACCTTGCGGCCAATGTCGCGGACGCCGTCGATGTGGTCCTTGTGCAGCTTTGTCACCGGCTTGGGCGACAACACGGCCTTGAGGTCGCGGATTTCCGGGGCGATGGACAGGATGGTGGCGATGTCGGCGATGGCGCGGACGCGGTCCGGGTTGAGCCGCAACTCCATGGCACCGTCAAAACGCCCGGCCTCCGATCCGGCGGACAACCCGGCCATCACCTCGGCGGCGTCCATCCAAAAGGCGTCGGCGATGTTGTCGCGCTGCGGACCGTCGTGGAGTGCGCCGTGGTAGCCCTTCAGCTTGGCGCGCCCGATCTTCTCCTCCACCAGCGGCCACAGGCTGTTCATCAAGGTGCGCTCGATGACGCTGAGGGGAAGGGGGGCGGCGCTGTCCAACGCCTCGAACAAATCTTCGAACGGGTCGCAAAACAGGCGTTTCATCGTCGGGCGGCGGTGAATCCGCAGCTCCACCATGCGCGGGCGGATCACGGCGATGGTGCGCTGGATGTCGGGATGGTCGCCCATCTGTTCCAACAGTTCGACGATCTGCCGGAACTTCGCCTCGTCGATGTAGAGCAGCTTGTCGCCCAGCGCGATCAGGTCCTTGATGTCCATGATGCTAGGCCGCCCTTCCCTTGATCGTTTCAATCCGCATCACCAGATCGACGTCCAACTGCCCGCTGCGCCAATCGACATAGGCACGGACCGAGCGCCGGTTGTTCGACAGCAGCTTTTCCGCCGCCAGGGCCAATTCGATCCGGGCTTCGTCCCGTGGCAACAACGGAATGACGCGGAAAATCTCGTTCACCGCCATGTCCTGTTCGTGACGGCTGCGGGTGACGGCGTCCGCCCACAAAACAATCAGATATTCCCACCCGTCCAGCAACCATGACAAACGGGTGGTCGCCTTGCGCACCACCCCGCGCTTGACGTCCCATTGCCGCAGCAGGGTTTCGAACGCCGCGACCGACTGGTCGAGCTGGGTCATCACGTTGCGGGCGTGGTTGACGGTGTGTTCGGCAACTTCGGCGCAAAAACCGCCGATGGGGGCCGCTTCGGACACATTGTCGGTCGCCCATTCGGTCATGCTGTCGCGAAAGCTGTTGAGGTCGCGCATCAGACGGCGCAAGCGGGCGGGTTTGGGGGAGGTGGCCAGTCCGATGGATTCCATATAGCCCGCCAGTTCGGCGATGCGGGCGTAGAGTTCGGGCGGATCCATGCCCAGCTTGCCCGCCGCCTTGGACATCAGGTCGCGCGTCAGCTTCTGCCCTTCGGCGGAGGCCAGACCGGCGCGCAGAATGTCGGTGGATTCCAGACCAGCGGATTTCAGCGCCTCGACGATCAACTGATAGTTGATGAGGAGCCGTTGTTCCTCGTCGTCACCCAGGGCGGCTTCGGCCGCTTCGACGGCGTGGGGACCGGCCAACCCGCAGCGGGCGGCGGACAGCACCGCCTTGCGGATGTCGTCGGGCGAGCAGCCTTCCCCCTTGGCGATCAGGTCGTGCAGCATCCGGTCGTGCGCGGTCATCGGAAAGGCCAGCGGCAGGGATTTCCACGGCACGACATAGATGCCACGCCCTTCCGACAGGTTGGGGATCAAGACCTCCAACTGTTCGCGGCTGTCCTTGCGCACGCGGGTCTGCGCCAGGACAGGGGTGGTGAAGGCGACAGCGGCGCCGCGCTCTTCGAAGGTGGACGGCGCGAAATTGGTGAGCGAACGCATGGGTTTCCGGCCGTGCCTGCCAAAGAGGATGTGAAGAGTAGGTCTGTGATAAGCTGAATTTTGCGTTAAATCCAAGATACATGCCAACCCAAATCGCGGCACCGCAACACAGAATCACGCCGGATTGTTCGAACGCCTCTTTTTCGATCAGGGATCCTTCCCATATGCCAGGGCAGCTTTGGCAAGAGGGGGCGTTGCGCGCTGTGACGGACGACAGGTCATCTTCGGGATTCCGGCTTGCTTGGCTGCGGCTGTCCTGGTCGCGGTTGTCTGGGTCGCGGCTGTGGCAAGTGGCGATGATCGCCTTGGGTGGGCTTCTTTTGCTCGTCGGTCTGGCGATCGCGCCGTTGCCCGGGCCGGGCGGCTTGCCGGTGATGCTGGTGGGCGGTGTTTTGGTGCTGCGCCATTCGGCGGACGCCCGGAAATTCTACGTGCGGATGACGCGCCGCTATCCGAAAATTCTGGGGCCGATCGAGCGGATCCGCGCCCGTTTGCGCGCCCGCCGTCAGCAACGGTCGCGCGCGTGAAGCACCGACCGAAGCGACGCTGGACATTTTGGCACCGCTGCCGTCATCCTGCCCGCTCCATTGCGGTTTGGAGGAATCGGTGAAGGCGGGCAACGCAATCCTGTCGGGCTACGGGACGACGATTTTCGAGGTGATGTCCCGGTTGGCGGACGAGCATGGCGCGATCAATCTTGGCCAGGGGTTTCCCGACGAACGCGGCCCGGCCGATGTGCTGGACGTGGCGGCCAACGCCCTGTTGACCGGCTGGAACCAATACCCGTCGATGATGGGCACGCCCGATCTGCGCCAGGCGCTCGCCAGCCACGCCAAGCGGTTCTACGATCTGGATGTGGATTGGAAGACCGAAACCATGGTCACGTCCGGCGCGACCGAGGCGTTGACCGCCTGCCTGCTGGGCCTCATCAACCCCGGCGACGAGGTGGTGCTGTTCCAGCCCATGTATGACAGCTATCTGCCGATTGTCCGGCTGGCGGGCGGGGTGCCGCGCTTTGTTTCGCTGAAGGCCCCGGACTGGAGCTTCACCCGCGCCGATCTGGAGGCGGCCTTTTCCCCGCGCACCAAGCTGGCTCTGATCAACGACCCGCTGAATCCGGCGGCCAAGGTGTTTTCACGGCCCGAGTTGGAGCTGATCGCCGAATTCGTCCAGCGCTTCGACACGCTGGCGGTGTGCGACGAGGTCTATGAGCATCTGGTGTTCGATGGCCGCCGCCACATCCCGCTGATGACGCTGCCGGGGATGCGCGACCGCTGCCTGAAGATCGGTTCGGCGGGCAAGACCTTTTCGCTGACCGGGTGGAAGGTCGGCTATGTCACGGCGGCCCCGCATCTGTTGCAGCCGGTGGCCAAGGCCCACCAGTTCCTGACCTTCACCACCCCGCCCAATCTGCAAACGGCGGTGGCCTTCGGTCTGAACAAGGACGACGCCTATTTCGCCGATCTGGCGGGCGGGCTTCAGGCCAAGCGCGACCGGCTGGCGGCGGGTCTGTCGGCGGTCGGGTTCGAGGTGCAGCCGTCCGCCGGGACCTATTTCGTGGTGGCCGACATCGGGCGCTTTGGCTTCGACGGCGACGATCAGGCGTTCTGCCGCTGGTTGACGGCGGAAGCTGGCGTTACGGCGATTCCGGTCAGCGCCTTTTTCGTGGAAAACGCGCCGACAAACTGCGTGCGCTTCTGCTTTTCCAAGAAGAACGAGATCCTGGACGCGGCGATCGAGCGGCTGTCCAAGCGGTTTGGCACGGTTTGAGCGGGTGAAGTCCGGGCCGGGTGTGCCGCAAGCGCGGCAACCCGGCCCAGCCCCGATTCAAACGTGAAAGCTTTCGCCGCAGCCGCAGCGGCCCTTTTCATTGGGATTCTTGAAGACGAATCCGGTCTGGAACGTGTCGTCCACGTAATCCATCTCGCTGCCGATCAGGAACATCACGGCGGCGGGGTCGATCATGATGGTGACGCCCTTGTCCTCCACCACCTCGTCGAACTTCAGGCGCTCCTTGGCGTATTGCACGTCATAGCTGAGGCCGGAGCAGCCGCGCGCCTTGACCCCGATGCGCAGGCCGATGACGTCGCCGGTCGCCTTGGACATCAGCGCCTTCACGCGCTCGGCGGCGCTGTCGGTGATGGTGATCGCCTTGGGAAGCGGGCGGGCCATGGCGGTGTCTCCCCCTGATGGTACGAAACGCACAACATTGAAATGGGTGGTGGCTCAGAACATGTCCAGTTGCAGACGCGCGACCTCGGACATCATCCCCTGGTGCCAGGGCGGTTCCCACACCAGTTCGATCTTGGCCTCGTTCACGTCCTCGACGCTTTTGACCGCCTGACGGACCTGTTCGGGCAGTTCGCCCGCCACCGGACACATCGGGCTGGTCAGCGTCATGTCGATTTCGACGTTGCGGTCGCCGTCCATCTCGACGCGGTAGATGAGGCCGAGTTCCCAGATGTCCACCGGGATTTCCGGGTCGTAGCAGGTCTTGATCGCGGCCACGACCTGATCCATCAGGGCCTCGCGCGGGTCGTCGCCGCGCGTGTCCAGTTGGGTTTCGCCGGTGGTTTCGAGCTGGCGGGGCAGGGTGTCGTCGGGCATGTCACTCACCGTCTCAAAACTGGTCGCTGGAGGCGGAATCCTGACCGTGCAGGGCCGCGTTCATGGCGTGCCACGCGAGCGTGGCGCATTTGACCCGCACCGGGAACTGACGGACGCCGGACATGACCATCAGCTTTTCCCGGCTGTCCTCGTCCACCGGGCCGTGGTCGCCCTGCTCGTCGTCGTCCTTGGTGCACAGATCGTGGAAGGTGGCGAACAGGGTTTCGGCCTCCGCCGCCGTCTTGCCGCGCACCAGCTCCGTCATCATCGACGCGCTGGCGGTGGAGATGGCGCAGCCGCGCCCCTGGAAGGCCACATCCTCGATCACGCCGTCCTTCACGGTCAGATAGACCATGAAACGGTCGCCGCACATCGGGTTCTCGCCCTTGGCCTGACGGTTGGAGTCGTCGGGATGGCGGAAGTTGCGGGGATTCTTGCCGTGATCCAGGATGACTTCCTGATACAGCTCGCGCAGATCGTCCATCATGCTCCGAAGAACTCCTTGACCGCGAGGAGCGATTCGACGAGCGCGTCGGCCTCCGCACGGGTGTTGTACAGGCCGAAGGAGGCGCGCACCGTCGGGCCGACCTCGAAACGCTCGGCCAACGGTTCGGCGCAATGGCGACCGACCCGCACCGCTACGCCATACTGATCGACGATGGTCCCGACATCGTGCGGGTGCACGCCATCCAGCGCGAAGGAGATGATCGGCCCCTTGCCCGGCGCGGTCCCGATGATGCGCAGGCCCGACACTTGCGAAAGCTGCTGCGTGGCGTATTGCAGCAGATCATGTTCGTGCGCGGCGATGGCCTCGCGCCCCAGCGATTCGATGTAGTCGATGGCGGCCCCCAGCCCGATCACCTCGGTGATCGGCGGGGTTCCGGCCTCGAACCGCGAGGGCGGCGGCTTGAAGGTGGTTCCGGCGAAGCTGACGGACTCGATCATGTCGCCGCCGCCCTGGTAGGGGGGCATGCGCTTGAGCAGATCGTATTTGCCGTACAGCACGCCCAGCCCGGTCGGGCCATAGAGCTTGTGCGCGGTGAAGACGTAGAAATCGGCGTCGATGTCCTGCACGTCCACCGGGCCGTGAACCACCGCCTGGCTGCCGTCGAACAGCACCGGCACGCCGCGTTCATGCGCCAGCGCCGCGATGGTCTTGGCCGGGGTGACGGTGCCGAGCACGTTGGAGCAGTGGGTGATCGCCACCAGCTTGGTGCGGTCGGACAGCAGATCCCGATAGGCGTCGAGGTCGAGCACGCCGTCGTCGTCGCAGGGCACGACCTTGATGACGATCTTTTTTTCCGCCTGAAGGAGCTGCCACGGAACGATGTTCGCGTGATGCTCCATGATCGACAGGATCACCTCGTCGCCTTCGTTCAGGAAGGTCCGGCCATAGCTGGCCGCCACAAGGTTGATCGCCTCGGTCGAGCTGCGGGTGAAGACGATGCAACGGTCGCTGGGGGCGTTGATGAAGCGCGCCACCTTGATCCGCACCGCCTCGAACTGGTCGGTCGCGGTTTGCGACAGGAAATGCACGCCGCGATGGATGTTGGAGTAATCCTCCTCCAGAAAGCGGGTCATCGCCTGGATGACCTGACGCGGCTTCTGGGCGGAGGCCCCGCTGTCGAGATAGACCAGCGGCTTTCCGGGCTTTCCCTTCCTGGCGTGGACGCTGCGGGAGAGGATCGGGAAATCCTCGCGGACGCGCAGAACGTCCAGGGCTGGGGACAGGATGGCGTCGGCGTTGGGCATCAGCGTTGTTCCTCCAGCCACCCGGCGATGCAGCCCTGGAAGGCGTCGCGAACCGTGGTCTCGGCGATTTCATCCAGCACATCGGCCAGGAACGCGCCGATCAGCAGACCGCGCGCCGTCTCCTTGTCGATGCCACGGGCGCGCAGATAGAACAACGCATCGTCGTCCAACTCGCCCACCGTGCAACCGTGGCTGCACTTCACATCGTCGGCGAAGATTTGCAGCTCCGGCTTGGCGTCGATCTCGGCGCTGTCGGACAGCAGCAGGGCGCGGTTCAACTGGTGGCCGTCGGTCTTCTGGGCATGCGGGCGGACGATGATCTTGCCCTGGAAGGCGGCGCGGCCGTGGTCGTCGATCACACCCTTGTAGACCTCGCGGCTGGTCCCGTTGGGCTGGGCGTGGTCGATGATGGTGGAGATGTCGGCGTGCTGGTGGCCGCGCACCATGTAACCGCCGCTGACGTGGGTGCGGGCGTCGCGCCCGTCCAGCGCGCTGACCACCTCGTTGCGCGACAGCCGCGCGCCGAGCGTCAGGATGAAGTTGTCGTAGACGCCATTGGTCGCCACGCTGGCCGCGATGTGCGACAGGTGGAAGGTGGCGTCGTTCTCGCGCTGGACCTTGCAATGGTGCAGGGTGGCCCCTTCGCCGATGGTGATTTCGGCGACGTGGTTGGACAGCACCGCCGCCCCGCCCTGGCTGATGTGGTGTTCGACCAGCACGGCGCGCGCGCCGGTTTCCAGCACGATCAGGGCGCGCGGGTGGCTGGACGCGGTCACACCCTCCCGCCCGACGGTGACATAGACCAGCTCGATCGGGTCGGCGACCGCAACCCCGGCGCCCACCCGCAGCACCACGCCGTCGGTCAGATCGGCGCTGTTCAGCGCCACCAGCGGACGGTCGTCGGCGCTGGCCAGACGGCCCAGATGGGCGGCGACGAGATCGGCGTGATCGCGGCAGGCGCTGGCGAAATCGGTCAGCAGCACGCCCGTGGGCAGGCCCTGAATCGTCGACAGATCGGCGCGGAACCGGCCATCGACGAAGACCAGACGCGGACCGGCCCCATCGCGGCGCACGGTCGGCAGGCGATCCACCGGGGTGGCGGCGCTGTCCCCGACCGGACCGATGGTCTGCTTGGCCAGTTCGCGCAGGTTGGTGTAGCGCCACGCCTCGTTCTTCACCGTCGGCAGGCCGACCGCCGCGAAGCGGGCGCGTCCACGGGCGCGCAGATCGGCCACCACCGGCAGGGCGGAGCCATCAAGCGCGGCGTCACGGCCCTCCAGCGGGGCGAGGAAGGCGGGGGCGGTGGTCGGATCGGCCCCGCGCGTGGAGAAGAGGGAGGTCGTCATCAGGCCGCCTCGTCCACGCCGAAATCGCGGTAGCCGTTCTTTTCCAGCTCCAGCGCCAGATCCTTGCCGCCGGACTTCACGACGCGGCCCGCCGCCAGCACATGGACGTAATCGGGCACGATGTAGTCCAACAGGCGTTGGTAATGGGTGATGACCAGCATGGAGCGTTCCGGCGACCGCAGGGCGTTGACGCCCTCGGCCACGATCTTCAGCGCGTCGATGTCCAGGCCGCTGTCGGTTTCGTCGAGGATGGCGAATTTCGGCTCCAGAACCGCCATTTGCAGCGTCTCGTTCCGCTTCTTCTCGCCGCCGGAAAAGCCGACATTGACCGCGCGCTTCAGCATCTCGTCGGACATGCCCAGCGCCTTGGTCTTTTCGCGCAGCAGCTTCAGGAACTGCATCGCGTCCAGTTCCTTTTCGCCGCGATGCTTGCGGATGGCGTTGATCGCCGTCTTCAGAAAGGTGGTGTTGGCCACGCCGGGGATTTCCACCGGGTATTGGAAGGCCAGGAACACGCCCTCGGCGGCGCGCTCCTCCGGCTCCATCGCCAGCAGATCCTTGCCGTAATAGGTGACGGAGCCGTCCGTCACCTCATACCCGTCGCGCCCGGCCAGCACATAGGACAGGGTGCTTTTGCCGGCACCGTTCGGCCCCATGATGGCGTGAACCTCACCAGGGCGGATCGTGAGATCGACGCCCTTCAGGATGTCCTTGCCATCGACCTTGGCGTGCAGGTTCTTGATTTCGATCATGGTGTGCTCTGTCCTTGTTCTCACGCCGCGCGCCACGCTTGCCGGGGTGCGACCGCCTTCTTCCGACCGTTTATCCTGCCCTTTGAAGCAACCGTCATCCCCGCGAAGGCGGGGATCCGGGCTGTCCCATAAGGTTCGTCTTTCATCGTCTGGATCCCTGCCTTCGCGGGGATGACGGGTTTGTTACGCGTTCATTCGGTCGTAGAGATCCGACCAATCGGGGTTCTGCTCCTCAATCAATCGGATCTTCCAGTCCCGGTTCCATCTCTTCAACCGCTTCTCGCGTGTGATGGCGTATTCAGCGGTGTCATGCTCCTCAACATAAACCAGACGTTTGACGCCATACTGATCCGTGAAACCTGGAATGACGCCATCGCGATGCTCCATCATCCGGCGTGCCAAGTTCGATGTGACGCCAACATACAAGGTCCCCTTGGTGCGGCTCGCCAGGATGTAAACGAAGAAACTCTTCTCCATCCCGTGCTCCTCAACCTATCCTTTTCCACAGCGTACCAAACGGATTCACACGCTGAGCCATTTGGCAAAACATTGAAGCGGAGTGGTTTTGGCTCTTGTCATCCCCGCGAAGGCGGGGATCCAGACTTCAACATATGTGATTCCTTGCGAACTCTGGATCCCCGCCTTCGCGGGGATGACGGTTAAAGCCATTTTCTTCCAATCGCTTGTCTTGTTAGACGATGTGTAAGCCTGCCAGTTTGACGGAGAGAGGGGATTGTCGTTGCCGTTTACCCGACGCTGCCTTCCAGGCTGATGCCGACCAGCTTTTGCGCTTCCACCGCGAATTCCATGGGGAGTTCCTTCAGGACCTCCTTGCAGAAGCCGTTGACGATCAGCGACACCGCGTCCTCTTCGGAAATGCCGCGCTGGCGGCAGTAGAAAAGCTGGTCGTCGCTGATCTTGGCCGTCGTCGCCTCATGCTCGATGCGGGCGGAGCGGTTGCGGCTTTCGATGTAGGGCACGGTGTGCGCCCCGCACTGGTCGCCGATCAGCAGGCTGTCGCACTGGGTGTGGTTGCGGGCACCCTCGGCCTTGGGCAGGATCTTGACCAGACCGCGATAGGTCTGCTGCGCCTTGCCCGCCGAAATGCCCTTCGACACGATGGTGCTGCGGGTGTTCTTGCCGATGTGGATCATCTTGGTGCCGGTGTCGGCCTGCTGGCGGTTGTTGGTGATGGCGACCGAGTAGAATTCGCCCACCGAATTGTCGCCTTGCAGGATGCAGCTCGGGTATTTCCAGGTGATCGCCGACCCGGTTTCCACCTGGGTCCAGGAGATTTTGGAGTTCTTGCCCCGGCAGGCCCCGCGCTTGGTCACGAAATTGTAGATGCCGCCCACACCCTCGGCGTTGCCCGGATACCAGTTCTGCACGGTCGAGTATTTGATCGTCGCGTCGTCCAGCGCCACCAGCTCGACGACGGCGGCGTGCAACTGGTTCTCGTCGCGCTGCGGGGCGGTGCAGCCCTCCAGATAGCTGACGTAGGACCCTTCGTCGGCGATGATGAGGGTGCGTTCAAACTGGCCGGTGTTGGCCTGGTTGATGCGGAAATAGGTCGACAGCTCCATCGGGCAGCGCACGCCCTTGGGGATGTAGACGAAACTGCCGTCGGTGAAGACCGCGCAATTCAGCGTGGCGTAATAATTGTCGGTGTAGGGAACGACCGATCCCAGATATTTTTTCACCAGATCGGGATGCTTCTGCACCGCTTCGGAAATGGCGCAGAAGATGATCCCCATCTCCTCCAGCTTGGCCTTGAAGGTGGTGGCGACCGACACGCTGTCGAACACCGCGTCCACCGCGATGGCCGGGCTTTTGTTTTCCGATCCTTCCACGCCCGCCAGGATTTCCTGTTCGCGCAGGGGGATGCCGAGCTTGGCGTAGGTCGCCAGCAATTCGGGATCGACCTCGTCCAGCGACTTCGGGCGGACCTTCTGTTTGGGGGCGGCGTAGTAATGCGCGTCCTGGTAATCGATGGGCGGGAATTGCACGGCGGCCCATTCCGGCTCTTCCATCGTCAGCCAGACGCGGTAGGCGCGCAAACGCCATTCCAGCAGCCATTCCGGTTCGTTTTTCTTGGCGGAAATGAAGCGGACGATGTCTTCGTTCAGCCCCTTGGGCGCAACGTCGGATTCGATGTCGGTCGTGAAGCCGTACTTATACTTCTGCTCCGTAACGGCGCGGACCTGATCGATGGTTTCCGGTTGGGCGGCCATGGCGTGCCTCGTCCTTCTTCAAGAAAGCGTTTCAAGCGCCGGTTGCGGGGCGGGGGCCGCAACGGACGGGGTGGCGGGGGGCGGGAACAGAACCGGGACCATCATGTCGGCCAGCGTCACCTGTTCCAGCGCGCCACGGATGGCGGAATTGACCTTTTCCCAGCCGCCGCGCATCGGGCAGAGCCGTTCAACCCCGCATTGGCTGTCGGCCCCGTCCACGCAGGCGGTCAGCGCGATCGGGCCATCCAGCGCGGTGAT
Source organism: Azospirillum sp. (assembly GCA_027486405.1). Lineage (GTDB taxonomy): Bacteria > Pseudomonadota > Alphaproteobacteria > Azospirillales > Azospirillaceae > Azospirillum. Next base: position 5,239 of record JAIXPD010000082.1, on the reverse strand, counting down.
GATCTCCGCGATCGAGATTGCGTTGGCCGGTCGGCTCAGGGCATAACCCCCCGTGGCCCCGCGCTGCGACAGCGTCAACCCGGCGGGGGTCAGCGCCTTCATCAGCTTGGCCACCGTGGGGGCGGGCACGCCGGTGCGATCGGCCAGATGGGCGACGGTGTGAACCGCGCCGACATGGCGGGCCATCTCGCTCAACACGACGATGGCGTAATCGGTCAGCTTGCTCAGCCGGATCATGGCGGCGGGACCCTGGTTGCGAACGCTGTGGTTGCGACGGCGGTGTGTGTCTGTGCCCTGCGTCGTGATGCCCCGGCGGGGGGATCGGATACAGGACAAAAACAGTCCGAATAAGGCGGGGAGTCGGTCGGATTGTCAAGGAAAACCACGGGTCGGAATCTCCTCCGGCTCCGCTTGGTTATACAAACCAGCCATGCACGCGCCGTCTGGGTCGACAACATCGGGCAGCGGCCAGGCGCGGCAAGGGCTGCGACGGGATGACGCACCCCGGCCCGCACGCGGCGGGCGCACGCAAAGGTTCAGCGCTGTTGGTGATCTCTTAAACTTTTCCGTCCATGATCGGGGTGTTTTTGATCGGGGGGCGGGCATGGGCGGCGTCTTCAGCGTTCTCTCGGATGCGCAAAACGGCATGTTCCGGTTGCAGCAGGCCAAAAAGCCCTGGGAAAAGGACATCACCGCCAAGGATTCGCTGGGGCAGTTGGCCGACAAGGCGGCTCAGGCGGCGCGGTCCTTCCAACTGACGCCCAAGCAGCAGCGCGACCACGCCACCGCCCAATCCGCGTTGGAGGAGGCGCGGCGCATCGGCGGGCCGAAGGCGGCGGCCGAACAGAAGCTGGAGCAGGTCGAACGCAAGATCGAAGACCTGAAGCGGATGATGCGCGCCATGCGCGGCGACCCGGCCAAGCTGGCCCAATTGGCGCGGGAAGCCGCCACCCTGGCGCGCGAGGCCGGGCGTGCGGCCAAGGAATACGCCAGCGGTGTGGCCGAAGCCGCCAAGATGGGCGTTGCGGGAACCGGGACCGCCATCGGCACGACCGAGATCACCCGCACGACCACCGTCACCACCCTGACCTTTCAGCAAACCACCCTGACCCTGTCGCTGCGGGTCGGCGGTGGTGGCGGTGAAACCGCCGCGCCGGAGGCCACCAACCCGGCCCAATCGGTTCCCGTTGCGGTCCCCGCCATACCCCCTGTTGCAGCACCAGCGGCGGCGGCGACGCCGCCCCCCACCGTTCCATCCGGTGCGCCCACCGCCGACCCGGAGGCCAAGGCGGCGGGGGAGCGCAAGGAGGACGGGTTGCCGCCGGAGCTGTCGCGGCTGGTTGATGGCATGCTCTCCGGCCTGTCCGGGCGCGATGGCCTGATCCCCAGCGGCCAGCGGGCCAGCGCGCACGCGGCGATGCAAAGCCTGATCACCGACAACGCGCAGAAAATGTCCCGTTACAAGGAGGCCGACGCCTTTGGCCGCCGGGTGGAGGCGGTGTTGCGGGTGGCCAAGCGGGCCTTGACCGAAGCCAAGATGGCCAACGAGTTGGAGGAGTCCGACCGCGTGCGCAAGGAGCGCAAGGAGGGCTTCAAGCAGGACGAAAAAATGATCGACGGCGCGCAGAAGGAGGTCAACGCGCTGCGTCAGGCCGCGTTCGGCAGCCGGGTGGACGCCTCGTCGCTTTTGGCCGACGGCACCAAGGGCGCGCTGGATGGGACCGCCGTCAATGGTACCGCTTCTGATGGTTCCACCTCCGATGGTTCTGTGGCCGATTCCGGGGATGGTTCCGGTGGCGCGCTGGCCGGGGCGGACGCCTCGGCGGCGGTTCCGACCGACGCGGGCGCCTCCACCGCAGCGGTCAATCTTCTGGCGTGAGCGTGTCCGGTGGGGCGCGCAGCAGGCGGGCCAGCACCTCGAACACGCGCGGGTCGGTCATGTGGGCGGCGTTGAAGCGCATGAAGCCGCCCGCCGTCTGCGCCACGCTGAACACGTTGCCGGGGGCGAAGATCACCGAGTCCCGCAAGGCCGCGCGGGCCAGCGCCGCCGCGTCCTGGCCGTCCGGCAGGCGGCACCACAGGTAAAAGCCGCCGCGCGGGGCCAGCCAGGGTTGGACGCCCAGGCTGTCCAACCGGTCGAGCGCGGTGCGGCGGGCGCGGCTCAGGCGGCGGATCAGGCCGTCGAGATGCTTGCGGTGGCCGCCGTCGCTCAGGGCCGTGGTGATGAGGTCGGTCGCCAGCGGGCTTGGGCCGCCGAAATTGGTGGCGATTTGCAGATCGGTCAGCGCCTCGATCCAATCGGGCCGCGCGATGATGGAGCCGCAGCGGATCGAGGCCGACAGCGTTTTGGAAAAGCTGCCGACGCGGATCACCCGCTCCAACCCGTCCAGCACCGCCAGCCGGGGCGAGGGCGTCGGCTCGTAATCCCGGAAAATATCGTCCTCGACGATGACCAGATCATGGGCCGCCGCCAGGGTCAGCACCCGATGGGCGGTTTGCGGCGACAGCGTCGCCCCGGTCGGGTTGTGCAGGGCCGAATTGGTCAGGTAGACGCGGGGGCGGTGGTCGGCCAACGCCTGGGCGAACAGGACCGGGTCGGGGCCGTCCGGCGTCATCGGCACGCTGACGATGCGAATTTGGTGGGCGCGCAACAGCGCCTGGAAATTGAAGTAGCAGGGATCATCCACCAGCGCCACGTCGCCGGGGCGCAGCAGGAAGCGGCCGATCAGGTCCAGCGCCTGCGTGCCCGATCCGGTCAGCAACACCTGATCCGGCCCAACGGGCAGCCCATCCTGCGCGCATTGGCGGGCGAGCAGCGCGCGCAGCGCGGGCGACCCTTGCGGGCTGGCGTAGTCGGTCAGGGTCGAATCATCGGCGTGGGGCAGGCGGCGCAGCGCCCGGCGGATGGCGGCCTGCGGCATCCAATCGGCGGGCAGCCAGCCGCAACCCGGCTTCAGCATGTCCGGCCCGGCCTCCAGCGATTGGCGCGACACCCAAAAGGGATCGACCGCGCGGTCCAGGCGCGGCCCGACCTGCGCCACCGCCAGCGGCGGCAGGCTGCCCGACACGTAAAAGCCCGATCCCGGACGGGCGCGGATCACGCCGTCGGCGGCCAACCGGTCATAGGCCTCGACCACGGTGGAGGGTGAGACCCCCATGGTTTCGGCAAAGCGCCGGATCGAGGGCAGCTTGTCCCCCGGGACCAGGGCGCGGCTGGTCATTTTCCGGCGGATCGCCGCCATCACCGCGCCGGTGCGGGTGTTCGCCGTGTCGTTCATCGCCCCATCGTCCCCGCATCGGTGTCAACCGTATGGACATCCGAACCCACACAGTTCGGCATGATTGTATGGCTCTGTCCCTGGTTGCGCCAGCACGAAACGGGGTAGCGTCGTCCTCCGATCATGGTGGTTCTGACGAGAGGGTGCGATGCAGGCGCGGATGGATGGGTGGTGGAGCGGGTTGTGCGGCGTGGTCATTTTCAGCGGTTCGCTGCCCGCGACGCGGGTGGCGGTGGGTGGCTTCTCGCCGCTGTTTCTGACCTCGGCCCGCGCGGTGATCGCCGCCCTGATCGGGGCTGCGCTGCTGGCGCTGTTGCGGCAAAGCCGCCCGCAGCGTGGCGATCTCCTGCCGCTCGCCGTGGTGGCGTTGGGCGTCGTCGTCGGCTTTCCGCTGCTGACCGCGCTGGCGCTGCAACAGGTGACGTCGGCTCATTCGGTGGTGTTCATCGGCCTGCTGCCGCTGGCCACCGCCCTGTTCGGGGTGCTGCGCGGCGGCGAGCGGCCCAAGCCGGTGTTCTGGGTCTTCTCGCTGCTGGGCAGCCTGTCGGTGGCCGGTTTCGCCCTCAGCCAATCCGGCGGCGGGACGCTGGCGGGCGATGGCCTGATGCTGCTGGCGATCACCGTCTGTGGCCTGGGTTACGCCGAAGGGGCGGCGCTGTCGCGGCGGCTGGGCGGTTGGCAGGTGATTTCCTGGGCGCTGGCGCTGGCCTTTCCGGTGATGGCGGCGCTGGCGCTGGCGACGATGCCCGTCGGGTGGGGTGCCGTGGACGGGGCGGCCTGGGCCGGGTTGGCCTATGTCTCCGTCTTCAGCATGATGATCGGCTTCGTGTTCTGGTATCGCGGCCTGGCGCTGGGCGGCATCGCGCGGGTCGGGCAATTGCAGTTGCTCCAACCCTTTTTCGGGCTGGCGCTGGCCGGACTGCTGCTGGGCGAGCCGGTGGCCTGGAGCATGATCGCCGTCACCGCCCTGGTGGTGCTGTGCGTGGCCGGGGCCAAGCGTTTCGCCTGAAGGGGGCGCATCGCCTGGTGGGGCCGGTCCGGGCGGGGCGGGTCAGCGTTTGTCGGCCAACACCCGGTTGGCGATGACCACCGCCTGGGTGCGGCTGTAGACCTTCAGCTTTTGCAGGATCGCTGAGACGTGCGCCTTCACCGTGGTTTCGGTGATGCCAAGGTCGAAGGCGATTTCCTTGTTCAGCTTGCCGGTCCCCACCAGTTCCAGCACGCGCAGTTGCTGGGCGGTCAGGGTGGCGATGCGGCGGGCGATGTCGGCGGTTTCCGCGTCTTCGACGGCTTCTTGCGCCTGTTCGGTCTCGCTGAAGGGGGGCAGATAGATGTCGCCGTTCAACACCTGCCGCAGGGCGGCGGCGATGACGTCGCGCGGGGTGGATTTGGGAATGAAGCCCACCGCCCCGCTGTCGATCGCCTCGCGCACCAGCCGCCGTTCCTCATGCGCGGAGACCATCACGACGGGGGTGGCTGGGAACCGCTGGCGCAGCGCGCGCAGCCCGTTCAACCCGTTCATCCCCGGCATGTTGACGTCGAGCAGGACAAGATCGACATCGCCGTCCTGGCGGTCCAGCGCCGCCATCACCCCGTCCAGGCTGTCGGCCTCCTCCACCGTGCTGGCCTGGCAGGAATAGAGCACGGCGTTGCGCAGGGCGTCGCGCACCATGGGATGGTCGTCGGCGATCAGGATCCGGGTCATGGCCACCGTTGGGGTCGGCGTTGGGGGTGGGCAACCGTGTTGGTTTGCGGATTGTTGCGTCAGCGGATTTGTCGCACGGACCGGCGGGCGCGTCCAGTGCGACACCGGTGCGACACAGGGCAATCGGGTGAAGGCTTAAAATTCCTCTATTAGGACATTCGTCATCCCCGCGAAGGCGGGGATCCAGAGTTCGCAGAGTGGCTCTGACGGGAAAGCCTGGATCCCCGCCTTCGCGGGGATGACGGTAAATTCTTCG
>JAIXPD010000009.1 GCA_027486405.1 Azospirillum sp. | reverse complement strand
GAAATCCGTGAAAAAATCCGTGGAATCCGTGTCCATTCTTGTTCTGGTCGGGTGCCCAAGGCTTCAAGCGATTGCCCTGGTGCCGCAGCGTGGCAACGAAGTCAGGTTCATGCGAGGCGGGATCTGTGGCGACAAAGCCCTCTCCCCGCTGGGGAGAGGGTTGGGTGAGGGGGCGTTACTAGGGCAATCGCTTGAAGGGTTATAAACCTATACGAAGAATTTACCGTCATCCCCGCGAAGGCGGGGATCCAGGCTTTCCCGTCAGAGCCACTCTGCGAACTCTGGTTCCCCGCCTTCGCTGGGATGACGAATGTCCTAATAGAGGAATTTTAAGCCTTCACCCGATTGCCCTGGGGGCGTTACGCCCGTCAGGGCGGAGAAAAGTTCCGGCAGGGCAAGCGTGGTGTGCCTTCGGCACCCCCTCATCCTAACCTTCTCCCCAGAGGGGAGAAGGGATGGGTATGGCTCCCGAAGATGCCGTCAACCTGAGTTCGTTGCTCTGAGTGCCGCAGCGTGGCAATCGCTTGAAACGTCGTGCGCCCGCGCCGGAATAAGATTTGCCACGGATTCCACGGATTTTCACAGATTTCACGGAACGCCCCTCAGAGCCATCCTGTTTCTGATCGGGCGCAAACCTCATGACGGGAAGCGGGATTCGATTGGGGTCGAAAATCCGTGCAATCCCTCATTTTGTCCGTGAAATCCGTGTCCATTCTTGCTTGCGTGGCAGTGATTGCTCGTTCAAGTGATCGCTCGTTCAAGCGATTGCTCTGGCGCGCCGACCCGGTCTTAGGAAAACGGCCGGAGGTTGGACAGGAACTGTTCCGCCGAGCGGCGCCAGGAATAGCCCAGCGCGTAGTCGCGGCATGTGTCGGCGGGGATGGTCAGCGCCCCTTCGACGGCGCGCTTCAGATCCTCGTCCAGCACGCCGGCACCCGATCCGTTGACCACGTCCAGCGGCCCCGGCACCGGGTAGGCGGCGACGGGAACGCCGGAGGCCAGAGCCTCCAACAGCACCAGCCCGAAGGTGTCGGTGCGCGAGGGGAAGACGAACACGTCGGCGGCGGCGTAATGGCGGGCCAGATCCTCGCCATGCTTGGCCCCGGCCCAATGGACGTTGGGGTATTTGCGCTGCAACTCCTCGCGCGCCGGGCCGTCGCCGACCACCACCTTGGTTCCCGGCAAATCGAGCTTGAGGAAATCCTCCAGGTTCTTTTCCACCGCCACCCGCCCGACATACAGCGACACCGGGCGCGGCAGGTCGAGAAAGCCCTTGTCGCGCGGGCGGAACAGCTCGGTGTCCACACCGCGTGTCCAGCGTTTGATGTTGGCGAAGCCGCGCCCGACCAGCGCGTCTTCGATCGTCTGGGTCGCCACCATCACCGCCGAGGATGGCTTGTGGAAGCGCCGGACCACCGCGTAGGACAGCACCAGCGGAATCGGCGCGCGGTCGCGCACATATTCCGGAAAACGGGTGTGGTAGGCGGTGGTGAAGGGCTTGCCATGCTTCAGGCAATAGGCGCGCGCGGCAAAGCCCAACGGCCCTTCGGTGGCGATGTGGATGCAGTCGGGCCGCAACGCCTCGATCATCCGCCACAGCGACCGTTTCGCCCCGATGGCCAAGCGGATTTCGGGGTAGGAGGGCATCGGCAGGGTGCGGAAACGGTCGGGGCCGATCACCTCCACCGTGTGGCCCATGGCCTCCAACTCGCCGCGCACGGTGGTGATGGTGCGGACGACGCCGTTCACCTGCGGGTGCCAGGCGTCGCTGATGATAAGGATGTTCACGCCGCCGCCTTCACCGCTGTGCGTTGCGCCATGGCTTCCGCCCAGTGGATGATCTCCAACACGCCGTTGTCGTGCTCGACCAAAGCGGTGCAGGATTCGACCCAGTCGCCGTCGTTGCAATAGAGGATCCCTTCCATGTCGCGGATCTCGGCGGTGTGGATGTGGCCGCAGACGACGCCGTCCACCTTGCGGCGGCGGGCCTCGTCGCCCAGCGCCTCTTCGAATTTGCCGATGAATTCGACCGCTGTTTTCGCCTTGTGCTTCAGGTAGGCCGACAGCGACCAATAGCGGAACCCCAGCTTGCGCCGCGCCCAGTTGAACACCGTGTTCAGTTGCAGCAGCACGACATAGGCGTGGTCCCCCAGCAGGGCGAGCCATTTGGCGTAGCGCACCACCGCGTCGAACTGGTCGCCGTGGATCACCAGCAGGCGGCGGCCGTCGGCGGTGGTGTGGATCCATTCGTCCACCACATGGACGCCGCCGAATTGCAGGCCGCAGTAATCGCGCGCCGCCTCGTCGTGGTTGCCGGGCACGTAATAGACCTGATCGCCCTTGCGCGCCCGGCGCAGGATCTTCTGCACGACGTCGTTGTGCGTCTGCGGCCAGTACCAGCCCTTTTTCAGCCGCCAGCCGTCCACAATGTCGCCGACCAGGAACAGATGATCCGATTCGTTGTGCTTGAGAAAATCCAGGAGATAGTCGGCCTTACACCCCCGCGTTCCCAGATGAACGTCGGAAATGAAGATGCTGCGGTACCGTTTCACCGCCGGTGTGGCGTCCATCGCCCGCTCCATCGTCGTCATGACAAAGGCCGTTCAAATCAAAACCCGTATAGTCTCATCCGCATTGCTTGACAATGAGCGGGATAGATCGCACTTACACATTCGATGATTGCTGTGTCTCAGTCACGATGATGAATTTTTATTGAAACATCTTTGTCGTGATGCAGTCATCAATCCGCAACACACGGCGGTCGGGCCGCCGGTCGACAGGAGCGAATCGGTGTTGGACTCCCCTTCACGGACGGACGGCGCGGCGGGCGTCACGGACCAGACAACCACGGCGATCCGTCGCCTGCTGGTCATTCACAACCCGGTGGCGGGTGGGCGCAAGGCGCGGCGGTTGCGGGCGGTGGTCCAACGGTTGGAGGAGCGGCACGGCATCCAGGTGCGCGTTCAGGCCACCGGCGGGCGGGGCGATGCGGAATCCTTTGCCCGCGCGGTGATCCCCGGCGCGGTGGACGCCGTGGTGGCGGCGGGCGGCGACGGGACGATCAACGAGGTCATCAACGGGCTGGCCGACCACGCGGCGGCGGGGGTTCCGGTCCCGTTGGGCATCGTGCCGATGGGGACCGCCAACGTGCTGGCGGCGGAGCTGGGCTTGCCGACCGACGCCGACGGGGTGGCCCGTGTGCTGGCCGCCGGGCGGCTGACGCGGATTCACCCGGCGGTCGCCAACGGCCGGGTGTTTTCGATGATGGCCGGGGTCGGGTTGGACGCGCGGGTGGTGGAGCGCGTGGACACCCGCTTGAAGCGGCGGATCGGCAAGGGGGCCTACGTCGTCGAAACCCTCAAGCAACTGGTGTTGCGGCCCGATCACCGCTACCGCGTCCGCATCGACGGCGGCCCGGTGGAGGAGGTGGCGGCGGTGATCGCGGCCAAGGGGCATTTCTACGGCGGGCGCTTCGTCTGCGCGCCCGACGCCCGGCTGACCGACCCGCAGTTGCAGCTGTGCCTGTTTCCGCGCGGCGGGCGCTGGAACGCCCTGCGCTATGTCTGGGGTGTCACCGCCGGGCGGCTGCACCGCTTCCCGGACTACCGCGTCGTCCCGGCGCGCGCCCTGCGCATCGACGGGCCGGAGGGCGACGCCGTGCAGGGCGACGGCGACGTTGCCGCCCGCCTGCCGGTGGACATCGCGCTGGCCGGTTGGACGCTGCCCGTGCTGGTCGGGCCGGTTTTGGTAGGGCCGGTGCAGGCGGGGTAAAGACCGTTCCGAACGGGGCGATGATGAAAACGCCCCGTTCGGTTTCCGGCGTTACAGCCCGGCGATCATCATCCCTTCGATGCGCAGGGTCGGCGCGTCCATGCCGAAGCGCATCTCCAGGTCGTTCGCGGCCTCCAGATTCAGGAACATGTCCTTCAGGTTGCCAGCGATGGTCATTTCGTTGACCGGGTGGGTGATGACGCCGTTTTCGATCCAGAAGCCGCCCGCCCCCCGGCTGTAATCGCCGGTCACGCCGTTGACGCCCATACCCATCAGGTCGGTGACGTAGAAGCCTTCCTGGATGTCGGCGATCAGCTCCGCCGGGCTGCGCTTCCCGCCCACCATGTAGACGTTGGCCGGGGACGGGCCGGGCGGGCCGGAGGTCCCGCGCGAGGCGTGGCCGGTGGTGGTCAGCCCCAGTTGGCGGGCGGAGCGCAGATCGAGCAGCCAGGTGGTCAACCGCCCATCCTCGATCAGCGTGTGTTTGCGCACCGCCACCCCCTCGGCGTCGAAGGGGCGGGAGCGCAGGCCGCGCGCCACATGGGGATCGTCGATGACGGTGATGCCTTCGGGGAAGATGCGTTCCCCCAGCTTGTCTTTCAGGAAGCTGGTGCCGCGCGCGATGCTGGGGCCGCTGATCGCCCCGGTCAGATGGCCGAGCAGGCCGCGCGACACGCGTGGGTCGAACACCACCGGCAGGCGGCCGCTTTTCATCCGGCGCGGGTTCAGGCGGCGCACCGCGCGTTCCCCGGCCTCGCGCCCGATGGCGCCGGCGTCGCGCAGGTCGGCCCCGTAAATCTTGCTGTCGTAATCGTAATCCCGCTCCATCCCCGTGCCGGTCCCGGCCAGCACCGACACCGACAGCGATTGCCGCGACACCGCGTAGGTTCCGGCAAAGCCGTTGGAAGCGGCGATGGCGACGGTGGAGCGGCTCCACCCCGCATCGGCCCCTTCGGAATTGGTGACACCGGCCACCGCCATCGCCGATTCCTCGGCCTGGCGGGCGCGTTCGATCAGGATCTCCAGCGCCGGTTCGACCGGGTCGAGCAAATCCAACCGATCCATGGCCGGATAGTCGCGGGCGATCTGGTCGGGGTCGGCCAGCCCGGCGAAGGAATCCTCCGGGACCACGCGGGCCATGGCGACGGCGCGCTCGACCAGTTCGGCCAGCGCCCCGGCGCTGCGGTCGGAGGACGAGACGATGGCCTGACGCTTGCCGACGAACACGCGCAAGCCAAGGTCGCCCGATTCGGAGCGTTCCAGCTTTTCCGTTTCGCCCAGGCGCTGGCTGAGGGACACCGACGCGCTGTCGAACAGCACGGCGTCGGCGGCGTCCGCCCCGGCGGCGCGCGCCTTGGCGATCAGGTCGCCCAGCAGATTGAGGATCTCCGGCTGGTCGTTCGGGCTGGCAGGCATCGGGTTCTCCGGTTGGTCTTTCTCTTGTCTAGCAAATGGGAGGTCTGTACGGAACCGGGAAGGGGCACGGAACCAGGAAGGGGGGAGACGCATGGCAGGACGACGGCCAGAGCGCTGGCCGCCGTCCTGCCGGTGGTGTGGTGCCGGGTTGGCTGTGCGATCACGCGGCCTGCCGTTGCGCCACCCCGTCCAGCGCCGGGATCGTCAGGGCGAAGGCCCCGTTGCCCAGCAGCGCTTGCACCGCCAGCAGAACCGTCCAGACGGCGGGGAATTCCCAACCGCCGTTGGGGGAGGCGAACATCCAGCCGTTGCCGATGTGCTGGAGCGTCGCGCCGATCATGATCGGCAGCAGGGCCAGCGCGATCCAGCGGGTGAACACCCCGGCGATCAGCAGCAGCCCGCCGCCGACCTCGCCCAGAATGACCAGATAGGCGAAGAAACCGGGATAGCCGATGCTTTCGAAGTAACCGACGGTCCCGGCCACGCCGAAGGTCAGCACCTTCAGCAGGAAACCGTGGGCGAGGAACAGGGCACCCAGGGCGACGCGCAGGATCAGCGCGGCGTAGGGGGCGGTGCGGGCGTCGATGGTGGGGTTGATGGCGCTCTGGGCGGCGGCGGTGGTCATGGTCGTGATCTCCCTCGTCTCGGTCGGTCGTCGTTCAGGCCCGGTGGCGGGCGGTTCGTCTGAAAAGGAGATTACGCGTTTCTCCTCACGCGATAATCACCGATTATCAGGACGTCACGTTGCTGATACGACAACAATCGATCGGGTGATCCCACCGCCGTTCCGCTGTTGCTTCCGAAGCGCCGTCACCGTCAGCGCGCCGTCACTTCCAGATCGGCCGACCGCTGCCGGGCAGACCGTAGAGGTCCCATTTGCGGCTGACCTGATCGACCATGCCCTGGTCCATGCGGATCTTCTCGCCCCATTCGCGTTTGGTTTCCGGCGGCCATTTGTTGGTGGCGTCCAGCCCGACCTTGCCGCCCAGGCCCGATTCGGGGCTGGCGAAGTCGAGATAGTCGATGGGCGTGCCCTCGATCACCGTGATGTCGCGCGCCGGATCCATGCGGGTTGACATCGCCCACATCACGTCCTTCCAGTTCCGCGCGTCGATGTCGTCGTCCACCACGATGACCCATTTGGTGTACATGAACTGGCGCAGGAAGGACCAGACGCCCATCATCACCCGCTTGGCGTGGCCGGGGTAGGCCTTCTTCATGCTGACCACGGCGATGCGGTAGGAGCAGCCTTCCGGCGGCAGCCAGAAATCGACGATTTCCGGGAATTGCTGGATCAGCAGCGGGATGAACACCTCGTTCAACGCCTCCCCCAGCACCGACGGTTCATCGGGCGGGCGGCCGGTGAAGGTGGAGAGGTAGATCGGGTTGCGGCGCATCGTCATCGCGGTGACGGTGAAAACCGGGAAGGATTCGACCGAGTTGTAATAGCCGGTGTGGTCGCCATACGGCCCCTCGTCGGCGTGCTCGTCCAGGCTGACATGGCCCTCCAACACGATTTCGGCCTGGGCCGGGACCTTCAGCGGGATGGTCTTGCAATCGACCAGCTCGACCTTTTTGCCGCGCAGCAGCCCGGCGAACTGGTATTCCGACAGGGTGTCGGGGACCGGGGTGACGGCGGCCAGGATGGTTCCCGGATCGGCCCCCAGCACGACGGCGCAGGGCAGGGGATCGCGTTTGCCGCCCTGCTTGTTCTGGTGGGCGGCCCAGCGGTGATGATGCTGCGCCCCGCCGCGATGCTTCAGCCAGCGCATGATCGTCTTGTTCTTGCCCAGCACCTGCATGCGGTAGATGCCGAGGTTGAAATCGTCCTCGCGCTTGCCGGTCGGTCCCTTCGTCACCACCAGCGGCCAGGTGATGAGCGGGGCCGGTTCGCCCGGCCAGCAGCTTTGCACCGGCAGGCGGCCCAGATCGATCTGGTCGCCGGTCAACACCACCTCCTGACAGGGGGCGGAGCCGACGGTCTTCGGCTTCATCGACAGCACGGTCTTGGCCAGCGGAATCAGCTCCAGCGCCTCGCGGAAGCCGCCGGGCGGTTCGGGCTGTTTCAGGAAGGCCAGCGTTTCGCCGACGGCGCGGAGCTGGTGCGGCTCGCGGTCCATGCCCCAGGCGACGCGCTCCACCGTGCCGAACAGATTGACCAGCACCGGCATCTCCGACCGGGTCCCGTCGGCCTTGATGACGTTTTCGAACAGCACCGCCGGGCCGTTTTCCGCCAGCAGCCGGGTTTGGATCTCGGTCATTTCCAGCACGCTGGACACCGGCTCCTTCACCACCACCAGCCGCCCGGCCTTTTCCAACCGGTCGATGAAATCACGCAACGAGGTGTAGGGCATGGTGTGGTGGTCCGTTGGGTTGATCGTGTGGGCAGAAGATCGACGCGAATGGCCGAAGGTCAAGCCTTGCGGTGCGGGTGCCGGGCAATCGCTTGAGCGAGCGGTCATCGTCACGCAAGCAAGGATAGACACGGATTTCACGGACAAAAGGATGGATTGCACGGATTTTTGACTCCAATGGCCTCCCGCATCCCGTCAGGAGGGGGGCCG